>NZ_JBIBEO010000005.1:0-624817 GCF_042902595.1 Streptomyces sp. NPDC012508
AGGGCGATTCAGTAGCACGCTCAAGACCCGAAGCGGAGTGATCTAGCCATGGGCAGGTTGAAGCGGAGGTAAGACTTCGTGGAGGACCGAACCCACCAGGGTTGAAAACCTGGGGGATGACCTGTGGTTAGGGGTGAAAGGCCAATCAAACTCCGTGATAGCTGGTTCTCCCCGAAATGCATTTAGGTGCAGCGTCGTGTGTTTCTTGCCGGAGGTAGAGCACTGGATAGGCGATGGGCCCTACCGGGTTACTGACCTTAGCCAAACTCCGAATGCCGGTAAGTGAGAGCACGGCAGTGAGACTGTGGGGGATAAGCTCCATGGTCGAGAGGGAAACAGCCCAGAGCATCGACTAAGGCCCCTAAGCGTACGCTAAGTGGGAAAGGATGTGGAGTCGCAGAGACAACCAGGAGGTTGGCTTAGAAGCAGCCACCCTTGAAAGAGTGCGTAATAGCTCACTGGTCAAGTGATTCCGCGCCGACAATGTAGCGGGGCTCAAGCGTACCGCCGAAGTCGTGTCATTGCAGCAATAAGCCCCAACGGGTGCTGTGATGGGTAGGGGAGCGTCGTGTGCCGGGTGAAGCAGCCGCGGAAGCGAGTTGTGGACGGTTCACGAGTGAGAATGCAGGCATGAGTAGCGATACACACGTGAGAAACGTGTGCGCCGATTGACTAAGGGTTCCTGGGTCAAGCTGATCTGCCCAGGGTAAGTCGGGACCTAAGGCGAGGCCGACAGGCGTAGTCGATGGACAACCGGTTGATATTCCGGTACCCGCTTTGAAACGCCCAATATCGAGCCCATTAATGCTAAGCCCGTGAAGCCGTTCCGGACCCTTCGGGGAAAGGAAAGTGGTGGAGCCGGCGAACCAAGGTGGTAGTAGGTAAGCGATGGGGTGACGCAGGAAGGTAGTCCAGCCCGGGCGGTGGTTGTCCCGGGGTAAGGGTGTAGGCCGTGTGATAGGCAAATCCGTCACACATTAAGGCTGAGACCTGATGCCGAGCCGATTGTGGTGAAGTGGATGATCCTATGCTGTCGAGAAAAGCCTCTAGCGAGTTTCATGGCGGCCCGTACCCTAAACCGACTCAGGTGGTCAGGTAGAGAATACCGAGGCGTTCGGGTGAACTATGGTTAAGGAACTCGGCAAAATGCCCCCGTAACTTCGGGAGAAGGGGGGCCATCACTGGTGATCGGATTTACTCCGTGAGCTGGGGGTGGCCGCAGAGACCAGCGAGAAGCGACTGTTTACTAAAAACACAGGTCCGTGCGAAGCCGTAAGGCGATGTATACGGACTGACGCCTGCCCGGTGCTGGAACGTTAAGGGGACCGGTTAGTGACCTTTCGGGGTTGCGAAGCTGAGAACTTAAGCGCCAGTAAACGGCGGTGGTAACTATAACCATCCTAAGGTAGCGAAATTCCTTGTCGGGTAAGTTCCGACCTGCACGAATGGCGTAACGACTTCTCGACTGTCTCAACCATAGGCCCGGTGAAATTGCACTACGAGTAAAGATGCTCGTTTCGCGCAGCAGGACGGAAAGACCCCGGGACCTTTACTACAGTTTGATATTGGTGTTCGGTTCGGCTTGTGTAGGATAGGTGGGAGACTTTGAAGCCGTGACGCCAGTCATGGTGGAGTCGCCGTTGAAATACCACTCTGGTCGTGCTGGATGTCTAACCTCGGTCCGTGATCCGGATCAGGGACAGTGTCTGATGGGTAGTTTAACTGGGGCGGTTGCCTCCCAAAGGGTAACGGAGGCGCCCAAAGGTTCCCTCAGCCTGGTTGGCAATCAGGTGTTGAGTGTAAGTGCACAAGGGAGCTTGACTGTGAGACCGACGGGTCGAGCAGGGACGAAAGTCGGGACTAGTGATCCGGCGGTGGCTTGTGGAAGCGCCGTCGCTCAACGGATAAAAGGTACCCCGGGGATAACAGGCTGATCTTCCCCAAGAGTCCATATCGACGGGATGGTTTGGCACCTCGATGTCGGCTCGTCGCATCCTGGGGCTGGAGTCGGTCCCAAGGGTTGGGCTGTTCGCCCATTAAAGCGGTACGCGAGCTGGGTTTAGAACGTCGTGAGACAGTTCGGTCCCTATCCGCTGCGCGCGTAGGAATATTGAGAAGGGCTGTCCCTAGTACGAGAGGACCGGGACGGACGAACCTCTGGTGTGCCAGTTGTCCTGCCAAGGGCATGGCTGGTTGGCTACGTTCGGGAGGGATAACCGCTGAAAGCATCTAAGCGGGAAGCCTGCTTCGAGATGAGTATTCCCACCTCCTTGAGAGGGTAAGGCTCCCAGTAGACGACTGGGTTGATAGGCCGGATGTGGAAGCCCAGTAATGGGTGGAGCTGACCGGTACTAATAGGCCGAGGGCTTGTCCTCAGTTGCTCGCGTCCACTGTGTTAGTTCTGAAGTAACGAACACGCCCCCCACTTGGTCGGGGCGCGGCGGTTCAACTTCATAGTGTTTCGGTGGTCATAGCGTTAGGGAAACGCCCGGTTACATTCCGAACCCGGAAGCTAAGCCTTTCAGCGCCGATGGTACTGCAGGGGGGACCCTGTGGGAGAGTAGGACGCCGCCGAACAATCTTTAGCCTCAACCCCCGGACCTTGTCCGGGGGTTGAGGCATTTTTGCGATGGGTTACTTTTGGCCAAGGATTGACCGGGCCATGACATTTCTCGATCGTTGTGTCACCCTTCGTGCGCACTCCGAATCCGGGCGGCCGGCTCCGCCAGGCCGCTTGGGTTCCCCCCACCCACAACGCAGTGGCAAGGAGGAGCGACATGAAGTACACCCCCACACTGAGTGGATTGGCCGCGCTGGTGATCGCGGCCGGCATCGGTGCTTCTACGACGGCGTATGCCGACACCACCGAGGACCTCAAGGTCGACGGAGTGATCGTCGTCTCGGGGAACACCTGTAGCTGGACCAACGCCAGCAGCAGTGCGAATCCGCCGAGCGCGCTCACCGTGGACCGGGCGACGATCAACAAGCCGGGCGGCAATCTGGCCTGCGGCGGGGGCATCAGTGCCCAGCTCAACAACAACCCGGCCTTCACCTTCGACGACGCCGCCGGTACGGCGAGGACCGACGCCATCGACATCACCGGCAAGCAGTCGTTCGTCTCCTGCCGCTACAAGGCGACGAACATCGTCTGGAATCGTGACGGTGCCAGCAGGAAGTACCTGAACACGCCGTTCACGGCCACCAAGGTCTCAGGCTCGTTCCTCTGTCCCGGCTCCTTCAGTGCCGCGGCCGGGGAGGCTTCTGTCGTATTCCGTTGATCCAGTGATCGGATCGGTGGCCGGTTCTGGGTTTCCCAGGGCCGGCCACCGGTCGTTGGGGGCACTACAGGCGGCCGGCGGCCTTGAGGGCGAGATAGGCGTCCGCCAGGGCGGGGGCGAGGTTCTCCGGGGTGGCGTCGACGACTGTGACGCCGTAGCGGCGGAGCTGGTCCGCGGTGCGGTGGCGCTGGGCCTCGGCCTGGGTCGCCGCAGCGGCTTCGTAGACGGCGTCGATCGTGCCGCGGTTGGTGGCCATGCGGTCGGTGTGCGGGTCGGCCACGGAGGCGACGAGCACGGTGTGGCGCTGCGTGAGCTGCGGCAGGACCGGGAGAAGACCCTCCTCGATCGGGGCGGCGTCGAGGCTGGTGAGCAGGACGAGGAGCGAGCGGCGCGGGGCCCGGGCCAGGGCCGTCGCCGCGAGGCCCCGGGCGTCCGTCTCCACGAGTTCGGGCTCGATCGGGGCCAGGGCGTTCACCACGGCGGGCAGGACGTCGCCGGCCGAGCGGCCTTGTACCTGGGCGCGGAGGCGGCGGTCGTAGGCCAGGACGTCGACTCGGTCGCCGGCGCGGGAGGCGAGGGCGGTGAGGAGAAGGGCGGCGTCCATCGCGGCGTCGAGGCGGGGGACGTCGCCGACACGGCCGGCGGACGTGCGGCCGGTGTCGAGGACGATCAGGATGTGACGGTCCCGCTCGGGGCGCCAGGTGCGGACGGCGACGGTCGTCTGGCGTGCGGTGGCCCGCCAGTCGATGGAGCGGGTGTCGTCGCCCGGGACGTACTCGCGGAGGCTGTCGAACTCCGTGCCCTCGCCGCGGATGAGGACGCTGGTGCGGCCGTCGAGCTCGCGGAGGCGGGCCAGCCGGGACGGCAGGTGCTTGCGGCTGGTGAAGGGTGGCAGGACGCGGACGGTCCAGGGCACCGTGTGGCTGCCCTGTCGGGCGGCGAGGCCTAGGGGTCCGTACGAGCGGACGGTGACGCGTGCGGCCTGGCGGTCGCCTCGGCGGGTGGGACGCAGCGATGTGGTGATGCGTCGGCGTTCGCCTGCGGGGACGTTCAACTTCTGGCGGGAAGCGGCCTGTTCGGTGCCGGGGAGCCAGCTGCTGGGCGGCCAGGCGTCTCGGATCCGGGCGCGGAGGCGCCGACGGGACGGGTTGGTCACGGTGAGCTGCACTTCGGCCCCGTCACCCAGTCGAACTGTTGTGTCACCACTTCGGGTGAACTGGAGCGTTCGCACTGGCGCGGCCATCGCGTAGTCGCACAGAATTGCGAGTGAGAGGGGCGCGTTCACCGCGAGCACCCCCGCCCAACTGGGGGCGAGGATGCCGACGGGGAGCGATCCGAGGGCGGCGATCAGCGCCGTTCGTCCGGTGAGGGCCATGGGGCGCCGTTCTCAGCGGGGTACGGGGACGTGGGCGAGGATCGAGTTGATGACGGAGTCGGCGGTGACGCCCTCCATCTCGGCCTCGGGCCGCAGTTGGACGCGGTGGCGGAGAGTGGGCAGCGCCAGGGCCTTCACATCGTCCGGGGTGACGTAGTCCCGGCCGGTGAGCCAGGCCCAGGCGCGGGCGGTGGAGAGCAGGGCGGTGGCTCCTCGGGGGGAGACGCCGAGGGTGAGCGAGGGGGATTCACGCGTGGCACGACAGATATCGACGACATAGCCGGCGATCTCGGGGGAGACCGAGGTCTTGGCGACGGCATCGCGGGCGGCCTCGAGTTCGGCGGGGCCGGCGACCGGGCGGACTCCGGCGGCCTTGAGGTCGCGGGGGTCGAAGCCGTTCGCATGCCGCGTCAGGACGTTGATCTCGTCCTCGCGGGAAGGCAGCGGGACCGTCAGCTTCAGCAGGAAGCGGTCGAGTTGGGCCTCGGGGAGCGGATAGGTGCCCTCGTACTCGACGGGGTTCTGGGTGGCGGCGACGAGGAACGGGTCGGGCAGGGGACGGGGGGTTCCGTCGACGGTGACCTGACGTTCCTCCATGGCCTCAAGAAGGGAGGCCTGGGTCTTGGGAGGCGTGCGGTTGATCTCGTCGGCGAGCAGCAGGTTGGTGAAGACCGGGCCTGGCTGGAAGGAGAACTCTGCGGTACGGGCGTCGTAGACGAGGGAGCCGGTGACGTCGCTCGGCATCAGATCGGGGGTGAACTGGACACGCTTGGTGTCGAGTTCGAGCGTGGCCGCGAGCGCGCGGACCAGCAGCGTCTTGGCGACGCCGGGGACTCCTTCGAGGAGGACGTGACCCCGGCAGAGCAGGGCGACGACGAGTCCGGTGACGGCGGGGTCCTGGCCGACCACCGCCTTCGCGATCTCGGTGCGCAGGGCCTCCAGGGAGGCGCGGGCGCTGTCCGAGTTCGTAGCGGTCTCGGGGGTCGGGGCGCTCATGAGGTGCGTACCTCTCTTTCGAGGGCGTCGAGTTGGTCCGCCAGGCGGATGAGAGCGGCGTCGTCGGCGGGAGCCGGGCCGAAGAGGAGGTCCCTGGCGTCCGTGGCGCTCCCGGCGAGCCGCGCGGAGAGTGCGGGGAGCAGGGTGTCGGGGGCATGGGCGTCCTGGGACGAGACGCCGAGGAGAGGGGCGATCCGGGTGCGGGTCGCGGTGCGCAGGACGGTGGCGGCGCGGTCACGCGCGTTGCCCTTGCGGTAGAGGCGGGCGCGGCCCTCGGTGGCTTCGGAGGCGCGGACGGCCACCGGGAGGGGTTCGGTCACCAGCGGGCCGAGGCGGCGTCCTCGCCAGACGGCGGCGAGGACGGCGGCGAAGGCGAGTTGAAGGGTGCCCCAGAGCCAGCCCGAGGGGACGAGTGAGAGGAAGCCGTCGGTGGTGCTCTCGGGGGTCCGGCCCTCGGGGGTGCCCTCGGTGGCGGACGGATCGGAGAGGGAAGGGAGGTACCAGACGAGATGAGGGCGGGAGCCGAGGAGTTGCAGGGCGAGCGAGGCGTTGCCCTGCTGGTCGAGACGCTCGTTGAGGAGGATGTCGGGGGAGCCGAGGAGGACGGTGTCGCCGCCTCCCGCAGCCGGGAGGACGACCAGGGTGGGCAGTCCGTCTCCGGGGTAGCAGGCGGTCGAGCCGGTGGTGTCGGTGCTGTAGCGCTCGCCGCCGATGTCGACGCGGCCGGCACTGACGGCGGCGGGAAGGGAGCAGCTGGGTTCACGGCCCGTCACCGACGTGCTGGTGCCGGCGGTGACGCCGGGGGCCAGGGTGTCGAGCGAGGCGTGGCCGGCACCGACGAGGACGGTGCGGCCGCCGGAGTCGTTCATGGCCTCTTGCAGGGTGGACTGCTGATGGCCGGTCAGCAGATCCGGTGTGGTGACCAGGAGGGTGCTGTCGGACCCGGTGGCGGCGGTGACCTCGTCGAGGGTCGTGACCACCTGGACCGTGACGCCCTGGGCCTTGAGGATCTCGGCGACGGCGCGGCTGCCGTTGGGGTCGGCGGAGCGGGGATCGAGGTGACCGTGGTGGTCCGTGGAGCGCACGGTCGCCAGGATGACGCCGCCGATGACGATCAGGCCGAGGACGAGAAGGACGCCGCGGGCTCGGCTCCAGATCTGGCGGGGGCCGAGCGAGGTCGAGGTGGCGCTGGTGCGCGGCCGGCTCATTCGAGGGCTCCCGCGGCGGCGGTGTCGAGCGTCGGCCTGGTCCGCTCCAGAGCGGTGTCGAGTTCCTCGATGCGGCGGTACGCGAGCTCGTCGGCGGTGCGGCCACCGTATGTGACGTCGTCGAAGGAGCGGGCCGCGGCGCGGAGCTCGTCGGAGCGCGAGGGCAGGCTGCGTGCCGCTTCGGCGGCGGCCTCGTCTGCCGTGCGACCAGGGCGGGGGTCGAGGAGGGTGCGCTCCTCCAGGGAGCGGACGATCGCCCGCATCCGTTCCTGGAGGGCCTGGTTCCAGCGGCCGGCGGCGGCGTGCCGGGCGGCGGCGGTCCGGTGCTCCTCGGCGGTGCGGGGGCCGTCGTCGAAGAGGGAGTCTCCGGTGGCGGGGGTGCGCTGCGGTGTGCCGAGCCGCCACCAGAGCGCGCCGACCAGGGCGAGCACGACCACGACGATCGCGAGAAGTCCGAGCAGGCCGCCGGGGGTTGCCCCCGAGGCGGCGTCGAAGAGTCCGCCGACCCACTTCCAGAGGTGGTCGAGGCCGCGTTCGAGCAGGCTCGGGTCGTTCTCGTGGTACATCGGTTTGGACAGTTCCCGCTCCGCCGCCTCCCGTGCGGGGACGCGGGGTACGTCCACCGGTACGTCGTCGGTGCCGCGTTGCGGCAGCCGCGCCGTGGTCATGCCCCCCGTGTGGATCACCCCGTCAGCCCCCGGTGGCCGGGTCGCCGGGGGCGGGGCCGTAACCGGGGACGCCGGCGGCACGGGCGAGTTCGAGGTCGAGGGCCTCGCGACGGATGCGCTGGTCGATGTAGAGGAGGACGGTCACACCGGCCGAGATCGGGTACGCGATGGCGTTGGTGACGACTCCGCCGATGCCGGTGATGATCAGGAACGTCCAGCCGAACTCCGGGGTGGAGTCGGAGAGCAGTCCGCTGAAGCCCTCGCCGTCGGCGGCGATCCCGATGATCGCGAACGGGATGGCGATGATCATCGCCATGATGAAGAGCAGCAGCTGCGTGAGCAGGGTGATGCCGAAGATCCGCCACCAGGAGCCCTGGACGAGCTTCGCCGAGCGCTTCAGGGACGAGACGATGCCCTGCCGTTCCAGCATGAGGGCCGGGGACGCCAGGCTGAAGCGGACCATCAGCCAGACGATGGCCACCATGCCGCCGAGAGCGCCGAGGGCGACGAGCAGTCCGCCGGCGGCGTCTCCGACGAGGGTGCCGGGCAGCAGGGCGACGAGCATGATGGCGGCGCCCATCAGGGGCAGCAGCAAGGTCAGCCCGAGCAGCTGGAGCAGGCGGGGACGGGCCTCGCGCCATGCGGCGCCGATCGACACCGGTCGCCCGAGGACGGCGCGGCTGATGACGACCGTGAGCAGGGCGGCGCTCACGAGGGTGGCCATCAGGAGGATGAGGATCGCCGGGACGGAGGCGACGAGGCTCCTCTGCAGGGTGTCGCCGAGCTGGGCCACGGCCTCGCCCGGGCTGGCGTCCGGGTTGATCTCGGGCGGCGCCGGGACGAGGTAGCGCTGGACGAGGATGTCGGCGATCTGGGAGATCACCGCGACGGTGACCGTGATCGCCAGGACCGTGCGCCAGTAGGTGCGCATCGTCGACACGGCGCCGTCGAGGATCTCGCCCATGCCCAGGGGACGCAGGGGGATCACGCCGGGCTTGGCGGCCGGCGGCTTGCCCCAGTTCCCGTACGGGGGCCGGCCGCCCCAGCCCTGGCCCGGTCCGGGGGTGGGGCCGGGTGCCTGGGCCTGGCCCGGGACGGGGGCGGTCGGGGGGGACCACTGTCCGGCGGGCGGCTGGTCCTTGGACCACTGGGGGGCGGAGCCGTTCGCGTCACCGGGCGTCGTGGGCCGGGGAACCCCGGAACCGTCCTGGCCGTCGGAGGGAGCAGATCCGGGCGAGGTCCAGCCCGGAGTGTCGTTCACGGTCGTCCACCTCGAGGAATGGTCGCGGGGCCGGCTCGGAGAGCCGACGCGGTCTCAGTGGCCGATCCCCGTGCGGGGCGGCGGGCCGTGAGCCATCGTGCCACGAGGGGCCCGCCGGTGGGCGGGGGCCGGTACCACCTTCTGACCTTGGTTCCGACCTCGTCGTCGGAGCGCCAGGGGTCAGACCGGGCGGATGCCTGACCAGTGCCCACAAACCCCGCGAGCCTGGGGCTACCCGGGGCGACCGTAGACGTGGCCCCTCACCAGGGGGCCCTCTCCAGAGGCGACGCGGCACTCGCGCCTGTCTGGCGGTCGGGGGCGAAGGTCAGGAGCATGGGGAGATGATCCTTGTCGTCTTCCGGGCCGTGGGGCGGGGGCTGTGGCGGGTTCGGTCGTGGGACTGGGGTGGGTGGTCGGGGTACGGTTCAGGACGGCCGACGGGGGCTTTGGGTCCATGTCTGACATCAGCGCCCACGGACAAGGGCGGCCTGCGGTGGACGATCACGGACGTTGCCGCTGGTCAGTGAGGTATCTCACCAGCCGCCTTGAGACTGATACGGAAATGGGATGATGTCGATATGAAGGGACGCGTTCTTGTCGTCGACGACGACACCGCACTGGCCGAGATGCTCGGCATCGTGCTGCGGGGTGAAGGGTTCGAGCCGTCGTTCGTCGCGGACGGCGACAAGGCGCTCGCCGCATTCCGCGAGGCCAAGCCGGACCTGGTGCTGTTGGACCTGATGCTGCCCGGCAGGGACGGCATCGAGGTGTGCCGGCTCATCAGGGCCGAGTCCGGTGTGCCCATCGTCATGCTGACCGCCAAGAGCGACACCGTCGACGTGGTGGTGGGTCTCGAGTCCGGGGCCGACGACTACATCGTCAAGCCGTTCAAGCCGAAGGAGCTCGTCGCCCGTATCCGGGCGCGGCTGCGGAGGTCGGAGGAGCCCGCGCCGGAGCAGCTCGCCATCGGCGACCTGGTCATCGACGTGGCCGGTCACTCGGTGAAGCGGGACGGGCAGTCCATCGCCCTGACGCCGCTCGAGTTCGACCTGCTCGTCGCCCTGGCCCGCAAGCCGTGGCAGGTGTTCACCCGTGAGGTCCTGCTGGAGCAGGTCTGGGGCTACCGCCACGCGGCCGACACCCGGCTGGTGAACGTACACGTCCAGCGGCTGCGCTCGAAGGTCGAGAAGGACCCGGAGCGGCCGGAGATCGTGGTGACCGTCCGCGGTGTCGGTTACAAGGCGGGGCCGAGCTGACATGAGCGTAGGCAGTACTGCTCCGAAGCCCGGGGACCCGGGAGTCCGGACGGGGCGGGCTGCCGGACCGGGACGGGGGGGCTCGCGATTCGGCCGTCTGCTTCAGGACGGGGCACCGGGTGGTTCGGCCCTCCGGCTCCTCGCCCGCTGGGTGCGCCGCCCGCTGCTCCCCGCCGTCCGGCTGTGGCGGCGGAACATCCAGCTGCGTGTCGTCGCGGGCACCCTGCTGATGTCACTCGGTGTCGTGCTGCTGCTCGGCCTGGTCGTCATCGGCCAGGTCCGTAACGGTCTCCTCGACGCGAAGGAGAGGGCCGCCCAGAGCCAGGCCGCCGGCGGGTTCTCCGCCGCCCAGGACAGGGCGGCGACCACGCCGACCGGGCCGGGCGGGCAGGACCGCGGGCGCGCGGGTTCCTCGCTGACCTGGCGCTCCACGCTGGTCGAGCAGCTCGCCAGTGGTGGCCAGAGCGCGTTCAACGTGGTCGCGCTCTCCATGGAGGACTCCGACGGGCCCGCCAGCCGGGGTGCGCGCGCCTCCGGCGAGGTCGATCCGGACACCAGCATCCCCGGCGACCTGCGGCACTCCGTCGCCCAGGGCGCGGGCACGTTCCAGAAGTACACGCGGATCCACTACACCAACGGCAAGGAAGCCGAGCCCGCGCTGGTGATCGGCAAGCGGCTCAACGATGCCGAGGGCACCCAGTACGAGCTGTACTACCTCTTCCCGCTGGCCCAGGAGGAGGACTCCCTCACCCTGGTCAAGGGCACCCTGGCGACCGCCGGACTGTTCGTGGTCGTGCTGCTCGGCGCCATCGCCTGGCTCGTGGTGCGCCAGATCGTCACCCCCGTACGGATGGCGGCCGGGGTCGCCGAGCGGCTCTCCGCCGGCCGTCTGCAGGAGCGGATGAAGGTCACCGGCGAGGACGACATCGCCCGGCTCGGTGAGGCCTTCAACAAGATGGCGCAGAACCTCCAGCTCAAGATCCAGCAGCTGGAGGAGCTCTCGCGGATGCAGCGGCGGTTCGTCTCGGACGTCTCGCACGAGCTGCGTACGCCGCTGACGACGGTACGGATGGCGGCCGATGTCATCCACGAGGCCCGCGTCGACTTCGATCCCGTCACCGCCCGCTCCGCCGAACTCCTCGGCGACCAGCTGGACCGCTTCGAGTCGCTGCTCTCCGATCTGCTGGAGATCAGCCGCTTCGACGCGGGGGCGGCGGCCCTGGAGGCCGAGCCGATAGACCTGCGCCAGGTCGTACGGCGGGTGATCGGCGGTGCCGAGCCGCTCGCCGAGCGCAAGGGCGGCCGGATCGTCGTGGTCGGCGACGAGCAGCCGGTCGTGGCAGAGGCGGACGCCCGGCGGGTCGAGCGGGTGCTGCGCAACCTGGTGGTCAACGCGGTCGAGCACGGCGAGGGCCGGGACGTGATCGTCAAGCTGGCTGCGGCCGGCGGAGCCGTCGCGGTGGCCGTGCGGGACTACGGGGTGGGGCTCAAGCCGGGCGAGGCGACCCGGGTGTTCAACCGGTTCTGGCGGGCGGACCCGGCACGCGCGCGTACCACCGGCGGGACGGGCCTCGGCCTGTCGATCGCGGTGGAGGACGCGCGGCTGCACGGCGGCTGGCTCCAGGCCTGGGGAGAGCCCGGCGGCGGCTCGCAGTTCCGCCTCACCCTGCCGCGCACCGCGGACGAGCCGCTGCGCGGCTCCCCGATCCCCCTGGAGCCGGAGGACTCGCGGCGCAACCGCGAGCAGGACCAGGCGCGGACCCCCGCCCAGGGGCGGGCCGGGGGGGAGCCTCGGGAGAACGGCCGGCGCCAGGTGGCGCTGCCGGTACAGCCCGGAGGGGACCGTCCCGCCCTGCCCGTACCGCCGCGGATGCCGCCGGCGCCGCGGGCCACGGCGGACCCGACGGCGCTGCCGGGCAGCGGTGCCCGGGTCGTCGCGCGGGCGGCGGCCGAGGCCGACAGCAGTGAGGCGAGGGCGTCGACGCACGCCGAGGGGGAGGACGGGACACGTGGGCGCTGACTTCCGAGGAGAGCGGAAGGCGGCCGACGACAGCGGGGCCGCTGCCGCGCGCTCGTCCGCCCGCCCGGCGCGGACGAGCCTGCTGCTGGCGTGCGGCGGGCTGCTGGTGGCCGGCTGCGCGACGATGCCCGACAGCGGGGACGTCCAGCAGGTGAAGGCGTCCAACCCTGGCGACTCGCAGGTCCGGGTCTACGCCGTGCAGCCGCGGGAGAACGCGCAGCCCGACGAGATCGTCGACGGCTTCCTGGAGGCGATGACCAGTGACGATCCCGGTTTCGCCACGGCCCGGAAGTATCTGACGAAGCAGGCCGCGCGGACCTGGAAGCCCGACCAGAGCATCACCGTGCTGACCACCGCACCGGACCGTGAGCAGGCCGACCGGCTCGCCGACGCCGAGAACGAGGGCCGCTCCTATCCGATCCGCGGCCGGCAGATCGCGACCGTGGACGCCCGGCACGCCTACCAGCCGAGGAACCCGGCCGAGTACAAGGACTTCATCCACGTCGTGCAGCAGCCGTCCGCGGACGGCAAGGGCAGGGAGTGGCGCATCGACCACCTGCCGCCCGGGCTCGTGCTCAGCGAGGCCGACTTCCAGCGCAACTACCGCTCCGTCAACACGTACTACTTCGCCTCCGAGGAGGACTGGGTCGTCGCCGACCCGGTGTACATCCGGCAGCGGCAGGACCCGGTGACCCGGATGGATCCGGTGACCCAGACGGTGAAGGCGCTCCTCGAAGGGCCGACGAACTGGCTGAAGCCGGCCGTCGATTCACGTTTCCCGTCCGGTACGGAGCTGAAGGACGGTGTCACCACGCTCGCGACGGACGACCAGTCCACGCTGAAGGTGCCGCTCAACGCCAAGGCCGACCGGGTGGGCGGGGAGGTGTGCCGGCGGATGGCGGCTCAGTTGCTGTTCACGCTCGGCGATCTGACGTCCGTACGGGTCGAGCAGGTGGAGCTCCAGCGGGGTTCCGACGGCGGGCGGCTGTGTGTGCTGTCCAAGGCGCAGGCCGAGGAGTTCGCGCCGGTGCGCGACTCGGGCCTGGCGGAGAACCCGTTCTTCGTCGACGAGCACGGCGCGCTGAAGACGCTGCCGGTCGGCGGCAAGGAGGACGCCGAGCCGGACGCGACGCTGGGGCCGTTCGGCAAGGGCGCGACGCCGCTGCGGTCGGTCGCGGTCGACCGTGACGAGAGCCGCGCGGCCGGGGTCGGCAAGGACGGGCGCGAGCTGCGCGTGGCATCGATCCTCACCGACCACGAGCTGCACCCTGCCCTGGTGACCAGTACCGCGGCCCGGCCCGAGGACCGGCTGTCCGCACCGAGCTGGGACGGCCGCGGGGACCTGTGGGTCGCCGACCGCAACCCCGCGAAGCCGCGGCTGTGGATGGTGCCGGACGGCGACGGCACGCCCGTGGAGGTACGGGCGCCCTGGCTGACGGCCGGCGCGCGCGTGGAGTCGCTGAGGGTCTCGGCGGACGGCGTGCGGGTGGCCATGGTCCTGAAGGAGAAGGACGGCAGTACCGCCCTGAAGATCGGGCGGGTGGAGCGTGAGGGCGACGGGACGGGGGCGACCGTGTCGGTCGCGGACCTCCAGCCGGTGGCGCCGCGCATGGAGGCCGTCACGGCCGTGTCCTGGGCCGGTCCGAGCAGGCTCGTGGTGGTCGGCAAGGAGGCCGGCGGGGTCCAGCAGGTCCGCTACGTCCAGACGGACGGGGCGACCTCGGCGACCTCGGTGCTGCCGGGGCTCAACGGGGTGACGGCGGTGGCCGCGCCGAACGACGACAAGGCCCCGGTGGTCGCCGACTCCGGCAACGACGGCATCGTGCGGCTGATGCCGGGCGCGAACTGGCAGCGCCTGGTCAAGATCGCGGGCTCCTCGCCGGTCTACCCGGGGTAGCCACCCGACCGGGCGAACCGGGGAAGCCGCTGCCTCTGGTCCCGGCCGTCTGTTGTCCACAGGGCCGTTGTCCACAGGGGTGGCCGGGCCGGTCCGGCAGGAGGACAGTGGAGCCATGCGGGGGTGGTGGCGCGAGATCGCCGGACTGGTCCTGCCGGTCGCCTGCGGAGGCTGCGGCAGGCCCCGTACGGAGTTGTGCCCGTCCTGCCGGGCGGAGCTGACCGACCGGGGGCCGCGCCGGGTCCGTCCGCTCCCCGAGCCGGCCGGGATGCCGAGGGTGCATGCAGCCGCGCCGTACGCCGACACCGTGCGCTCCGTGCTGCTCGCCCACAAGGAACGCGGCGCGCTCTCCCTCGCCGGGCCCCTCGGGTGCGCGCTCGCGGGCGCCGTGGAAGCCGCTGCCGGGCACTGTGAGGGCCCTGGGGTGCTCCCCCTGTTCCTTGTACCGGTGCCGTCGTCCCGTCGCTCGGTGCGGGCGCGTGGCCACGATCCGACCCGGCGCATCGCGCTTGCCGCCGCAGGCCGGCTGCGCCGTCAGGGTCGGGCCGCTCGGGTGACTCCGGTCTTGCGGCAGCGCCGCGCGGTCGCGGACCAGTCCGGGCTCACCGCCCAGGGGCGGTTCGCCAACCTGGCAGGGGCGCTGGAGGTCGTGGCGGGCGGCCGGCGGCTCGTCGAGCGCGGCCGGGTGGTGCTGGTGGACGATCTGATGACCACGGGCGCCTCGTTGGCGGAAGCGGCACGGGCACTCGGTGCCGTACATCCGCCGTTCATTTCGGGATTGGACGGAGACGGAATGGAGAGGCGATTCGTACAGACCGCGGCGGCGGTGGTGGCTTGTTCGCCATCGTCGTTCGATATAAACCGGAACGGACTGGCGACTTGCATCGTTGCAGGTGATGAGAGGTGAAAACACCCGTACGGAGGTATGTGGCTGCAGCGGGTGCCGACACCCGACCGAACGAGCTATGTTCGGTTGTGAGGAGTGGCGAAGGCTACGCCTCACCGAATGCACGGGTGCGCCTACAGGACAGGAGTTCAGGGCGAATTAACCTCAAGTTGGTGGGGTGGGGATCTTGCCGACTGGGGAGGAGGAGGTGAACGTCGCCAAGTCCGAGGCTCCGGCATTCACCGGAGTCTGGTGCAAAGGGAGAAGCTCAGCGGCACAGGAGCCGATCTGAGCGATCCGGGAACGGAGTTCTGCGTGGACATCGTCGTCAAGGGCCGCAAGACCGAGGTGCCCGAGCGGTTCCGCAAGCACGTGGCCGAGAAGCTGAAGCTGGAGAAGATCCAGAAGCTCGACGGCAAGGTGATCAGCCTCGACGTCGAGGTGTCCAAGGAGCACAACCCGCGGCAGGCCGACCGGTCCGACCGTGTGGAGATCACCGTCCATTCCCGAGGCCCGGTGATCCGGGCAGAAGCGGCGGCAGGCGACCCGTACGCAGCGCTGGACCTTGCCCACGGCAAGCTCGAGGCACGACTGCGCAAGCAGCACGACAAGAGGTACACGCGCCGCGGCAGCGGCAGGCTGTCGGCGGCCGAGGTCGCCGATGTGGTGCCGGGCGTCGCTCAGCTCAACGGAAGCGGCGAGCTGGTCGGCGAGGAGTCCGGAGCGGTGCCCACCACGATGATGGGCTCGATCGAAGTGCAGGGCGAAGGCCCCCTGGTGGTCCGCGAGAAGACGCACAGGGCCGCCCCGATGACCCTCGACCAGGCGCTCTACGAGATGGAGCTCGTCGGTCACGACTTCTATCTGTTCGTCGACTCCGACACGAAGCAGCCGAGTGTCGTCTACCGGCGGCACGCGTACGACTACGGCGTCATCCATCTGGAGAGCGACCCGCTCGCCGAGGGTGGCGGCGCCGGTGGTGCCCTCGGCGGCTGACCCACAGCCGCAGGACCACACCCATATCTGTCCGTCACGGTGCCCCTGGAGCGCCCCTTGCGCCCCCAGGGGCACCCCCGTGCTCCTACGGGAGCACCGCGTCGTCGCCCGGGCATGAAATCATGGCCTGCACGCCAACCTCTGGTCCAAGAGCAGAGGTTGAAGGACCGAACACGAATTCAGGCCACGGCCTTCAGGGGGAGGAACGATGGCGGACAGCTTCGGGCCGGTGCACAGCGGGCGGGAGTCCGATGGCGCGGCCCTCCCCGAGGGATCGGATTCGGACAGCGGGGACTCCCGCAAAGAGCCGATCCGGGTCCTTGTGGTGGACGACCATGCCCTGTTCCGCCGGGGCCTGGAGATCGTCCTCGCCCAGGAGGAGGACATCCAGGTCGTCGGAGAGGCCGGTGACGGGGCCGAAGCCGTCGACAAGGCAGCGGATTTGCTGCCCGACATCGTCCTGATGGATGTCCGGATGCCCAAGCGGGGCGGCATCGAGGCCTGCACGTCCATCAAGGAGGTGGCGCCCAGCGCGAAGATCATCATGTTGACGATCAGCGACGAGGAAGCCGATCTCTACGACGCGATCAAGGCGGGTGCGACCGGGTATCTCCTCAAGGAGATTTCCACCGACGAGGTCGCCACCGCGATTCGCGCGGTGGCCGACGGCCAGTCGCAGATCAGCCCCTCGATGGCGTCCAAGCTCCTCACCGAATTCAAGTCGATGATCCAGCGCACGGACGAGCGCCGGCTCGTTCCGGCGCCGCGGCTGACCGACCGCGAGCTGGAGGTCCTCAAGCTCGTCGCGACCGGAATGAACAACCGGGACATCGCGAAGGAGCTGTTCATCTCCGAGAACACGGTGAAGAACCACGTCCGGAACATCCTGGAGAAGCTGCAGCTGCACTCCAGGATGGAGGCCGTCGTCTACGCGATGCGGGAGAAGATCCTCGAGATCAGGTGAGGGCCGCCCGTGGGGGTGGGGTGAGGGCCGCCCGCGCGGTCAGGTGAGGGCCGCGGTCAGGGCGGGGGTCAGGTCCGGGCGGTTCGTACGCTCGATCCGTACGGCGTCACAGCCCACCCACTCGGCCGCCTCGCGCAGCGCCTGTGCCATCGGGCCGACCGCCTTGGCGGTGTCCAGCGACACCTGCCGGGCCACGAGCGTGCCGCCCTCGCGCGCGGGGTCGACCCGGCCCAGGAGCTTTCCGCCCGAGAGCAGCGGCATCGCGAAGTAGCCGTGCACACGCTTCTGCTTCGGCACGTACGCCTCCAGGCGGTGTGTGAAGCCGAAGATCCGCTCCGTCCGCGCCCGCTCCCAGATCAGCGAGTCGAACGGCGAAAGAAGCGTCGTCCGGTGGCGGCCGCGCGGCTCGGTCGCCAGCGCCGCCGGATCCGCCCAGGCCGGCTTGGACCAGCCCGCCACCGTGACCGGGACCAGACCCGAGGCCTCCACGACCGCGTCGAACTGCTCGGCCTTCAGCCGGTGGTAGTCGGCGATGTCCGCGCGCGTGCCCACGCCCAGCGCCTCGCCCGCCTGCCGCACCAACCGGCGAAGGCACTCGGTGTCGTCCAGGTCGTCGTGCAGCACGGTGTCCGGGATCGCCCGCTCGGCCAGGTCGTAGACCCGCTTCCAGCCCCGCCGCTCCGTGCACACCACTTCGCCGTACATCAGCGCCCGCTCGACGGCGACCTTCGACTCGGACCAGTCCCACCACTCGCCCTTGTTCTTCGCGCCGCCCAGCTCCGTCGCGGTCTGCGGCCCCTCGGTCCGCAGCTGCTTGATCACCGCGTCGTACGCACCGTCGGGCAGGTGGTGGTACCACTGCGGACGGGAGCGGTAGGCACGGCGCCGGAAGGCGAAGAGCGGCCACTCCTCGACGGGCAGGATGCAGGCGGCGTGCGACCAGTACTCAAAGGCGTGGACGTCGGTCCAGTACGCCTTCTCGACCGTCGTACGGCCCACGGCGCCCAGGCGGGCATAGGGAATCAGCTCGTGCGAGCGCGCCAGGACGGAGATCGTGTCGAGCTGCACCTGGCCCAGGTGGCGCAGGACGCCCCGCACCCCCGCGCGGCGGTCGGGCGCGCCCAGGAATCCCTGGGCGCGCAGGGCGATCCGGCGGGCTTCGTCCGCGGACAGTTCGGCGACGGGCGGCGGCACAGTGGTCATGATCCGCACCCTAGAGGGCGGCACTGACACTCGTGGGCCGGACCGGAAACGCCGGTTCGGGGGCTGGACCCGGGAGCCGCTCAGGCCCTGGGGGCCGAGAGCCGCTCGGGCCTGGGGGCCGGGGGCGGTCAGGCCTGGGACCCAGGAGCGCTCAGGCCTCGGACTCAGGAGCCGCTTCGGCGTCGGACCCGGGGCCGCTCAGGCCTCGGGGCGGGGAGCCGGCAGGTACGGGAGGGGGCTGGGGAGGCCGAGGTCCGAGGGGAGCAGGCCGCCGACCCAGGTGTCCCGGAGGACTCCCTTGTTCGGCAGCGCGGACCGCAGGACGCCCTCGATCCGGAAACCGGCCTTCTCGGCCGTCGCCCGCGAGCCGGTGTTGCCGACCTCGGCACGCCACTCCAGACGCGTACAGGCCAGGTCGGTGAAGGCCCAGCGGGCCAGGGCGAGGACGCTCTCCGTCATGTAGCCGCGGCCCCGGTGCTCCTTCGCCGTCCAGAAGCCGATCTCCCAGCCCCCCGCGCGCGGGTTGTGCAGCGCGACGGCGGCCAGGATCGGGCCGCCCTCCCGGAGCCGTACGGCGAACGAGTACTCGGAGTCGTTGCGCCAGCCGTCCGGGACGACGCGGTTCAGGAAGAACTCGGCGTCCTGGATCCCGTACGGCGACGGCACCGTCGTCCAGCGCTGGATGTCGGGGTCCTGGCAGATGGCGTGGACCTCGGCGGCGTCCTCCGGCCTGAACGTGCCGAGGGTCAGGCGATCCGTGGTCAGTGTCGTGGGCTCCATGACGGAATTCTGGTGACCGGACCGCCCTGGAGCGAACACTTTTCGGATCCCGGAAGCCCCCGCCCCGGAACGAATACTTCCGGATCCCGGAAACCCGGACGGGGAAACGAACACTTTTCGGGCCCGGCGGCACCTTCGGCGCGTCTCGAGCGTTCTCATTCCGGGCAGCGGTGACGCTCCGGACCTTCGGGCCTCCCGGCGCGGCGGCGGTCTCGCTTACGATGGCCGTTGCGGTGGGGACCACCTGCCGTGCCCGCGCCCGAGTCCATCACACGACCCAGTGCCAGGCCCGACCGGCAAGGAGACCAGCCTCAGTGTCCGTCTTCAACAAGCTCATGCGTGCAGGCGAAGGCAAGATCCTGCGCAAACTGCACCGCATCGCGGACCAGGTCAACTCCATCGAAGAGGACTTCGTCAACCTCTCCGACGCCGAGTTGCGGGCGCTCACCGATGAGTACAAGCAGCGGTACGCCGACGGTGAGAGCCTCGACGACCTGCTCCCCGAGGCCTTCGCGACCGTCCGCGAGGCCGCCAAGCGCGTCCTCGGCCAGCGTCACTACGACGTGCAGCTGATGGGCGGCGCCGCCCTCCACCTCGGCTACGTGGCCGAGATGAAGACCGGTGAGGGCAAGACCCTCGTCGGCACGCTCCCCGCGTACCTGAACGCGCTGTCCGGCAAGGGCGTGCACCTGATCACGGTGAACGACTACCTGGCCGAGCGCGACTCCGAGATGATGGGCCGCGTCCACAAGTTCCTGGGCCTCAAGGTCGGCTGCATCCTCGCCAACATGACGCCGGCCCAGCGCCGCGAGCAGTACGCCTGCGACATCACGTACGGCACGAACAACGAGTTCGGCTTCGACTACCTGCGCGACAACATGGCGTGGTCCAAGGACGAGCTCGTCCAGCGCGGCCACAACTTCGCCTGCGTCGACGAGGTCGACTCCATCCTGGTCGACGAGGCCCGTACGCCGCTGATCATCTCCGGCCCGGCCGACCAGGCCACCAAGTGGTACGGCGACTTCGCCAAGCTGGTCACCCGCCTCACGCGCGGCGAGCCCGGCAACCCGCTCAAGGGCATCGAGGAGACCGGCGACTACGAGGTCGACGAGAAGAAGCGGACCGTCGGCATCCACGAGTCCGGCGTCGCCAAGGTCGAGGACTGGCTGGGTATCGACAACCTCTACGAGTCGGTGAACACCCCGCTCGTCGGTTACCTGAACAACGCCATCAAGGCCAAGGAACTGTTCAAGAAGGACAAGGACTACGTCGTCATGGACGGCGAAGTCATGATCGTCGACGAGCACACCGGCCGTATCCTCGCCGGCCGCCGCTACAACGAGGGCATGCACCAGGCGATCGAGGCGAAGGAAGGGGTGGACATCAAGGACGAGAACCAGACGCTCGCCACGATCACCCTGCAGAACTTCTTCCGCCTCTACGACAAGCTCTCCGGCATGACCGGTACGGCCATGACCGAGGCCGCCGAGTTCCACCAGATCTACAAGCTGGGCGTCGTCCCGATCCCGACGAACAGGCCGATGATCCGCAAGGACCAGTCGGACCTGATCTACCGGACCGAGGTCGCCAAGTTCGCCGCCGTCGTCGACGACATCGCGGAGAAGCACGAGAAGGGCCAGCCGATCCTCGTCGGTACGACGTCGGTCGAGAAGTCCGAGTACCTCTCGCAGCAGCTCTCCAAGCGCGGCATCCAGCACGAGGTGCTCAACGCCAAGCAGCACGACCGTGAGGCGACGATCGTCGCCCAGGCCGGCCGCAAGGGCGCCGTCACCGTCGCCACGAACATGGCCGGCCGAGGCACCGACATCAAGCTCGGCGGCAACCCGGACGACCTCGCCGAGGCCGAGCTGCGCCAGGCGGGCCTGGACCCGGTCGAACACGTCGAGGAGTGGGCCGCGGCCCTCCCCGGCGCCCTGGAGCGGGCCGAGAAGGCCGTGAAGGCGGAGTTCGAGGAGGTCAAGGAGCTCGGCGGGCTGTACGTCCTCGGCACCGAGCGCCACGAGTCGCGCCGGATCGACAACCAGCTGCGCGGCCGTTCCGGCCGTCAGGGCGACCCGGGCGAGTCCCGCTTCTACCTCTCGCTCGGCGACGACCTGATGCGCCTGTTCAAGGCGCAGATGGTCGAGCGCGTCATGGCCATGGCCAACGTGCCGGACGACGTGCCGATCGAGAACAAGATGGTCACGCGCGCCATCGCCTCCGCGCAGTCCCAGGTCGAGACCCAGAACTTCGAGACGCGTAAGAACGTCCTGAAGTACGACGAGGTTCTCAACCGTCAGCGTGAGGTCATCTACGGCGAGCGCCGGCGCGTCCTGGAGGGCGAGGACCTGCACGAGCAGATCCAGCACTTCATGGACGACACGATCGACGACTACATCCGCCAGGAGACCGCCGAGGGCTTCGCGGAGGAGTGGGACCTCGACCGGCTCTGGAACGCGTTCAAGCAGCTCTACCCGGTGAAGGTGACCGTGGAGGAGCTGGAGGACGCGGCCGGTGACCGCGCGGGCATCACGGCGGAGTTCATCGCCGAGTCCGTCAAGGACGACATCCACGAGCAGTACGCCGCCCGGGAGAAGTCCCTCGGCTCGGACATCATGCGTGAGCTGGAGCGCCGCGTGGTCCTCTCCGTGCTCGACCGCAAGTGGCGCGAGCACCTCTACGAGATGGACTACCTCCAGGAGGGCATCGGCCTGCGCGCGATGGCGCAGAAGGACCCGCTGGTCGAGTACCAGCGCGAGGGCTTCGACATGTTCACCGCGATGATGGAAGGCATCAAGGAGGAGTCCGTCGGCTACCTGTTCAACCTGGAGGTCCAGGTCGAGCAGCAGGTCGAGGAGGTCCCGGTGCAGGACGCGGCCCCCTCCCTCACCAAGGACGCGGTGCCGGCTCCCGCCGGGCGTCCGGAGATCCGCGCCAAGGGCCTGGAGGCGCCGCAGCGTCCGGACCGGCTGCACTTCACCGCGCCGAAGGTGGACGGTGACGGCAGCGTCGTCGAGGGCGACTTCGTGAGCGAGGACGCTGCGGCCGGCGGGGACGGGCTGACGCGGGCGGAGCGCCGCAAGGCGCAGAAGAGCAGCGGCGGGCGTCGCCGCAAGAAGTAACCCCCGGTGGGGGAGGAGGGGCCGGACACCTGGTGAGGTGGCCGGCCCCTTCGTCATGGGCCCGGTGCTCACGACCGCGGTGCCCACGCCCCTGGTGCTCACGGCCGCGGTGCCCACGACCCTGATGCTCACGACCGCGGTGCTCACGACCCCGGTGCCGGTGACCCCGGTGCTCATCGTCGGGCCGGCTGGGAGGGCACGCGCGCGTGGAGGCCGTCCAGCTCGACGGCGGCGCAGCGCCAGCGGCGATCGGCGCCGAGCTCCAGCCGGAAGGCCATGGCGCGTACGCCCCGGTCCGTGGCGATGCTGGCGAACGCCTCCAGGGCGCCCAGGGCACCCCGGGCGGGCTGGGCGCGGCAGCTGCGGAGTACGGGGCGGATGCCGGGACCCCCGAAGGGGGTCGCCGGAGCGAGCTGGACCAGCTGCTCGTACGCCTCTCCCACGGTCTGGCCCAGCATCCAGTGGACGGGCCGCTGACCGCTCAGGACGAGCAGCAGGCGCTCGGCGAAGTGGGCATGGGTGGGGATGACGCGCGGGGCCGTACGGACGGGCGGGGACGCCGCTCCTGGGCGGGTTCCGGCCGAGCCGCGCGGGCGGGTGCCGGCGGGGCCGCGTGGAGCGGAGCGGGGGCGTGGGGTCCGGGGGCGGGTGGTTGCCATGGGGGTGGCGGTCGGGGCGGAGCGGCGCCCGGCGTCCGGAGTGGTGTCGGGCGTGGCTCCGGGCGTGCGCGTCGTCGTGGTGATGTCCATCGGTGGTCCGTCCCCGTTCCCTCGCGCCCGGCGTTCTACCGAGCGGTAACTTCTGTTGGGGATCTTGTACGGGGGCGGTTCGCGGCCTCGCAAGGCGGCGGGGGCGCCCGGGCGGCCGTTCGGCAGGTTCACCTATCAGAGTGACGGAGCGGCTCTCCGGGTCTGCCGGAGCGGGGCGCGGGGATCCCTCGGGTGGACCGACGAGACGGCCTCCTGAGCACCCCGAAGGGGGACTCCGCACGTATCCTGAGGGCGTTTCCGACTACGAAAGCGGCCAGCCATGCGCGTGTACGTCCCCCTGACCCTCCCCGGTCTCGCACAGGCGCACAAGGCGGGCGAGCTGGGCCCCGGCCCGCTGACCGCCTACGCCGTGACCCCCGTGCTGCGCGAGTGGTACGTCTCGGACGACATCGAGGAGCTCGAGTACGCGGCGCTGAGCCGGGCCGCGGCCGCGTCGCTGCGGCAGCTCGCCGGAGACCCCTCGGCCGCGCGGCGCCGGATCGTCGTCGCCGTCGACGTACCGGACAAGGACGCGGTCGTGGACCCGGACCGGGGGCTGGACGCCGGTTCGCTGGGCGAGGTCCGTATCGCCGGCCCCGTACCGCTGGCCAAGGCGGCCGCCGTGCACGCCGACGCGGACGACGCGGAGGCGGACGTCTCGGCGGCGGCGGACGCGCTGGGCGCCGCGGACCAGGGCGACGACGACGCGCAGTTCACGGTGGACGGGGCGGAGGATCACGAGCTGCTGTGGTTCGGGGTGCAGGAGATTCCGGGGCTGCTGGGCTGAGGGTCCCCTGTCGGTGCGGCCCGGTACCGTCTTCGCATGGGGAAGCACGGGAAGCACCTGGTCTGGGACTGGAACGGCACGCTGCTCGACGACATCGAGGCGGTCATCGGCGCGACGAACGCGGCCTTCGCCGAGCTCGGGCTCGAGCCGATCACGCTCGCGCGGTACCGGGACCTGTACACGGTGCCGGTGCCGAAGTTCTACGAGCGGCTCATGGGGCGGCTGCCCACCGAGGCCGAGTGGGCGCTGATGGACGGCGCCTTCCACCGGCACTACTGGCAGCGGGCCGAGGCGTGCGTGCTGACGGCCGGGGCGGCGGAGCTGCTGGCCGCGCGTCAGGAGTCGGGGTTCACGCAGTCGCTGCTCTCGCTGGCGCCGCACGCGGAGCTGGTACCGCTGGTGCGGAGGCACGGGATCGAGCCGCGGTTCGTGCGGGTGGACGGGCGGATCGGGTCCTCGACGGAGGGGAAGTCGGCGCACATGGTGCGTCACCTGGAGGCGCTCGTCGGTGTGCCCGCCGAGCGGGTGGTCGTCATCGGTGATGCCGCCGACGACGCGCGGGCGGCGGCGCATGTGGGGGCGCGGGCGGTTCTGTACACGGGTGGCTCGCACAGCCGGGCGTCGCTGGCGGCGGTCGGGGTGCCGGTCGTGGACTCGCTGGCGGAGGCGGTCGCCGTGGCGGAGGAGCTGATCTGAGCGGCGGGGGGTGGCGGGGCGGGGGCGGCGCCCGACCGGGGCGTGCGCCCGGCCTCCGGCCGGGCTGGGGTCCCCACCCGCACCACCCGTACCACCGAGACGTCGACCGCGAGCCCCCTCAGGTGGCGGGCGCCGTCGGCGGCTGCAGGGCGGTGGGCGTACGCGACCACGTCCGGCTACGGGGCGGTGGGCGTACGCCCCGGGCCCAACCCGAAGCGCCCCGGAGCATCACCACGTCCGGCTACGGGGCGGTGGGCGGACGCCCCCTCCCTCCGGCGGGCTGTGCGGCTCGTCGTGAGTGTCTGGCCGCCGGGGCCTCCAGGTCACGTCGTCGTGCGCAGGACCTTCAAAAACTCCCGCATCCAGGCCGGGTGGTCCGGCCAGGCCCGGGAGGAGATCAGAGTGCCGTCCACCACCGCCTCCGTGTCCTGGAACGTGGCGCCCGCTGCCTGCATGTCCAGTTCCAGCGCGGGGTACGAGGTGACTCTGCGGCCCTCCAGGCCGCCGATCGCCGCCGTCAGGAGGGGGCCGTGGCAGATCTGGGCCACCGGCTTGTCCGCGTCGAAGAAGGACTTCAGGATCTTGCGGAGCTCCGGGTCGTTGCGCAGGTACTCCGGAGCGCGGCCGCCCGGGATCACCACGGCCACGTAGTCGCCCGGGTCCACCTCCGAGAACGCCAGGTCCGCGGGCCAGCTGTAGCCCGGCTTCTCGGTGTACGTGTCGTAGCCCGGCTCGAAGTCGTGGACGACGAAGCGGAGCTGCTTGCGGGCCGGCGCCGCGATATGGACCTCGTACCCCTCCTCCAGAAGCCGCTGGTAGGGGTACATGACCTCCAGCGACTCCGCCGCGTCCCCGGTCACGATCAAGATCTTTGCCATGGCGACTCCCGGATCTCGGTCTCGGCTCCCTGCCCCAGGACACTGTGTCGCTGTCCATAACGTCAAACTTCCACCCCCTCTTTTGTACACATACGGACCATGACGATCGGGGGGGCGGGAGCGATAGGCTTTTCCCGTGATCAGCGCGATACGCCGAGGGGGCAGCGAAGCCCCCGGCCATCGCCCGGAGCGCCACGGCGTCCGGGCGGACATGGCGTTCGCCGATTCTCCCGTCCTGAGCGCGGCGCCAGAAATGGCCGATAACGGCTCGGACATCTCTCATCGCGGCATAACGTCGACTCCGACCGGTAACACCGCGTCGTGGCGTTGTGTCCTTTCTTCCACCGACGTCACGCAACGGCGCGCGACAGGAGCCAGAGGACATGCAGACCAAGCTGGACGAAGCCAAGGCCGAGCTGCTCGCACGGGCCGCCCGGGTAGCTGAGACCGGCCCGGTCGGGGGGCAACTTCCGACGGGGCCCGAGAACGGGAAGCGCCCGGACGGGGACACCGTGCTCGACTACCTCCAGCGCTACTACCTGCACACCGCGCCCGAGGACCTCACCGACCGAGACCCGGTGGACGTCTTCGGCGCCGCTCTCTCGCACTACCGGCTCGCGGAGAACCGCCCCCAGGGCACCGCGAACGTCCGCGTCCACACGCCGACGGTCGAGGAGAACGGCTGGACCTGCAGCCACTCCGTCGTCGAGGTCGTCACCGACGACATGCCCTTCCTCGTCGACTCCGTGACGAACGAGCTGTCCCGCCAGGGCCGCGGCATCCACGTCGTGATCCACCCGCAGGTCCTCGTCCGCCGTGACCTGACCGGCAAGCTCATCGAGGTCCTGACCAACGAGCCCAAGGGCGACCTGCCCCACGACGCGCTCATCGAGTCCTGGATCCACGTCGAGATCGACCGTGAGACCGACCGCGCCGACCTCAAGCAGATCACCACCGACCTGCTGCGCGTCCTCTCCGACGTCCGCGAGACCGTCGAGGACTGGGAGAAGATGCGCGACGCCGCGCTGCGCATCGCCGAGAACCTCCCCGACGAGCCCACCGCCGACGATCTGCGTCCCACCGAGGTCGAAGAGGCCCGCGAGCTGCTGCGCTGGCTCGCCGCCGACCACTTCACCTTCCTCGGCTACCGCGAGTACGAGCTGGTCAACGGGGACGCGCTGGCCGCCGTCCCGGGCACCGGCCTCGGCGTCCTGCGCTCCGACCCGCAGCACGGCGGCGACGACGACCACCACGCCCACCCCGTCTCGTCCTCCTTCAGCCGGCTGCCCGCCGACGCCCGCGCCAAGGCGCGTGAGCACAAGCTGCTGATCCTCACCAAGGCCAACAGCCGCTCCACCGTGCACCGCCCCTCGTACCTCGACTACGTGGGCGTGAAGAAGTTCGACGCCGACGGCAACGTGGTGGGTGAGCGGCGCTTCCTGGGCCTGTTCTCCTCGGCCGCGTACACCGAGTCCGTCCGTCGGGTTCCGGTCATCAGCCGCAAGGTCCAGGAGGTCCTGGACGGTGCCGGTTTCTCGCCGAACAGCCACGACGGCCGTGACCTGCTCCAGATCCTGGAGACGTACCCCCGCGACGAGCTCTTCCAGACCCCGCCCGACGAGCTGCGCGAGATCGTCACCAGCGTCCTGTACCTCCAGGAGCGGCGCCGGCTGCGGCTCTACCTGCGCCAGGAGGAGTACGGCCGGTTCTACTCGGCCCTCGTCTACCTCCCGCGCGACCGTTTCAACACGACGGTCCGTGAGCGTCTGACCGACATCCTCAAGGAAGAGCTCCAGGGCACCAGCGTCGACTTCACGCTGATGAGCACCGAGTCGGTGCTCACCCGGCTGCACTTCGTCGTCCGCGTCGCCCCCGGCACCGAGCTGACCCACCTCACCGACGCCGACCGGGAGCGCATCGAGGCCCGGCTCGTCGAGGCCGCCCGCTCCTGGGCCGACGGCTTCGCCGAGGCGCTCAACGCCGAGACCGGCGAGGAGCGCGCGGCCGAGCTGCTGCGCAAGTACGGCAACGCCTTCCCCGAGGGCTACAAGGCCGACCACTCGCCGCGCGCCGCCGTGGCCGACCTGGTCCACCTGGAGCAGCTGAGGCACTCCGGCAAGGAGTTCGCGCTCTCGCTGTACGAGCCCGTCGGCGCCCGTCCCGGCGAGCGACGCTTCAAGATCTACAAGTCCGGTGACCAGATCTCCCTCTCCGCCGTGCTGCCGGTGCTCAACCGGCTCGGGGTCGAGGTCATCGACGAGCGTCCGTACGAGCTGCGCTGCTCCGACCGCACGCACGCGTGGGTCTACGACTTCGGTATGCGCATGCCCGCCCCGACCGCCAACGGCGCCTCGTTCAGCGACGACGCCCGTGAGCGGTTCCAGGAGGCGTTCGCCGCGACCTGGACCGGCGAGGCCGAGAACGACGGCTTCAACTCGCTGGTGCTCAGCGCCGGGCTGACCTGGCGCCAGGCCATGGTCCTGCGCGCCTACGCGAAGTACCTGCGCCAGGCCGGCGCGATGTTCAGCCAGGACTACATGGAGGACACCCTCCGCAACAACGTCCACACCACCCGGCTGCTCGTCTCGCTCTTCGAGGCCCGGATGTCGCCGGAGCGCCAGCGCGCCGGAGTCGAGCTGACCGACGCGCTCCTCGAAGAGCTGGACGCCGCCCTGGACCAGGTCGCGAGCCTGGACGAGGACCGCATCCTGCGCTCCTTCCTGACCGTCATCAAGGCGACCCTGCGGACGAACTTCTTCCAGAACGCGGCGGACGGGAACCCGCACTCCTACGTGTCGATGAAGTTCGACCCGCAGGCCATCCCCGACCTCCCCGCGCCCCGCCCGGCGTACGAGATCTGGGTGTACTCCCCGCGTGTCGAGGGCGTCCACCTGCGGTTCGGCAAGGTCGCCCGAGGTGGCCTGCGCTGGTCCGACCGCCGCGAGGACTTCCGTACCGAGATCCTCGGCCTGGTCAAGGCGCAGATGGTGAAGAACACCGTCATCGTGCCCGTCGGCGCCAAGGGCGGCTTCGTCGCCAAGCAGCTCCCGGACCCGTCCGTGGACCGCGACGCCTGGCTGGCCGAGGGCATCGCCAGCTACAAGACCTTCATCTCGGCGCTGCTCGACATCACCGACAACCTGGTCGCGGGCGAGGTCGTCCCGCCGGCCGACGTCGTCCGTCACGACGAGGACGACACCTACCTCGTCGTCGCCGCCGACAAGGGCACCGCGACCTTCTCCGACATCGCCAACGAGGTCGCGGTCTCCTACGGCTTCTGGCTCGGCGACGCCTTCGCCTCGGGCGGCTCGGCCGGCTACGACCACAAGGGCATGGGCATCACCGCCCGCGGCGCCTGGGAGTCCGTCAAGCGGCACTTCCGCGAACTCGGCCACGACACGCAGACCGAGGACTTCACCGTCGTCGGCGTCGGCGACATGTCCGGCGACGTCTTCGGCAACGGCATGCTGCTCTCCGAGCACATCCGCCTCGTCGCGGCCTTCGACCACCGCCACATCTTCATCGACCCGACCCCGGACGCGGCCGTCTCGTACGCCGAGCGGCGCCGCCTCTTCGAGCTGCCCCGCAGCTCCTGGGCCGACTACAACACCGAGCTGCTCTCCGCGGGCGGTGGCATCCACCCCCGTACCGCGAAGTCGATCCCGGTCAACGCGCAGATGCGCGCGGCCCTCGGCATCGAGGCCGGCATCAGCAAGATGACCCCGGCCGAGCTGATGCAGGCGATCCTCCACTCGCCCGTCGACCTGCTGTGGAACGGCGGCATCGGTACGTACGTCAAGGCGTCCACCGAGTCGAACGCGGACGTCGGCGACAAGGCGAACGACGCCATCCGCGTCAACGGCGAGGCCCTGCGGGTCAAGGTCGTCGGCGAGGGCGGCAACCTCGGTCTGACCCAGCTCGGCCGCATCGAGTTCGCCCGCAAGGGCGGCCCCGAGGGCGAGGGCGGCAAGGTCAACACCGACGCCATCGACAACAGTGCCGGCGTGGACACCTCCGACCACGAGGTCAACATCAAGATCCTGCTCAACGGGCTCGTCACCGACGGCGACATGACCGTGAAGCAGCGCAACAAGATCCTCGCCGAGATGACCGACGAGGTCGGCGCGCTCGTCCTGCGCAACAACTACGCGCAGAACGTCGCCCTGGCCAACGCGGTCGCCCAGTCGCCGTCCCTGCTCCACGCCCACCAGCGCTTCATGCGCCGCCTGGGCCGCGACGGCGCCCTGGACCGCTCGCTGGAGTTCCTGCCCAACGACCGGCAGATCCGCGAGCTGCTCAACACCGGCAAGGGCCTGAGCCAGCCGGAGATCGCCGTCCTCCTCGCGTACACCAAGATCACGGTGGCCGACGAGCTGATCGGCACCGAGCTGCCGGACGACCCGTACCTGCGCGGGCTGCTCCACGCGTACTTCCCGACGCAGCTGCGCGAGAAGTTCGCGGACGCGGTGGACAACCACCCGCTGCGCCGCGAGATCGTCACCACGGTCCTGGTCAACGACACCGTCAACACCGGAGGCTCGACCTTCCTGCACCGCCTCCGCGAGGAGACCGGGGCGTCGATCGAGGAGATCGTCCGCGCGCAGACCGCCGCCCGCGCCATCTTCCGGCTCGGCGAGGTCTGGGACGCCGTGGAGGCGCTCGACAACCAGGTTCCGGCCGAGATCCAGACCCGGATGCGGCTGCACTCCCGCCGGCTGGTCGAGCGCGGTACGCGCTGGCTGCTCGGCAACCGGCCGCAGCCGCTCCAGCTCGCCGAGACGATCGAGTTCTTCGGTGAGCGCGTGGAGGAGGTCTGGGGCGAGCTGCCGCAGCTGCTGCGCGGCGCGGACCTGGAGTGGTACCAGTCGATCCTGGAGGAGCTGACCTCCATGGGCGTGCCGGAGGAGCTCGCCCTGCGGGTCGCCGGCTTCTCCTCCGCCTTCCCGACGCTCGACATCGTCGCGATCGCGGACCGCACGGCCAAGGACGCGATGGCGGTCGCCGAGGTCTACTACGACCTGGCCGACCGGCTGCGGATCACCCAGCTCATGGACCGCATCATCGAGCTGCCGCGCGCCGACCGGTGGCAGTCGATGGCCCGCGCCTCCATCCGCGAGGACCTGTTCGCCGCCCACGCCGCCCTCACGGCCGACGTGCTCGCGGCGGGCAACGGGACCTCGACGCCGGAGGAGCGGTTCAAGGCCTGGGAGCAGAAGAACGCGGCGATCCTCGGCCGGGCGCGCACCACCCTGGAGGAGATCCAGGGCTCGGAGACGTTCGACCTGGCGAACCTGTCGGTGGCGATGCGGACGATGCGTCAGCTGCTGCGCGCGCACAGCTAGGCGTCGTCGGCAGGACGTACGTGTGAAGGGCCCCGCCGGTCGTCCGGCGGGGCCCTTCCGCTCGTCATTCCCGCGGCTGCGAGGCCGGTGGCGGGGGCTCCGGCCGCGTCGTCGAGGTCCACAGGCGGCGCGCGGCAAGGAGCGCGCACGCGAGCAGCAGCCCGTTGCGGACCACCATGACCGCCACGCCGGGCAAGGAGCCGGCCACCACCTCGTCGTAGAGGACCGGGTACGCGAGCGAGCTCAGCCCGGCCGCGGGCAGAAGCATGAGCGCCACCGGGCGCATCACGGTCCGGCGGGAGGTCAGACAGACGGCGGCGAGGCCGAGCAGCCAGATCATGTACTGAGGGCTGATCACCCGGCTCGTGACGGTGAAGAGCAGGACGGCGGCGAGCGCCGCGTCCAGCGGGGTCGCCTCGGTCCAGGTACGCGCCCGCAGCCGCCACACCAGCACCCAGACGAAGGCGAGGACGGTCAGGAGCAGCGCGAGCCGGCCGACGCTGGAGACGTACGGGCCGACGTACTCGAAGGCGCCGTAGCGGTACTGGGCCGTGCCCGGCCAGGCACCGGCCCACTGCGCGAGCGCGAGCGCCGTGCCGCCCAGCGACTCGATCTGGACGCCCCTGCTGCCCTGCTGGCGCAGGAAGCCGAGCGAGTGCGAGAAGAAGAGGGCGAGGGTCGCGAGGAGCGTGGCGGCCGTGGCGGCGGCAGCGATCCAGGCGTCGCGGGTGGTACGGCCCCGGGGGGTGCCGATCAGGGCGAGAACCGGCCACACCTTGACGAGTGCGCCGAGCCCGGCGAGTACGCCGCCGAGCATGCCGCCGAGGCGGGGGACGGCGGGCGTGCGCGAGGTCAGGGCGAGCAGCGCCAGGACGGCGAGGGCGGTGACCTGGACGTCGTAGCGGGCCAGCGGGATGTGCAGGAGCAGCGGCAGTCCGCAGACCCAGACCCAGGCCCCGTGGGTGACGCGCCTGCTGTCGGCGCGGGCGAGGGCGAGGGTGACGGCGGCGTCGGCGAGGAGCGTGAGGGCGACGAAGGCCTGGAAGTACGTGAGCCAGGGCAGCGCGCCGGGCGACATGATCACCAGGCCGGCACCGGGCGGGTACTGCCAGGTGACGTCGTTCACGGGGAAGGTGCCGTGGCCGAACTGCCGGTACCAGTGCTGGTAGAGGACGTACACCTCGCGGCCGACCCCGCCGACGCCCAGGCTGTCGCGCAGCAGGAGCAGGAGCATGCCGGCCCGGGTGAGGGTCCAGACGACGGTGAGGGAGAGGGCGGGGCCGCGGCCGACCTGGACGAAGGTGGCCGAGGTGAAGGTGTCCGAGTCGAAGGGGGAGCTGGTGAGGGCGGTGGGCGGCGGGGCGCAGGTGGCCTTGGTGCCTGTGTCCGTGCCCGTGCCCGCGCCGGGCCCGGGGTCAGCCCCCGCGCCGGGCCCGGGGTCAGCCCCCGCGCCGGAGCCGGGTGCGGTGCCGGGGTCTGAGGACGGTGAGGCGTGCGGGCCTGTCCCCCGTGCGGCGTCCGGGCCGGAGTCCGGGTCGGGAGGGGGCGGCGGGGTGCGGTTGCGATGCGTCGTCATCGAAACCGCACTCTATTGCCGATTGGGTGGATATCAGGTGTTTTGTCAGCCCTTCTTGGTGAACGCCTCGTATGCCGCCACCACCTCCTTCGCCGGACCGTCCATCCGCAGCGTGCCCGCCTCCAGCCACAGCGCCCGGTCGCAGGTCTGCGTGATCGTGGAGTTGGAGTGCGAGACCAGGAAGACGGTGCCCGCCTCGGCGCGTAGCTCGTTGATCCGCTCCTGGCTGCGGCGGCGGAACCGGGCGTCGCCCGTGGACAGCGCCTCGTCGATCAGCAGCACGTCGTGGCTCTTGGCCGCCGCGATGGAGAAGCGGAGGCGGGCGCCCATGCCGGAGGAGTACGTCCGCATGGGCAGCGAGATGAAGTCGCCCTTCTCGTTGATCCCGGAGAAGTCCACGATGTCGTCGTAGCGGGCGTCGACCTCCGCGCGCGTCATGCCCATCGCGAGCCCGCCCAGGATCACGTTGCGCTCACCGGTCAGGTCGTTCATCAGGGCCGCGTTCACCCCGAGGAGGGAGGGCTGGCCGCGGGTGTAGATCCTGCCCTGATCGACGGGCAGCAGGCCCGCGACGGCCTTCAGGAGGGTGGACTTCCCCGACCCGTTCGAACCGATCAGGCCGATCGCCTCACCTCGGTACGCGGCGAAGCTGACGCCCTTGACCGCGTGCACCTTGCGGGCGCCGGGAGTGGCGCGGCGGGTGAAGATCCGGTTGAGCGCGGCGGTGGCGCCGCCCCTGCCGGTACGGGCGCCGTTGACGGTGTACGTGATGTGGACGCCGTCGGCGACGACGGTGGGGGTGCGCTCGGGCCGCGATGCCGCCGAGGTCGGGGTCGTCGGGGTCCTCGTCGGGCTCGTCGTCAGGGTCTGCTCAGCCACGGCCGTACGTCTCCTCTGCCTTCCAGAAGTAGATGAATCCGCCCACGAAGGCCACCAGTGCCCAGCCGGCGCCGAGCGCCCAGACGTGCGGGGGCAGACGGTCGGCGGTGAAGCTCTCGATCAGCGCGAAGCGCATCAGGTCGATGTAGACGCTCGCCGGATTGCACTGCAGGACCGTGATCGCCAGGTCGGGGATCCGGCCGCTCCGCGCCAGATGGTCGAGGGACCACATGACCCCGGAGGCGTACATCCAGGTGCGGAGGAGGAACGGCATCAGCTGCGCGATGTCCGGGGTGCGGGCGGCGAGCCGGGCCATGACGAGCGCGACCCCGGCGTTGAAGAGCGCCTGGAGGAACAGCGCGGGCACGGCGAGCAGCCAGCTCGGGCGGGGGAACTCGCCGAAGCAGAACAGGATCCCGACCAGTGCGGCGAGCGAGAGCACCAGTTGCTGGAGCTGTTGCAGCGCCAGGGCGAGCGGGAGGCTCGCGCGGGGGAAGTGCAGGGCGCGGACGAGCCCCAGGTTCCCGCTGACGGCCCGGGTGCCGGTCATGATCGACTGGGAGGTGAAGGTCCAGACGAAGACGCCGGTGATCAGGAACGGGACGTAGTCCGGGATGCCCTCCTGGACGTTCATCAGGATGCCGAAGATCAGGTAGTAGACCGCCGCGTTGAGCAGCGGGGTCATCACCTGCCAGAGCTGGCCGAGCTTCGCATGGCTGTACTGCGCCGTGAGCCGGGCGGTCGCGAAGGCGGAGATGAAGGCGCGGCGCGACCAGAGCTGTCGGACGTACGCGGGGAGGGCCGGGCGGGCGCCGCTGACTGTCAGGCCGTGGCGCTGGGCGAGCGCGCGCAGGTCCTGCGGGGCCCGGGAGTCGGGTTTCGGGAGCGTCTCGGTGGTCACGAGGTCGCTTTCGACGAGGGGGCGGGGCATCGCTGACGACGGAACGGGTCCGTATCGTCGCTACGGGGAGAGTAGGACGTGGAGACGTCGCAACGCAACCGTTTCGTCGTGACGTCCGGGTGCAGGTTGGTTAGGATCCGCCCATGACGACACGCCCCGGATCCCCCCGCCGCGCCCCCGCGGGAGCCGCCGTGCTCAGGGAGGACGTGACCGAGGCCATCCGCGCCGCCGTCTTCGAGGAGCTGGCCACCGTCGGTTTCGCCCGGATGTCCATCGAGGGCATCGCGCGCCGCGCGGGCGTCGGCAAGACCGCCGTCTACCGCCGCTGGAAGTCGAAGCTCTCCCTCGTCCTCGACCTGCTCGGCGCGTTCGCCACCCAGGGGCTGCCGGCGCCGTCGACCGGTTCGCTGTACGGGGACGTGCGCGCGCTCCTCGAGGTCGGCTCGCACGCCCTGCGCCACCCCGTGGCCTCCCAGGTCATCCCGGACCTGCTGGTGGAGGCCGCCAGGCAGCCGGAGATCGCCGACGCGATCAAGGCTGCCCTGCTCGACGGCCAGCAGGGCGTCGTCGCGCAGATCGTCCGCGAGGCCGTGGCACGCGGCGAACTGCCGGACGGAACGGACCCGGAGCGCGCCCTCGACCTGATCGTCGGGCCGCTCTACTGGCGACTCGTGGTGGTGCGCGGCGAACTGCCGAAGGGGTACGTCGACGACCTCGCGCGCTCGGCGGTGGCGGCCCTCACGGCGTAGGGCCGGCCCTCAGGGGGTCGCCCCGTACCGCGTGGCGATCGCGGCGGCGCGGTCGCGCAGCGAGGTGCGCAGCCACTCCGGGGCCAGCGCCTCGGCGTCCGGCGCGAGCTGCCACAGTGCCCATTCGGCATGCCTCGGATCCTGGAAGGTCACTTCGAGGCGCAGCCGGCCGTCCGCGTCGGTCTCCTCGGCGAGGACGGCCAGCGCGGTGCCCACCAGGTCCTCCCGCCGCGCCGGGTCCACCCGTACCTGCACGGCGACCTGGTCGCCGCCGGCCCGGAAGCGCGTGCCGCGTTCCTGCCAGGCCCGGTCCAGATCGACCCGGTCCGGTCGCTGAGCGGGTTCGGCCAGTTCCTCGGCGGCCAGGACCCGGGACAGCCGGTAGGTGCGGTCCGCGCCGGACCTCGTGGCCAGCAGGTAGCCCCGGTCCCGGACGGTGACCAGGCCGATCGGGTCCACCGTGCGCCACTTCGGGGGCTGGTCCACCGCCGCGTAGTGGATGCGCAGCTTGTGTCCGGCGAACACCGCGCGCAGGATCTCGGCCGTCACGGTGTCGGGCACCTCCTCGGCGAACAGCGGGCGCGAGAGGAGGTCGGTCTCCGGATCGATGAGCAAGCGCCCCGCGGCGCCGGCCGCGGTGTCCCGATAGCTCTCGGGCAGCGCGTCGACCACCTTGAGCATCGCCGAGGCGAGCGCCGAGCCCAGGCCGAACGCCTGCGCGCCGCGCCGTGATCCGGCGACCAGCAGGGCGAGGGCCTCGTCGTGGTTCAGCCCGGTGAGCTCGGTCCGGAAGCCGGGCAACAGCGCGAAACCGCCGTGCCGGCCGCGTTCGGCGTAGACCGGGACACCGGCCACCGACAGCGCCTCGATGTCGCGCAGCACGGTGCGCGTGGACACCTCCAGCTCGCGGGCGAGCGCGGTCGCGGACAGCCGGCCGTGCTGTCGCAGCAGCAGTACCAGCGAGACCAACCGGTCGGCGCGCATACGGCGACCCTACAGAAATACATGACAGAGGGTGTCGTGGTTCGCTGCGAGGCTGGTGAACACGACGAGGGAGCCGCCGGCTGCCGAGCCGTGGGGCGTACGCCGGTGGGACGTACGCCGTGGGACGTACGCATGCAAGGTCGACGAATCGAACGGAGCTGTGGTGGCGATGGAGCGAACGGCGGTCAACCCGTGGGCGTGGTCGGTGGAGCTGGGGTACAACCAGGGCGAGGTCGTCTCCGGGCAGACCCGGACCCTGTACTGCGCCGGGCAGACCGCGATGAACGGCGACGGCAAGCCCGAGCACGCCGGTGACATGGCGGCGCAGCTGGCGCTGAGCCTCGACAACCTGGAGGCGGTGCTCGGAGAGGCCGGCATGTCCCTCGCGAACCTCGTCCGGCTCAACGTCTACACCACCGACGTCGACCGGCTCTTCGCGCACTACGGCGTGCTGGCGTCGCGGCTGGGCGCCGCCGGGGTGGCACCGCCCACCACCATGCTCGGGGTGACTCGGCTCGCGATCCCCGATCTGCTGGTCGAACTCGAGGGGACCGCCGTCGCGTGACGCCACCTCGCCGCCGGGGACGCGGCCGGTCGGAGCGAGGACGAGAGTGGGAGGCGGGTGGGTGATGTCCGTGCTCGGAATGGTGACGATCGGCGTCTATGGCTTCGACGGCGCGTCCTTCCTGCAACGCCTGCGGGACGCGGACGTGCGGCTGCTGCTCGACGTGCGCCAGCGCCGGGGTGTCCGCGGGCCCGAGTACGCCTGGGCGAACTCGCGCCGCCTGCAGGCTGCCCTCGCCCGGGCCGGGATCGCCTACGAGCACCACCCTGAGCTCGCCCCCACGACCGAGTTGCGCCAACTCCAGTACGCCGAGGACGACCGCCAGGGAGTCGGCAAGCGCTCGCGCCGCGAACTCGCCGCCGAGTACACCCGCCGCTACACCGCCGAGATCCTCGACCGCGCCGACCTCGCGCCGGTCGTGTCGGGGCTGCCGGGGCGGGGGAGGGCGGCGCTGCTCTGTGTCGAGCGTGACCCCGAGGCCTGTCACCGCTCGCTGATCGCCCGGCGGCTGGCCGAGCGGCACCACGTCACGATCGAGCACCTGCGCCCGTTGTGACGTACGGCGCGGTACGGGTCCGGCCACGCCGCAGGGCCCGTACCGCCGCTCGCGTCGCCGCTACTTCACCGCCCCCGCCATCACGCCCGTGACGAACTGCCGCTGGAAGGCGAAGAAGACAGCCAGCGGGATCACCATCGACAGGAACGCGCCCGGCGCGAGCACGTCGATGTTGTTCCCGAACTGCCGCACCTGCTGCTGCAGCGCCACCGTGATCGGCGGCGACTCGGAGTCCGCGAAGATCAGCGCGATCAGCATGTCGTTCCACACCCAGAGGAACTGGAAGATGCCGAGCGAGGCGATGGCCGGCCCGCCCAGCGGCAGGACCACCCGGGTGAAGAGCCGGATCTCGCCCGCCCCGTCCAGCCGGGCCGCCTCCAGCAGCTCCTTCGGGATCTCCGCGAAGAAGTTCCGTAGCAGGAAGATCGCGAAGGGGAGTCCGAACGCGGTGTGGAAGAGGACGACCCCGAGCGTCGTCTCGAAGACGCCGATCGCGCCGAAGAGCTTCGAGACGGGCACGAGTGCGACCTGCACCGGCACCACGAGCAGCCCGACGACCACCAGGAACCACCAGTCGCGGCCGGGGAACTCCAGCCAGGCGAAGGCGTATCCGGCGAGCGAGCCGATGACCAGGACCAGGAGCGTGGCCGGGACGGTGATCTGGATCGTGGAGACGAGGGAACGGGTGATCGTCTCGTTGGAGAGGAGGGCGGAGTAGTTGTCGACGGTCAGCTGGGCCGGGGAGGTGAAGACCTGCCACCAGCCGCTCTCGCTGATGTCGGTGGGGCCGCGGAGCGAGGAGAGCAGCAGCCCGACCGTCGGCATCAGCCAGAAGAGACCGACGAGGATCAGGAAGACCCGCATCGCGCCTCCGGCGGCCCGCGCGGCCAGCCGGGAGCCGAGCGGGGCGACCGGCCGGGCCCCGGGCACGGGGAGCGGCCGAGACCCGTCCCGGGGGGCGGCGGCCGGTGGCGCTCCGGCACGGGAGCCCCGGGGGGAGCCGATCCGGGGTCCCGGAGCGGAGCCCGCCGGGGAGCCCGACGCCGCGGAAGGGCCGAGGCCCGGTACGGAACTGTCGCGCGACGCGGCGGGAGTGCTGTCGCCCGGAGCGGCGGCAGTGCCGTCGCCCGGTGTCGCGGGGCCGTCCTTGTCGTCCTCGTTCGTCGCCGTCACCTGCGGGCCTCCCTTCGCATCCGGCGGATGTTGAACGCCATCACCGGGATCACCAGCAGGAGCAGCAGGACGGCGATGGCGGAGCCGACCCCGAGATCCGCGTCCGTGCCGAAGGACGAGCGGTACAGCTGGAGCGCCAGTACGTTCGCGTCGTCCTGCGCCGAGCCCGGCGCGATGATGAAGACCAGGTCGAAGATCTTCAGCACATTGATCATCAGGGTGACGAGGACGACGGCGAGGACCGGCGCGAGCAGGGGGACGGTGATCCGGCGGAACACCTGCCACTCGTTCGCCCCGTCGACGCGGGCCGCTTCGAGGAGTTCGCGCGGCACGCTCGCCAGACCGGCCGCGATCAGGACCATCGCGAACCCGGCCCACATCCACACGTAACTGCCGATGACCGCCGGGGTGACGAGCGAAGGGCCCAGCCACTCCACGCCGTTGTACTGCTCGCGGAAGTTGCTCGCGGGCAGCCGCAGGACCGCGCCGTCGGCGGAGGCGGGGAGCGTGAACGAGCCGTCGGCCGCCGCCCGGGTCGCGGCCACCACCGTCCCGTCCCTCACGGCCTCGATCCGCAGCCCCTTGAGCCCGACCTCCTTCGGGTCCACGGCGTTCGGCTTCCCGCCGCCGCCCTTGGTGAAGTCCAGCCACGCGGTACCGGTGATCCCGCCCTCCCGCGACGGCGCCGGTTCGTGCGCCGGGCGGGCGTCCTTCGGCATCTGCGCCGGCGCGACACCGATCAGCGGGAGCAGCGCCGGCTCTCCCGTACGGACCGGGCTCTTCGTCACGAACGCGCCGCCGCCCGCCGCCTCCAGCGGGTGGACCGGCAGAGGGCGCGCCCGCGGGAAGCCCGAGGACTCGGCGAAGGTGTCGTGGACGCCGACCCAGACGGCGTTGGCGACACCCCGGTCCGGATCCTGCTCGTACACCAGCCGGAAGATGATCCCGGCGGCCAGCATCGAGATCGCCATGGGCATGAAGACGATCAGCTTGAACGCCGTGCCCCAGCGCACCCGTTCGGTGAGCACCGCGAAGATCAGGCCGAGGGCGGTCGCGACGGTCGGGGCGACGACCGCCCAGATCGCGTTGTTCCGGACGGCGGTGAGGATCGTGTCGTCGGTGAAGAGGGCGATGTAGTTGTCGAGTCCGGCGAAGGAGTCCCCGGACCTGTCGAAGAACGAACGCTGGACGGAGTACCCGATGGGGTAGACGACGAGCGCGCCGAGCAGGACCAGCGCGGGGAGGAGGAACCCCGCCGCGACGGTCCTGCGCGTGCCCGTGACCGTGGGGGCCTTGGGGGCCCTGGACGCGGACGCCACCCGTCAGCTCTTGTACGCCTTGGCCGCGTCGGCCTCCAGGCGCGCCTGGGTCCCCGCGACGTCCTTCGGGTTCTTCAGGAAATCCTGCAGCGCCTTCCACTCGCCCTTGCCGGGCGTGCCGCCGAAGGACTGCGGCATCTGGTCCGACATGTCGAAGCGGAAGTCGTCCCCGGACTCCAGGAGCGCCTTGGCGATCTCCCGCTGGACCTCGTTCGGGTACGCCGCCAGGTCCAGGTTCTTGTTCGGCGAGAGGTAGCCGCCCGCGCCGGCCCAGATCGCGGCCGCGTCGGGGGAGGCGAGGAAGGTCAGCAGGGCCTGGGCCCCCTTGGTGTCCTTCAGGGCCACCGCCGCGTCGCCGCCGGTGACGACCGGGGACGCCGAGCCGACCGCCGGGAAGGGGAAGACCTTCGCGTCCGTACCGATCTTCGCGCTCGTCTGCGCGATGTTGATGGCCGAGAAGTCGCCCTCGAAGACCATCGCCGCCTTGGGCTGGTCGCCGCCGGTGAAGGTCTGGGTGACCGAGGTGGGGAACTCCGTCTGCAGCGCGCCGGCCGCGCCGCCCGCGATCAGTTCCGGCTTGCCGAACAGCTCGCCGAGGGTGGTGAGTGCCTGGGTGACGGACACGTCCGTCCACTTGATCTCGTGCTTGGCGAGCTGGTCGTACTTGGCCGGGCCCGCCTGGGAGAGGTAGATGTTCTCGAACCAGTCGGTGAGCGTCCAGCCGTCCGCGCCGCCGACGGAGACGGGAGTGACGCCGGAGGCCGAGATCGTCTCCGCGGTGGTCAGGAACTCCTTCCACGTCTTGGGCTCGGTGGCGCCCGCGTTCTCGAAGGCGGCGTTGTTGTACCAGATCAGGGACTTGTTGGCGGCCTTGAAGTACACGCCGTACTGCGTGCCGTCCACGGCGCCGAGGTCCTGCCAGCCCTGGGAGTAGTTCTTGGCGAGCTGCTCCTTGGCGTCCGGGCCGACGGGCTTCAGCCACTTCTGGGCGGCTGCCTGCTGGATCGCTCCGACCTGGGGGAGCATCGCGATGTCGGGCGGGGAGCCGCCGGCGATCTTCGTGCCGAGGAAGTTCACGATCGGGTCCTGGGCGGGCACGAAGGTGACGGTGGCGCCGGTGCGTTTCTCGAACTCCTTCAGGACCTTGGTGAAGTTCTCCTGCTCCGGGCCGGTCCAGACGGCGGCCACCTCGATCTTCTCGCCCGTGAGCGAGGGCAGCTTCAGGGAGCTGCTCGACGCGGCCGGTGGGCCGGGTTCCTTGGTGCCGTCGCCCTTGTCCTCGCCGCCGCCACAGCCGGCGAGCGCGAGTGCGAGGGTGAGCGCGGTGACCGTGGCGACGGTCGGTGCGGCCCTGCGTGTACGAAGAGTTGTACGCATTTCTGCCCCGTCTCTCCTGTGCGCGGTGCGTGTCCCGTGCGCTCAGGTCTACGCCGGGGGCACCGGCCCCGCAATACCGCCTTCCGTGTCAAGTGGGTGATCGTGATTCGCTCGTGACGTTCCGTCAGGATCGCGCCGCGGGCGTGAGGGGGGAGAGGGGGGTCGCGTCGAGGGAGCGTGCGGCGCGGTCGAGGGCGCTGGCGAGGAGGGCCAGATCGGTCGGGCCGTTGCCGAGTTCGCGGACGGGTCTGCGGGTGGGCGGGTCGCCCATCCGCTCCCACTCCAGCGGGACGACGGTCGGGCGCAGGGTCGCCGTGCGCGGGATGCGGCCGGTGACCCGGCCGGCCTGGAACGGCGTCACGCGGCCGTCCGGGTGCCCGAGCCGTCCCCGGCCGGGCGCGGGGTCGTCGGGCCCGGGCGCGACGGGCGGCGCGTCGAGCACGATCCGCAGGCGGGCGCCGGGGCCGTGGGCCAGCTCCGTGTCAGCCGTCCGGTCGGGGCGCGCGGAGGTCGCGACCAGGTGGACGCCGAGACGCGCGCCGCCGCGTGCCACGGCTTCCAGAGCCCGTACGACGGACCCGGCGGCGGGCCGCCCGGGCGACCCGAGCGCGGGCGCGACGAGCGCGTCGAAGTCGTCGACGAGCACGACGAGCCGGGGCAGCGAGGCGGCCTCGTCACCCGCTCGCGGATCGTGCTCCCTGCTGGGGCGCGGCACGAGCCCGGCCGCCGACTGGCCGGGTTCCTCGGCCGCCGCGGGCCGGAGGACGCGTCCACCGGCCCGGTCGGCGAGGTCGTCGGCACCGGGGCGGGGGGTGCGGCTGCTGGGCCGGTCGCCGAGGGTGCCGTCGCCGGCGCGGGCCGTGCGGCCGCTGGGGTGGTACGTGAGGTCGTCGGCGCCCGTGCGGGTGGTGCGGTGGTCGGCGTCCGCGCCGGTGCGGGTGGTGCGGTGGTCGGTGTCCCCACCCGTGCGGGTCGTCCGGCCGCTCGGGCGGTACGTGAGGTCGTCGGCGCCCGGGCGGGTGCCGCGGTCGTCCGTGCCCGCGCCCGTACGGGAGGTGCGGTGGTCGGTGTCCCCACCTGTGCGGGTCGTCCGGCCGCTCGGGCGGTACGTGAGGTCGTCCGCGCCCGCGCCCGTACGGGTCGTCCGGCCACTCGGGTGGTACGTGAGGTCGTCGGCGCCCGGCCCGGGGCCCCGGCTGCCGGTGTCCGTGCCCGGGCGGTCGCCGATCAGGCCCTCGCCCGTACGCAGCGTCCTGCCGCTGGGGCGGTCGGCGACGTCGGCGGCGCGGGCCTCGGGGATACGGGAGGACGCGCGGGCGCCCTGGGGCATCGTCTCCGCCGCGCTCGGGCCGCGCTGGCCGATCATGCGCGCCGCCGCCTGGCGGTCGGCGAAGTGCCCGTCGCCCAGGATCTCCGCCCGGCGCTTCAGCTCCGCGCCCAGCGCCTGGGCGAACTCCCGCATCCGTACCGGGTCCGAGGCGACCAGGTGCTCCGTGACGTGCGGCAGCTCCGTGCACGCCGCGAGCCCCTCGCCGCGCTCACCGCCCGCGCCGTCGACCAGCAGCAGCCCCAGCCGGTCAGGGCGGCCCCCGGCCGCCAGGGACGCCGCGATCGAGCGCAGCAGCTCCGTGCGCCCACTGCCCGCGGGCCCCTCGATCAGCAGATGGGGGCCCTCCTCCGTGAGGTCGACCGAGACCGGCCCGCGCGGCCCTGCGCCCAGGACGGCCGTCCCGTCGCCCGCCGCCGCCCACCGCGCCAGCAGCGAGGCGGGCGTGGCCCGGGCGAGCCCCAGCTCGTCGAGGAGCCGGGAGGACCGGGGCAGCGCCGTCGCCGCCGTCCGCCCGTGCGTGGCGGGGGCGTCCGTGCGCAGCGGCGCGACCGCCCGCCCGAAGCGTTCCGCCCAGGCGACCGACACCGCGTCCACCACGCCGACCGTCCCGTGACCCGCGGCCCGTCCCCCCGCCGTACGCAGCAGCCGCAGCGCCGTCGCCACGTCACCGCTCAGCAGGGCGACCGCCCCGCACTCACGGAAGGCGAGGGAGGCCGCGCACGCGCTCTCGTACGTCGCCGCCACCGGCGATACCGGCGACGCGGCAGGCGCCTCGGCCAGACAGACCAGATGGATACCGGCGGCCGCCCCCGCCCCGGCGAGCCGCGCGGTGGTCTCGCGCAGCGCCGCCGACCCGGGGTCGCCGTCCACGATCACGACCGTGACCGGCCCCTCGTACCGCGCCGCCGCCTCCGCGACCGCCGGGCGGTCGGCGCTCGGCCAGCCGGGGCCGAGCGGGCCGTCGTCGAGCCGCCGGGTGAGCTCCGCCGTACGGGCATGGGCCTGATCGCGGTCGTACGCGAGGAGCAGACGGCAGTCCTGGCCGTGCGCCGGGCGGAGATGCGGGAGCCAGCCCAGCCAGCCCCAGGCCCGCCGCCGCTCCTCCAGGGAACGGCTCCGGTCCGCGCTGATCAGCACGATCTCCAGATCGGCGGGGGAGTGCAGGGCGGCGAGCTGGGCCACCACGGAACGGGCGAGTCCGGCCAGGCGGTCGCCAGGGCCCGCGAGCCCGAGGGAACCGGCCTCGCGCAGTCCGACGGTGACCGGCACCCCGGACAGTTCGGCGCGGTCGGTCGTACCGAGCCGGACGACGAGGGCCTCGGGGTGGTCCGGGCCGCGCTCCCAGAGCCGGGGGCCGGGGCCGAGCGCGGTGAGCAGCACGGCGGCCGGGTCGGGCCAGGTGTCGGGGCTCGGCGGGGGACCGGAGGCCCGCTCGCCGGCGAACCCGGCGTCGGTGTCCGCGCCGAGGTCGGCGCCGGGGACCGGCAGGTCCTCCCTGGCACCGGCGAACCGGCGCGCCCATGCTCCTATCCCTCGCTTGCCGCGCGGGGGAGCGGCCTGGCGCGGGGTCTGCCGGGTCCTGCTGTGCGCCTCGCCTCCCGAAACCGCGCCGTCCACGGGCTCCTCGGCACGCGCGTGTGCGGGCGAGCCTCCGTGCGTCGCGTCTGCGGAGACGGAGAAGGCGCTGCCGCCGAGAGCCGTACCCGGACCGGGCGTACTCGTACCTGTCGTCTGACGCGGAGGCCCCGGCTCGGAGCCGGACACGGCCTCCGGTCCGGCCCCGCCCGCCGCCCCGAAATCCACCCGCAGGTGCCCCTCGCCGTCCGGGGTCGTCGGCAGGGAGTCCGTACCGGGGTCGCCCGGGCCCGTCAGGCGGAGGGCGGACTCGCCGAGGCGCAGCAGCGCACCGGGCGCCAGCCGGACGGGGCGGTCGCCGACCGCCACGCCGTCCAGCGTCGTCCCGTTCGTGGAGCCGAGGTCGGCGACGGTGACGCGGCCGTCGTCCCCGACCGTGACCGTGCAGTGCACCCGGGAGACGTCGGGGTCGTCCAGCGGAACGTCCGCGTCCAGGGAGCGACCGATCCCGACCGGGCCGCGGTGCAGCAGGTGCACACCGCCCGCGTCGGGCCCCGCGACCACGTGGAGCCGGGCCGAGGTGGCCTCGTCCGGCCGGTCGTCCTCGCCGGGGACCTGGAGCGTCAGCACCGCGCCGTCGACCAGCGGGGGCTCGCCGAGCGAACAGCGCCGCGCGTCGAGCCGCTCCCGGCCCGCGTAGAGCACGGTCGAACCGGAGAGGGAGGTGTCGGGCCCGGAGACGGCGGCCGCGAGACCGGAGGCGACGGCGGCCAGCGCCGTCCCCGCCGGAGCGGTGACAAGCACGTCGCAGGCGCGCCCCGCGCCGTGGCCGGCGTGCGGCGCGAGGACGGTCAGCCGGATCTGCATCGCCGTCAGCGGTCCCTTCTGCGCGTGGTGCCCGGCAGGGGGACCGCCCGGTGCCTCCCCCACCCGGCACGGACACGTCGTCCGGTACAGGTCGGCACGGCGCGGGGGCTCCCGACCCTCGACGCGCGTGCTGTGTGCATCCTCGCACCTGCCGCTGACAACCCGCCCGCGGGTCGCCTCCAAGTGATCTTGAATGGTCGGCTGTGGACGTAAAAGTGCCTGGTTGAGTACGCCTTCCGATCTCGGTGGCAACCAGCGGTGCGCGAGGAGCGTCTTGTTTTCGGACAAGTCCGGCGTGGGAATCAGCCGTCTTGGGGTCGACCCCCGACTCGTTCGGCGGCACTAAAGTGGGTCGGACACCCGGACGGGTCACAACAGAGGACAGAGACCCGGGACCCCCAGGACCACGATCAGCAGGGAGCGCGTGACGTGCGGCCAATCGGCAGCAAGTACCTGCTCGAGGAGCCGCTCGGACGCGGCGCCACGGGCACCGTCTGGCGAGCCCGCCAGAGGGAGGCCGCGGGCGCCGAGGCGGCCGTGCAGGGCCAGCCCGGCGAGACCGTGGCGATCAAGGTCCTCAAGGAGGAGCTGGCCAACGACGCGGACATCGTGATGCGCTTTCTGCGCGAGCGGTCCGTGCTGCTCCGGCTCACCCACCCCAATATCGTGCGCACCCGCGACCTGGTCGTCGAGGGCGATGTCCTCGCGCTGGTCATGGACCTCGTCGAGGGCCCGGACCTGCACCGCTACATCCGCGAGAACGGCCCGCTCACCCCGGTCGCCGCCGCGCTGCTCACGGCCCAGATCGCCGACGCGCTCGCCGCCAGCCATGCCGACGGCGTCGTCCACCGCGACCTCAAGCCCGCCAACGTGCTGGTCTCGGAGCAGGGTGGCCAGATGCACCCGATGCTGACCGACTTCGGCATCGCGCGCCTCGCCGACTCCCCGGGCCTGACCCGTACGCACGAATTCGTCGGCACGCCCGCGTACGTCGCGCCGGAGTCCGCCGAGGGCCGTCCGCAGACCTCCGCCGTGGACATCTACGGCGCGGGCATCCTGCTCTACGAGCTGGTCACCGGCCGTCCCCCGTTCGCCGGCGGCACGGCCCTCGAAGTGCTGCACCGCCACCTCAGCGAGGAGCCGCGGCGCCCCTCGACCGTCCCTGGCCCGCTCTGGACGGTCATAGAGCGCTGCCTGAGCAAGGACCCCGACCGGCGGCCCAGCGCCCAGAACCTGGCCCGCGGCCTGCGTGCCGTCGCCGCCGGCATCGGTGTGCACGCCACGCCCGCGCAGATCGAGGCCGCCGACGGTGTCGGCGCGCTGCTCGCCCCTGACCCGGCACCCGCGCCGGTCCCGGAGACCCCCGGCGCCGCCGACCCGACCCAGGTGCTGCCCAGCGGGGCGGGCTCGCACTACGACCCGGCCGCGCCGACCAGCGTCATGCAGACGTCCGGCCCGATGGGCGGCGCGGACCCGACCGCGGTCATGCCTCCCGTACCGCCGCAGCCGCCGCAGGGCGCTCCGAACGAGGAGCAGCCGCACCCCTGGCAGAACCAGCTGCGCGCGGCCCGCGACCGCAACGAGCAGACGCAGGTCCAGTACCTGGACCCGAGCGAGGACCCGCTGCGCCGCCGTCCGCAGCGCCAGCCGCAGCCGCCGCAGCACCAGCAGGCGCCGCCGCAGCCGTACCAGCAGCCCCAGCAGCCCCGGTACCAGCAGCAGCCGCCCCAGCAGCAGTACGCGCCTCAGCAGCCCCAGCGCCAGCAGCGCCAGCCGCAGCAGTACGCAGGGCCCCAGCAGGCGTACAACCCGCCGCAGCCGCCTCCGCGGACTCCGCAGCCGCCGGCGCCCCGCGAGCCGCGTGCGCCGCGCCGGCGCGGCGCCAACCCCATGCGGATCCCCGGGCTCGGCTGCCTGAAGGGCTGTCTCTTCTCGGTCCTGCTCTTCGTGGTCGCGGGCTGGCTCATCTGGGAGCTGACCCCGCTCCAGAGCTGGATCGCCGAAGGCAAGGGTTACTGGGAGGCCCTCGGTGACGGGATCTCGTCCTTCACCGACTGGGTTTCCGGCCTGGCGGACTCGACGGGCACCGGCAGTGGTACTACTACCGGCGGTACGGGGCAGTAGTACTGCCGATTTATCGACTTCCGAGGGGTGATTTCCCCTGGGAAGTGACGACCGGCGGCCGCGGACGCGTAACTTTGACGCGTCCGCCAGCCGCTGAGGGAGCAGTCTTGGCACGGAATATCGGCAGCCGCTACACGGCCCACCAGATCCTCGGTCGGGGCAGCGCCGGCACGGTGTGGCTCGGCGAGGGCCCCGAGGGCCCCGTCGCCATCAAGCTGCTGCGCGAGGACCTGGCCTCGGACCAGGAGCTCGTCGGCCGCTTCGTCCAGGAGCGCACCGCCCTCCTCGGTCTCGGCCACCCCCGGGTGGTCTCCGTCCGCGACCTCGTCGTCGACGGCAACGACCTTGCCCTCGTCATGGACCTGGTCCGCGGCACCGACCTGCGCACCCGCCTCGACCGCGAGCGCAGGCTCGCCCCCGAGGCGGCCGTCGCGATCATCGCCGACGTCGCCGACGGACTCGCCGCCGCGCACGCCGCGGGAGTCGTCCACCGTGACGTCAAGCCGGAGAACATCCTGCTCGACATGGAGGGCCCGCTCGGCCCCGGCGGCGCCCACCCGGCGCTCCTCACCGACTTCGGCGTCGCCAAGCTCATCGACACCCCGGGCCGCACCAAGGCGACCCGGATCATCGGCACGCCGGACTACCTCGCCCCGGAGATCGTCGAGGGCCTGCCGCCGCGCGCCGCGGTCGACATCTACGCCCTCGCGACCGTCCTGTACGAGCTCCTGGCCGGCTTCACGCCCTTCGGCGGCGGCCACCCGGGCGCCGTGCTGCGCCGCCACGTCACCGAGACGGTCGTACCGCTGCCGGGCATCCCCGAGGAGCTGTGGCAGCTGATCGTCCAGTGCCTGGCCAAGGCCCCGGCCTCCCGGCTGCGCGCCTCGGAGCTGGCCAGCCGGCTGCGGGAGTGCCTGCCGCTGCTGGCCGGGCTGCCCCCGCTGGACGTGGACGAACCCGACGACGCGGAGCAGCAGGCGCCGGAGCCGCGCGAGGAGGACCCGTACCCGACGGGCGGCGGGCGCGCCGCCCCCCGCCGGGCCGCCGTCCCGCTGGTCCCCGGCGCCACTCCCGACTCCAACCGGGACACCCACACCTCCATGCGCGTCCCCGCCCCCGACGAGCTCGCGGGCGGCCCCCTGGGCACCGCCCGCGCCCCGCGCTCGGCGAGCGCCCGGCGCCCCGGCTCGGCCCGCCACAAGGCCGGGACGGTCCGCAAGCGCCGGATCACCCTCTCGATCGCGGCGGTCGTCGTCGCGGGCGCGCTGGGCGTGGGCGGCTACCTGGCGACCGCCGAGGACGGCGCCGCACCGCCGCAGGACTCGAAGACGACGACGGAGCCGTAGCCGCGGCCGCAGGGTGAGGTCCGTGGGGTCGGCGGCGAGGCCGGTGGGTTCGGCGGAGGTCGGCGGGGTCTGGCATTTGCGGTGAGCCGTTACGCTGGACGCGTGGCAGTCGTCGATGTATCCGAAGAGCTGAAGTCCCTCTCCTCGACCATGGGGTCGATCGAGGCCGTACTGGACCTCGAACAGATGAGGGCAGACATCGCCGTGCTCGAAGAGCAGGCCGCGGCCCCGTCCCTCTGGGACGACCCGGAGGCGGCGCAGAAGATCACCAGCAAGCTTTCGCACCTCCAGGCCGAGGTCCGCAAGGCCGAGGCCCTGCGCGGCCGGATCGACGACCTCGGGGTGCTCTTCGAGCTCGCCGAGGAGATGGACGACCCGGACACGCGCGTCGAGGCGGAGACGGAGCTGGTCTCCGTCCGCAAGGCGCTGGACGAGATGGAAGTCCGTACGCTCCTCTCCGGCGAGTACGACGAGCGCGAGGCGCTGGTCAACATCCGCGCCGAGGCGGGCGGCGTCGACGCGGCCGACTTCGCGGAGCAGCTCCAGCGCATGTACCTGCGGTGGGCCGAGCGGCACGGCTACGGCACGGAGGTCTACGAGACCTCGTACGCGGAAGAGGCCGGCATCAAGTCGACCACGTTCGTGGTCAAGGCGCCGTACGCGTACGGCACGCTCTCGGTCGAGCAGGGCACGCACCGTCTGGTCCGTATCTCCCCGTTCGACAACCAGGGCCGTCGTCAGACGTCGTTCGCCGGCGTCGAGATCCTGCCGGTCGTCGAGTCGTCCGACCATGTCGAGATCGACGAGTCCGAGCTGCGCGTGGACGTCTACCGCGCCTCGGGCCCGGGCGGCCAGGGCGTCAACACGACCGACTCGGCGGTGCGCATCACGCACCTCCCGACGGGCATCGTGGTCTCCTGCCAGAACGAGCGCTCCCAGATCCAGAACAAGGCGAGCGCCATGAACGTCCTCCAGGCCAAGCTCCTCGAGCGCCAGCGCCAGGAGGAGCGCGCCCGGATGGACGCCCTGAAGGACAGCGGCAGTTCGTGGGGCAACCAGATGCGCTCGTACGTCCTGCACCCGTACCAGATGGTCAAGGACCTCCGTACGGAGTTCGAGGTCGGCAACCCGCAGTCGGTCCTGGACGGCGAGATCGACGGCTTCCTGGAGGCCGGCATCCGCTGGCGCAAGCAGCAGGAGAAGTAGACCGAACGGCACGCACGACGGCGCCGGCCCCTCCGAGGGACCGGCGCCGTCGTCGCATCTCCGAGCGCGGATGCCGTTTACGGGCGCAAGCGGGGAACGGCCGTATCTGACGCTTTGTCGACAAGGGAACTGGCCTCACCAGGGCGGCAGTTCCACGTTTACGTCACAGTTGCATCCCCGCATGGCAGGCAACTCGTGATCTTTCGGGCATCGCACGCGCAACGACCTTGACGCGTATGCGGAAACTCGGAAGGGTGGCACGCGGCATGCGTATCTATGGGGCGTGTGTGACCGGGGGCTGGTTGAGTGATCACGCCGCCCCCGTGCCCGTGGCCCCGAACGCGGCTCCATGACGAGATTGAGCTACTGGGGGTAGCAGGCACATGACGAAGAAGACGCGGGTCCGTTTCGCACGGATAGCCGCAGGTGCGGTGATCGCCGCCGGTGCGTCCCTGACCGCGGCCGGCGCCGCTCAGGCTGTGGGTGTCGACCTGAACATCGGCGTCCAGGCCGAGCTGCCTGAGGTCGACCCCACCTGCATCCCGGGCACGCCCGGCTGTGACACCAACCCGCCCACCACGCCGCCGGTCACCACGCCGCCGGTCACGACTCCGCCGGTGACCACGCCGCCGGTGACGACCCCGCCGGTGACCACGCCGCCGGTGACGACCCCGCCGGTCACGACTCCGCCGGTGACCACGCCGCCGGTGACCACGCCGCCGGTCACGACCCCGCCGACGACGGCCCCGCCGACGACGACGCCGACCAAGCCGGGTGAGACGCCCTCGCCGACGGCGCCGAGCGACGACTCCACCGACGACGCCGGCACCTGCATCGTCGATGTCGACGGCGCCGAGTGCGTCAACAACAACCCCGACACCGACAACGCCGGCTCGCAGCCCGTCGAGCAGGGCAAGGCCAAGGAGGAGCTGGCGGAGACCGGCGCCGCCGAGACCTCGTTCCTGATCATCGGTGCCGCGACCATGATCGCCGGTGGCATCGGCTTCCGGATGCTCCCGCGTCTGGTCGGCGGTGGCCGCGCCGCCGTCTGAGCGGTTCGGTGACCGTCAGGTCGTAAGGGCATGAAAGAGAGGGCCGGGGGCGCACCCCCGGCCCTCTCTCGTGTCCGGCTCGTATGCGGGGGGCCCTGCGGGGCCCTACGCGGTCTGAAGCGCCGCGAGCAGCGCCACCATCGCCACCAGGGCGACCACGAGCGCCAGCAGCATCGCCGGGGTCAGGCCCGTCGACGGGTCGAGGCGTTCCCGGTTCGCGCGGCAGACAGGGCAGCGGCCCTCTGCGACGGGGGCCGCGCAGTTGGCGCACACCAGTCGGTCATAGGTCATGCGCTCTCCTCCTCCCGCACAGGGTCCACATCAAGGACAACGCCCGGTGGCACCCGCGCGTTCCCCCTACCACTGTGCCAGCTCCGAGGCGTTTCGGCGCGCCCCGTCGGATTACACCCGGATCGCATCGCTTCCGCCCCGAAGGGCGAAAAGGATAAAGCACGCAAGCCGGGACCGCGACTGCGCGCGCCATCGTCGGTCGCGTAAGGTCGCGCACACCTACTCCCGGCCGACCGTGGTGCATCCGTGATCCGATTCGACAACGTCTCCAAGTCCTATCCGAAGCAGAACCGCCCCGCGCTCCGGGATGTATCCCTGGAGATCGAGAAGGGGGAGTTCGTCTTCCTCGTCGGTTCCTCCGGCTCCGGAAAGTCGACTTTCCTCCGGCTGATCCTGCGCGAGGAGCGCTGCAGCCATGGCCAGGTGCACGTCCTCGGCAAGGACCTCGCCCGGCTGTCCAACTGGAAGGTGCCCCACATGCGGCGCCAGCTCGGAACCGTCTTCCAGGACTTCCGGCTGCTGCCCAACAAGACCGTGGCCGAGAACGTCGCCTTCGCCCAGGAGGTCATCGGCAAGCCGCGCGGCGAGATCCGCAAGGCCGTGCCCCAGGTCCTCGACCTCGTCGGCCTCGGCGGCAAGGAGGACCGGATGCCCGGCGAGCTCTCCGGCGGTGAGCAGCAGCGCGTCGCGATCGCCCGCGCGTTCGTCAACCGCCCGATGCTGCTGATCGCCGACGAGCCCACCGGCAACCTCGACCCGCAGACCTCCGTCGGCATCATGAAGCTGCTCGACCGCATCAACAGGACAGGGACCACCGTCGTCATGGCGACCCACGACCAGAACATCGTCGACCAGATGCGCAAGCGCGTCATCGAGCTCGAAAAGGGCCGCCTCGTCCGCGACCAGGCGCGCGGCGTCTACGGATACCAGCACTGAGCAGGTAGGGGATAGAACACCATGCGCGCTCAGTTCGTGCTCTCCGAGATCGGCGTCGGCCTCCGGCGCAATCTCACGATGACCTTCGCCGTCATCGTCTCCGTGGCCCTCTCGCTCGCCCTGTTCGGCGGCGCGCTGCTCATGCGCGAGCAGGTCAGCACGATGAAGGACTACTGGTACGACAAGGTCAACGTCTCCATCTTCCTCTGCAACAAGAACGACGCGGCCGCCTCCACCAAGTGCGCCAAGGGCGCGGTGACCGCGCAGCAGAAGGAACAGATCGAGGCCGATCTGAAGAAGATGGACATCGTCGAGACCGTGCACCACGAGTCCACCGACGAGGCCTACAAGCACTACAAGGAGCAGTACAGCGACACCGCCATCGCGTCGGTCATCACGCCCGACCAGATGCAGGAGTCGTTCCGGGTCAAGCTCGACGACCCGGAGAAGTACAAGGTCGTCGCCACGGCCTTCGCCGGTCGGGACGGCGTGGAGTCCGTCCAGGACCAGCGCGGCATCCTGCAGAACCTCTTCGACCTGATGAACGGCATGAACGTCGCCGCTCTCGGCGTCATGGCGCTGATGCTGGTCATCGCGCTGATGCTGATCGTCAACACGGTGCGCGTCTCCGCCTTCAGCCGACGGCGTGAGACCGGCATCATGCGACTGGTCGGCGCCTCCAGCTTCTACATCCAGATGCCGTTCATCATGGAGGCCGCCTTCGCCGGTCTCCTCGGCGGCGCCGTCGCCTGCGTCATGCTCCTGGTCGGGCGGTACTTCCTGATCGACCACGGCATCGCGCTCGCCGAGAAGATGCAGCTCGTCAACTTCATCGGCTGGGACGCCGTCCTCTCGGTGCTGCCGCTCGTCCTCGTGATCGGTCTCCTGATGCCGTCCCTTGCGGCCTTCGTCGCACTGCGCAAGTACCTCAAGGTGTGAGAAGAGACCCCTGAGTGTCCCGGGCGCCGTACGGTCAACCACCGTACGGCGCCTTTCGCTTGTCCTAGAGTGGGCGCCATGTCGGCCGTCGACCCGGGCTCCCGCCCCGACCTCTGTCTCCGGCCCCGCGGAGTTCTCCGTGGGGCTGCCCTGACGCTGGTCTTCGCCGGAGTGCTCGCCACGGCCGCGGCCACCGGCTCCCTGCCCCGGCAGGAGGCCGCCACCGTGAAGCGCGCCCAACAGACCGCCGTGCGCGACACCGTCGACCCCGCCGACCTCTCCCGAGCCGCCGCCGAGGCCATGGCCGACGGCAAGTCCGGCCAGCAGGCCGCCGAGGAGTTCGTCAGCCGCAGCGGCGACCGCTGGGGCGCGGTGTACGGACCCGCCGAGTTCGAGGAGTTCGAGCAGGCCCTCGACGGCTCGTACACCGGCGTCGGACTCTCCGCGCGGAAGGCGGGCACCGGCCGGATCGAGATCAGCCGCGTCCAGGCCGGCGGACCGGCCGCACTGGCCGGGCTGCGCGCCGGCGACCGCCTCCTCACCGTCGACGGACGCGACACCGCCGCCCTCTCCGTCTCCGAGGTCGTCTCCCTGCTGCGCGGCGACGGCGCCGCGCAGGCCGGCTCCACCGTCGCCCTCCGTGTCGAGCGCGGCCGCTCCGCCTGGACGCAGACCCTGACCCGGGCCCGGCTCGCCACCGACGACGTCACCGTGCGCCGTCTCGACGACGGGACGGTACTGATCAAGGTGACCGCCTTCACCAAGGGCGCGGGCGAGCGGGTACGGGACGCGGTACGGCGCGCCCCGGCCGGCGCCGGAGTCCTCCTGGACCTGCGGGGCAACGCCGGCGGCCTGGTCGCCGAGGCCACCGTCGCCGCCTCCGCCTTCCTCGACGGCGGCCTGGTCGCCACGTACGACGTCGACGGCGAGCAGCGGGCGCTCTACGCGCAGAGCGGAGGCGACACCCGGCGGCCCGTGGTGGCGCTGGTCGACGGGGGCACGATGAGCGCGGCCGAGCTGCTCACCGGCGCTCTGAAGGACCGCGGCCGGGCCGTCACCGTCGGCTCACGCACCTTCGGCAAAGGCTCCGTGCAGATGCCGAGCGCGCTGCCCGACGGCTCCGTCGCCGAGCTGACCGTCGGCCACTACCGCACCCCCTCCGGACACGGCGTCGACGGCCTGGGCATCACACCCGACCTGGTCGTCAGTGACACCACCGGTGAGCGGGCCGAGGAGCGGGCCAGAACAGTATTGAGTGGCCTCGGAGGGGGCTCGTAGTGCGAAAATGGCCGCACTATGGCAAAGGGACTCGTGAACGTGCAGGGCAAGCCTGCCAAGAAGAAGGACCCGGAGAAGGGTCCTGAGCGCAAGATCATCGCGCAGAACAAGAAGGCGCGCCACGACTACCACATCATCGACACCTACGAGTGCGGTGTGGTGCTCATGGGCACCGAGGTGAAGTCGCTCCGGATGGGCCGGGCGTCGCTGGTCGACGGCTTCGTGCAGATCGACGGGCACGAGGCGTGGCTGCACAACATCCATGTGCCCGAGTACATGCAGGGCAGCTGGACCAACCACTCGGCGAAGCGGAAGCGCAAGCTGCTCCTGCACCGCGCCGAGATCGACAAGCTGGAGGCGAAGTCCCAGGAGACGGGTCACACGATCGTGCCCCTCGCCCTGTACTTCCTGAAGGGCCGCGTCAAGGTCGAGATCGCGCTCGCCAAGGGCAAGAAGGAGTACGACAAGCGGCAGACGCTCCGGGAGAAGCAGGACACGCGCGAGACGAACCGGGCGATCGCGGCGGCGAAGCGGCGCCAGCGGGCGGCGGCCGTCTAGGCTCCCTGCCGCCGCCTCCCCTTAATGCGCTGGCAACCGTGCGCGGTCGTCACGTAGCATGGGGCCTGCACCCCACAGCGGGTGCACACCTTGAAAAATCAACATGGGGATGATCGGTTTCGACAGCGGATGTCGAAGCAGGGGAAGCGTGTCGAGGAAGCGGCAATGATCTCGTAAACCATATGTCGCAACCAATAATCGCCAACTCCAAGAGCGATAACTCCCGCTTCGCCCTCGCTGCCTAATTTTAGGTAACGAGTAGAAGCCTCTGTGAGGAGCGTCAGCCCGGGGAAGGTCCCGACCCGGATCCTGGCGTCATTTAGGGATCTAAACCTCTAGCCCCGGTCACGGGGGCCTGAGGGAAATCAAACAGTGACTGAGCCCGTCGGAGACTTGTCCGCGTGATCTCCGGGGCTGAGAAACTCCTAGCGGACTGCACACGGAGAAGCCCTGATTCTGCACCGTTGGACGCGGGTTCGATTCCCGCCATCTCCACTCATCCCATGTGGGCACAGGCCCGGCAGTCGTCACGACGACCGCCGGGCCTCTGTCATTCCCGGACGGCGCCCCGCGCCCGCCTCGTGCGCGTCGCCTCCAGCACGAGGGCCAGAGCCGCCGCGGCCGGCGGGATCAGGAAGGCGTACGCCGTCGACGGCGCGTGCTCCGCAGCCCAGCCGCCGGTGGCCGAGCCGACCGCGACGCCCGCGAGGAGGGCGGTAACGGCGAGGGTCATGCCCTCGTTGAGCCGGCCCGGCGGGGTCAGACGCTGGACCAGGGCCATGCCCGTGACCATCGTCGGGGCGGTCGCCATGCCCGCCACGAGCAGCCCTGCCGCCAGGGCGAGCAGGGAGCCGGTCGAGGCGCCCAGGAACGGCAGCGTCATCAGACAGGTCATCGCCACCAGGCAGGTGCGCAGCCGGCCCGAGCGGCCCGTACGGCCGTAGACCAGGCCCGCCGCGCAGGAGCCCGCGGCCTGCAGGGCCAGGATCGGGCCGGCCAGGGGTCCGTCCACATGCGCGAGCGTCACGACCTCCATCGCGCCGAAGACCGCGCCCGTGGCCAGGAAGACGCCGAGCAGCCTTACCGTGCCGGACCCGCGCAGGAGCGAGCCGGGCGCGGTCGTGGAGCGGGGCGCGACCGGGGGTTCGGTGGAGCGCTGGGCCGTGAAGACCAGCACACCGGTGAGGAGCAGGACCGCGCCGACCAGCGTGCCCGCCTCCGGGAACAGGGCCGTGCACAGGAACGCGGCCAGGACCGGGCCCAGCATGAAACACAGCTCGTCGACGGCCTGCTCGAAGGCGTTGGCCGTGTGCAGCGTGGCGTGGTCGTCGCGCAGGAGGTGGGCCCAGCGGGCGCGGGACATCCCGCCGGTGTTGGGGCTCGTCGCGGTCGCCGCGTACGCGACGAACAGTGTCCAGACCGGCGCCCTGTGGTGCACGCACAGCAGCAGCGCCAGCGAGCCGAGCACGGCGAGCGCCGTGGCGGGAACGGCGACCCGGGCCTGCCCGTGCCGGTCGACGAGCCGCGCGGTCCAGGGGGCGACGACGGCGGTGGCGGCCATGCCCGTCGCGGTGACGGCTCCGGCGAGCGCGTACGAGCCGTACGCCCCCGCGATCATGATCACCGCGCTGACGCCGAGCATCCCCATGGGCAGCCGGGCGACGAGGTTCCCGAGGGTGAACGCGCGGGCGCCCGGGACGGCGAAGAGCCGCCGGTACGAGCCGGTGCGGGGGGTCGCGGGGGTGCGGGGCTTCGGGATGGCGGCCTTCGCGGGGGTGCGCGTCGTCGGTGGGGAGGTGCGCGGCTCGGGGGTGTTCGGCTCCCGGTAGCGCGGGGCGAGCGCCGGGCCCGCCGGGGTGAGCATCAGATCGTGGTGCGGCATGCTCCCAGCCTCCGGGCAGCCCTCGGCCGCGGTCCAACACCTGATCCATGGCCATTGACGCGCCCGTGTTGTTAAATGCCGGGTGGTCACTTCGTACGACATAGAACCCCGGCTCCTGCGCGCCTTCACCGCCGTCGCCGAGGAGCTGCACTTCACCCGCGCCGCCACCCGCCTGTACGTCGCCCAGCAGGCGCTCTCCCGCGACATCCGGCGGCTGGAACGTGACCTGGGCGCGGACCTGTTCGTGCGGACGACCCGTCAGGTCACGCTCACCCCGGACGGCACGCGGCTCCTCCCGTACGCCCGCAGGGTGCTGGCCGCCTGCGACGAACTCGCCGACGCCTTCCGGGCGGCCGCGAGGCCCCTGCTCGTCGACCTCAACAGCACCGGCCTCGCCGCCCGGGGCCGTGTCATGGAGCGGGCCCGCGAACTCGCCCCCGAGCAGGAGCTGATGGCCCGCTACGAGAACGGGCTGAGCGGGGCCGCCGCCGAGATCCTCGCCGGGCGCCTCGACGTCTCCTTCGGCCGGTACGGCGGGCTCGACGCGTCCACGCGGGGCCGGCTCGCCTCGCAGTTCGTCCGGTACGAGCCGATGGCGATCGTGCTCCCCGACGACCACCGGCTCGCGCACCTGGCGGAAGTGCCGCTGGCCGCCCTGGAGGGCGAGAGCGTCTACGCGGGCGCCGGCAACGACCGGACCCCGGAGTGGACCGACCTGGCCGCCCGGCTCTTCGCGGGGCGTGGCATCTCCGTCGCGCCGCCCGCGCCGATGGCGGTGGGGAAGGAGGAGTTCCAGCGGATCATGGCCAAACTCCGTACCCCCGTCCTCGCGGTCGTCGACTTCCCGCCACTGGAGGGCTCCGTACTGCGGCCCCTCGTCGACCCCGTGCCGCTCTCCCCGGTGAGCCTGGTGTGGCGCAAGGGGCTGCGCCACCCTGGCCTGGACGCTCTGCGCACCGCCGCGGCCGAGATCGGCGCGCGGGACGGCTGGCTGGACCGCCCCGCTGACTCCTGGCTCCCGGAGGGCGAGCCGGGGGTGCCGGGCACATAAAGGGGAGCGGGCCTGCGCGGGGAGCGGGCCTATAGGGGCAGCGGGCATGCAGGGGAAGCGGGACCTCCGTACTCACACCGGATCCGCACGCCGGGTGAGAGCAAGGTTCCGCACCCGTCACTTTCCGCCACCGCCCCGAAACGCGGCCTCCCTAGGGTCGTACCCCAAGAGGTCCAGAGCATCTGGACGCTCGGGACCCGACACCGTGGAGGTACGTGATGGGCGGCCGGTGGATCGAACGGTGGGAGCCGGAGGACGAGACCTTCTGGCGTGAACAAGGAGAGCGGATCGCCCGGCGCAATCTTCTCTTCTCCGTCTTCTCCGAGCACATCGGGTTCTCCGTATGGAGCCTGTGGTCGGTCATGGTCCTGTTCATGGGGCCGGAGTACGGCATCGACCCGGCGGGGAAGTTCTTCCTGATCGCGACCGCCACCTTCGTCGGCGCGCTGATCCGCGTCCCGTACACCTTCGCCGTCGCCCGCTTCGGCGGCCGCAACTGGACGATCGTCAGCGCGCTGCTGCTCCTGCTGCCGACCGGCGTCGCCTACGCGGTGATGGAGCCGGGCACCTCGTACGGCACCTTCCTGCTCGTCGCCGCGCTCACCGGTGTCGGCGGCGGCAACTTCGCCTCCTCCATGACCAACATCAACGCCTTCTTCCCGCTACGGAAGAAGGGCTGGGCGCTCGGCCTCAACGCGGGCGGCGGAAACATCGGTGTCCCCGTCGTCCAGCTCGTCGGGCTCCTGGTCATCGGCACCGCAGGAGCCCTGCACCCGCGGATCGTCCTCGGCGTCTACGTCCCGCTCGTCGTCGTCGCGGCCCTCTGCGCCGCGCTCTTCATGGACAACCTCGCCCCGGTCAAGAACGACACCGGCGCCGCGAAGGAGGCCGTGAGGGCCGGCCACACCTGGATCATGGCCTTCCTCTACATCGGCACCTTCGGCTCCTTCATCGGCTACAGCTTCGCCTTCGGGCTCGTCCTGCAGACCCAGTTCGGACGCACCCCGCTCCAGGCCGCGTCGCTCACCTTCATCGGCCCGCTCCTCGGCTCGCTGATCCGGCCGCTCGGCGGCTCCCTCGCCGACAAGCACGGCGGTGCCCGCATCACGCTCTGGAACTTCGGCGGGATGGCCGTGGCGACCGGTGTGGTCGTGTACGCCTCCGTCATCGAGTCGCTGACCGTCTTCCTCGTCGGCTTCATCGCCCTCTTCGTCCTCAGCGGGCTCGGCAACGGCTCCACGTACAAGATGATCCCGGCGATCTTCCTCGCCCAGGGGCACCGCAAGGGGCTGTCGGGCGAGCAGGCCGAGGCGTACGGGCGCAGGCTCTCCGGGGCCGCCATGGGGCTGATCGGGGCCGTGGGCGCGCTCGGCGGGCTCGGCATCAACCTGGCCTTCCGGCAGTCGTTCCAGACCGCCGGCACCGGCACCGCCGCCTTCGTCGCCTTCCTGCTCTTCTACGCGGCCTGCATGGTCGTGACCTGGGCGGTATACCTTCGCCGGCCCGCGGTCGTCCCGGACACGGCCGAGGGCGCGGACGCCGAGGGCGAGACGACGTCGCAGCGCGGATACGCCGAGGTGTGACCGGAAATGGTCCGTAACGGCCAGGAAATACCGGCGAACCGAGCCTGTCACGGATCCACGTCAGGCTCGGTCGTCATGAACGAGCAAGAGCAGGGGCCCCTCGCGGGGTTCACCGTCGGGGTCACCGCCGCGCGGCGCGCCGACGAGCTGAGCACGCTTCTCCGTCGCCGGGGCGCGGCCGTGGTCCACGGCCCGGCGCTGCGGATCGTGCCGCTCGCGGACGACACGGAACTGCTCGCCGCGACGAAGGAACTCATCGACCACGCCCCGGACGTCGTCGTCGCCACGACGGCGATCGGTTTCCGGGGCTGGGTCGAGGCGGCGGACGGCTGGGGCCACGGCGAGGCGCTCCTCGACTGCCTGCGGGGCGTGGAGCTGCTCGCCCGGGGCCCCAAGGTCAAGGGAGCGGTACGGGCGGCCGGGCTCACCGAGTCGTGGTCGCCGTCCTCCGAGTCCATGGCCGAGGTGCTCGACCGGCTGCTCGCCGAGGGGGTGACGGGGCGTCGGATCGCACTCCAGCTGCACGGGGAGCCGCTGCCGGGGTTCGTGGAGGCGCTGACGGCGGGCGGCGCGGAGGTCGTCGGCGTCCCGGTCTACCGGTGGATGCCGCCGGAGGACATCGGTCCGCTCGACCGGCTCCTGGACGGGGTGCTGTCCGGCACCCTGGACGCGGTGACCTTCACCAGCGCACCGGCCGCCGCGTCGCTGCTGACGCGGGCGGAGGACCGGGGAGCGCTGACCGAACTCGTCGAAGCACTGCGCCATGACGTGCTCGCGCTGTGCGTGGGGCCTGTGACGGCGCTGCCGCTGCAGGCGCACGGCATCGACACGTTGCAGCCCGAGCGCTTCCGGCTCGGGCCGCTGGTGCAACTGCTCTGCCAGGAACTGCCGTCCCGGGCCCGTACGCTCCCGGTGGCGGGCCACCGCATCGAGATCCGGGGGCACGCGGTCGTCGTCGACGGCTCGCTGCGGCCGGTCCCGCCGGCCGGGATGGCGCTGCTCGCCACCCTGGCCCGGCGCCCCGGCTGGGTCGTCTCCCGCGCCGACCTGCTCCGCGCCCTGCCCGGCTCGGGCCGCGACGAGCACGCGGTGGAGACGGCGATGGCCCGGCTGCGGACGGCACTCGGTATGCCGAAACTGATCCAGACGGTGGTCAAGCGGGGGTACCGGCTCGCCCTGGACCCGGTGGCGGACACGAAGTACGACCAGTAGGGGCGGGATGCGGCGCGGTCACCGCGCCCGGCGCACCGCGAGCGCACGCAGCAGGCAGACGAGGCCCGCCGTCGTCAGGACCGCGCGGACGAGGTTCCAGGCCACCCACGGGGCCTCGAACTCCGCGCGGGCCCGTACCGGGTCCGTGGCAGCCGCGAGGGCGTCGTTGAGCGGGACGTTCACCGCGGAGGTGACCACGAGGACGGCGACGTACAGGGCAAGCGCCGTGAACGCCCAGACCCGCGCCGGGGTGCTCCGCAGCTGCCATGCCGCGACCGCCGTCAGGATCAGCGCCCCGAAGAAGGGCGTGAAGAAGACCGGGTTCTGAATCACGTCGTTGATGTTCCGCATCACCTCCACGAAGACCCGGTCGTCGCTGCGGGCCAGCGCCGGCATCACCGAGCACACGTACGCGAACCACACCCCGGCGACCAGTCCCGTCGCCGCCGTCGCCGCGCCCAGGACCGTGCCGGCCGCCGTCCCACCCCTGTTGTCCGTCATGACGCCCAGTCAAGCGGCCACGGGCCGGGGGAACCATGGATGGGCGTCCACGCTCCATACGCGGACGTCCACGGTGCCGGTCGACCCCCGGTCCGTCCGCGGGCCGCGCTCCCGTCAGCCGCACTCGCTCACCGGGCACAGCTCGGCCTCGCCGAATCCGGGCAGCAGCCCGATCTCCTTCCTCAGCTCCTCGCGCCGCGCGTCGGGCAGGTCGTCGGGGAAGCGGACCTCCAGGTACGAGCCCGCGTCCGACTCCGATCCCGTCACCTGGGTCGCCCCGAACGGCTTGAGCCGCTCCTCCGTGTCTCCGATGCCTGCCGGCGCGTCGGATTCGGCGACCGCCCGGAAGGTGTGCGGCTCCGCCAGGGCCGGACCGATCGTGAAGTGCCAGAGGTAGACGCCGCCGGCCGCGAGAACCGCGGCCGTCACCAGGGCGCCGACGCCGAAGGTCACCTTCGCGACGACCGGCCGTCTGCGCGCGTCCGCGAGCGCGGCCAGGAGAAGGAGCAGCGCCGACGGCCAGAAGAGGAACATCCCGAGGAGGACCCCGACCGCCCCCCAGACGAGGAGCAGCAGCCCGATCGTCACGCAGGCGCCCCGGAAGGCCGCCCGGCTGTACGCGAGGAACAGCGGGAACGCCGTGGCAACGCCGGTCAGGACGAACATCGCGGCGAAGTACGAGGGCAGCCCCCACAGCACCACCGGAGCGGCGGCGACGACCGCGCAGACGGCGAGCGCCCGCTGTGCCCGGTGGGTGCCTGCGTAGCCGTCCCGCCCGATCTCCGTGCCCACACCCATGACGGCCCCCATCGCATTATTTGAACGCGTTCATTTGAACGCGTTCAAGCTAGCAGGGGGAGGGTGCGCGCCGCGACACCTCCGGGCAGGAACGGCGGCCCGCCCTCTAGCGGGGGCCGCCCGTGGTGGGCACTCTGGTCGCAGCGCCCCGCCGGCTCCCCGCCGGCCCCACGACCGCGAGGTGGTGACAGGGTCATGACCGTACGGTTCGACTCCGGGCGGATCTGCCTGGATCTGGCCGCCCACGTGCTCGACCGCACCGACGCACTCGACGACTTCCTGCGCGCCGCCGGACTCGTCCCCACCGCCGTGCCGCTCCGCGCGCTCGACACCGCCTGGCTCGTACGCTTCCGCGAACTCCGCGACTGCGTCCTCGAGCTGGTGCACGCTCAGCTCGACGGGCGGCGCGCAGGGCCCGCCCTGGAGCGGCTCAACGCCCTCGCCGCCGCCTCCGCGCCCCCCGCGCCCCGCGCCGTACGCACCGAGACCGGCGGGCTCGTACGGGCCCTCAGCGACGAACCCGACTGCCGCGCACTCCTCGCCGCCGTCGCCCGCGACGCCGTCGACCTGCTCACCGACCCCGACGCCCGCGCCCTGCTCCGCCGTTGCGAGAGCGACGACTGCCGTCGCTGCTACCTCGACACCTCCCGCGGGCGCCGCCGCCGCTGGTGCTCCAGCGAGACCTGCGGAAACCGGGAACGCGTTGCCCGGCATCGGGCAGCCCGACGGGCGAAGGCAGGCGTCTGAAGAATCTCGTGAAAACTTCGCACGGCGTTGAGTCGAACCCGCCCGGACTCCGTACCTCTCCACGACAGACAGGGACTCGACCGGGAGGTTCGTGGTGCGCAAGGATGCGGCCGTGGCCGATGAACGTCCGCATCGGGCCCGGCATCGCAGCGAGGTGTCACGCCACCGACCCGACGTCCCTGACGAGGAGTTGATGCGTGCTCTCTACCGCGAACATGCCGGGCCCCTGCTCGCCTATGTACTTCGCCTCGTCGCCGGCGACCGCCAGCGTGCCGAGGACGTCGTGCAGGAGACGCTCATCCGTGCCTGGAAGAACGCCGGCCAGCTCAACCGGGCTACCGGCTCCGTCAGACCTTGGCTTGTGACGGTTGCCCGGCGCATCGTCATCGACGGCCACCGAAGCCGGCAGGCCCGGCCCCAGGAGGTCGATCCGTCACCGCTCGAGGTCCTGCCCGCGGAGGACGAGATCGACAAGGCGCTGTGGCTGATGACGCTCTCTGACGCTCTCGAAGATTTGACGCCCGCCCACCGGGAAGTGTTGGTCGAGACCTACTTCAAGGGGCGTACGGTCAATGAGGCGGCCGAGACCCTCGGCATACCTGCCGGGACCGTGCGTTCCCGAGTGTTCTACGCACTTCGTTCCATGAAAATCGCGCTGGAGGAGAGGGGGGTTTCGGCATGAGCAGCGGCATGACACCGCCGCACGACGCCGCGGGTGCGTACGTACTCGGCATCCTGGACGATGTCGACACCGCCGCCTTCGAGGCGCACCTGGCGGGTTGCGAGCTCTGCGCCGCGCACGTGGAGGAGTTCGCCGGGATGGAGCCGATGCTCGCCATGCTGGCGGACGCGGACGCCCCGGCGGCCTTCGGCTCGTCGGCGATCGATCCGTACGCGGACAAGGCGTTCGACGACTTCGCACCCAGGCCGCCCGCCCCGCCCGGCCCCCGCCGCGCCCCGGGTACCCCCGTCGCGCTGCACGCCGTCGGCGCCCCGCCAGGACCCGAGCTCCTGGACCGGCTCATCGACGAGGTCGGCGCCAAGCGCGCGAGCCGTCGCCGCCGCTCCCTGTACCTCGTCGCTGCCGCCGCCGTCCTCGTCATCGGCGGGCCCGCCGTCGCCGTCGTGGCCACCTCCGGCGGCGAGCGTGAGAACCGGGCGGTCGAACCGCACCCCACCAGCCCGGCCGAGGACGCCTTCTTCAACCACATGGACGAGAAGATCCAGGCCACCGACCCGACGACGAAGATCAGCGCGACCGTCGGCCTGGAGAAGAAGGGCTGGGGCACACACACCGTCCTGGAGCTCAAGAACGTCAAGGGCCCCCTGAAGTGCCGGCTCGTCGCCGTCTCCAAGAGCGGTGAGGAGGAGACCGTGACCTCCTGGGCCGTCCCGAAGTGGGGGTACGGCATCCCCGGAGCCACCCAGGAGAGCGCCAAGAACCCGCTCTACGTCCACGGCGGCGCGGCCATGGACCGCAACGACATCGACCACTTCGAAGTCCGGACCTTCGACGGCGAACGCCTCGTGGAGGTCGAGGCCTGACATTTTGCCCCCCTGTGGCGTACGCTCGACGGCTGCCCAGTGCACGTCAGAAGGGGGCCTCAGTGGCCGCGCAGGAAGCCGTGGAGGCCATGGCCGCCATGGACGCCACCGACACGGTCCGGGACCGTGAGATCGGTGTCGAGCAGGAACATCTGGACAAGGTCTACCGCCGCCTCGAGGAGAAGATCCACGAGGCGGAGTTCCTGATGAACGACGCCGCCAAACGCGGCCAGGTCGGCACCCCCGGCGCGCTCGCCGAGCGGGACGCCCAGGTCTTCCGGGCCGGCGTGCACCTCAACCGGCTCAACAACGAGTTCGAGGACTTCCTCTTCGGCCGGATCGACCTGCTGTACGGCAAGGACGGCAAGAAGGGCCCCGACGGCGCCTACACGTCCGTCGAGCCCGCCGAGGACGCCGTACGGCCCGACAACACGGCCGAGATCGGCGAGACCCTCCACATCGGACGGATCGGCGTCCTCGACTCCGACTACGCGCCGCTCGTCATCGACTGGCGCGCGCCCGCCGCCGCGCCCTTCTACCGCTCCACACCGGTCGACCCCGGCCGCGTCGTGCGCCGCCGCGTCATCCGCTCCAAGGGGCGCAAGGTCCTCGGCGTCGAGGACGACCTGATGCGCCCCGAGCTGACCGCGACCCTCGACGGGCGCGACCTGCCGGTGATCGGCGACGGCGCCCTGATGGCCGCGCTCGGCCAGGCCCGCAGCCACACCATGCGCGACATCGTCTCCTCCATCCAGGCCGAGCAGGACCTGGTCATCCGCGCGCCCGCCGCCTCGATCACGTACGTCGAGGGCGGGCCGGGCACCGGGAAGACGGCCGTCGCCCTGCACCGGGCCGCCTACCTGCTCTACCAGGACCGGCGCCGGTACGCGGGCGGCATCCTGATCGTCTCCCCGACCCCCCTCCTCGTCTCGTACACCGAGGGCGTCCTGCCCTCGCTGGGTGAGGAGGGCCAGGTCGCGATCCGCGCGCTCGGCTCGCTGGTGGACGGCGTCGAGGCCACCACGTACGACGAACCGGCCGTCGCCCGGATCAAGGGCTCCTCCCGCATGCTCGCCGTCCTGCGCAAGGCGGCCCGCGGCGCCCTGGAGACCCCCGCGCCCCGCGCCCAGGCCCAGCCGGCTCTCGGCGAGGAGGAGGCCGCGCCGGCCCCCGCCGGCACCCCCACCCGCCTGCGGGTCGTCGCCTTCGGCCGCCGCCTGGAGCTGGAGGCCGACGAGCTCCAGCGCATCCGCCACAACGTGCTCGGCGGCTCCGCGCCCGTCAACCTGCTGCGTCCGCGCGCCCGCAAGCTGCTGCTCGACGCCCTGTACGCCAAGTCCGGCGCCGCGGGCCGGCACAGCGACCCCGAGCTCGCCGCCGAGCTGCGCTCCTCCTTCGACGAGGACGTCTCCACCGAGGACTCCTTCCTCGGCTTCCTCGACGCCTGGTGGCCCGAGCTCACCCCCCGCCAGGTCCTCGGAGCGATGGCCGACGAGAAGCGCCTCGGCCGCTGGGCCCGGCGCGTCCTCAACCCGGGCGAGGTCCGGCGGCTCGCCCGCTCGCTGCGCCGCGACGGACTCTCCGTGCACGACGTGGCGCTCCTGGACGAGCTGAACACCCTCCTGGGCACCCCGGCCAGGCCGCGCAAGAAGCGGGAGTACGACCCGCTGGACCAGCTGACGGGCCTCGAGGAGCTCATGCCCGTACGGGAGGAGACGCAGCGCGAGCGGGCCGAACGGCTCGCGGCGGAGCGCACCGAGTACGCGCACGTCATCGTCGACGAGGCCCAGGACCTCACGCCCATGCAGTGGCGGATGGTGGGACGGCGCGGCCGCACCGCCACCTGGACGGTCGTCGGCGACCCGGCGCAGTCCTCCTGGTCGACCCCGGACGAGGCCGCCGAGGCCCGTGACGAGGCGCTCGGCAGCCGCCCGCGCCGCCGTTTCGAGCTGACCGTGAACTACCGCAACCCCGCCGAGATCGCCGAACTGGCCTCCAAGGTGCTCGCCCTCGCCATGCCGGGCAAGGAGTCCCCGCGTGCGGTCCGGTCGACCGGTGTGGAGCCCCGCTTCGTGGCGGTGGCCGGCAAGGACGATCTGGCCGGAACCGTACGGGCGGAGGCGCAGCGTCTGCTCGAACGGGTGGACGGCACGGTCGGTGTCGTGGTCGCCATGAACCGCCGTGAGCAGGCGGCCGGCTGGCTCGCCGACCTCGGCGACCGGGTCGTGGCGCTGGGCTCCCTGGAAGCCAAGGGCCTGGAGTACGACGCCACCGTGGTCGCCTCGCCCGCGGAGATCGCGGACGAGTCCCCGGCCGGCCTGCGGGTCCTGTACGTGGCGCTGACCCGCGCCACCCAGCAGCTCACGGTGGTCTCGGGCGCCCGAGACGTCCCGGACGCGGACGGGGTGCCGGACCTGCTCAGGGACTGATTTCAGGTCAACATGCGTCGCAGGAATCACTTACCAGGGTGGTTTGTTAGCCTGTCTATGGCACCGGCTCGATCCAAGCCCCCGGGCCCAACCTTCGTCCCTTAGAGGGACCACTTGCCGCGAGGCGAGCATGGCGGGTCGGTGCCATCTTGTACGTACATACAGAAGAGGTCCGCGTCACCCACGGGTGATCGCGGACCTCTTCTGTTTCCCCCCAGCTTCTCGTATGGTGGAAACTACTTTCCGAAAACAAAATGACCGCATTACCTGCTACCGGCTGGTAGGTGCGACGATCGGAGGGCGCCGCCGGGCAACCAGCCGGGGCGGCGTAGCAACGAAGCTCAGGGAAAGCAGAGGAACTCGGCCATGGCAACGGCGCCCAGCGTCTCGTACTCGATGACGGTCCGGCTGGAGGTTCCCGCCAGCGGAACCGCGGTCTCCCAGCTCACCACGGCGGTGGAGTCCCACGGCGGTTCCGTCACCGGCCTCGACGTGACCGCCTCCGGCCACGAGAAGCTCCGGATCGACGTCACCATCGCCGCGAGCTCGACCGCGCACGCCGACGAGATCGTCGCGCAGCTGCGCACCATCGAGGGCGTCGTCCTCGGCAAGGTCTCCGACCGTACGTTCCTGATGCACCTCGGCGGCAAGATCGAGATGGCGTCCAAGCACCCCATCCGCAACCGTGACGACCTCTCCATGATCTACACCCCGGGCGTCGCCCGGGTCTGCATGGCGATCGCCGAGAACCCCGAGGACGCCCGCCGCCTCACCATCAAGCGCAACTCCGTCGCAGTCGTGACGGACGGCTCCGCCGTCCTCGGCCTGGGCAACATCGGCCCCAAGGCCGCCCTGCCCGTGATGGAGGGCAAGGCGGCCCTCTTCAAGCGCTTCGCCGGCATCGACGCCTGGCCGATCTGCCTGGACACCCAGGACACCGACGCCATCGTCGAGATCGTCAAGGCCATCGCCCCCGGCTTCGCGGGCATCAACCTGGAAGACATCTCCGCCCCCCGCTGCTTCGAGATCGAGGCCCGCCTCCGCGAGGCCCTCGACATCCCGGTCTTCCACGACGACCAGCACGGCACGGCGATCGTGGTCCTCGCCGCCCTCACCAACGCGCTGCGCGTGGTCGGCAAGGGCATCGGGGACGTACGGGTCGTCATGTCCGGCGCGGGCGCCGCCGGTACGGCCATCCTGAAGCTCCTCATCGCCGCGGGCGTCAAGCACGCCGTCGTCGCCGACATCCACGGTGTCGTCCACGCCGGCCGCGAGGACCTCGTCGAGGCCGCGACCGGCACCCCGCTGCGCTGGATCGCCGACAACACCAACCCCGAGGGCGTCACCGGCACCCTCAAGCAGGCCGTCGTCGGCGCGGACGTCTTCATCGGCGTGTCGGCCCCGAACGTGCTCGGCGCGGACGACGTCGCCGCCATGGCGGACGACGCGATCGTGTTCGCGCTCGCGAACCCGGACCCCGAGGTCGACCCGGCAATCGCCCGTCAGACGGCGGCCGTTGTGGCCACCGGCCGCTCCGACTTCCCGAACCAGATCAACAACGTGCTGGTCTTCCCGGGTGTCTTCCGCGGCCTCCTCGACGCCCAGTCCCGTACCGTCAACACGGAGATGATGCTCGCGGCCGCCTCGGCGCTCGCCGACGTCGTCACCGAGGACGAGCTGAACCCGAACTACATCATCCCGTCGGTCTTCAACGACAAGGTCGCGGGCGCCGTCGCGGGCGCCGTGCGCACCGCCGCGAAGGCGGCCGGCGCGGGCGCCGGCAACGGGACGAACGGGCTCTGAGAAGGGCCCCGACACAACGTGCGGCGGGCCGTGACGGGGCCGTGAACGGTCCCGGGCCCGCCGCCGGAACGGCGCGTCGGCAGGCGCCGCGCCGTAGATCCGCCGTAGGGTGGCGCTTCGGCTCCAAAGAGTTTCGGCGGAGTCGACGGAACGTCACCACGCCAGAGCCCGTGGCGCTTTTCGTGTGACCCCAGAGGGTGCCGGATTGGCGTTCCCGCCGCTGGTGGGGGCAGGATGCCTATTCGGGCGCGAGGGTCTGTCACCAGACCCGGGTCCGGGGACTGTCCGAGGGCCCTGGCAGCATCGGCTTCGCTGTGCCCATACATGCGGCTCCGCCGCGTGGCACGCCTCACAGGCAAGAAGAACACGGGAGTAACAACATGAACCGCAGTGAGCTGGTGGCCGCCCTGGCCGACCGCGCCGAGGTGACCCGCAAGGACGCCGACGCCGTGCTGGCCGCTCTCGCCGAGACCGTCGGCGAGGTCGTCGCCAAGGGCGACGAGAAGGTCACCATCCCCGGCTTCCTGACCTTCGAGCGCACCCACCGTGCCGCTCGCACCGCTCGTAACCCGCAGACCGGCGACCCGATCAACATCCCGGCCGGCTACAGCGTGAAGGTCTCCGCGGGCTCGAAGCTCAAGGAAGCCGCCAAGGGCAAGTAAGCCTGTAGGCACACCGCCGAAGGCGCCCACGCGGGCTTCTAGGCAACAGAGAGGGCGGCCACCCTGTCAGGGGGTGGCCGCCCTCTTGTTCGCCCGCGAGCGCGCCGCCTGAGGCTGCGACGAGGCCCCCGTACCCCTGATGGGGGTACGGGGGCCTCGTCGCGTGTGTGCGAGTGGCGCGTCAGACCAGTGCGCTGCCCGGGAGCTCGACCTTCGCGCCCAGTTCCACGAGCTTCTCCATGAAGTTCTCGTAGCCGCGGTTGATCAGGTCGATGCCGTGGACCCGGGACGTGCCCTGGGCCGCCAGTGCCGCGATCAGGTACGAGAAGCCGCCGCGGAGGTCCGGGATGACCAGGTCGGCGCCCTGGAGCTTCGTCGGGCCCGACACGACCGCCGAGTGCAGGAAGTTCCGCTGGCCGAAGCGGCAGTCCGAGCCGCCCAGGCACTCGCGGTACAGCTGGATGTGCGCACCCATCTGGTTCAGCGCCGAGGTGAAGCCGAGCCGCGACTCGTACACCGTCTCGTGGACGATGGAGAGGCCCGCGGCCTGCGTCAGCGCCACCACCAGCGGCTGCTGCCAGTCGGTCTGGAAGCCGGGGTGCACGTCCGTCTCCAGGGCGATCGCGTTGAGCGAGCCGCCCGGGTGCCAGAAGCGGATGCCCTCGTCGTCGATCTCGAAGGCGCCACCCACCTTCCGGTACGTGTTGAGGAAGGTCATCATCGAACGCTGCTGCGCGCCGCGGACGTAGATGTTGCCCTCGGTCGCCAGCGCCGCCGACGCCCAGGAGGCCGCCTCCAGGCGGTCCGGGAGCGCGCGGTGCGTGTAGCCGTCGAGGCGGTCCACACCGGTGATCCGGATCGTCCGGTCCGTGTCCATGGAGATGATCGCGCCCATTTTCTGCAGGACGCAGATCAGGTCCTCGATCTCCGGCTCCACGGCCGCGTTGGAGAGCTCGGTGACGCCCTCCGCCAGGACGGCCGTCAGCAGCACCTGCTCGGTCGAGCCGACCGAGGGGTACGGCAGCCGGATCTTGGTGCCGCGCAGCCGCTGCGGGGCCTCCAGGTACTGGCCGTCCGCCCGCTTCTCGATCGTCGCGCCGAACTGACGCAGCACGTCGAAGTGGAAGTCGATGGGCCGGCCGCCGATGTCGCAGCCGCCCAGGCCCGGGATGAAGGCGTGGCCGAGGCGGTGCAGCAGCGGGCCGCAGAACAGGATCGGGATGCGCGACGAACCGGCGTGGGCATCGATGTCAGCCACGTTGGCGGACTCGACGTGCGTCGGGTCGAGGACCAGCTCGCCCGGCTCCTCGCCGGGGCGGACCGTCACCCCGTGCAGCTGGAGGAGTCCGCGGACCACGCGGACGTCACGGATGTCGGGCACATTGCGCAGTCTGCTCGGCCCGCTGCCGAGCAGGGCGGCGACCATCGCCTTGGGCACGAGGTTCTTCGCGCCGCGAACGCGGATCTCGCCCTCCAGCGGGGTGCCGCCGTGGACAAGCAGTACATCGTCTGTGCCGGTCATGAATCTCGCGTTCCGGTCGGGTCGGGCAGGGGGCCAGGGAAAAGGGTAAGGGGCACAGGCCCCCCGCTAGGAAGCCTCAGGGCGCTCGACAGATGTAATGAATTCGGCACAACACCCTCTGTTCACGCGATCTTGCGGAGTGTCACCGTCCGTTTGTGGCTCCGGACGTCCGGCGCTGCCCCTCTGAACTGCACGGGTCGTCGGTCTGTCCGTACTCTGCCGGTCGTCCCCCGCCGAAGGCGAAGATGCGGGATCATGTGTCGCATGACCGAGGTGTCCTCGCTCACAGGACGGCTGCTCGTCGCCACCCCCGCCCTCGCCGACCCCAACTTCGACCGCGCGGTGGTGCTTCTCCTCGACCACGACGACGAGGGCTCCCTCGGCGTTGTCCTCAACCGGCCGACTCCGGTCACGGTCGGTGACATCCTCGAGCCGTGGGCCGACCTGGCGGGTGAGCCGGGCGTGGTCTTCCAGGGCGGCCCGGTCTCCCTGGACGCGGCGCTCGGCCTCGCGGTGATCCCCGGCGACGAGGGCCCCCTGGGCTGGCGCCGGGTCTTCGGCGCGATCGGTCTGGTCGACCTGGAGACCCCGCCCGAACTGCTCGGTCCCGCACTGGGCTCCCTCCGGATCTTCGCCGGCTACGCGGGCTGGGGCCCGGGCCAGCTGGAGACGGAACTGGGCGACGGCGCCTGGTACGTGGTCGAGTCCGAACCCGGCGACGTCTCGTCGCCGCGCCCGGAGACCCTGTGGCGCGAGGTGCTCCGCCGCCAGCGGAGCGACCTCGCGATGGTGGCGACGTACCCGGACGACCCTTCGCTCAACTGACTGCACCCGTCCCCAGTACCCTTGGTTCTCATGAGCACTCTCGAGCCCGAGCGCGGGGCAGGTACGGGAACCCTCGTCGAGCCGACGCCGCAGGTGTCCCACGGTGATGGTGACCACGAGCGCTACGCCCATTACGTCCAGAAGGACAAGATCATGGCGAGCGCCCTCGACGGCACTCCCGTGGTGGCACTGTGCGGGAAGGTCTGGGTGCCGGGGCGCGACCCCAAGAAGTACCCCGTCTGCCCGATGTGCAAGGAGATCTACGAGTCCATGGGCTCCGGCGGCGGAGACAAGGACAAGGGCGGCAAGGACAAGAAGTAGGACGGTCCTGGCGGTCGGGACGGCCCCCGGCGCGCGCACTTCGGTGCGCGCGCCGGGGGCCGTTCGCGTTGCGGGCCTCTTCGGTGCCGCGTTGCACGGGGTGCTTCCGCCGGTCACAGAGTGGTTGAGACCACTTGTCCGGGAGTTGGTCCGCCCCTAACCTCTCGCGTGTTGTGCAGCACGAAACGCCCGTTGCGTATGTTGCAACACTCGGAGGGGACCCGTCATGAAGCTTCCTGCCCGTATCGCCGCCCCCGTCACCGCGCTTGCGCTCGTCGGCCTCACCGCCACCGCCTGCGCCCCGCAGACCTCCGACGGCAAGGCCTCGGCGGACGAGAAGACCGGCACCCTGCGCGTCTGGCTCTTCCAGGAGGTCGACAACACGCCGAAGAAGCAGATCGTCGACGCCGCCGTCGCCGCCTTCGAGAAGCGGCACGAGGGGGCGGAGGTCGAGGTCGAGTACATCCCCGTCGAGACCCGCGCCCAGCGCGTCAAGGCCGCCTTCAACGACCCGAAGTCCGCGCCCGACGTCATCGAGTACGGCAACACGGACACCGCCGGCTACGTGAAGGACGGCGGACTCGCCGACATCAGCGCCGAGTTCGGCGCCTGGGACGAGGCCAAGGACACCGACCCCACCGCCAAGTCCTCCGTCACCGTGGGCGGCAGGATCTACGGCGCACCCCTCTTCGTCGGCGTTCGCGCGCTGTACTACCGCACCGACGTCTTCAAGGACCTCGGCCTCACCGCGCCCAAGACGCAGGACGAGCTGATCTCCACGGCGAAGAAGATCCACAAGGAACGGCCCGAGCTGTACGGCATGGCCGTCGGCGGCGCCAACACCTACGGCGCGATGCCCTTCCTCTGGGCCAACGGCGGTGAACTCGCCACCCAGGACGGCGGCGCGTACCGCGGCGCCGTCAACTCGGAGGCCGCCCGCAAGGGCATCACCTCGTACACCTCGCTCTTCGGCGACGACAACTGCCCGGCCGCCAAGTGCGCCCAGATGGGCGGCAACGCCACCGTCACCGCCTTCGCCTCCGGCAAGGCCGCGATGGTGATCGGCGGCGACTTCGTCCGCGCGGCGGTCGACGCGGGCGCCGCGAAGGGCAAGTACGCCGTCGTACCGCTGCCCGGTCTGACGCCCGGCTCGATCGCCCCGGCGTTCGCGGGCGGCAACAACATCGGTGTGATGAAGAGCAGTTCCCACCGGACCCTCGCCGTCGACCTGATGAAGTCCCTGGCCGGCAAGGAGACCCAGGGCAAGCTCTTCGACGCCATGGGCTTCCTGCCCACCTTCACAGACGTACGGACGCGGGCGGCCGAGAAGGAGCCCTTCGTGAAGCCGTTCATCGACACGCTCGGCGCCGGCACCAAGTTCGTCCCCGCGTCCCCCGGCTGGGGCCAGATCGACGCCTCGCTGGTGCTTCCGACGATGTTCCAGGAGATCGTCAGCGGCCGTAAGGACGTGAAGGCGGCCTCGGAGGACGCGGCGAAGAAGATGGACGCGGCGTTCGCGGCCGCGGGCTGACCGGCATGACCCTGACCACCACGAAGACCACGGCGGTGGAGGCGGCGCCGGCCACCCGCCCGCCCCGCCGCCCCCGGGGGCGGTCCGGCTGGACGCCCTGGCTCTATCTGCTCCCCGCCCTCGTCGTCCTCGGCGGGCTCCTCGTCTACCCGATCTACCAGCTCGGGCTCATCTCCTTCCTGGAGTACACCCAGGCCCAGGTCAGCGGCGGCGAGCCCACCTCCTTCCAGGGCTTCGGCAACTACGCCGCGCTCTTCTCCGACCCGCAGTTCTGGCAGGTCCTCCTCGCCACGGTCCTCTTCGCCGCCGCCTGCGTCGTCGCCACGCTCGCCGTCGGCTGCGCGCTGGCGGTGCTCCTGACCCGCGTACGGGCCGTGCCCCGCCTCGCGCTCATGCTCGCCGCGCTCGCCGCGTGGGCCACGCCGGCGGTCACCGGCTCCACGGTCTGGGTCTTCCTCTTCGACCCCGACTTCGGCCCGGTCAACCGGCTGCTCGGGCTCGGCGACTTCTCCTGGACGTACGGGCGGTACAGCGCTTTCGCCCTGGTCCTCTTCGAGGTCGTCTGGTGCTCGTTCCCGTTCGTGATGGTCACCGTCTACGCGGGCATCAAGGCCATCCCCTCGGAGGTGCTGGAGGCGGCGGCGCTCGACGGCGCCTCGCAGTGGCGGATCTGGCGCTCGGTCATGGCGCCGATGCTCCGGCCGATCCTGGTCGTCGTCACGATCCAGTCGATCATCTGGGACTTCAAGCTCTTCACCCAGATCTACGTGATGACCAACGGCGGCGGGATCGCCGGCCAGAACCTCGTCCTCAACGTGTACGCGTACCAGAAGGCCTTCGCCTCGTCCCAGTACAGCCTGGGTTCGGCGATCGGCGTCGTCATGCTGTTGATCCTGCTGGCGGTGACGCTGGTCTACCTCCGTCTGCTCCGACGCCAGGGAGAAGAACTGTGAGCGCCTTCCGCGTCCGGACCCCGATACGCCGCCCCGGGCGGCTCGCGGCCGAGGCCGTCGCCCTGCTCGTCGCGGCCGTGGTCGCCTTCCCCGTGTACTGGATGGTCCTCTCGGCCTTCAAGCCGGCCGGCGAGGTCCAGTCGGCGCACCCGCGGCCGTGGACCCTGTCCCCGTCCCTCGACTCCTTCCGGCGCGTCTTCGAACAGCAGGAGTTCGGCCGGTACTTCCTCAACTCGCTGATCGTCGCCTGCACGGTCGTCGTCGCCTCCGCGCTGATCGCGTTCCTGGCGGCGACGGCGGTGACCCGCTTCCGCTTCCGGTTCCGGACGACGCTGCTCGTGATGTTCCTGGTCGCCCAGATGGTGCCGATCGAGGCGCTGACGATCCCGCTCTTCTTCCTGATGCGGGACCTCGGCCAGCTCAACACGCTGGGCTCGCTGGTCCTTCCGCACATCGCCTTCTCGCTCCCGTTCGCGATCTGGATGCTGCGCGGCTTCGTCAAGGCGGTCCCGGAGGCGCTGGAGGAGCAGGCGGCGCTCGACGGCGCGAGCCGTACACGTTTCCTGTGGCAGATCCTCTTCCCGCTGGTCTTCCCTGGGCTCGTGGCGACGAGCGTCTTCTCGTTCATCTCGACCTGGAACGACTTCCTGTTCGCGAAGTCGTTCCTCATCAGTGACACCTCGCAGTCGACCCTCCCGATGGCGCTGCTGGTCTTCTTCAAGCCGGACGAGAACGACTGGGGCGGCATCATGGCGGGTTCGACCGTGATGACGATCCCGGTGCTCGTCTTCTTCGTACTCGTACAGCGCCGCCTGGTCTCGGGCCTGGGCGGGGCGGTGAAGGACTGACGCGATGACTGACACGGCGACTGGCGCGACGACCGACACGGCGACTGGCGCAATGCCTGCCGGGCACGACCTGATCCCCGCGCCGCGGAGCATCGAGGGGCCGCACCGCCGCGGCCTCGGCCTGGACCGGCGGACCACCCTCGACGCGGCCCCCGGAACCGAGACCACCGAGCGCTGGCTGCGCGCCACGCTCGGCGCAGCCTTCGCGCTCCCGCTGACCGCCGCGGCCGGCGAGAACGCGTCCCACAGCATCCGGCTGCGCATCGACGACGCCCTCGCCCCCGAGGCGTACCGGCTCCACGTCCTGACGGACCAGGCCGTCGAGATCACGGGCGGCGGCCCGGCCGGGGTCTTCTGGGGCGCCCAGACGCTCCGGCAGCTCCTCGGTCCTGAGGCCTTCCGCAAGGCACCCGTGAACCGCGAGGTCACCCTCGCCCTGCCCGTACAGGGCATCGAGGACGCGCCCCGCTTCGCCTGGCGCGGGCTCATGCTCGACGTCGCCCGGCACTTCATGCCCAAGGACGACGTCCTGCGGCAGCTGGACCTGATGGCCGCGCACAAGCTCAACGTCCTGCACCTCCACCTCACCGACGACCAGGGCTGGCGCATCGAGATCAGGCGGCACCCCCGGCTCACCGAGGTCGGCGCCTGGCGCGCCCGTAGCAAGTGGGGGCACCGGGCCTCGCCGCTCTGGAACGAGACGCCGCACGGCGGGTTCTACACCCAGGACGACATCCGCGAGATCGTCGCGTACGCAGCCGAAAGGCACATCACCGTCGTCCCCGAGATCGACGTCCCGGGCCACTCGCAGGCCGCCATCGCCGCGTACCCGGAACTGGGCAACACCGACGTCGTCGACACGGCCGCCCTCACCGTCTGGGACACCTGGGGCGTCAACCCGAACGTCCTCGCCCCCACCGACGCGACCCTCCGCTTCTACGAGGGCGTCTTCGAGGAGGTCCTGGACCTCTTCCCGTCGACCTTCGTGCACATCGGCGGCGACGAGTGCCCCAAGGACCAGTGGAAGGCGTCCCCGACGGCCCAGGCGCGCATCAAGGAGCTGGGGCTCGCCGACGAGAACGAGCTGCAGTCCTGGTTCGTCCGTCACTTCGACCGCTGGCTCGCCGACCGCGGCCGCCGCCTGATCGGCTGGGACGAGATCCTGGAGGGCGGCCTGGCGCCGGGTGCGGCCGTGTCGTCCTGGCGGGGGTACGGGGGCGGGGTCACCGCCGCCGAGGCCGGGCACGACGTCGTCATGTGTCCCGAGCAGTACGTGTATCTGGATCATCGTCAGGCGCCGGGCGAGGACGAGCCGATGCCCATCGGGTACGTACGGACCCTGGAGGACGTCTACCGCTTCGAGCCCGTGCCGCCCTCCCTGAGCCCCGAGGCCGCCGCCCACGTCCTGGGCGCCCAGGCCAACGTCTGGACGGAGGTCATGGAGAACCGCTCCCGCGTCGACTACCAGGTCTTCCCGCGCCTCGCCGCCTTCGCCGAGGTCGCCTGGTCCGCGCTGCCCGCCCCCGAGGACCGGGACTTCACCGCCTTCGAGCGCCGGATGACCGCCCACTACCGGCGTCTGGACGCCCTCGGCGTCGGCTACCGGCCGCCCACCGGCCCGCACCCCTGGCAGCAGCGCCCCGGGGTGGCCGGCCGGCCCCTCGAAGGAGCGCCCCCGAACGTGTGAGGCAGGTCGCGTCCCCACGTCACCCAAGAGCGGCAAAACGGAAGTTACCGTCGGCGGTACGGCTTCCTGGACGGAACCGTCCTTCGCGGACCCTCGCGTCGGACGGCTCGGAAGATGTGCCAGAGTTGCCACGTCCGGGCTGTGAGCACGTACGGTACGGCCACACAGGCGCGACAGCCGGGGACGAGTCGGGGACCGCCGGGGACACCGGGAAGGGGCAGCGGGTTGACCACGCACGCACCACAGACGGCGCAGTCCGTGACGCTGCCCGCCTCGCTCGACGAGGCCGTGGCGGCACTCACCGCCATGCCCGCCGCCGTACCGGTCGCGGGCGGCACGGACCTCATGGCCGCCGTCAACAAGGGCCAGCTCAGGCCCGCCGGCCTGGTCGGCCTCGGCCGCATCAACGAGATCCGCGGCTGGCAGTACCAGGACGGCCACGCCCTCCTCGGCGCCGGTCTCACCCACGCCCGGATGGGGCGCCCCGACTTCGCGGCCCTCATCCCCGCCCTCGCCGCCGCCGCGCGCGCCGCCGGGCCGCCCCAGATCCGTAACGCGGGCACGCTCGGCGGCAACGTGGTCACCGCGGCCCCCACGGGCGACTCCCTGCCCGTCCTGGCGGCCCTGGAGGCCGACCTCGTCGTCATGGGCCCGCTCGGCACGCGCGAGATCCCCGTCTCCCATCTGCTGGCGGGCCGCGACCTGCTGGCCCCCGGCGAGCTGGTCGCGTTCGTCCGCGTACCCCTCCTGCACGCCCCGCAGGTCTTCCTCAAGGCGACCGGTCGCACCGGCCCGGCGCGCGCCACCGCGTCCGTCGCGGTCGTCCTCGACCCGGCGAGGCGCGGCGTGCGCTGCGCGGTCGGCGCGATCGCGCCGATGCCGCTGCGGCCGCTGGAGGCGGAGCACTGGATCGCCTCGCTGGTCGACTGGGACGGCGACCGGGGGCTCGCCCCGGAGGCGCTGACGGCGTTCGGCGAGTACGTGGCGGCCGCCTGTATCCCGGACCCGCCGGGCGACGAGCAGCTGCCACCGGCCGTACTGCACCTGCGGCGCACGGTCGCCGCGCTGGCTCGACGGGCACTGGGGAGGGCGCTGTCGTGAGCGACGAACCGAACGGGAACGCGAGCGGGGGCGGCTGGGAGCCGATCCCGCAGAGCGAGGGGTACGACAACGACGCCACGGCGTTCGTGCAGCTGCCGCCCGAGTTCATGCTGGACGGCGTCCCGCTGGAGGCGCCGGGCCACGGCTACGTCCCGCCGATGATCGTGCCGCTGACGCCGCTCACCCCGGCCGCGGGGACGGACCCGGCGGCGACGGGCCAGTGGGTCGTGCAGGTGCCGACGGCCGCGGAGACGACGGCTCCGGAGGCGCCGGAGCAGCCCGTGGACCCGCACGCGACGGGGCAGTGGGCCTTCACGGAGCACACCGCGGAGCCCGATCCGCACGCGACCGGCCAGTGGAACTTCGCCGGGGCGGCCGAGACGCCGGACGCGTCCTCGACCGGGCAGTGGACGATCCCTGTGGTGACGGACGGTTCGGACACGTCGGACGAATCCGGCGAGTACACCACGTCGATGCTGGCGCAGTACGCGAGCAGCGCGCCGGCGACCCTGCCGGGGGGCGCTCCGGCGCCCTGGGCGGTCCAGGAGCCCGCCGCCGAGGCCGCGGAGGCCGCGGAGGCGGACAAGGCCGGCCCGGCCGCTCCCGAGGAGCTCGAGGCGCTCTCGGGCGGCCTGGAGGCCCCTGGGGCTCATGGTGCTCCTGAGGCTCACAGTGGCTCTGGGGCTCACGGTGACCCTGAGGCTCACGGTGCCCCCGAGGCTCATGGTGCCCCCGAGGCCCAGGAGATGCCCGAGGCCTCTCCCGTCGCCGACGTCCCGGTCGTCTCCACGGGCAACAGCGCGGACAGCGACGAGCACCCGCACATCTCGTACGTCCTGCGTGTGAACGGCGCCGACCGTCCCGTGACGGAGTCCTGGATCGGCGAGTCGCTGCTCTACGTCCTGCGCGAGCGGCTCGGCCTGGCCGGCGCCAAGGACGGCTGCTCGCAGGGCGAGTGCGGCGCGTGCAACGTCCAGGTCGACGGCCGGCTCGTCGCCTCCTGCCTGGTGCCCGCGGCGACGGCCGCCGGCAGCGAGGTGCGTACGGTCGAGGGCCTGGCGACCGACGGCGAACCGTCCGACGTCCAGCGCGCCCTCGCCCGCTGCGGGGCCGTCCAGTGCGGCTTCTGCGTACCGGGCATGGCCATGACCGTGCACGACCTGCTGGAGGGGAACCACGCTCCGACCGAGCTGGAGACCCGCCAGGCGCTCTGCGGCAACCTCTGCCGGTGCTCGGGCTACCGGGGCGTGCTCGACGCCGTACGGGAGGTCGTCGCCGAGCGCGACGCCCAGGCGGCCGCCACGGCCGACGAAGCACGCATCCCGCACCAGATTCCGCACCCGCACGACGGAGGCACGGCGTGAGCAGCGACGCGACCACCGCCACCACACCCGCGGCGCCCGCGACGGCGCTCGACGTCGAGCAGGAGCCCATGGCCCACGGCCTGGGCACCTCCCTCCCGTCGGCCGACGCCCGCGCCAAGACCGAGGGCACCTTCCCGTACGCCTCCGACCTGTGGGCCGAAGGCCTGCTGTGGGCGGGGATCCTGCGCTCGCCGCACCCGCACGCCCGGATCGTCTCGATCGACACGACGGCGGCCGCCGACATGCCCGGCGTCCGGGCCGTGGTGACCCACGCCGACCTGCCCGGGGACGCGACGTACGGCAGGACCGTCGCCGACCGTCCCGTCTTCGCGTCCGACCTGGTCCGTCACCACGGCGAGGCGATCGCGGCCGTGGCCGCGGACCATCCGGACACGGCCCGGCTCGCGGCGGCGGCGATCGCCGTCGAGTACGAGGTCCTGGAGCCGGTCACGGACCCGGAGAAGGCCTTCGCGGCGGAACCGCTGCACCCGGACGGCAACCTCATCCGCCACATCCCGCTGCGGTTCGGCGACGCGGAGGCGGCGGGCGAGGTCGTGGTCGAGGGCCTGTACCGGATCGGCCGCCAGGACCCGGCCCCCATCGGAGCGGAGGCCGGCCTCGCCGTGCCGCGCCCCGACGGCGGGGTCGAGATCTACACGGCCTCCACCGACCCGCACACCGACCGGGACCTGGCGGCGGCCTGCTTCGGGCTCGCGCCGGACCAGGTCAAGGTGGTCGTGACCGGCGTCCCGGGGGCGACGGGCGACCGTGACGACCCGGGCTTCCAGATCCCGCTGGGCCTGCTGGCGCTCCGCACCGGCTGCCCGGTCAAGCTCACCGCCACGCGCGAGGAGTCCTTCCTCGGCCACGCCCACCGTCACCCGACGCTGCTGCGCTACCGCCACCACGCGGACGCGGAGGGCCGGTTGGTGAAGGTGGAGGCGCAGATCCTGCTGGACGCGGGCGCCTACGCCGACGCGTCCTCGGAGTCGCTCGCCGCCGCCGTGGCCTTCGCCTGCGGCCCGTACGTCGTCCCGCACGCCTTCATCGAGGGCTGGGCGGTCCGTACGAACAACCCGCCCTCCGGCCATGTGCGGGGCGAGGGCGCGATGCAGGTGTGCGCGGCGTACGAGGCACAGATGGACAAGCTGGCGGCGAAGCTGGGCGTGGACCCGGTCGACGTACGGCTGCGCAACGTCCTGGCCACCGGGGACATCCTCCCGACGGGCCAGACGGTGACCTGCCCGGCCCCGGTGGCGGAACTCCTGACGGCAGTCCGTGACTTCCCCCTCCCCTCCCTCCCGATGGACACTCCGGAGGAGGACTGGCTGCTGCCGGGCGGCCCGGAGGGCGCGGGCGAACCGGGCGCGGTGCGCCGGGGCGTCGGCTACGCGCTCGGCATGGTGCACATGCTCGGCGCGGAGGGCGCGGACGAGGTCTCGACGGCGACGGTGAAGGTCCAGGACGGCGTGGCCACGGTCATCTGCTCTGCCGTGGACACGGGTTCGGGCTTCTCGACGCTGGCGCGCCAGATCGTCCAGGAGACGCTGGGCCTGGAGGAGGTCCACGTCGCCTCGGTCGACACGGACCAGCCGCCGGCGGGCCCGGCGACGCACGGCCGTCACACGTGGGTGTCGGGCGGGGCGGTGGAGCGCGCGGCGAAGATGGTCCGTACGCAGCTGCTACAGCCCCTGGCGCACAAGTTCGGCATGTCGACGGAGCTGCTCCAGATCACGGACGGCAAGATCACGTCGTACGACGGCGTCCTGTCGACCACGGTCACGGAGGCGATGGACGGCAAGGAGCTCTGGGCGACCGCCCAGTGCCGCCCCCACCCGACCGAGCCCCTGGACGACTCGGGCCAGGGCGACGCCTTCGTGGGCCTCGCCTTCTGCGCGATCCGCGCGGTCGTGGACGTCGACATCGAGCTGGGCTCGGTCCGCGTGGTGGAGATGGCCGTCGCCCAGGACGTCGGCCGCGTCCTCAACCCGGCGCAGCTGGCCACCCGTATCGAGGCGGGCGTCACCCAGGGCGTCGGAGCGGCCCTCACGGAGAACCTCCGCACGGCCCGCGGCCTGCTCCGCCACCCGGACCTGACGGGCTACGCGCTCCCGACGGCCCTGGACGCCCCGGACGTCCGCATCGTGAAGCTCGTCGAGGAACGCGACGTGGTGGCCCCGTTCGGCGCGAAGGCGGCGAGCGCGGTCCCGGTGGTCACCTCCCCGGCGGCGGTGGCCTCGGCGGTCCGCGCGGCGACGGGCCGCCCGGTCAACCGCCTCCCGATCCGCCCCCAGGCGGCGGTGGGCGCGGTCACGACGTAGCCCCTCGCTCCCCATCCGGGGGCGGCGGGGCCCGCGGTCAGTCCGTGACCGGGCCCTCCGTCCGGCGTCGGCCGCCGAGCAGGGACAGGATCAGGATCGACGTGCGGGTGATCAGGGCCGCGAGGAGGATCGTGCCGAGGCCGTCCACGCCGATCATGCCGCTCTCGCTGCCCAGCCAGGACAGCAGCCACCAGATCAGGGCGTCCTGGATGAAGCCTGCCGCCGCGAAGGCCAGCAGAGGGAGGGCGGGGACGGGCTCCGAGGGGCCGATGTAGATCAGCTGGGTGAGAACGGCGATCACCAGGCCGGCCAGGACCGCGGAGAGCATCGCGTCCGCGGTGTCCTCGCCCAGGGTGATGCCCGGCAGCACCGCGCCGGAGGCGACGGCCCCGACGAGCGCGCCCAGCCTGCGTCTCGCACCGATGTCAGTCATGGGCGGACTCTGGCACACCCCCGACGGGTTGTGAAGATCGTGTGGACGCACCGCACGGCACCGAACGGGATGCCGGACCGAGCAGCTACAGGTACGGGGTCACGGGGCAGTGGTCATGACCCGGTGACCCGGTGACCGTCCCAGGAGGACCCCTGATGCGCAGAGTGACCTATTCGATGGGCGTCTCACTCGACGGCTACATCGTCGGGCCGGACGGCGACTTCGACTGGACGGAACCCGGCGACGACGTCTTCCGCTTCTGGATCGATGAGATTCGGGGGGTCGGCGTCCACCTGCTGGGGCGGCGGCTGTACGAGACGATGCTCTACTGGGAGACCGCCGACCAGGATCCGTCGCTCGACGACGCGATGCGCGAGTGGATCTCGCTCTGGAATCCGCTCCCCAAGGTGGTGTTCTCCACCACTTTGTCGACGGTGCAGGGCCATGCCCGCCTGGCTTCCGGCAGCGTGGCGGAGGAGATCGAGCGGTTGCGGGCCGAGCCGGGGGAGGGCGACATCGCGATCGGCGGCGCGACTCTCGCCGCCGAGGCGGCTGCGTCCGGTCTGATCGACGAGTACCAGGCCATGGTCTACCCGGTGTTGGTCGGCGGAGGCATCCCGTTCTTTCCCCGGCACGAGCGCCGGGTGGATCTCGAACTCGTCGACACCCGTACCTTCAGCTCGCGAGTCGTCTACCTCCGCTACCGCGTCGCGCGTTAGCCGGCGCGTCCGCCCGGCCCGGAGGCGCGGACCGGGGAGCCGCAGGCCGCCTAACGCCTGTGGCTCTCGCTGAACCACAGGTCGGCGGATGGTGATGATGGAGGCCGTGGCGGGAATTGAACCCGCGTAACTCGCTTTGCAGGCGAGCCCCTGAACCACTCGGGCACACGGCCGTGTTGAGCACGTGTACGAACCTAGGGCGGGCGCCGGTGGGGCTCAAGGGATTCCCGGGCGCCGCAACACGACTGCCATACCGCGTTCACGGGCGCCCCGTCGGGCGGTCCGCCGGCCCCGTCGGCCGGTCGGGCGGCCCGTCGGGCGGTCCGGCGGTCGGGCAGCCCGGCGGCTCGTCGGCCGTCGGGCGGTCGTACGACCAAGGGACCAGGCCGGACCCTCCTCCGGACAGGGTCCATTCCGCGTTACGCCCCTTACGCTGGGTGCATGAGCGCCCTCGAACCCCGCGACGCCGACTCCGGCGTCGCGTCGACCACCGCAACCGCCGTCCCCTCCCCGGGCGGCGGTTCCGTGCTCGACCGCGAACACCGGGCGCTCAGTATCGGCATCGTCTCCGTCGTGCTGCTCATCGCCTTCGAGGCGACCGCCGTCGGGACGGCCATGCCGGTCGCGGCGCGCGAGCTCAACGGGATCCCGCTCTACGCCTTCGCCTTCTCCGCCTACTTCACCACCAGCCTCTTCGCCATGGTCCTCTCCGGGCAGTGGTCCGACCGCAACGGGCCCCTCGCCCCGCTCACCGTCGGCATCAGCGCCTTCGCCGCCGGGCTGCTGCTCTCCGGGACCGCCGGCACGATGTGGCTCTTCATCGTCGGGCGGGCCGTCCAGGGGCTCGGCGGAGGGCTGGTGATCGTCGCGCTGTACGTCATCGTCAGCCGCGCGTACTCGGAGCAGCTACGCCCCGCGATCATGGCCGCCTTCGCGGCGAGCTGGGTCATCCCGTCCGTCGTCGGACCGCTCGCCTCCGGGACGATCACCGAGCACCTGGGCTGGCGCTGGGTCTTCGTGGGGATCCCCGCTCTCGTCGTCTTCCCCCTCGCGCTCGCCCTCCCCGCCATCCGCCGCACCGCCTCCGGTCCCGCCGACCCGGCCGCGCCCCTCCCGCCGTACAACCGGCGGCGGATCCGGCTCGCGCTCGGCATCTCGGCCGGCGCGGGGCTGCTCCAGTACGCCGGTCAGGAGCTGCGGTGGCTCTCGCTCCTCCCCGCGGCGGCGGGCACGGCCCTGCTCGTGCCGGCCGTGCTCGGGCTGCTGCCGCGCGGGACCTACCGGGCGGCGCGCGGGCTGCCGTCCGTGGTGCTGCTGCGGGGGATCGCGGCGGGTTCCTTCATCGCCGCCGAGTCCTTCGTACCGCTCATGCTGGTCACCCAGCGGGGCATGAGCCCCACGCTCGCGGGGCTGTCGCTCGCGGTCGGCGGGGCGACGTGGGCGCTCGGGTCGTGGATCCAGTCGCGGCCCTGGACGGAGCCGTACCGCGAACGCCTCGTCGTGGTCGGGATGCTGCTCGTCGCGGCGGCGATCGGCACGGCGCCGACCGTCCTGATCGAGTCGGTCCCGGTGTGGGTGGTGGCGGTCGCGTGGGGATACGGGTGCCTGGGCATGGGCATGGTGATCGCCTCCACGAGCGTGCTGCTCCTGAAACTCTCCGCTCCGGAGGAGGCGGGCGCGAACTCGGCGGCGCTGCAGATCTCGGACGGCCTGTCGAACGTGCTGCTGCTGGCCGTGGGCGGCGCGGCGTTCGCGGCGCTCGGCGGGGGAGCGGTGGGGCATGCAGCCGCCTCCGCCGAGGGCGCGAGCTCGCACCCCGCGGCCTTCGCGGCGGTGTTCCTCCCGATGGCGGGGGTGGCCCTGGTGGGGGCGTGGGTCGCTACGCGGCTGGGGCGCGAGAAGTCGGTCGCCCCGGCGGCGGGCACACCCCTCGCCTGAGCCCGTGATCCGCCCGCCCCTCACCGTCACCCTTCCCGTCGACGACGATCTCGCCGACCTGGCCGATGCCCGAGGCGTCGGCGTCGAGGAGCTCGCCGCCGAGGCCCTTCGCCGCCACGTGTCCACGGAGGCCGCCCTCGTACGGCGGACCGCCCTGCGGCTGGCCCTACGTCACGCGCCCCTGCTGCGGAGGCTCGGCGAATGAGCAGCCGCTTCCTCACACTCGCCGAGGTGACCGAGATCGCCGGGATCGCCTTCGGCGGCGACGGCGCGCCCGAACTCCGGGCGCCCGGGCTGCTGGAGTCCGCCGTGCACCGGCCCCGGGCGCGGATGTTCGGGCAGAGCGCCTACGGCGACGTCTACGAGCAGGCCGCCGCCCTGCTGCACGCCGTCGCCGCCAACCACCCCTTCGTCGACGGGAACAAACGCGCGGCCTGGCTCTCGGCCGCAGTCTTCCTCGGGATCAACGGAGTCGATCTCGCCGGGGCGGACCAGGAGCAGGCGTATGCGCTGGTCATCGATGTGGCGGGCGGTGAGGTGGAGGAGATCTCGGCTGTCGCGGAGCGTTTGCGGGGGCTGTGAGGACCGTCTCATGGGCCCCCGCCACGGCCTCGCCCAGGCCGGGTCGCCGTGGCCGCACCGGTAAGGTGGCCCGGTTGTCATATCTGGACGAGCGTCGAACCGGAGACCGTGACTACCACCGCCACCTCCTCCCACCATCTCTCTCCCGCCTTCCCCGGGCGGGCCCCCTGGGGCACCGCGAACAAGCTGCGAGCCTGGCAGCAGGGCGCCATGGAGAAGTACATCCAGGAGCAGCCCCGCGACTTCCTCGCGGTCGCGACGCCCGGCGCCGGAAAGACCACCTTCGCGCTGACCCTCGCGTCCTGGCTGCTGCACCACCACGTCGTGCAGCAGGTCACGGTCGTCGCCCCCACCGAGCACCTGAAGAAGCAGTGGGCGGCGGCCGCCGCGCGGATAGGGATCAAGCTCGACCCCGACTACAGCGCCGGGCCGCTCAGCAAGGAGTACCACGGCGTCGCCATCACCTATGCCGGTGTCGGCGTGCGCCCCATGCTCCACCGCAACCGCTGCGAGCAGCGCAAGACCCTCGTCATCCTCGACGAGATCCACCACGCCGGTGACTCCAAGTCCTGGGGCGAGGCCTGCCTGGAGGCGTTCGACCCGGCGACCCGGCGCCTCGCCCTGACCGGTACGCCCTTCCGGTCCGACACCAACCCCATCCCCTTCGTCACGTACGAGGAGGGGAACGACGGCATCCGCCGGTCGTCAGCCGACTACACCTACGGCTACGGCAACGCCCTCGGCGACGGCGTCGTGCGGCCCGTCATCTTCCTCTCCTACAGCGGCAACATGCGGTGGCGCACCAAGGCCGGCGACGAGATCGCCGCCCGCCTCGGCGAGCCCATGACCAAGGACGCCGTCTCCCAGGCCTGGCGCACCGCCCTCGACCCGCGCGGCGACTGGATGCCGAACGTCCTGCGCGCCGCCGACCAGCGCCTCACCGAGGTCCGTAAGGGCATCCCCGACGCCGGCGGGCTCGTCATCGCCTCCGACCAGGACTCCGCCCGCGCCTACGCCAAGCTCATCCGCGAGATCACCGGCACCAAGGCCACGGTCGTCCTCTCCGACGAAGCCGCCGCCTCCAAGCGGATCGACGAGTTCAGCGAGAACAACGAACGCTGGATGGTCGCCGTCCGCATGGTGTCCGAGGGCGTCGACGTCCCACGCCTCGCGGTCGGCGTGTACGCGACGACCATCTCGACCCCCCTCTTCTTCGCCCAGGCCGTCGGACGTTTCGTACGTTCGCGCAGGCGCGGCGAGACCGCTTCCGTGTTCCTTCCCACCATCCCCAACCTCCTCGGCTTCGCCAACGAGATGGAGGTCGAGCGCGACCACGTCCTCGACAAGCCGAAGAAGGACGGCGAGGAGGACCCGTACGCCGAGTCCGAGAAGGAGATGGCGGAGGCCGAGAAGCAGCAGGACGAGGACACCGGCGAGCAGGACATGCTGCCCTTCGAGGCGCTGGAGTCCGACGCCGTCTTCGACCGTGTGCTCTACGACGGCGCCGAGTTCGGCATGCAGGCCCACCCGGGCAGCGAGGAGGAGCAGGACTACCTCGGCATCCCCGGGCTCCTGGAGCCCGACCAGGTTCAGCTGCTCCTCCAGAAGCGGCAGGCGCGCCAGATCGCGCACAGCCGCAAGAAGCCGGACACCGAGGCCGATCTGCTGGAGCTTCCTGCCGAGCGGCGGCCCGTCGTTTCGCACAAGGAGCTGCTCGAGTTGAGGAAGCAGCTCAACACGATGGTCGGCGCGTACGTCCACCAGAGCGGCAAGCCCCATGGCGTGGTCCACACCGAGCTGCGGCGGGTGTGCGGCGGTCCGCCGAGCGCGGAGGCGACCGCAGGGCAGATCCGCGAGCGGATCAAGAAGGTCCAGGAGTGGGCCACCCGGATGCGGTGAGCGGGAAGGCGGGCGGGTCCGTATTCCCTTGGCGGGGCCGTACACCCGTGAGCGGGAGGCTCCACGGACCGTGAGCGGATGGGTCCGTACACCGGTGAGGGGAGGGCCTTGCCCCGGTGAGCGGAGGGTCCCTGCACCGGTGAGCGGAGGGTCCCTGCACCGGTGAGCGGACGGCCCGTGCACCGCTCAGAACGGGCCGCGCACCGCTGAGCGGACAGATCCGCGCACCGCTGCGGGCCGGTCCGCGCACCGCTCAGCGGACAGCCTCGCGCCCTCTCGTCGGCCGAACCGCTGTGACCGGCCGACTTCCGTCTCGGACCGACTGGATCCAGCCGCACGCGCCCGGATTCTGGACGAGGTCTTCCGCTGAGCGGAGTGGCTCGCTACTGTCCCCGCAATGCAAACGCCCCGTGGCAGCGCCGCCGCGGAGCGCAGCCGGTGCGCATGGCCTGCCGGCGGCCTCTGACGTGCGTCGCCGCGGGACCGGCGCCGCTGCTCTCGTTTGAAGGTCCGCCGTCACTCACTCCGAAGGAGAGGGCGTCGTGACCGCGGAAACCTCCCAGACGCTCGACCGGGGCCTCAGGGTCCTCAAACTGCTCGCCGACACCGACCACGGCCTGACCGTCACCGAGTTGTCCAACCGACTCGGGGTCAACAGGACCGTCGTCTACCGTCTGCTCGCCACACTCGAACAGCACGCGCTCGTACGCCGGGACCTGGGCGGTCGCGCCCGGGTGGGACTCGGCGTGCTGCGGCTGGGCCGCCAGGTCCATCCGCTCGTACGGGAAGCGGCGCTGCCCGCGCTGCGCTCCCTCGCCGAGGACATAGGCGCGACCGCCCACCTCACCCTCGTGGACGGGGCGGAGGCGCTGGCGGTCGCCGTCGTCGAACCGACCTGGACCGACTACCACGTGGCCTACCGGGCCGGGTTCCGGCACCCGCTGGACCGGGGCGCGGCCGGCCGCGCCATCCTCGCGGCCCGGCAGGGCAGCCTGATCGAGCCCGGGTTCACGCTGACCCACGGCGAGCTGGAGGCGGGCGCGAGCGGCGCGGCGGCCCCGCTGGTCGGCATCACGGGCATCGAGGGCAGCGTGGGCGTCGTGATGCTCGCGGACGCGGTCCCGGAACGGGTGGGGCCGAGGGTGGTCGACGCGGCGCGGGAGGTCGCCGACGCCTTGCGCTAGGACGCCCGGCCGGCCTGGGGCGGCACGCCCCCGTCAAAGGCGCCGGACTCCGGGCGTTGTGCCCGCCTGCCCCGCCCCCGGGGCCACCCCCGGACGGAGTTCGGGGGTGGGACGTACGCCCACAACGGGGCCGAGAAGCAGGTCGCCCAACGCCGTCCTCCGGTGTTCCACCGCTCTGCCCGCCCTCGTCGTCGTGACCAGCCCCGCCCCGCGCAGCGCCGACGCGTGGGACGAGGCCGTCGCGTTGCTGATGCCCAGACGGCGGGCCAGGGATGTCGTCGTGTGCGGAGTGGTCAGGGCGCGGAGGAGGTCGAGGCGGGTCCGGCCCAGGACCGCCGCCAGGGACTCTTCCGTACCGGGTGCCAGGTCCGGGGTGAGCGGCAGGCCCGGGCCCGCCGCGTACGTCACGACCACCGGTCGGTCCGGCAGGTCCTGGACGAGCGGCCGGCCGGTCCAGTGGAAGGTCGGCAGCAGGACGAGACCGCGCCCGGCCGGCCGGATCTCCCGCTCGGCCGCCGCCGAGTCGGGCGCCGCCCACTCCCAGACGCCGTCCCGCAGCCGTGTGCCGGGGACCAGGGCCTGCAGGGCCGCGCCGATGCCGTGTTCGGCGACCGTCAGGGCGTGGCGGGTGAACTCCGCACGGTGCAGGTCCTGCACCAGCGGCCACACCGGTGCCGCGACCGTCTCGAACGCCGCCTGCTGGGCGCGGCGCAGCACGCGCCTCGCGCCCTTCTCGCCCGCGTGGAGCTCGCGGATCCACCGCGGGGCCCGCCGCCCGGCGTAGATCCGCTCCAGCTCCGACCGCACCAGCCCCGCCGGGGCCGCCTCCACCAGGTCCAGGCCCTCCGCGGGCGTCTCGCCGAGCACGTCGAGGAAGCGCGGGGGATCGCCCGCCGGGACGAGGTCCGCGAGCGGTGCCACGGCGTCCGGCAGGGACCCCAGCACCCGTCGGCGCCAGCGTCCGTGGAGCAGCTCGCCGCCGCCGACGAGCAGCATCATGAAGGCCGCGTTCAGCTCCGCCAGCGGGGCGGGCCGGGCGGCGAACCGTACCCGGGCGATGTCCTCCGCCGTGAATCGGACCCGCATCGAAACCGCCCCCGTTCCGCTCGCCGCGCAAGCCTTTCGATCACAGCCTCAACCATCGTCCGGAGCAACGCCCCGACGCCAGCCTGTGCCCATGACATCTGCCCACATGACCCGACGGACCGTCACCACAGCGGGCCTCGCCGCCGCGCTCGCCCTCACGCCGAGGGCGGCCGCCCGCGCCTCCGCGGCTCCCGCCTCCGCCGCTCCCGCCTCCGCCGCTCCCGCCTCCAGTGCCCTGCGACTGCCCGCGCCCACCGGCCCGTACCGGATCGGCGCCACCGTCCTTCACCTCGTGGACCCCTCCCGCAACGACCCCTGGGTGCCCGCGATCGGCGTACGCGAGGTCATGGTCACCGTCCTCCACCCCGCCCGTACCGTCCGCGGATATCCACGCGCACCGCAGCTCACCCCCGGCGCGGCCGGGCTCTTCACCTTCCTCGCACCCGAGATCCACGGGCTGCCCGCGGCCGGCGTCGACTGGGCTGCCACCCTCACGCACTCCCACACCGGCGCGCCCGTCCTCCCCGGCCACTGGCCCGTACTGCTCTACAGCCCCGGGGGCGGCGAGGCCCGCACCATGGGCACGTACCTCGCCGAGGAGCTGGCGAGTCACGGCTGGGTCGTCGTCACCGTCGACCACCCGGGGGACGCGAGTCAGGTGGAGTTCCCCACCGAGCGGCCGGGCCGCGACCTGGTGCGCCCGACCGTCTTCTTCCGCCCGCCCGACGCCGAGCAGTTCCGCACGATGATCGACACCCGGCTCGCCGACCTCCGTCTCGTCCTCGACCGCCTCGAAGCCCTGGAAGGCCCCCTCGGTCGCGCGCTCGACCTCGGGCGGGTCGGGGTCTACGGGCATTCCGCCGGCGGCACCGCCGCCGCTCAGGCTCTGTACGACGACCGGCGGATCGCCGCCGCCGTGAACCTGGAGGGGTATCTGGACCAGGTCGACGGCGCGCTCTTCCCGGTGGCCCGGAACGGCGTCGACCGGCCGTTGCTCCTGCTCGGCACCGACGGTTTCCGTGACGCCCGGATCGACCGCTCCTGGGGCGCGATGCTCGCCCACCCCGGGGGCCGCACCCGGCGACGGCAGCTCGACGACGCCGCGCACCAGGTGTTCACCGACTACGCGGCCCTCGTGCCCCAGCTCCGGTGCGCCGGGCTGATGACCGCCGCCGACCGGGTCCGGCTGGTCGGTGCGATCGGGCCGGGGGCTGCCGTGCGTGCCGTGCGTCACCAGGTGCGGGGGTTCTTCGGCCGTCGGGTGCCGGTGGGCGCCCAGTAGATTGGGTGCGTGCTCACCAGTCTCACGCGTAACCGTGCGCTCGCCCTCTGCGCCCTGCCCGTCGCCGCGCTCTTCGCCGCCGTCGGGCTCGCGCCGCTGCCGTACGCGATCGCCTCGCCCGGTTCGACGGCCGATGTGCTCGGGGCCGTCGACGGGCGTCAGGTGATCACGATCAGCGGGGCGCCCGTCCGGGACACCGAGGGCAAGCTGCTGATGACGACGATCGTGGCCACCGGGCCGAGCGTCGACAACGACTTCGCCGACATCGCCGACGCCTGGTTCCGTACCGACCAGGCCGTGCTGCCGCGCGACTCCGTCTACCCGCCGGGCAAGTCGGACGATGAGGTGGAGAAGCACAACCTCGGGCAGATGAAGGAGTCGCAGGACGCCGCCACCCTGGCCGCTCTCGACTATCTGAAGCTCGACCCGAAGGACGTCGAGGTCACGCTCCACCTCGCCGACGTCGGCGGGCCGAGCGCCGGGTTCCTGTTCTCCCTCGGGATCGTCGACAAGCTCGCCGGTGACGGCGCCGACGGCGACCTCACCGGCGGCAGGACCGTCGCCGGTACGGGCACGATCGAGCCGGACGGCACGGTCGGCGCCGTCGGCGGGGTGTCGCTCAAGACCCAGGCCGCCGCGCGGGACGGGGCGAGCGTCTTCCTCGTACCGGAGGCGGAGTGCTCCGACGCGCAGGCCGAGCTGCCGAAGGGGATGCGGCTGATCCCCGTCGAGACGCTCACCGACGCCGTGGCGTCGCTCCGGGCGCTGGAGCAGGGGCAGGACGCGAAGGTTCCGAGCTGCTGAGGTCCTTCGGGGCGGGGTCCATCTCGCGCCAGGCGGGGAAGACCACCGGGGCGAGCGTGGCCAGGAGGTAGACCCCGCCGAGCGCGAGCAGCGCGGTCACCAGGCCGGTCCGCTCGACGAGCAGGCCGGCGGCGAGACCGCCGAGCGGGGTGGCCAGAAGCACCCCGGCCGTGGTCACGCCGGAGACCCGGCTGCGCAGCCGGTCCGGGATGATCTCGTACAGCACCGTCGTCAGGATCGGGTTGAGTACGCCGGCCCCCAGCCCTCCCACCGCCATGGTGACGAGCAGCGGCGCCGTGGTGTCGGTGAAGGCGGCCACCGCGTACGGCGGCGCGCCGCAGAGCACGAAGCCGGCCGTGAGGGCGGCCCGGCGCGGGAAGCGGTGGCCGAACGTCCCGTAGAGCAGCGCTCCGAGCAGTGCCGCGCCGCCGAAGACGGCGACGAGCAGGCCGAGGGCCGCCGAGCCGCCGAGATTCTCCCGGGCGTGGACCGGCAGCAGGACCGAACTCCAGCCCTGGCTGAGGCCGTTGGTGGCCATCACCATCACGACGACACCGAGCAGCAGCCGGGAGCGGAGCACGAAGGTGTACCCCTCGCGCAGCTCGGCCCGGTAGCCGGACAGCGAGAAGGGTGCCGGGTCGGGCAGGGGCGCGGCGGCCGGCACGCCCCGCAGGCCGATGAGGATCAGCAGGGCGGAGAGCCCGAAGGTGGCGGAGTCGAGCAGCAGCACGGTGTCCGCGCCGAGTACGGCGATCAGGACGCCGGCGAGGGCGGCTCCGGCCATCCGGGCGCCGCGCGAGACGGCGTCGAAGAGGCTCGCGGCGCGGGACAGGGGAGTCCCCGCGAGGCGGGCGAGGTCGGGGACGAGGACGGAGCGGGCGGTCTCGCCGGGCGCGTGGAAGAGGCCGGTCACGGCCATCAGCGCGCACAGCATCCAGAACTCCAGCACGCCCGCGCGGTGCAGGAGCGGGATCGCGGCCATCGCGAGGGCGCAGACGAGGTCGGAGGCGACGCTGATCCGGCGGCGCCCGATCCGGTCGATGACCGGGCCGCCGACGATCGCGGAGACGACGACGGGCAGGGCCGCGCAGAACGCGACCAGGCCCGCCTTGCCGGGGCTGCCCGTGGTGTCGAGCGCGAACCACGGGACGCCGATGAGGGTGAGCGCGTTGCCGGTGATGGAGATGGCGTTGGCGGCCAGGACGGTGGCCAGTGGAGCACGTCCCCCCGGGGTGCTCATACGGCCAGTGTGACCCGTCGGGCGGTGGCGGGCGCGGCCGGAACGGCGAGGCGCAGGCCCAACGCGACCAGTGCCCAGCCCAGTCGGAAGCGGACCGGGGTGCGGGGGAGGGAGTCGGCGGCGGCACGGCGGAGTTCGGCCGCGTCGAGATGGTGGAGCTGGAGGTGGATGTCGGGGTGCATGGCTTCGTGATCCCTTCTCAGTTCTCGTACTGGGGGAACGCGTGCAGGTGCATCCGTACGCGGGCGGCGCCCGGTGCGTCGGGGTCGGCTTCTTCGCTGTAGGAGTTGATCAACTCATGGATCTTGGCGTTGAGTTCGCGCAGCCGCTCGGGCGGTACGCGCAGGCTGAAGTCGCTCATGTCGGAGGCGCCGAGCCAGCTCTCGTCCCATTGGTGCCGGTTTCCGAGGTAGGTGTTCAGCTCCTGGGTGTGGATGGTCGCGATCTCGTGGAGATAGACCTCCACCGCGCCCTGCACCTCGGGGTCCTCGTTCCGGTACAGCGACTCGTCGAAGCTCGTGCCCTGCTGGGACGCCTTCCACCACCGCTCCCGGCCCTTGCCCCGCGTCGGGTCGTCCTCGACGAAGCCGTGCGCGGCGAGCTGGCGGAGGTGGTAGCTGGTCGCCCCGCTGGACTCGCCGAGCCGCTCGCCCAGTTGGGAGGCGGTGGCGGGGCCGTGGTGGCGCAGGGCGCGCAGCAGCTGGATCCGGAGCGGGTGGGCGAGCCCGCGGAGTGAGCGCGGGTCGAGTGTGCGGCTCTGGGGCTTCTCGGGCTCGGGCATGGCACGAGCATAGAGTTGCAAAGGAATGCTTGCAAGCAGTTCTTTGCAACTACTTCTTTGGAACTCGGGACGGTGCCGTGGGGGGCTACGCGGGGCCGTCCTCCGCCGCCTGTTCCACCAGCGGGATGACCCGGAGCGGTACGGGGTTCTCCATCACGATCGCCGTGGACGCCCGCACGATCCCCTCGAAGCCGACGACCCGGTCGATCACCCGCTGGAGGTCGGCGTTGGAGCGGGCCACCAGCCGGCAGAGCATGTCGCCGTGGCCCGTCGTCGTGTGCAGTTCCAGCACCTCGGGCACGGTCGCCAGATGCTCCCGTACGTCCGGCCCCTGCCCCTGCTTGATCTCGAGCGTCGCGAAGGCGGTCACCGGGTAGCCGAGCGCCGCCGGGTCGACCTGCGGGCCGAAGCCGCGGATCACCCCGTTCGCCTGAAGGCGGTCCAGGCGCGCCTGCACCGTGCCGCGCGCCACGCCCAGCCGGCGCGAGGCCTCGAGCACTCCGATCCGCGGCTCTCGCGCGAGCAGCACGATCAGCCGGCCGTCCAGATGATCGATCGCCACAGCGGCCTCCTCATGGTCATCCTGTACAAGTCTTCCGGCCATACTGACCCGCGGCTGTACACATTGCCCAGCCGCCCGGCGAACTATTGCGCAGCTTGCCAATCGGCGGGACTCTGCCGCTATGACTGAGACCATCGATCACACCCCTTCCACGGCGCGGCAGGCCGATCCCTTCCCCGTGAAGGGCATGGACGCGGTCGTCTTCGCCGTCGGCAACGCCAAGCAGGCCGCGCACTACTACTCCACGGCCTTCGGCATGAAGCTCGTCGCCTACTCCGGACCGGAGAACGGCAGCCGCGAGACCGCCAGCTACGTCCTGACGAACGGCGCCGCCCGCTTCGTGTTCACCTCCGTCATCAAGGCCTCCACGGACTGGGGCCGCTTCCTCGCCGAGCACGTCGCCGAGCACGGTGACGGCGTCGTCGACCTGGCGATCGAGGTGCCCGACGCGCGCGCCGCGTACGCCTACGCCGTCGAGCACGGCGCGACCGGCATCACCGAGCCGTACGAGGTGAAGGACGAGAACGGCACCGTCGTCCTCGCCGCCATCGCGACGTACGGCCAGACCCGCCACACCCTCGTCGAGCGCTCCGGCTACGACGGCCCCTACCTGCCTGGCTTCGTCTCCGCGAACCCGATCGTCGAGCCGCCGGCCAAGCGCACCTTCCAGGCCATCGACCACTGCGTCGGCAACGTCGAGCTCGGCAAGATGAACGACTGGGTCGGCTTCTACAACAAGGTCATGGGCTTCACGAACATGAAGGAGTTCGTGGGCGACGACATCGCGACCGAGTACTCGGCCCTGATGTCGAAGGTCGTCGCGGACGGCACCCTCAAGGTGAAGTTCCCGATCAACGAGCCGGCGATCGCGAAGAAGAAGTCGCAGATCGACGAGTACCTGGAGTTCTACGGCGGCGCGGGCGTCCAGCACATCGCGCTGGCCACCAACGACATCGTCGCGACGGTCCGCTCCATGCGCGCGGCCGGTGTCCAGTTCCTCGACACCCCCGACTCGTACTACGACACGCTCGGCGAGTGGGCCGGCGAGACCCGCGTGCCCGTCGAGACCCTGCGCGAGCTGAAGATCCTCGTCGACCGCGACGAGGACGGCTACCTGCTGCAGATCTTCACCAAGCCGGTCCAGGACCGTCCGACCGTCTTCTTCGAGATGATCGAGCGGCACGGCTCCATGGGCTTCGGCAAGGGCAACTTCAAGGCCCTGTTCGAGGCGATCGAGCGCGAGCAGGAGAAGCGCGGCAACCTGTAGTCCGCGAAGACCGACGGGCCCGGGCGGGTGTCTGCCCCGGGCCCGTCACCGCGAGAAAGCTCCCCGGCGACGCCCGGGGCCGGCCGGCGCCGGGCACGCCACGGCGCCCGCGGGGTTGGCGCCGACGCGCGCCCGGCGCGGGTCCGTGTGGTCCGGCTGGCGCGGTGGCGCCGCAGCGGGCCCGTGTCGGCATTCGTCCCGCTGCGGCGGTGGGGGTCCGTTGTCCACGACCCCGGTGGGTACGGGCTATCTGGATTGCGGTTCTTCGGCCGGGTTCGAGGCCGCAGCAGCCGCAGGCGCTTCCGGTGCTTCCGGCGACTTCGGCGCTTCCGGCGACTTCGGCGCCGCCGGTCGCAGTTCCTCCGGGAGTTCGTCCGGCGGGTCGCCCAGCTCCCGCACCGACTGCCGGGCCTTCGGGGCGAGCAGCGGCGAGAAGTCCGGGTTGATCCGCAGCGCCTCCGCCAGATGGCGGCGGGCCGGCCCGTACTTCCCCACGGCCCGCTCGATCTCGCCCCGGTGGTACGAGAAGAGCGCGCTGCGCAGCCCCTCGTCCGTCGCCCTCTTCGCGTACTCCAGCGCCTCCTTCGGCTCCCCGGCCCGGAAGAGCGCCCATCCCAGCGCGTCCGCCACCTGCACCGACCGGTGCCCGCGCGCCCATTCGGCCTTCAACAGCCGCACCGCCGCCGGGTCGCCGTGGTCCGCCTCGAAGAGACCGAGGACGACCTCCCCGCCGACCCAGGACCTCGACCGCAGCAGCTCGTACTGCGCGTGCGCCTCACCGTCCAGGCCCAGCGACTCGTAGAGCTCGCCCGCCTCCAGGACGTACTCCGGCCGAGGCAGCCGCGCGAGCGCCGCCTGGTAGTCGAGCATCGCCTCGTCCGTACGGTCCAGCGCCGCGAGCGCCCGCGCCCGCCCCGCCAGCGACGGACCGTGATCCCGTACGAGACGCAACGCCGACCCGTACTGCGTCACCGCCTCCTGCGGCTCGCCCCGCTCCCACGCCAGATCCCCGAGCCGCGCGTACGCCGCCGCCTTCTCCGCGCCGGTCTCCGCCCGCAACACCGCGTCGTGCGCCGCGGCCGCCGCGTCCTCGCGCCAGCCCCGGTTGCGGTACCCCTGCGCCACCCGCGTGCTCACCGCCGCGCCCGAGTGCAGCTTCTCCAGCGAGGCCAGGGCCTGCTGGGCGGCCTTGTAGTCGCCGAGCCCGTTGTACGCGTCGATCAGCACCGGGTACACCGGCCAGCGCTTGGGGGACTTCTCGCGGACCGCCTCGCCCCAGGTCCGCGCCGTCCTCCAGTCGCCCCGCGCGTTGGCCAGGGCGCCGAGCCCCAGCTGCGCGTCCAGGTTCCCGCGCGCGGCCGGCCGTACCTCCAGCGAGCGCTTCAGGGCACGCTCGGCCCGCGGGTAGTACCTGGCGTCGCCGAGCCGCGTACCCCGCTCGGTGTACGCCGCCCCGAGCACGGCCCAGGACTCCTCGTCCTCCGGATGCTTCCTCAGCCACTTCTCACGGTCGCCGATCAGCGCTCCCAGGTCGGTCAGCGAGGCCTGCGCCCCCGCGTTCGCCGCGAGCACCGCGCGCTCCGCGGGGCCGGGGGCCGCCGGTTTCCCGTCGCCGAACAGACCGGGTGCGAGATCGGGGGCGTACAGCAGCGCCGTCGCCGCGAGCACCGCACCCACCCCCGCGGCCAGGACCGCCCTCGACACGTTCTCCGTCTTCATGCCGCTCACTGTGCGCCTGTACGAAGAGCACACGAAGCGCCCACTCCGGCGGGTTCACACCGATGGCCCCGGGTGCCAGGCTGGACGCATGGACGATCTTCTGACGCGGCTCCACCACGAGCTGCGCGCGGGCCTTCCCGCCGAGGCGCTGATCACCGACCCCGACGTCAGCGCCTCCTACGCGAACGACATGGCGAGCTTCTGCCCGGCCGGTACCCCCGCGGCCGTCGTGCTCCCGCGCACCGTCGAGCAGGTCCAGCACGTGATGCGCACCGCGACCGCACTGCGCGTCCCGGTCGTCCCGCAGGGCGCCCGCACCGGTCTGTCCGGCGCCGCCAACGCCTCCGAGGGCTGCATCGTGCTGTCCCTGGTCAAGATGGACCGGATCCTGGAGATCAACCCGGTCGACCGGATCGCCGTCGTGGAACCCGGCGTGGTCAACGCCGTGCTGTCCCGCGCCGTCAACGAGCACGGTCTGTACTACCCGCCGGACCCCTCCAGCTGGGAGATGTGCACCATCGGCGGCAACATCGGCACCGCGTCCGGCGGTCTGTGCTGTGTGAAGTACGGGGTGACGGCGGAGTACGTCCTCGGCCTGGACGTCGTCCTCGCCGACGGGCGGCTGCTCTCCACCGGCCGGCGCACCGCCAAGGGCGTCGCCGGATATGACCTGACCCGGCTCTTCGTCGGCTCGGAGGGCAGTCTCGGCATCATCGTCGGCGCGACCCTCGCGCTCCGCCCGCAGCCGCCGCAGCAGCTCGCGCTGGCCGCCGAGTTCCCCTCTTCGGCGGCCGCCTGCGAGGCCGTCTGCGCGATCATGGAGCGCGGGCATACGCCGTCTCTGCTGGAGCTGATGGACGGCACCACCATCCGCGCCGTCAACAAGCTGGCGAACATGGGGCTGCCCAACACCACCGAGGCGCTGCTCCTGTGTGCGTTCGACACCCCGGACCCCGCGGCCGATCTGGCGGCCGTCGGCGAGCTGTGCGCGGCGGCCGGGGCCACCGAGGTCGTACCGGCGGAGGACGCGGCCGAGTCCGAACTCCTCCTCCAGGCCCGGCGGCTCTCCCTGACGGCCCTGGAGACGATCAAGTCCGCGACGATGATCGACGACGTCTGCGTGCCGCGCACGAAGCTGGCCGCGATGCTCGACGGCACGGCCGCCATCGCCGAGAAGTACGACCTGACCATCGGCGTCTGCGCGCACGCGGGCGACGGCAACACCCACCCCGTCGTCTGCTTCGACCAGGCGGACGAGGACGAGTCGCGGCGGGCGCGGGAGTCCTTCGACGAGATCATGGCGCTCGGTCTGGAGCTGGGCGGCACGATCACCGGCGAGCACGGCGTGGGCACCCTGAAGAAGGAGTGGCTGGCACGGGAGTTGGGGCCGGTGGGGGTGGAGATGCAGCGGGGCATCAAGCGGACCTTCGACCCGCTCGGGATCCTGAACCCCGGAAAGCTGTTCTGACCTCGTCGCCTCCCCGTTCACACCTCACCGTCCTGCGACTCGTCCGAGGGCCACGGGTCGTGCAGCCAGAGGTCGTCGGCGACCGAGGTGGTGGCCAGCAGCTCGGCGAGGCCGTCGTCGATGCCGAGCTGCTCGGACTCGGTGCCCGGCGGGACGGCGCGCAGGGTCCGCTCCAGCCATGCGGACACCTGCGCGGAGGGTGCTTCGAGCAGCGCGTCGCCGTCGGGGGACGAGAGCGCCATCAGGACGATGTCGCGTCCGTCGACCTTCGTGGGCCAGATCCGGACATCGCCGTGGCCGCAGGGCCGGAAGACACCCTCGACGAGCAGTTCGCGGGCGAACGTCCAGTTGACGGGGTACTCCGAGCCCACGTGGAACGTGATGTGCACGGCGTACGGGTCGTCGGTGCGGTAGGCGAGCCGCGCCGGGACGGGGATGGAGCGCTCGGGGGAGAGCACCAGCTTCAGCTCCAGCTCGCGCTCGACGACGGTGTTCTCGGTGTTCTGCATGGCTGACGTCCTCTCCGGTACGGGGCCCCGGGCGGGCCCGCACGGGGAGAGAGCGCGAGGGCGGTCCGCCATTACGCGACTTCGGAGAATTTTCTTCGGGAGATTCTTCCGGGGCCCGCGGGGCTTCCAGCGAGCTCCGAGTGGCTCCTGCGGGGTCTTCGACGGGCGGACCGTCGGCCTGAGCGTGACGGTCAGTGGCGGGTTCTGTGGGTATGTCGCTCGAAGGCGGGTTTCTCGCGGCCTCTTTCTTCTTGTGGCGTGGTTCTTCGTTACTGTCCTCCTTGGGCCTAGGGGCCCGAGGTCGTTGAAGCGTCGTCACGGAACGGAGTCGGGGCAGTGGCTACTCCTCCTGGAGCCGGCGGGGAGGTACCGCAGGCCGGGTACTACCCGGACCCCTCCATTCCCGGATACATCCGGTACTGGAACGGGGGAGCCTGGGTGCCCGGGACGAGCCGGCCGGCCCCCCGTGAGGGTGAACTCCCGCCGGCCGCCCCGGTCTCGGCGATGCCCCCGGGTCCGGCCCTGGCTCCGAACCCCTCGCCCGCGCCCGCGGCCTCCTCGCAGGCACCCGTGCCCGCCGTGGAGGAGACGGGACCCGTCTTCTTCGACGAGGAGCCCGCCGCCGAGACCGCGCCCGAGCCGGCCTCGGCGTGGCAGGCGGACGTGTCGCGGCAGACCGGCTTCGGCGGCGACCGGGACCGGAAGGTCTCCTGGGGCTCGCCGGAGGCCGAGCCCGCCGCGAGCGCCGGTCCGGCCGTGCCGCAGGACCCCCGTGTGGCCGCCGCCCGCACCACGGACCCCGAGCCCAAGCCGGCCGGTCCGCAGGCCCGGTTGGGCGGGATGCCGGTGACCCCGGCGTCGGCCGCCGACCCGACGGGCGGTGCGCTGCCCGGCGTACGACAGGCGAAGGCGGAGGCGCAGGCTCCCGTGCCGGAGGGCACGATGACGATCCGCGCCCTCCCTCCGCAGGGCACGCCCGCCCCCACGCAGAACGCCCAGAGCGCGCGGAGCCCCCAGAGCTCTCAGGCCGCAGAGACCCCGCAGGGCACGCGTGACGCGCTCGGGCCGCAGGGTCCCCAGGCCCTCAGGACCCCGCAGAGCGGCGGCGCACAGCCCGCCCAGGCCTCCCGCGCGCCCCTCCCGCACGTCCCCGGCCAGCCCCAGGCACAGGCGCAGACCCCTGCCGCCTCCCAGGCCGCCCAGCCCGCCCCCGCCCCCGTCACCTCCGGTCCCGGCGGCGGCGCCCCCTCCTGGCCCCAGCAGGTCCACCAGCTCGCGCAGCCCTCGGCCGCCGCGGCCCCGGCGGCCCACCAGGCTCACCCGCAGTCCCAGCAGTCCCAGCAGGCCCGGCACGCCCCGCAGGCCGAGCAGGAGCAGCCGGTCCTCCCCTGGAAGCCGCCCGTCGAGGACCCGTTCCTCCAGGCCGCCCGCGCCCAGGCCGCCGCCCGCCCCGCCGGTCTCGGCAAGCGTCTCGTCGCCCGGCTCATCGACACCCTCGTCCTCGGCGCGCTCGTCGGCGGGGCGTCCTTCCCGTTCGTGACCCAGGCGCTCGACCACATCGACGCCAAGATCGAGGCGGCCAAGCAGACCGGCACCACCGTCCAGGTCTGGCTCCTGGACGGCACCACCTCCCTCAACTTCGGGATCGCGCTCGCCGCCCTCCTCGTCCTCGGCGTGCTGTACGAGGCGCTGCCCACGGCCAAGTGGGGCCGCACCCTCGGCAAGAAGCTCTGCGGTCTCCAGGTGCGGGACATCGAGGCGCACGAGCCGCCGACGTTCGGCGCGGCCCTGCGCCGCTGGCTGGTCTACAGCGTCCTCGGGCTCCTCGTCCTCGGTGTCCTGAACGTGCTGTGGTGCCTCTTCGACCGCCCCTGGCGCCAGTGCTGGCACGACAAGGCGGCCCACACCTTCGTGGCCGGCTAGCCGCCGCCCGCGGGGACCCGTACGGCGGTCCCCCGAACGGTCGGCGATTCCTTGCGGGGCCCTGCCACGCGGGATGCACTGCCCCCATGAGCAACGACCAGCCGACGCCCGGCCAGCCGCCCGAGGACGACCCGTTCCTCAAGAAGCCGCAGGAGCCCACGCCGCCGTCGGCGGGCTCTCCGTACGGGAGCGGGAGTCAGCCGCCACCCCCCGAAGAACCGCCGCCGGGCGGCCCTCCTCCTGGCGGCCCTCCTCCCGAGGGCCCGCCTCCGGGGGGTCCGCCTCCCGGCGGCCCGCCGCCCGGTTCGCCGTACGACAACATGCCGCCCCCGCCCCCGCCGTACGGCTCCCAGCCCTACGGAGGCGGAGGAGGCTACGGGGGCGCGGATCCGCTGGCAGGGATGCCGCCGCTCGCCGACTCGGGCAAGCGCATCCTCGCCCGGATCATCGACTGGCTGATCGTCGCCATCCCGCTCGCCGTCATCGGCATCCCGTTCAACGTCTACGACCGGGCGACCGACGGGGACGACTTCGGTGACACCATCACGGCGACCAGCACGGGTACTGGTCTCGTCTTCCAGCTCATCACCATCGTGGCGTACGTCGGCTACGACACCCTGATGGTGGCGAAGGGCGGCCAGACTTTCGGCAAGAAGTGGATGAAGCTGCGCGTCGCGATGCTCAACGACGGCTCCACACCGCCGATGAACGCCTCGCTGATCCGCGCCGTCGTGCTGTGGCTGCCCGCGCTGATCTGTTGCGCCTGCCTGTGGCCGCTGCTGCTGCTCATCCTGATCCTGGTCGACAAGCCCTACAAGCAGGGCCTGCACGACAAGGCTGCCAAGACGGTGGTGGTGTCGGTCCCGCAGTAGCTACGACGCCGGCGTCACGTACCGATCCGGGTATCGGCCCCCGCACCCACGCGGACGGCCGGTACCCGGATCTCGTCCGTCCGGGGGAGGGGCTGCACGGGTGCCGGGGCGGCCTTGCGGGGCGCGGGCATCGTCACCGCGACCAGCAGCCCGAGAAGGAGCCCGGCGGCGCTGATGACGGCGATCCCGAGCGGGGTCGTCGTACGGGACAGCAGCAGCAGGGCGACGGTCGAGAAGACGACGGTGGCCGAACCGTAGGCGAGCTGTGCGGCGTTCGGACGCGGCATGACGGGTACCGTCCCTCGAAGCATCGGCGGGTCGCTCCCCCCTGGCTGGCGCCGGGGATTCCCGGCAAGCGACTCTACGACGGTGGATGCCCGAGCGAAACGGGTAGTAAGCGTGACCTAACCCACGGTGTGGGTGCACGGGGGGCGCATGGAGTCACCGTTCCTCTCGACGACCCCTTCCGGTGCGCCCGGTTGACGTTCGGATAACGGAAATCGACTCCTGCATAGTGCAGTTGGTCTGTTCAAGTCAAGGTCTGTCTTTTCTCTCGTAACTCCGGTCGAATGTCGTCACTTGTGACGCGCGACCCCGCCCGCGGACACCCCACCCTCGGTCCGCGCGGTCGCGGGCGCCGGGGAGGAATCATCAAGTGACCAACAGACGACGGGCGATCAGAGCGTCCGCAGTCGTCGTGGCGCTCGCGGCTACCGCCGCCAGCGCCTCGACCTTCGCATTCGCCGACGAAAAGGGTCCGGGCGCACCGGCCTCGATCGAGCGCCAGGACCCGGCACCGGGTGCCGGCGTCGACAAGACGGCGGTCGACCACGACCTCGAGGGCCCTTACAGCAAGCAGCAGGAGCAGCAGCGCAAGGCCGCGCTCGAGCAGGTGCTGACCGGCGAGAGCAAGGTCGAGCGCCGCGGGGGCTCCCAGGTCGTCAAGCTCGACAGCAAGAAGTACGTCGAGCTGGGCCGGGAGAAGACCGACAAGATCTTCACGATCCTCGTCGAGTTCGGCGACAAGGTGGACAACACCACCCTGGTCGACCGCGCGGACGACGACACGGCCGAGCCGAAGCCGAAGTTCGGCGGCACGCCCGGCCCGCTGCACAACCAGATAGCCCAGCCGGACCGTTCGAAGGACAACTCGACGGCCTGGCAGAAGGACTACAACCAGCAGCACTTCCAGGACCTGTACTTCGGCACCGGCAAGGACAAGAAGGGCCAGCCGAAGCAGTCCCTGAAGACCTACATGGAGAAGACCTCCTCCGGCCGGTACTCGGTCGAGGGCGGCGTCTCGGACTGGGTCAAGGTCGAGTACAACGAAGCCCGCTACGGCTCGAACTACTGCGGCAACAGCAACTGCGCCAACGTCTGGGACGCCGTCCGCGACGGTGTCACCGCGTGGACCGCGGACCAGAAGGCCAAGGGCCGTACCGACGCCCAGATCAAGGCCGACATCGCGCAGTACGACAAGTGGGACCGGTACGACTTCGACGGCGACGGCAACTTCAACGAGCCCGACGGGTACATCGACCACTTCCAGATCGTCCACGCCGGTGAGGACGAGTCGGCGGGCGGCGGCGCCCAGGGCGGCGACGCCCTGTGGGCCCACCGCTGGTACGCGTACGGCACGGACGCGGGCAAGACCGGCCCGGCGAGCAACAAGTCCGGCGGCACGCAGATCGGCTCCACCGGCATCTGGGTCGGCGACTACACGATGCAGCCCGAGAACGGCGGCCTCGGCGTCTTCGCCCACGAGTACGGTCACGACCTCGGTCTGCCCGACCTGTACGACACCTCGGGCAAGGCCGGCGCCGAGAACTCGACCGGCTTCTGGTCCCTGATGTCCTCCGGCTCCTGGCTCGGCCGGGGCAAGGACTCCATCGGTGACCTGCCCGGCGACATGAACGCCTGGGACAAGCTGCAGCTCGGCTGGCTCAACTACACCAAGGTGAGCAACGAGCAGCGCGGTACGAAGTCCACCCACAAGCTGGGCGTGGCCGAGTACAACACCAAGAACCCCCAGGCGCTCGTCGTCGAGCTGCCGAAGAAGAAGGTCACCACCGATGTCGTCGCGCCCGCCGAGGGTGCCACGCAGTGGTGGAGCGACATGGGTGACGACCTCAAGAACACCCTGACCCGCTCCGTCGACCTGACCGGCAAGTCGAAGGCCACCCTGGAGCTCAAGGGCTGGTACGACATCGAGCTGGACTACGACTACCTCTACACCGAGGTGTCCACGGACGGCGGCGCCAACTGGACCGCCCTGGACGGCACGGTGGACGGCAAGCCGCTGCCGCGCGACGCGAGCGGCGCCCCGGCGCTGACCGACGTCTCCGGCGCGTACAAGCCGCTCGTCTTCCCGCTCGACGCCTACGCGGGCAAGAAGTTCGACCTCCGCTTCCGCTACCAGACGGACGGCGGCGCCGGCGGCAAGGGCTTCGCGGCCGACGCCATCACGCTGACCGCCGACGGTGCCACCGTCTTCTCGGACAACGTCGAGAACGGCGACAACGGCTGGACGGCGAAGGGCTTCTCGCGGATCGGCAAGGGCTTCACGAAGGAGTACGAGCAGTACTACCTCGCGGAGAACCGCCAGTACGTCTCGTACGACGAGACCCTCAAGGTCGGCCCGTACAACTTCGGCTTCACGGGCGACAAGGCCAGCTGGGTCGAGCACTACCCGTACCAGAACGGTCTGCTCATCTGGCAGTGGGACACGTCGCAGAAGGACAACAACACGGCCGTCCACCCCGGCCAGGGTCTGATCCTTCCGATCGACGCGCACCCGACGCCGCTGAAGAACGCCGACGGCACCCTGATGCGCAACCGCGTCCAGGCGTACGACTCGACGTTCGGCACCTACCGCACCGACGCGATCCGGCTGCACAAGGCGGGCGTGCCGGCCTGGGTGAAGTCGCAGCCCGGCGTCCCGGTCTTCGATGACCGGCGGGGCACGTACTGGTACACCCAGACCGAGCGCGCCGGTGTCCAGGTAACTGACACCAACACCAAGATCGCGGTCGTCAAGGAGCCGAAGGACGGCCAGACGATCACCGTCCAGGTGGGTCCCTCGCAGAAGTAATCTGCATCGTCGCAGGTCAAAGCATGATCGGCCGTCGCCCTCTAGCGGGCGGCGGCCGATCGTGTTTAGGTGCCTCTGACCAGTTCTTATTGACAGCAAGCTCACAGGGGGAGTGGTTCCGGCATGCCCGGTGGAGGTTTCTGCAAGTTGCCAGGCGGGAGCGTCGTCGTCGCGATAGGGCTCCCGAGCCCGGCCGGCGACGGGGCCACGGTCCGCTTCCTGGTCCACGCGGCCAACCGCGCCCGCGCCCTGACCCGGCTGCGGAACCTGGGCCTGAGGGCGGTCTACCTCCGCGGCAACGCGGAACCCCCGACCCCCGACGAGATCACCGCCGTCCTCCACCACCCGGACGGCCTTCTGTGGCGTTCCACGACGAGCGCGACGCAGGAGCTGTGGCACTCCATACGGACCCTGCCCACGGCCTCCTAGGCGACGGGCGCCGGGCCCGGCCCCCGGGCCCGGACGACAGCGCGCGCCCGGGCCACGGTGCGCGCCTAGACCACGGGCTTGCCCGTGAGCTCGACCCCGGCGCCGCGCAGCTCCTCCAGGGCCCGCTCGGTCGTCTCCTTCGCGACGCCCGCCGTGAGGTCCAGGAGGACCTGCGTACGGAAGCCCTCGCGCGCCGAGTCCAGCGCCGTCGCCCGTACGCAGTGGTCCGTCGCGATGCCCACGACGTCGACCTCGGTCACGTCGTGTGACCGCAGCCACTCGGCGAGCGTGACGCCGTTCTCGTCGCGCCCCTCGAAGCCGCTGTACGCCGCCTCGTACGCCCCCTTGTCGAAGACCGCGTCGATCGCCCCGGAGGCGACCGCGGGCGCGAAGTTCGGGTGGAAGCCCACGCCCTCCGTGCCGGCGACGCAGTGCACCGGCCAGGACGTCACATAGTCGGGCGTGGCGGAGAAGTGGTCTCCCGGGGCGACATGGTGGTCGCGGGTGGCCACCACGTGCTGGTACGCGGCGCCCGCCGCCTCGCCGACCAGGTCGGTGATGGCGGCGGCGACGTCCGCTCCCCCCGCCACCGCGAGGCTGCCGCCCTCGCAGAAGTCGTTCTGAACGTCCACGACGATCAATGCGCGGTGCATGGCGGGTGTCCTTCGGTGGGCCGGCGGAGGGAACGGTGGGGTGTCGAAACGGGGAATGGCATCGAGCCTAGAGACTTCCCCCTTCCTTCGGGAGGGGGCCTCGCAGGGTGTTACACGTACCCGGGCAGGGTGTTACACGTACTCCGTCGGCAGTACCGGCTCGCCCCGCGAGAGCTGGAGGGCCGACATCGGCAGTCCGTCCAGCGCCGCGATGTGCCGCGCCCTCGCCGCCTCCAGCGGCTCCCGGGCCACGACGTCGCCCCCCTTGACCAGCTCCACGAGCAGCTGACGGCCGGCGAGCTCGGCGGGCACTGGGCCGGTGCCGATCACCTCCGCCTCCGCGACGCCCTCCGCGTCCGTCCGCCGCGCCGCCCACTTGCGGCCACCGACGGAGGCCTTGCCGCCGACCGACTTCTTCGCCACCGCGGTCAGCGGCGCCTTGGGGTCGGCCGACCGGGCGCGGGCGACCAGCTTGTAGACCATCGAGCAGGTCGGGTGGCCGCTGCCGGTGACCAGCTGCGTGCCCACCCCGTACGCGTCGACCGGCGCCGCCGCCAGCGAGGCGATGGCGTACTCGTCCAGGTCCGAGGTGACCACGATCTTGGTGTTCGTCGCGCCCAGCTCGTCGAGCTGCGCCCGGACCCGGTGCGCCACGAGCAGCAGGTCCCCGGAGTCGATCCGTACGGCTCCGAGCTCCGTACCGGCCACCTCGACGGCGGTACGGACGGCCTCGGTCACGTCGTAGGTGTCGACGAGCAGCGTCGTACCGCGGCCCAGCGTCTCGACCTGGGCCTGGAAGGCGTCCCGCTCGCTGTCGTGCAGCAGCGTGAAGGCGTGCGCGGAGGTGCCGACGGTCGGGATGCCGTAGCGGAACCCGGCCGCGAGGTCCGAGGTGGAGTCGAAGCCGCCGACGTAGGCCGCCCGCGCCGAGGCGACGGCCGCCAGCTCGTGGGTGCGCCGGGCGCCCATCTCGATCAGCCGCCGCCCGCCGGCCGCGCCCGACATCCGGGAGGCCGCCGCCGCGATGGCCGAGTCGTGGTTGAGGATCGACAGGATCACGGTCTCCAGGAGCACGCACTCGGCGAAGGAGCCCTCGACCCGCAGGATCGGCGAGCCGGGGAAGTACACCTCGCCCTCGGGGTAGCCCCAGATGTCGCCCGAGAAGCGGTAGTTGCCCAGCCACTGGAGCGTCGGCTCGTCGACGATGCCCTGCTCGCGCAGGAAGCCGAGGACACCGGCGTCGAAGCGGAAGTTCTCGACGGCGTCCAGGACGCGTCCGACACCGGCCACCACGCCGTAGCGCCGCCCCTCGGGCAGACGACGGGTGAAGACCTCGAAGACGGAGCGCCGGTCGGCGGTGCCGGCCCTGAGGGCCGCCTGCAGCATGGTCAGCTCGTACTGATCGGTGAAGAGCGCGGTCGACGGCACGTCCACCGGCAGCCCAAGGTCCGCAGCGTTCATGTCAGCGATGCTACCGCAGAAATCGTCACTCTGACGATTTCTCGGCGCGCGGGCTGACCCGTTTGTGCGACGCCCCTCCCGAGGTGGCAGCATGGGGTAAGTGAGCGTCGCGCCTATTGAGATCGAACGCACGGAATCGGCTGAAGAGACCTTCGCCGTCGTCGAGCCCGACGTGCCGTGGGTGACTCTCGTCCACAACGATCCGGTCAATCTGATGAGCTATGTGACCTACGTCTTCCAGGCGTACTTCGGTTACTCCAAGGACAAGGCGCACAAGCTGATGCTCGACGTGCACAACAAGGGCCGCGCGGTGGTCTCCAGCGGGACGCGCGAGGAGATGGAGCGGGACGTGCAGGCGATGCACGGCTACGGGCTGTGGGCGACCCTCACCCAGGACCGCGGCTGATGGCCGGACGCTTCGAGGTCCTGCCCGGCGGTGGTGCCGCCGTCGCGCTCGACGAGGTCGAGATCTCCATCCTGCGCTCCCTCGCCGTCCAGCTCATGGAGCTGATCGGACCGGGCGACGAGCCCGTGGAGGGCGAGGACCCGCTCGCCGCGCTCTTCGCCGAGGGCCCGAGCGAGGCCCCCAGCGACCCCGCGCTCAAGCGCCTCTTCCCCGACGCGTACGGGGACGAGGACGAGGAGCTGCGCGCGGCCGCGGCCGACTTCCGCCGCTACACCGAGAACGACCTGCGCGCCCGCAAGCGCCAGGACGCCCTCGCGGTGATCCGCAGCCTCGACGGACTCTCCGCGACCGGCGACGACGCGGTGGTCCTCAAGCTCACCGTCGACGAGTCCCGGGCCTGGCTCGGCGCGCTCAACGACCTGCGGCTCACCATCGGGACCCGTCTGGAGGTCACCGACGAGGACGAGAGCGGGGACCTGTACCGGCTGCCCGACTCCGACCCGCGCAAGCCGATGGTGATGGCGTACCTCTGGCTGGGCGCCCTTCAGGAGTCACTCGTCGAGACGCTGATGTCCGGGGAGTGATGTCCCACGGCCTGATACCGGCCGGTAGGACGCCGTTCGCTCAGCGGACACTCAAATCCGGATAACGAATACGTCACCAAAGTCTTCTCACTGGTCCTCTTGAGTGGCTTTTGCCCCCTTTTTCATGTGGCCTGCGCCACATTCGCTCTCCTCGATCACTGTTTCCCCCGTGATAAATCTTCACGACCACCCGGGGACGCCACCCCTGTTCCCGGGGGCGCTTTGGCCGGCTGACCGCCGGTAGCACTCCATCCATATCCGGGGGGATCAGGACCTGATCCGCAGCCAGACGCAGTCGGCGCGGAACAGCATGGAGAAAGGCGCACCACCATGACCTCAGTGCAGGTCGACAAGCAGCACGACGGCAGTGAGGCCGCGGACTCCGCCGACGGCGAGGGTTACCACCGGGCACTCGGCGCCCGCCAGATCCAGATGATCGCGATCGGCGGCGCCATCGGCACGGGCCTCTTCCTGGGCGCGGGCAAGGGCATCTCCAAGGCGGGACCCAGCCTGATCCTCGCGTACGCCATCGCGGGCCTCGTCATCTTCTTCATCATGCGGGCGCTCGGCGAGCTCCTCATGTACCGGCCCGTCTCCGGCTCCTTCTCGGAGTACGCACGGGAGTTCATCGGCCCCTTCGCGGGCTTCGTGACCGGCTGGACGTACTGGCTCTTCTGGGTCGTCACCGGCATCACCGAAGTGACCGCCGCCTCCGAGTACATGCAGTACTGGACCAAGAACACCGACGGCATCCTCAATCAGCCGCAATGGGTCTTCGCCCTGATCTTCACGGTCGTCCTGTTCCTCGCGAACCTGATCTCCGTCAAGCTCTTCGGCGAACTCGAGTTCTGGTTCTCGATGGTCAAGGTCACCGCGATCGTCGGCATGATCCTCATCTGCGCCGGCATCCTCACCATCGGCTTCTCCGACGCCGGTGACACCGCCTCGATGACCCTGCTCTGGTCCGAGGGCGGGTTCTTCCCCAAGGGCATCGGCTCCACCCTGATGACCCTGCAGATGGTCATGTTCGCCTTCCTCGCCGTCGAGCTGGTCGGTGTCACGGCGGGCGAGTCCAAGGACCCGAAGACCGTCCTGCCCAAGGCCATCAACACCGTGCCGTGGCGTATCGCAGTCTTCTACGTCGGCGCGCTGATCATGATCCTGTCGGTCGTCCCGTGGACCCACTTCCAGCCGGGCGTCTCCCCGTTCGTCGCGGCCTTCGAGAAGATGGGCCTCGGCGTCGGCGCCGCGATCGTGAACTTCGTCGTCCTGACGGCCGCGCTCTCCTCCTGCAACTCGGGCATGTACTCCACCGGCCGCATGCTGCGCGACCTCGCGCTCAACGGCCAGGGCCCGAAGTTCTTCACCAAGCTCACCAAGAACGGTCTGCCGCTGGTCGGCACGTCCTTCTCCGCCGGGCTGATGATGGTCGGCGTCTGGATCAACTACCAGTGGCCCGGCGACGCCTTCAACTACGTCGTCTCCTTCGCCACCATCTCCGGCATGTGGGCCTGGATCATGATCCTGATCTGCCAGGTCCGCTTCCGCCTCAAGGCCGACCGCGGCGAGCTGCCCCAGTCGTCCTTCAAGGCGCCGGGCGGCATCTGGTGCAGCCTCTTCGCCCTCGCCTTCATCGGCATGGTCATCGTGCTGATGGGCATCGACAAGGACGCGCGGATCTCGCTCTACTGCGCGCCGCTGTGGGGCCTCGTCCTCGCGGTCGCGTACCTGGTCCTGAAGTCCCGCAACCCGCAGGGTGCGGCCTTCGCCAAGCGCTCGTAACGCGTTCTCTGTCCAGCATTCGGGCCGTCCCGTACCACTCCTCGGTACGGGACGGCCCCTTTGCTTATCCTGTCCGACATGCTGACCATCACCCGGGCCCTGTACGACCAGATCGTGGAGCACTCCCGCGCGGACCACCCCGACGAGGCCTGCGGCGTGGTCGCGGGTCCCGCCGGCAGCGGCCGCCCGGAGCGGTTCATCCCGATGCTGAACGCCGCGCGCTCGCCCACGTTCTACGAGTTCGACTCCGCCGACCTGCTGAAGCTCTACCGCGAGATGGACGACCGGGACGAGGAACCCGTGATCATCTACCACTCGCACACCGCCACCGAGGCCTACCCGTCCCGTACCGACATCTCGTACGCCAACGAGCCCGGCGCGCACTACGTCCTGGTCTCGACCGCCGACACCGACGGCGCGGGCCCCTTCCAGTTCCGCTCCTACACGATCGTCGAGGGCGTCGTGACCGAGGAGGACGTGAAGGTCGTCGAGGAGTACGCCGTCTGAGACACTGACGCGACCATCAGGGCGGCAGGACCCAGGAAGCCGGTGCGAATCCGGCACGGTCCCGCCACTGTGTCCGGCCCCTCCGGGGGCCGGAAGCCAGGAACTGACCTGCCGCCTCTCACCACCGACTGGGGACGTGGAAATCCCCGGAGGAGGCTCGTCCGCCATGACCTGGCGCCGCCGTACCCTGCTGCCCGCCGCCGCCCTCGTCCCGCTGCTCGCCGCCTGCGCGGCCCCCGCGGAGAAGGGCGCCCCCGCCGCCGAGGCCGCACCGGGGTTCCCGTACACCGTCGCCAACTGCGGTGTGAAGACGACGTACCAGGCCCCGCCGCAGCGGGCCGTCACCATGAACCAGCACGTCACCGAGGTCATGCTCGCCCTCGGCCTGGAGAAGTCCCTCGTCGGCACGGCCTACCTCGACGACCGGATCCTCCCCGCGTACAAGAAGGCGTACGACGCGGTGCCGGTGCTCGCGAAGGAGTACCCCTCCAAGGAGGCCCTGCTCGCCGCGAACCCCGACTTCGTCTACGGCGGTTACTCCAGCGCCTTCGACGCCAAGGCCGGACGGAGCCGGGACGACCTGAAGGCCGCGGGGGTCGACAGCCGCCTCAACATGGAGTACTGCCCCTCCGGCTCCTCCTCCCTCGCCGACCTCTACCGGGAGGTCGACGAGGTCGCCCGGACCTTCGGCGTCCCCGACCGCGGCACGCGCTGGACGGCCGAGGCGAGGAAGACGGTCGCGGCGACCGAGAAGAAGGTGGACGGGGTCGCCCCGGTCTCGGTCTTCGTCTACGACAGCGGCGACAAGTCGGCCTTCACCGCCGGAGGCAAGGGCATCGGCAACGAGCTGATCACCCGGGCGGGCGGGCGGAACGTCTTCGCCGACCTCGACAAGCCCTTCGGCGACGCGACATGGGAGCAGGTCGTCGCCCGCAAGCCGGACGTGATCGTCATCTACGACTACGGCTCGACGACCGTGGAACAGAAGAAGAAGCGCCTCCTGGAGGACCCGGCCCTCAAGGACGTCCCGGCGGTCGAGAACCGCCGTTTCGCCGTGCTGCCGCTCTCCGACGCGGTCCTCGGCGTCCGGGTCCCGGCGGCGATCGAGAAGCTCGCGACCCAGCTCCACCCGACCCGATGACGGCCACCCCGCTCCCGAACGCCGGAGCGGCCGAGGACGCGAACCCGAAGGACCCGACGGCGCCAGGCCGGACCCGGCCCGGTCCGACGCCGTCCGGTCCGGCGCCGTCCGGTCCGGCCTCGTCCGGTCCGGCCTCGTCCGCCGCGGTCGCCGCGACGGCGGTCGCCGGCCGGTTCGGACGGGCGGGGCGCGGCGGCCCGCCCGCGCCGGCCGGTCCCGGGCGGTACCTGCTCGTTCTCGGCGGGCTCGTCGCCGCCCTCGCGGTCGCCGTCGTCGCCGGGGTCGCCCTCGGGTCCGTGCGGATCCCCGTGGGCGACGTCGTCGAGATCCTCACCGGCCGCGCCGCGCCCTCCCCGTACCGCACGATCGTGCTCGACGTCCGGCTTCCGCGCGTGCTCCTCGGCGCGATCGTCGGCGCCGGGCTCGCCGTCGTCGGCGCCGTCCTCCAGGCCCTGGTCCGCAACCGGCTCGCCGACCCCTTCCTCCTCGGGATCTCCTCCGGCGCCTCCACCGGGGCCGTCCTCGTCCTGGTCCTCGGCATCGGCGGCGGGATCACCACCACCGTCGCCCTGCCCGCCGGAGCCTTCGCCGGCGCCCTGCTCGCCCTGGTCCTCGTCTACGCGCTCGCCCGCCACGGCTCGACGATGACCGGCTCCCGGCTCGTCCTCGCCGGGGTCGCCGTCTCGTACATCCTCTCCGCGCTGACCACCCTGCTCCTCGTCCTCGCGGGCCGCCCCGAACACTTCCAGGAGGCGATGTTCTGGTCCCTCGGCGGCCTCGGCAGCGCCCGCTGGGACATGCTCGCCCTGCCCGCCGCAGTCCTCGTCCTCGGCGTCGCCGCCCTGCTCACCCTCGCCCGCCCCCTCGACCTGCTCCTCGTCGGCGAGGAGGGCGCGACCGTCCTCGGCCTCGACACCGCCCGCTTCCGCGCCGCCGTCTTCGTCCTCGCCTCCCTCGTCACCGCCGTCATGGTCTCCGTCAGCGGAGCCGTCGGCTTCGTCGGCCTGATGGTCCCCCACGCCGCCCGGATGGCCGTCGGCGCGCCGCACCGCCGCCTCCTGCCGGTCGCCGCGCTCGGCGGCGCGCTCGCCCTGATCCTGGCCGACCTCGCCGCCCGTACCGCCGCCGCGCCCCAGGACATCCCCGTCGGCGTCCTCACCGCCCTCACCGGCGGTCCGTTCTTCCTCTGGCTCATGCGCCGCCGCGCGGAAGGGAGCCCGGTATGACCGAACTGCGCCTCCAGGGACTCTCGTACGGGACACGGCTGCGCGACGCCGACCTCACCGCACGCCCCGGCGAGACCGTCGGGCTCGTCGGCCCCAACGGCAGCGGCAAGACCACCCTCCTGCGCTGCGTCTACGGCACCCTCACCCCCACCTCGGGCCGCGCCCTCCTCGACGGCGACGACCTGGCCGCACTCGGCCCCAAGGCGCGCGCCCGCCGGATCGCGACCGTCCCCCAGGACGGCTCCACCGAATTCGAGCTGACCGTCCGCGAACTCGTCGCCCTCGGCCGTTCCCCGCACAAGCGCTTCTGGGAGGGCGACGACGCCTCCGACCGGACCCGCGCCGACGCCGCCCTCGCCCGGGTCGGCATCGCCGAGCTGGCCGACCGGCCCTACCCCACCCTCTCCGGCGGCGAACGCCAGCGCGCCCTCGTCGCCCGCGCCCTGGTCCAGGAGCCGGCGCTGCTCGTGCTGGACGAGCCCACCAACCACCTCGACATCCGCTACCAGCTCGAAGTCCTCCGCCTCGTCCGCGACTTGGGCACCACCAACCTGCTCGCCCTGCACGACCTCAACCTCGCCGCCGCCTACTGCGACCGCCTCTACGTCCTGGAGCGCGGCCGCGTGGTCGCCGAGGGCGCCCCCGCCGACGTGCTCACGCCTATGCTGTTCAGGGCGGTGTACGGGGTGGAAGCCGAGGTCATCCCGCATCCGAGGACCGGCACGCCGACCGTCTTCTACCTGCCTGGTCCGCCAGTCGAGCGTGAACCGTCCGCCATGTGAGATCACATTCCGAAACCCGGACCGGGAATCGATACGATGACCGCATGGTTTCCCACGACGTGAGCGAAGTGACGACGCCGGGCAGCGCGCTGCTCGTGGCGCGGCTGCACGTCGACCTGTGCCGTTTCGCCAGCGCGATGTGAGCGGGTGCGCCCGCGGCGCACCCCAGCACCACCCCGCGCGGGGGCCGACAGCCGCGCGCCTTCCACGCCACTCCCGACTCCCGAAACAGGAGCCCACGCCATGGCCATCGAGGTCCGCATCCCGACCATCCTCCGCACCTACACCGACGGCGAGAAGGCCGTCCAGGGCAGCGGTGCGACGCTCGCCGAGCTCTTCGCCGACCTGGAGACGCGCCACGCCGGAATCGAGGCCCGCATCGTGGACAACGGCCAGCTGCGCCGCTTCGTCAACGTGTACCTCAACGACGAGGACGTCCGCTTCCTCGACGGCATCGACACCAAGCTCACCGACGGCGACAACGTCACGATCCTGCCGGCCGTGGCCGGCGGCATGGTCTGATCCACATGCGTTACGACTCCCCGCTCGCGGCGGTCGGCAACACGCCCCTGGTCCGCCTGCCCCGGCTCTCCCCGTCGGACGACGTCCGCATCTGGGCCAAGCTGGAGGACCGCAACCCCACCGGCTCGGTCAAGGACCGCCCCGCGCTCCACATGATCGAGCAGGCCGAGAAGGACGGCCGGCTCACCCCCGGCTGCACCATCCTGGAGCCGACCAGCGGCAACAGCGGGATCTCGCTGGCGATGGCGGCGAAGCTCAAGGGCTACCGCATCGTCTGCGTCATGCCGGAGAACACCAGCGAGGAGCGTCGCCAGCTGCTCGCCATGTGGGGAGCCGAGATCATCTCGTCCCCTGCGGCCGGCGGGTCGAACACGGCCGTACGGGTCGCCAAGGAGATCGCCGCGGAGAACCCCTCCTGGGTGATGCTCTACCAGTACGGCAACCCGGACAACGCGGGCGCCCACTACGCCACCACGGGCCCCGAGATCCTCGCGGACCTGCCCTCCGTCACCCACTTCGTGGCGGGCCTGGGCACCACCGGCACGCTCATGGGCGTCGGCCGCTACCTGCGCGAGCACAAGCCCGACATCAAGATCGTCGCCGCGGAACCGCGGTACGACGACCTCGTGTACGGGCTGCGGAACCTGGACGAGGGCTTCGTCCCCGAGCTGTACGACGCCTCGGTCCTCACCACCCGCTTCTCGGTCGGCTCGGCCGACGCGGTCACCCGCACCCGGGAACTCCTCCAGCAGGAGGGCATCTTCGCCGGCGTCTCCACGGGCGCGGCGCTCCACGCGGCGATCGGCGTCGGCCAGAAGGCGCTGAAGGCCGGCGAGAGCGCCGACATCGCCTTCGTCGTGGCGGACGGCGGCTGGAAGTACCTCTCGACCGGCCTCTACACGGCTGCGACGACCGAAGAGGCGATCGAGACGGTCCAGGGCCAGCTCTGGGCGTGACCCTCACACGCGAGACCGTCGCATGACCGTCAGGCGAGATGGCGGACCTGGTCCCACACGACCGGGTCCGCCGTTCCCACTCTGCGGCGGAACTCCCACACCGGGACCTCCCGCAGCTCGTCCGTCTCCAGGAAGCTCGGCCGCCCCTGCGCGTCGCCCACCGCGCCCGGCGGCAGCGCGATCACGGCGGGCCGCTCGTCGTGGTACTTGCTCGTGATCTTGGCGACGAGGGCGTGGTCGCCCCGCAGCGAGAGCACCAGACACGGCCGGTCCTTCGACCGCTCGTCACCCACCACCGCCCTGCCAGACGCGCTTCGCGCGGCACCTGCTGACTTCGGCCCGTCCTCGTAGGGCACCTCGGCCCACCAGATCTCGCCCGCCCGGGGGAGCCGCGCGGGCGCCTTCCAGGGCGCGCTGGGCCGTACGGGCGGGCGCCCCGGCGGGCGCGTCCGGCCACCCGGCGGGCGCGTCCGGCCCCCGGGCCGCCGGTCGGGCCGCCGCGCCGAGCGCTTCCGGCCGTCCGCCACCACCGCGACCAGCGCGATCACCACGACCGCGACGAGCGCCGGCCACCAGGACGTGTCCATACCCCACGACGTTACCGGCCGCCCGCACCCCGCGCGCTCCCGCCCCAGGTCCATCCGAACCGGTGACAGAGCCCGTGAGTTCGCCCACAACGGGCCGCCACGGAGGAGCGACGGCGGGCACCGCGCCTTACGCTCGACGCATCGCAAGACCTCCCCCGCCGCTCTCCGCCCTCGGAGGTTCACGCTCCATGAAGCTCACCGTCGTCGGCTGCTCCGGGTCGTTCCCGTCCGCGGACTCGGCCTGTTCGAGCTACCTCGTAGAGGCCGACGGCTTCCGGCTGCTCCTCGACATGGGCAACGGCGCCCTCGGCGAGCTGCAGCGCCACATCGGTCTGTACGACCTCGACGCCATCTTCCTCAGCCACCTCCACGCCGACCACTGCATCGACATGTGCGGATACTTCGTCGCCCGCTACTACCGCCACGACGGCGGCCGCTGCGACGCGATCCCGGTCTTCGCCCCGGAGGGCGCCGAACAGCGCCTGACCACGGCGTACGCCGACACCCCCTCGGACAAGTCGATGAGCGAGGTCTTCGACTTCCGCACGCTGAAGTCCGAGTCCTTCGAGCTGGGCCCGTTCTCCGTCCGTACGGAGAAGGTGTGCCACCCGGTGGAGGCGTACGGCATCAGGATCGAGCACGGCGGCCGGACGCTCACGTACTCCGGTGACACGGGGGTCTGCGAGTCCCTGCACCAACTCGCGGACGGTGCGGACCTCTTCCTGTGCGAGGCGTCCTTCACGCACGGCAAGGAGGACATCCCGGCCCTCCATCTCAACGGCCGCGAGGCGGGCGCGGAGGCGGCCCGCTCCTCGGTGGGCCGGCTGGTGCTCACGCACATCCCGCCGTGGACGGACGGCCGGCAGAACCTGGCGGACGCGCGGGCGGTGTACGACGGGCCGTCGGAGCTGGCGTACGCGGGCGCGGTCTACGAGGTCTGAGGCGCGCGTTCTCCTCCGGCAGCCCTCCGGACGTATGTACGGGAAAGGCCCCGGAACCGTGGTGCGGTTCCGGGGCCCTTCCGTCGTTCGGGTGAGGCTCACGCCTTGGTGAGGTCCTCGATCTCCTCGTCGGTCTCGCGGCCCGGCGTCGGGAGGTTGAACTTGGTGATCGCGAAGCGGAAGACCCCGTAGTAGATCGCGGCGAACACCAGACCGATCGGGATGATCATCCAGGGCTTCGTGGCCAGGTTCCAGTTCAGCAGGTAGTCGATCGCACCCGCCGAGAAGGTGAAGCCGGCGTGCACCCCGAGCGCCCAGGTCACGGCCATCGAGATGGCGGTGAGGACCGCGTGGATCACGTACAGCACCGGGGCGATGAACATGAAGGTGAACTCGATCGGCTCGGTGATACCGGTGACGAAGGAGGTCAGGGCGAGCGAGATCATCATGCCGAGGACGGCCTTGCGGCGCTCCGGGCGGGCGGAGTGCGCGATGGCGAGCGCGGCGGCCGGGAGGCCGAACATCATGATCGGGAAGAAGCCGGACATGAACTGACCGGCGGTCGGGTCACCGGCGAAGAAGCGGCCGATGTCGCCGTGGACGACCTTGCCGGCGGCGTCCGTGAAGTCACCGAGCTGGAACCAGGAGACGGTGTTCACGAACTGGTGCATGCCGACCGGGATCAGCGCGCGGTTGATCAGGCCGAAGAGGCCGGCGCCGGCGGCGCCGAGGCCGGTCATCCACTCGCCGAAGCTGGAGATGCCGTTGCCGATGGGCTCCCAGACCAGGCCGAAGACGACACCGACGAGGGTGCCGACGAAGGCCATGATGATCGGGACGAGACGGCGGCCGTTGAAGAAGCCGAGCCAGTCGACCAGCTTGGTGCGGTGGTACTTCTGCCACAGCACCGCGGAGAGCAGACCCATGAGGATGCCGCCGAGGACACCCGGGTTGTTGTACGTCGCCGCGACGTCGACGCCACCGTTCTCGGTGGTGTTGACCACGGCCTCGGTGACCGGGAACGCCTTGAGGACGTTGCTGTAGACCAGGAAGCCGACGAGGGCGGCCAGGGCGGTGGAGCCGTCGGCCTTCTTGGCGAAGCCGATGGCCACGCCTATGCAGAACAGCAGGGGCAGGTTGGCGAAGACTGCGTCACCGGCCGTGGCGAACACGGAGGCGACCTTGTCCCATCCGAGGCCGTCCTTGCCGAACACGTCGGGCTGGCCGAGACGGAGCAAGATACCCGCGGCCGGCAGAACGGCGATCGGCAGCTGCAGGCTGCGACCGACCTTCTGCAGGCCCTGGAACAGGCCGGATCCGCGCTTCTTCGCGGGAGCGGCGGCCTGGGCGGTGGCCGTACTCATCAACTTCCTCCAGTAAGGCAAGGCGCCGCCAGAGGACATGAAAAGGGGGTGACGGCGGCGTCTCGTGGAACGCGGTGGTCTGGACCGCGTGGTCTACACCAATGAGTGGTGTAGACCAGTTTTAGCACGTGAGACATAGATAAGGAACCTGCGAATTCTGTGTGCCCGGGCCATTGCTGGGCGTGAACGGCGAAGGGCCCCCGGACCATGAGGTCCGGGGGCCCTTCGCCCTCACGACACCAGGGCGAAAGCCCCGAATGCCGCTCGCGGGCCGCGCCTTGGCGGGGTCGCTCTATGCCTTCGTGGTGTCCCTGTCCATCTCGTCCTCCAGCTCGTCCGGCTCGCGCCCCGGCGTCGGCAGATCGAACTTGGTGATCGCGAACCGGAAGATCGCGTAGTAGACGACCGCGAAACCCAGACCGATCGGAATGATCAGCCACGGTTTCGTCGCCAGGTTCCAGTTGATGACGTAGTCGATCAGACCCGCCGAGAAGCTGAACCCGTCCTTCACCCCGAGCGCCCAGGTCACGGCCATCGACACACCCGTGAGCACCGCGTGGATCGCGTACAGCACCGGGGCGATGAAGAGGAACGAGTACTCGATCGGCTCCGTGATGCCGGTGACGAACGAGGTCAGCGCGACCGACAGCATCATGCCGCCCACCTCCTTGCGCCGGCGCGGCTTGGCGCAGTGGGTGATCGCGAGCGCCGCCGCCGGGAGCGCGAACATCATGATCGGGAAGAAGCCCGTCAGGAACTGGCCGGCCTCCGGGTCACCCGCCAGGAACATGGGGATGTCGCCGTTGACGGTCGTACCGTCCGGCCTCTCGTACGTGCCGAACTGGAACCAGATGGGCACGTTCAGGAACTGGTGCAGACCGATCACGAGCAGCGCGCGGTTGGCGACACCGAAGATGCCCGAACCCCAGGCCCCTAGACCCACCAGCCAGTCGCTGAAGTTCTCCAGCGCGTCGCCGATCGGCGGCCAGACCCACAGGCAGAGGGAGGCGAACGCGATCGCGACGAAGGTCATGATGATCGGCACGAGCCGGCGGCCGTTGAAGAAGCCCAGCCAGTCCACGAGCTTCTTCCGGTGGTAGCGCTGCCACAGCCAGGCCGTGAGCAAGCCGATGACGATGCCGCCGAAGACGCCCGGATTCTGGTACGTGTAGCCGCTGAAAGCCTGCTCGGGCGCGAGGCAGCCGCCCTCGATGTCCACCGTTCCCTCGGGGCAGGTCTCGGGGAACTGGCGCAGGACGTTGTAGTAGACGAGGAAGCCCACCGTGGCCGCGAGCGCGGTCGAGCCGTCCGCCTTCTTCGCCATTCCGATCGCGACACCGATGCAGAACAGGAGGGGCAGTCCGAGGTTGCCGTCGAGCAGGGCGCCACCGGCGCCCGCCATCACCTTGGCGACGTTGTCCCACCCGAGCCCGTCCGCCCCGAAGACGTCCGGCTGCCCGAGGCGATTGATGATGCCGGCCGCCGGGAGCACGGCGATGGGGAGCTGGAGGCTGCGCCCCATCTTCTGCAGCCCCTGGAAGAAGCCGCCCCACATCGACTTCCGCGGTGCACCCGCGGCGCTGTCCGTACTCATCGGCGTCCTCCCTGACCCGGAACAGGCCGGGCCCGACTCGCGTCGAGACTGGTGTAGACCAGTTGCGATAGGCTCCCGGGAGCCCGCTGAGGGCAGGTCGCCGGTGATCGTCATCATTCGGCAGAACGAGGGCACTCGCTCGCGAAGTTGGGCCAACCGTGGGTTACCGTGACAAAGCGGACCTTCGGTGCGCCGAGACTCACGTTCTTCGAACAGGAACGGACAGGGAGAAACACATGGCCAGCAAGGCTGAGAAGATCGTCGCCGGGCTCGGCGGCATCGACAACATCGAAGAGGTCGAGGGCTGCATCACCCGCCTGCGCACCGAGGTCATCGACCCCAGCAAGGTCGACGAGGCCGCCCTCAAGGCCGCCGGCGCCCACGGCGTCGTGAAGATGGGCACCGCGATCCAGGTCGTCATCGGCACCGACGCCGACCCGATCGCCGCCGACATCGAAGACATGATGTAACCAGCCGAGCCACCCAGCCTCGCACCGACGGGGGCCCGGTCCGACAGGGGACCGGGCCCCCGTCGCGTACGGCTACGCTCGACCCATGTCTCGTATCGACGGCCGTACCCCCGAACAGCTCCGCCCCGTCACCATCGAACGCGGATGGAGCAAGCACGCCGAGGGCTCCGTCCTCATCTCCTTCGGCGACACCAAGGTCTTCTGCACCGCCTCCGTCACCGAAGGCGTCCCGCGCTGGCGCAAGGGCAGCGGCGAAGGCTGGGTCACCGGCGAGTACTCCATGCTCCCGCGCGCCACCAACACCCGCGGCGACCGCGAATCCGTCCGCGGCAAGATCGGCGGCCGCACGCACGAGATCTCCCGCCTCATCGGACGCTCCCTGCGCGCCGTCATCGACTACAAGGCCCTCGGCGAGAACACCATCGTCCTCGACTGCGACGTCCTCCAGGCCGACGGCGGCACCCGCACCGCCGCCATCACCGGCGCCTACGTCGCCCTCGCCGACGCCGTCGCCTGGGCCCAGGGCAAGAAGCTGGTCAAGGCCGGCCGCAAGCCCCTCACCGGCACCGTCGCCGCCGTCTCCGTCGGCATCGTCGACGGCACCCCCCTCCTCGACCTCTGCTACGAGGAGGACGTCCGCGCCGAGACCGACATGAACGTCGTCTGCACCGGCGACGGCCGCTTCGTCGAGGTCCAGGGCACCGCCGAGGCCGAGCCCTTCGACCGCAAGGAGCTCAACGCCCTCCTCGACCTCGCCTCCGGCGGCTGCGCCGAACTCGCCGAGATCCAGCGCCAGGCGCTCGAAGGAACTCTCTAGCCCCCAGCGGCGTCTTCATGGACACGGGCGTACGGCAGGACCGTACGCCCGTCATCCATATCCCTCGGGGAGGACCCGTCTTGAAGCGCCGTCTCGCACTCGCCATGGCCTCGGCAGCCGTACTCACCACCACCCTCGTCGGCTGCGGAGCACTCGACAAGGCAATGGACTGTGTCGCCACCGCCGACGCGATAGCCACCAGCGTCGACAAGCTCTCGCAGGCGGTCTCCAACGCCTCGAACGACCCGACGCAGCTCAACGAGGCCTTGAACGAGATCTCCACGGAGCTCGGCAAGCTCCAGGACACCACGGACAACGCGGACCTCTCCAAGGCCGTGGACGACCTCACCAAGGGCGTCGAATCCGTGAAGGGCGCCGTCAACAACGGCGACACCACCCCGGACATCAAGCCGATCACCGACGCGGCCGCCGAGATCGGCAAGGTCTGCACCCCGGGATAATCGGGAGCATGACCCGTCTGATCCTCGCCACCCGCAACGCCGGAAAGATCACCGAACTCCACGCGATCCTCGCCGACGCAGGCCTCACCCACGAGCTCGTCGGCGCGGACGCGTACCCGGAGATCCCCGACGTCAAGGAGACCGGCGTCACCTTCGCCGAGAACGCCCTCCTCAAGGCCCACGCCCTGGCCCAGGCCACCGGCCTGCCGGCCGTCGCCGACGACTCCGGCCTCTGCGTCGACGTCCTGAACGGCGCCCCCGGCATCTTCTCGGCCCGCTGGTCCGGCACCCACGGCAACGACCGCGCCAACCTGGACCTGCTCCTGGCCCAGCTCGCCGACATCGACGCCCCCCACCGAGCCGCCCACTTCGCCTGCGCGGCGGCCCTGGCCCTCCCGGACGGCACGGAACGCGTCGTCGAGGGCCGCATGCCGGGCACCCTCCGCCACACCCCGACCGGCACGAACGGCTTCGGCTACGACCCGATCCTCCAGCCGACCGGCTACGAGGTGACGTGCGCGGAACTGACCCCGGAGGAGAAGAACGCGATCAGCCACCGGGGCAAGGCGTTCCGGGCGCTGGTACCGGTGGTACGGGAGCTGCTGGGCTGAGGCCCCAAGCGAACAGCCCCTCACCTTCGAATCGAAGGTGAGGGGCTGCTTTCGCTCGTACGCCCGGTCGGACTCGAACCGACAACACATGGCACCTAAAGCCATTCTCTCTTCCATTGGAGTACGGGCGCGCGCTTTTCAGCTCACTGTACCCGCTGCCATCCGCGAGCCAGGGGCTGGTGACCGCATGGTAGTTGGGGCGCGGAACGGCCCGTACCGCCTCCGGGGCGTACGGGCCGTCCTTCACCGGTGCGGGGTCAGAACTTCGGTTCGGGTGCCCGGGCGAGGACGAGTTCCGCCGCCTCCTCCGGGGTCTCCACGCACGGGGGCGAGCCCTCCAGCGGGCGCCGGGCCGTCTCCTTCATGCAGGCCACCGCGATCACACCGACGAACGCGGCGCCCATCGCGTAGTACGCGGGCATCAGGCCGCTGCCGGTCGCGCCGATCAGCGCCGTGATGACCAGCGGGGTCGTGCCGCCGAAGAGCGAGGCCGACACGTTGTACCCGATGGACAGGGAGCCGTAGCGCACATCGGTCGGGAAGAGTGCCGGGAGCGCCGCCGACATCGTGCCGAGCATGCAGACCAGCGAGAGACCGAGCATCAGCATGCCCGCCGTGATCGCCAGGACGCCGCCCTGCCGGATCAGCAGGAACGCCGGCAGTGACAGGAAGAGGAAGCCCAGCATGCCCGCCATCAGCACCGGCTTGCGCCCGAACCGGTCGTTGAGCCGCCCCACCTGAGCGATGATCAGCATCAGGAAGACCATCACGAGCAGCAGGATCAGCAGGCCGTGGGTCTCGCTGTAGCCGAGCTCGTCGGAGAGATACGTCGGCATGTACGACAGCAGCATGTAGTGGGTGATGTTGTACGCGCCCACCAGGGCGATGCACAGGATCAGCATCGGCCACTGCTGCCGGAGGATCTTCGCCAGGTCGCCCTTGGCGGAGGTCTCCACCGGGTCCGCCGCCTCCGAGGCCCGCACCGTGTCGCTCTCCAGCTTCTGGAAGGCGGGCGTCTCGTCGAGCCGCATCCGCAGATAGAGGCCGACCAGGCCGAGCGGCCCCGCCACCAGGAACGGCACGCGCCAGCCCCACGCCTCCATGGTGCCGGAGCCGAGCCAGGTGGTGAGCACCGTGACCAGGCCCGCCGCGCCGAGGTAGCCCGCGAGTGTGCCGAACTCCAGGAAGCTGCCGAAGAAGCCGCGTCGGCGGTCCGGCGCGTACTCGGCGATGAACGTCGACGCGCCGCCGTACTCCCCGCCCGTGGAGAAGCCCTGGAGCATCCGGAGGAAGACCAGCAGGACCGGTGCCCAGAAGCCGATCGAGGCGTACGACGGGATCAGGCCGATCGCGAACGTGCTGACCGCCATGAGGATCATGGTCGTGGCCAGGACCTTCTTGCGGCCGATCCGGTCACCCATCGGGCCGAACACCACGCCGCCCAAGGGGCGCACGAGGAACGCGACCGCGAAGGTCGCGAACGACGACAGCAGCTGCGCGGTCTCGTTCCCGGCGGGGAAGAAGACATGGCCGAGCGTGACGGCGAGGTAGGCGTAGATGCCGAAGTCGAACCACTCCATGGCATTGCCCAGGGAGGCCGCCTTCACGGCGCGCCTGACGGCCGCGTCGTCGGTCACCGTGATGTCCGACCGGCGCAGGGGCGGCTGCTGCCGCCGTGTGACGGCCCGGAAGAGCCGCGGATGCCGTCTGCGGGCTTCCGGGTCGGCCGCGGGGGCGGTGCGATCGGTCGCCGACATGACCGTACGTCCTTTCTCGGGGGGCAACTCCAGGAAGGACGTCTGCGCGGTCAGGCCGATCACAAACGGGAACGCACCGGAATTGAGGCCTCCGTCACGTTCCCGACGGAGGCCTCAGGGGGCGGGCCCCTCAGAGGCCGAGGCCCTCAGGGCCTCAAGGTCCCGGGCGCCGCCCAGGGCCCCGAGTGCCTCCCAGAGGGTCGCAGCGCTCAGGCCTCGATGGCCAGGTCCTTGATGATCTTGGCTACGTGGCCCGTCGCCTTCACGTTGTACAGCGCCCGCTCGACCTTGCCGTCCTCGTCGACGATCACCGTCGAGCGGATCACGCCCGTCACCGTCTTGCCGTACAGCTTCTTCTCGCCGAAGGCGCCGTATGCCTCCAGGGTCTCCTTCGACGGGTCGCCCACCAGCGTGACCTTCAGGTGCTCCTGCTCGCGGAACTTCGCCAGCTTCTCCGGCTTGTCGGGCGACACGCCGATGACGTCGTAGCCCGCGCCGGCGAGCAGCTCCAGGTTGTCCGTGAAGTCGCACGCCTGCTTCGTGCAGCCCGGGGTGAGCGCCGCGGGGTAGAAGTAGACGATGACCTTGCGGCCCTTGTGGTCCGCGAGCGAGACCTCGTTGCCGTCGGCGTCGGGCAGGGTGAAGGCGGGGGCGGTGTCGCCGGGCTGAAGTCGCTCGCTCATGGCTCTCCTCGGGGTGTCTGCGCGTACACGACCGAGCCTAATGGGGGCCTGAGACAGACCGCGGGCGGAGAAACTGAGAGACTGTCCGTCAACGACCGATTACGACTACGGAGGCAGCGCGGTGTCGGAGGCCAGGACCCCTGCGCAGATCGAGGCGGACATCGTCCGCCGGCGCGAGCAGCTTGCCGAGACTCTCGACGAGATCGGCATCCGGATGCACCCGAAGACGATCATCGGTGACGCGAAGGCGAAGGTCGCCTCCACGGTCGACCAGACCGCCGGGCGGGCGTTCGTCGCCGTCAACCGGACCGTGTCCGACGTGAAGGCCCGGTTCACCGGTGACGACGGCGCGCCCCGCCTGGAGCGGGTGGTTCCGGTGGCGCTGGTCGCCGTGGCCCTCGTCGGGCTGCTCGCGATGTCGACGCGCAAGCGCAAGGGATGACCCCTCCCGGGTACGGACGACACGCCCGGACAGGTAGGTTCGAGTCGTGAGCGACAACACCCACGACAAGCTGCCCATCCGGATGCTCCACGACCGTGTGCTGGTCCGGACCGATTCCCCGGAGGGGGAGCGGCGCTCGGGCGGCGGCATCCTCATTCCGGCGACCGCCGCCGTCGGCCGCCGGCTGGCCTGGGCCGAGGTCGTCGCGGTCGGCCAGAACGTCCGTACGGTCGAGACGGGTGACCGGGTGCTCTACGACCCGGAGGACCGCGCCGAGGTCGAGGTGCGGGGTGTCGCGTACGTCCTGATGCGGGAGCGCGATCTGCACGCGGTGGCCGCGGACCGGTTCGAGGGTTCGAAGGACACCACCGGGCTGTATCTGTAGGACGCTGCAAACGTTTCGAGCTGAGGCCTGGTGACCGGTGTCACCAGGCCTTTCGTCGCTCCCTTGCTACCCTGGACACACCCGACGAGACGCGCCGTACCGGGCCCGCTGCACCGCAGTACGCAAAGACGACGCACCCCTGTTGTTCCGTCTCGCGGAGGTGTTCGTCGTCATGGCCTGGGTGCTTCTCATCGTCGCCGGTCTGCTCGAGGTCGGCTGGTCCATCGGCATGAAGTACACGGACGGGTTCACCCGTCTCTGGCCGAGCGTCTTCACGGGCGCCGGGATCGTCGCCTCGATGATGCTGCTGTCGCACGCCGCCAAGACACTGCCCATCGGTACGGCGTACGGCGTGTGGGTCGGTATCGGCGCGGCCGGCGCGGCGGTGCTCGGCATGGTGGTGCTCGGTGAGCCGGCGACCGCCGCGCGGATCTTCTTCGTCTGTCTGCTGCTGGTGGCCGTGGTGGGGCTGAAGGCGACCTCGGGTCACTGATGCGGTAGCTGCTGCTCGGGCTGCGCGGCCGGCTCCGACCGTGGGATCTGCTGGTCCGGCGTTTCCGTCTCGGGCGGCGGGGGCTGGTGCTCCGGCTGGACGGTCTCGGGGCGGGGCCGCTCCTTCTCCGGCTGCGCCGGATGCGCCGACTGAGGCACCTGAGGTGTCTGAGGTACCTGAGGCGCCTCAGGCAGGCGCGGCTGCCGCGGGCCCTTCGGTCCCGCCTGACCCAGCTGCTCCTCCTCCGGGTCGTCCTGATCCTCCCGCCCCTCCCGCCGCTCCCGGCCCTCCCAGCCCTCCTCGGCCGGTCCGGCCGGGTCCCCCGGCCCGTCCGGCTGAGGAGGATCCAGGGGTTCCAGCCACTCCTCCGCCCCCGCACCCAGCTCGAGTTCGAACTCCCGCGCCTCCGTCCCCGCCAGCGCCTCCCGGGTGAAGTGCCCCCAGATCTCCGCCGGCGTCCCGCCCCCGTTGATCCGGTTCTGCCCGAGCGCGCCGTACAGCGGCTTCTGCTCGCCCGTGTCGGGGTCCTGGCCCATCACCGTGACGACCGTCGCGAGGTCCGGGGTGTAGCCCGCGAACCAGGCGGCCTTGTCGTCCTCGGCGGTGCCCGTCTTCCCGGCGGCCGGGCGTCCGGCCGCCAGGGCCGCCGTTCCCGTACCGCTCTCCACGACGCTCCGCAGGACGTGCGTCGTCGTGTCGGCGGCCACTCTGCTCACGGCCTGCCGGGTGCCGGACGGCGGCAGGTTCAGGTCCTGGCCGTCCTTGGTGATCCGTTCGACGAGCGTGTACGTGCCGTGGCGGCCGTGGTTGGCGAGGGTGGCGTACGCCTCGGCCATGTCGAGGGCGCTCGCGGTGGCGGGGCCGAGCGCGATGGAGGGGGAGCCGTTGAGGTCGGGGGTGCGGGCGGGGAGGCCGAGTGCGACGGCGGTCTCCTTGACCCTCGCGGGTCCGACGTCCACGGCCATCTGCGCGTACACGGTGTTGACCGAGCTGTCGGTGGCGGTCCGGACGGTGATGTCGCCGTACGACGCGTCGTCCTCGTTGGCGGGGGCGTAGAGGGCGCCGTGCCAGCCCTGCACGGGGCGTTTGTCGGCGCCGTCGTAGTAGGTGTTCGGGGTGATCGGCTCGCCGTCCTGGGTGAGCGAGGTGTGTTCGATCGCGGCGGTGAGGACGAAGGGCTTGAAGGTGGAGCCGACCTGGTAGTCGCGGCGGGTGGCGTTGTTGACGTACTGCCGGGTGTAGTCGACGCCGCCGTACATCGCGACGACGCGGCCGGTCGACGGCTCGATGGCCGCGCCGCCGACCCGTACGTAGCGGTCGACGGGGTTGCGCGCGGGGTCGAGCCGGGACATGACCTTGTCGTCGACGGCGGTGACGAAGGCGTCCTGCTTGTCCTTCTCCAGGGTGGTGGTGATGCGGAAGCCGCCGCCGGCGAGGGTGTTCTCGTCGAGGACGCCGTGGGAGGTGAGGTACTCCTCGACGGCCTGGACGATGTAGCCGCGCTGTCCGGAGAGCCCGGTGGCGGGGCGTGCGGTCTGGGGCGTGGGGAAGACGGCGGTGGCGCGGTCGGGGCGGGTGAGCCACCTCTCCTTGACCATGCCGTCCAGGACGTAGTTCCAGCGGGCGAGCGCCCGGGGCCGGTTCTCGGGGTGGGTGGCGACGTCGTAGGCGCTGGGGGCGTTGAGGAGGGAGGCGAGGTAGGCGCCTTCGGCGGTGTCGAGTTCGGCGGCCTCCTTGCCGTAGTAGGCGCGGGCGGCGGCCTGGATGCCGTAGGCGTTGCGGCCGAAGTAACTGGTGTTCAGATAGCCCTCGAGGATCTCGTCCTTGCTCTTCTCGCGGTTGAGCTTGATCGCGATGAAGAACTCCTTCACCTTGCGGGTGACGGTCTGTTCCTGGCCGAGGTAGTAGTTCTTGACGTACTGCTGGGTGATGGTGGAGCCGGACTGCCGGCCCTTGCCGGTGAGGGTGTTCCAGGCGGCGCGGACCATGGCTTTGGGGTCGACGGCGCGTGCGGAGGAGAAGTCGCGGTCCTCGGCGGCGAGTACGGCCTGCTGGACGGTGAGGGGGATGTGCGCGAGGCGTACGTTCTCGCGGTTGACCTCGCCGTCGCGGGCGATCTGGGTGCCGTCGCGGTAGAGGTACATGTTGGACTGGGCGGTCGCGGTGGCGTTGGCGGGCGGGATGTCGACGAGGAGGTAGCCGGCGACGAACCCGGCGGCCAGCAGCAGGGCGCCGAAGAGGGCGGTGCGCAGGAGTGCCCGCAGGACGCGCCGGGGGCGTGAGCGCCGTGCGCGCCGGGGGCGCCCGGGTGGGGGCGGGGGTGTGGCGGGGAGCGTGGGATCCCTCGGCGTCCAGCCGGGCCGGTGTGCAGGGGCTGGCTGGTCGTCGCGCATGTCTGGAACTCCCGTACCGGATGAAGGAGGCATGGCCTTCCCCATAGTGCACGTATCAGGACAGAACCTGATGAATGCGACTCGAAAACGACTCGCGGTGGCGAAGTGCGGGCCGCTAGGGTCGGGCGCTTTGGTGCGGTTCGGTGCCAGGAGGAAAGGCGACGCGACATGCTGCGGCTGTACGCGACGGTGGCCGCGGGTGGCTTCCGGCGCCATGCCACGTATCGATTGGCGACGGCGGCGGGGGTGTTCACCAACACCGTCTTCGGCTTCATCCTGGCGTACACCTATATGGCCCTGTGGGACGAGCGCCCCCAGCTGGGTGGCTACGACATGGCGGACGCGCTCGCCTATGTGTGGATCGGCCAGGGGCTGATCACGGTGTGCGGGCTGATGGGCGGCGGGTTCGAGGACGAGCTGATCGAGCGCATCCGTACGGGTGACATCGCCGTCGACCTGTACCGGCCGGCGGACCTCCAGGCCTGGTGGTTCTCGGCCAACCTGGGCCGGTGCGCGTATCAGTTGCTCGGCCGCGGAGTGGCGCCGATGGCGATCGGCGCGCTCGCCTTCGACTTCCGTCTGCCGTCACGGCCGTCGACCTGGCTGGCGTTCCTGCTGGCGATCGCGCTGGGGGCGACGGTCGGTTTCGCGATCTGGTACCTGGTCGCGATGTCCGCCTTCTGGCTGATGGACGGTCAGGGGGTGGTGCAGGTGGCGTGGCTGGGCGGGCTGTTCTTCTCCGGGATGCTGCTGCCGCTGAACGTCTTCCCGGGCGCACTGGGCGAGGTGGCGCGGGTGCTGCCCTGGGCGTCGCTGCTCCAGATCCCGGCGGACGTGTATCTGGAGCGGTACGAGGGGTGGGGGCTCCTCGGGGCGTACGGCTTCCAGCTCTGCTGGGCGGCAGTGCTGCTGCTCGCGGGCCGGCTGGCGCAGTCGCTGGCGACGCGGAAGGTGGTGGTGCAGGGTGGGTGAGACGTCCGAGCTTCAGGGCTCGGGGGGTACGGGCTCGCGGGGTACGGAGTCCTGGCGTACGTCGTGGCGCACCTCCTGGCGTACGTACCGGATGGTCGCCGGGATGTGGATCCGCTCGACGATGACGTACCGCACGTCCTTCGCCCTGACCCTCGTCACCTCCTTCTGCGTCACGTTCTTCGACTTCGTCGTCATCCTGCTGATGTTCGGTCAGGTGAGGGGTCTCGGCGGCTTCTCGTTCGCCGAGGTCGCGTTCCTGTACGGGACGGCCGGCACGTCCTTCGGGGTCGCGGACCTGACGATGGGCTCGCTCCAGCGGATGGGCAGGCGGGTGCGGGACGGCTCTCTCGACCTGTTCCTGATGCGTCCGGCGCCGGTGCTCGCGCAGGTGGCGGCGGACAAGTTCGCGCTGCGGCGGCTCGGCCGGGTGGCGCAGGGTCTTTTCGTGCTGGTCTGGGCGCTGCTCGTCCTGGACGTGGAGTGGACGGCGGTGAAGGCGCTGCTCCTGCCGGTGATGCTGGTGAGCGGCGCGGTGATCTTCGCGGCGGTGATGGTGGTGGGGGCGTCGGCGCTGTTCTGGGCGCAGGACGCGGCGGAGGTGACCAACGCGTTCACGTACGGCGGGAACACGCTGTTGCAGTACCCGCCGGCGATCTTCGCGCAGGACCTGGTGCGGGGCGTCGTGTACGTCGTACCGCTGGCGTTCGTGAACTGGCTGCCCGCGCTGTACGTGCTGGGGCGGCCCGCCCCGGCCGGTGTGCCGTCCGCGCTGGCGTTCGCGTCGCCGCTGGTGGCGCTGGGGAGTTGCGTCCTCGCGGGGTGGGCGTGGCGCGCCGGACTCCGTTCGTACCGAAGCACAGGGAGCTGAGGCATGGCCTTCATCGAACTGGACGGTGTGGAGAAGGTCTTCACCGTGCGCAGACGGGCGGGGCTGCTGCGCCGCGAGAAGCGTGAGGTGCGGGCGGTCGACGGGATCGGCTTCGGTGTGGAGCGCGGCGAGATGGTCGGCTACATCGGGCCGAACGGCGCGGGGAAGTCGACCACGATCAAGATGCTGACGGGCATCCTCACGCCGAGCGGGGGCCGGCTGCGGGTCGCGGGCATCGACCCGGCGCGGGAGCGGACGCGGCTCGCGCAGCGGATCGGTGTGGTGTTCGGGCAGCGGACGACGCTGTGGTGGGACCTGCCGCTGAAGGACTCGTACCGGCTGATGCACCGGATGTACCGGATCCCGGACGACCGGTTCGCCGCCAACCTGGCCCGCTGTGTGGAGCTGCTCGAACTGGGCGAGCTGCTCGACGTACCCGTGCGGCAGCTGTCGCTGGGCCAGCGGATGCGCGGCGACATCGCGGCGGCGCTGCTGCACGACCCGGACGTGCTGTACCTGGACGAGCCGACGATCGGCCTTGATGTGGTGTCGAAGGCGCGGGTGCGGGAGTTCCTGCGCGAGCTCAACGCCTCGCGGGGTACGACGGTCCTGCTGACGACGCATGATCTGACGGACATCGAGCAGCTGTGCAAGCGGGTGATGGTGATCGACCACGGGCGGCTGATGTACGACGGGGAGCTGGCGGGGCTGCACGAGGTGGGGGCCGGCGAGCGTCAACTGGTGGTGGACCTGGAGCGGGAGCTGCCGCCGATCGAGCTGCCCGGAGCGCGCTTCGTACGGTCGGAGGGCGGCGGGGTGCGGCAGGTCCTCGCCTTCCCCGCCTCGGCGTCGGCGGCGCCGCTGGTGGCGGCGGTGGCACGGGCGTACCCGCTGGTGGATCTGTCGGTGCGGGAACCGGACATCGAGGCCGTGATCGCGAAGATGTACGGGGATCGGGAACTTGAGGTGCGCCCGGGAAGTCCCTGATGTAGGGAGGTGGGGTGATGAGCGACACGAAGACACCGCTGGTCGCGTTCTCGTACACGGCGGCGGACGCGGAGCGGCACCGAGGGGTGCGCCGCATGAAGAGCCTCGCCACGGGCCTTCTGGTCTTGGTGGCGGTCGTCTATGCGCTGGCGACGTGGGCCGAGAACGCGGGCTGGGGGGCGTGGGCCGGGTATGTGGCGGCCGCGGCGGAGGCCGGCATGGTGGGCGCGCTGGCGGACTGGTTCGCGGTGACGGCGCTGTTCCGGCGGCCGCTGGGTCTGCCGATCCCGCACACGGCGATCATCCCGACGAAGAAGGACCAGCTGGGCACCACGCTGGGCTCATTCGTCGGCGAGAACTTCCTGTCGGCGGATGTCGTACGGGGACGGCTGCACGCGCTCGGCATCGCGGGCCGCCTGGGCGCGTGGCTGGCGGAGCCGGACCACGCGGACCGGGTGACGCGCGAACTGTCGACGGCTCTGCGGGGCGCCCTGACCGTCCTGCGGGACGCGGACGTCCAGGCGGTGGTCGGCGAGGCGATCACGCGACGGGCTGAGGCGGCGGAGGTGGCGCCGGGCATCGGCAAGACGCTGGAGAAGATCGTCACGGACGGGGCGCACCACCGGGCGGTGGACCTGGTGTGCGCGCGGGCGCACGACTGGCTGGTCTTCCACGGGGACTCGGTGATGGACGCGGTCCAGGGCGGTGCGCCGGGCTGGACGCCGCGTTTCGTGGACCGCAGGGTGGGCGAGCGGGTCTACAAGGAGCTGCTGCGCTTCGTCACGGAGATGCGGGACATGCCCGGGCATCCGGCGCGGGGCGCGATCGACCGCTTCCTGACGGACTTCGCGGCCGACCTCCAGGGGGACACGGAGACGCGCGCGCGGGTGGAACGCCTGAAGGGGGACCTGCTGGCGCGTCCGGAGGTGCAGGACATCATCGCCTCGGCGTGGGCGTCGGTACGCGGCGTCATCATCGCGGCGGCGGAGGACGAGCACAGCCAGCTCCGCCTGCGGGCGCGGGCGTCCCTGATCTCCCTGGGCGGCCGGCTGGTGACGGACAAGCGCCTGCAGACGAAGGTCGAGGGGTGGGCGGAGGACGCGGCGGCCTATGTGGTCACGACGTACCGGACGGAGATCACGTCACTGATCAGCGACACGGTGGCGAGCTGGGACGCGGACCAGACGTCGAGGAAGATCGAGGCGAACATCGGCCGGGACCTTCAGTTCATCCGCATCAACGGCACGGTGGTGGGCGCGCTGGCGGGCCTGCTGATCTACACGGTGAGCCACGCGCTGGGCGGGTAGCAGGGCTTGACCTGAGGGTGCGCTGGGCGGGTAGGGGGGTAGGGGAACCCACCCGCCCAGCGCTCATGGGGAGGGCACCGAGTAGTACGGGCGGAAGACCCGGGGCGTTCAACGCCCTTCGGACTTCGTCCCTCAGCCCTTGTTACGGGTGACGGCCCAGGAGGCGCCGGCCATGGCCCCGGCGACGGAGAACACGGCGGGCCAGGCGCCGACCTTCTTGGCGAGCGGATGCGACCCGGCGAACGCGGCGACGTACGCACCGGCCAGCGCGGCAGCGGTCTTCCCGCCCGCCACCTGCTGCCACTCCCGCGCGGCAAGCCCCCCGGCAGCGGCCAGCACCACGCCCCCGAGGGGCCGCTTCTTGGTCCACCGAGCAACGGCGTACCCACCGACGAGCCCGACGGCGGCCATGGCGGGGGAGGGGATGCGGGGCATGAGGGGGACCTTTCGGGCGAGGGGGCGTCTACGCGTACGAGCCTAACTTCACCCCTCACACCCGACGCCGTCCCCATCCCGGTCGAGGTGCCGCCCGTACCCGGGGTCACCGCGGCGCACGGGAGCGGCGCCGGCGTCACGGGCGGCGCTGCAGTTCGCGTAGTAGGTGGAGCCGCCCCCGCTACCTCCGGTGGAGGACCCGCCGGAGCCCCCGGACCCGCCGGACCCGCCGGAGCCGCCGGAGCCCCCGGAGCCCCCGGAGTACGGCTCGCACCCCACCCCGTCTCCGTCGCGATCGAGGTGGCTCCCGTACCCGGGGTCACCGCGACGCACGGGCGCCGCGCCCGCGTCACGCGCGGCGTCACAGTTCCGGTAGTAGACGGCCGGCGGCGCCGGCTTCTTGGTACGGGTCGGCGTGGGCTTCAGGGTGGGGGTCGGGGTGGGGCTAGGCGTCACGACGGGCGCGGCGACGGTGATGCGCACGACCGCGGTGCCACTAGCGGTGCCGGGGGAGCGCTGCTCCACCCGATAGGTGAACTCGTCCTCCCCCGCGTACCCCGCTGTCGGGGTGTAGGTGATGGAGCCACCCTCGACCTCGGCGGTCCCATGGCCGGGCGGCGCGTCGACGGTCAGCTCGTACTCGCTCCCACCCAACACACTGGTCAGCGGCTCCTCCTCACTGCCCGGCGTGTCGGTCGCGGTGTCGTTGGCGAGCACGTCGACGACGACCTCCGAGGCCGCGGCGTCCTCGACGTCATCAACCAGCTTCAGGGCGATCTGCGGCGTGGGCGTGGGCGTGGCACTGGCCGCCACCGCGTCCACCGACTTCCCTTCAGCCCCGCCACCCCCACCCCCGCACCCCGCGAGCACCACGACAGCCAACGCCGCCGCAGTCCCAACCATCGCTCTACGCCCGCAGCGCATCTCTCTCACACGCACAACAAGCCCCCACAACATTTCCGGAGACGGAGAAGGCACCGATGCTGCCAGGCGCGAGGGTGAGATGTAGTGGAATCGTGAATTCCACGTGAAGATCATCTTCTGTGTCTCTGGCTGGCCCGTGTTGTTCGAGCCGAACCCGACTACGTCGTGACCACCGAGGATGGGAGGTCGATCCGTCGTTCGGTGAGTACTCGAACTGCGCCAGGGCGGCTGGCCCTGAATCAGGTGGATCCCCCGCGCGATCCTGCCGGATCGCGCGCTATCCGGCGGCGATGGTCGAGTAGGTCCAGACGTCCGCAGGGAGCTCATGTCGGAGCTTCCACGTGATCCCCATGGGATGACTTCCCTTGTGGTCGACGTATTCGGCCGGGCCCAGGAGCATCCAAGGCTGGGGGCCGCCAATGTCCGTCTTCTTGTGGCGGCGGACGAAGAGGAGGACGTGGCTCCCGAGGGCCTTGTGATTCTTGTAGCGGATGCCCGTGGGGGACGTTTCCGACGTTTGGTTCTGCGACTCCCAGTGGAAGTGTGATTCGTTCAGGGCGTAGTCCCGGTAGCGGGTCTGCGGGGAGAAGTCCTTCTCGTCCTTCTCCAACGTGATCAGCAGCGCGTCCGTCCGGATGTCCTCGCACCACTTCACCCCTTCCCGGAAGTGGCCCGGCATGAAGCCACCGATGAAGGACTGGCCCAGAGCCGGCAGGATTTCCTCGCGGCTGTAGGAGGCATGGATTGTCAACGGGAGCTGGGCGAGCGGGCCGAGGAGGGGTACAGGGATGTGGTCGGTTCGGTCGAGGGCATACGCCAGGACCTGACGGAGTTCGTCGCGGAGGGCGTGCTGGGGGCGCAGAGCGTCCAGTGCGTCTTGATAGTCGGAGTAGCCGCCACCCAGAGGCCACAACGAGAAGAAGAGCATGCGGGCGTAAGCCCGCTCGATCTCGCTGAGCTCGCTGTAGGTGGGTGCGTCGTCGGCGAGGAGTCTCGTGTAGGTGTCCACCCGCCGGGGGTCGTCGACGTGAAGGAACGCGGAGACGCGCTTGAGGAGGGCGTCTTCACCCTGCGGGCCAGACCGGGGGAGCAAGCCTGACCGGCGAAGGAGGCCGGTCCAGGAGTTCCCGTTGCCGCGGTAGATCTCCTTGAGCTCGCGCCCGCTCTCCTTGAGGTAGTTCGAGAGTCGGGGTTCGCCGTACTGGCCCACCTCGCGGGCAAGCTGAGTCACGTTGACGCTGAGCTGGCTGCGGATGTTGTCGATGATCAGCTCCTTGGCCTTGGACTCAAGGATGATCTGGCAGCCAGACGGAAGTTGGGGGAAGTCGTGCTCGATATTCGCGAGCAGACGGTTCCTCGTGAGGTTAGTCAGGGCGCGGAACTGCTCCTCGAAGCGGAACTCCTTGCGGTGCTGGCCGATGAAGTCCAGAACAGTCAGCACGGCCTTGCCTTCGCTGCGGCGAAGCCCGCGCCCCAACTGCTGAAGGAAGACAGTGGCGCTGGACGTTGGGCGCAGCAGAAGAAGCGTGTCGACGTCCGGGATGTCCAAGCCCTCATTGAAGAGGTCTACGGAAAAGATCACTTGCAGGCTGCCGGAGCTCAGAGCAGCGAGGGCATCCCTGCGCTCGTCTCGCGGCGAGTCCCCTGACAGTGCCACAGCGTTCAGGCCAGCGCGGCGGAAGAAGTCCGCCATGAAGCGGGCGTGGGCCACCGAGACACAGAAGCCCAGGGCGCGCATTGAGCCCGGGTCAGTGACCTTGTCCATCACCGCCTGGACGACGAGTCGTGCGCGAGCATCGTTGTCTGTGAGCAGGTTGCTGAGGGCGGCGGCGTCGTAAGCGCCGCGCTTCCAGGTGAGGGCGCTCATATCGGTGTTGTCTGTGACACCGAAATAGTGGAACGGGCTCAGGAGGTCGTTCTCCAGCGCCTCCCAGAGTCGCATCTCCGCTGCGATGCGGCCGTCGAAGAACTCGTCCTGAACATTTCGACCGTCCATGCGTTCTGGCGTGGCGGTTAGGCCGAGCAGCTCGACGGGCGTGAAGTGATCGATGATCTTCCGATAGGTGGGCGACACGCCGTGGTGGAACTCATCGATGACGATGACGTCGAAGTGATCGGGAGCAATCCGCTCCAGTGTGCGCGTGTTGAGCGACTGGACGCTGGCGAAGACGTGGTTCCACTGCTCCGGGGCGAGGCCGCTGTGCAGCTCTTCACCGAAGTTGGCGTCCACGAGAACGTCTTGGTACGTGCGGAGGGACTGGCGCAGTATCTCTTGCCGGTGGGCGACAAAGAGAAGCCTCAGGTCGCGGCCGTACTTCTGTCGCAGATGCTTGTAGTCGAGCGCCGCCATCACGGTCTTGCCGGTGCCGGTGGCCGCAACCAACAGGTTGCGGTGGCGGCCGTGGACCTCACGTTCCACCTCGAGACGCTCCAACATGTCCCGCTGGTGAGGGTAGGGGCGCACCTCGAGACCAGAGAGAGTGATGTGGCGGCCTGCGGTGTTGTTCGTTCCGCGGCCGGCGACATGGAGGGCTTCGTCGAGACGCTTGGAGTCGGTCTCGGGGTCGTACGGTTCGAACGCCGAGTCGCTCCAATAGGAGTCAAAGGTCGCTTCGAACTTGCGGAGGACATCGGGCGTAGCGACGGACGAGAGGCGGACGTTCCACTCCAGCCCGTCAAGAAGCGCGGCCTTGGACAGATTGGAACTGCCTACGTACGCCGTGTCGTAGCCGCTGTTCCTGCGGAACAGCCAGGCCTTGGCATGGAGACGTGTGGAGCGGAGCTCGTAGTTGACCTTGACCTCGGCGTTGAAGCGCTGCACAAGACGGTCGAGGGCACGTCGTTCGGTGGCGCCGATATAGGTCGTGGTGATGACCCGGATGGGGACCCCTCGGGCGTGGGCCGATTCGAGCGACTGCTCGATGACGCGAAGGCCGTGCCACTTCACAAAGGCGCACAACAGATCAACGCGGTCAGCGGTGGCGAGCTCGGCCCGGAGTTCAAAGCCGAGGCTCGGGTCATCGGGTGAGTTGGTGATGAGCGCGGTCTCTGAGAGAGGCGTTGCGGGTCTGATCCGGTAGACCCCCTTGGCCTCTTGCTCTGCGATCGCGAGGAGCTGGCGGGGGCCGTCGGACACGAGGTCGACCCACTCGCGCGCGCCCTCGATGCTGCTCATCGACTCGAGGATGTGGTTGGCCGCGTGGACCCGTTCCGCAGCGGGCAGCTGCTCAAGGATGCGCCGTGCTGTGTCCGCAACATGCCGGGCGATGACGTGAGGCGCTGAAGCGGGGCCCACGGTGTCGTCGATCGCATGCCAGCCCTGGTCTGCCAGTCCCTTGAGCTGATTCTCAAGGCGCAAGGTGATGAGCTGTTCGTAGAGCCCCGAGATCGGCTCGTTGGCATCGATCGGACCGGCCATTGTCGTCCCCTCCCCGTTCAGACCCTCCCAGTGATATCAGGCGTCGCAGACAGTTCGATCACTACATGGGGATATCCGGTCCGTCACTCCGCCCCGTGGCACTCCCCGTAAGTCCGCCCCGACCCGCACCAGCACGCCGCGCCCCGGGCCGGGGGCCAGGCTGCCGCGTGGCCTCGGGCGGCCAGGGTTGTGGCGTATTGGGGGAGGAGGTCCGCGTTCGAGGGGGACGAGGATTCCGAGGCCGCGAAGGCTTCGTAGGAGGGGACCGTGGCCGGGACGATGCCCAGGTTGGGGGTGCCTGCCGCCGCGAGTTCGCGGAGCGACGCTTCGATGTCCGTGAGGTGGGCCCGGTACGTGGGGTACTCGGATTCCAGCTCCGGGTACGAGGCGAGGAGCTCGTCCAGTTCCTGCTCCGGCCAGTGGAGGACCGCCACCGGGAAGGGGCGGGAGAGGGCCGTGCGGTAGGAGCCCAGTTCGCTGCGGAGGCGGGTGATCTCCGCCTGGAGCTCCGCCGGGTCCGACGAGCCCAGCGACCACAGGCGCTTCGGGTCGTGCAGCTCGTCCAGGGGGACCTCCGCCGTGTGGAGGGTGTCCGCCAGGGTGTCCCAGTCGTCGTGGGGGAGCGCCAGCATGCGGCGGATCCGGTGGCGGGTCACCAGGAGCGACTGCGTCGCGTGCGGGAGGTCCGTGGGTGAGGGCTCCGGGGCCAGGAGGCCTGCTGCCTCCGTCGCGATCGCCTCCGCGAGCTCCAGCTCGTCGTGGGACTCCAGGGTCTCCACGACGATCTCCCACGGCGCCGCCTCCGACGGTGCCGAGACGCGCAGGCCCTCGATGATCGCCCGTGCCTCCGCCTCGTGGCCGTACTCCCACAGGTTCGCCGCCTTGAGGGAGCGGATCAGGTGGGGGTCCGACGGATCCGACGACAGCAGGTCGTCGTACAGGGCCGTCGCCGCCGGACGGTCGCCCGCCAGTTCCAGGTGCGCCGCCGCCCGGAGGAGCAGGGCTTCCCGGTCCTCGGGGTACCGCGTGGCGGTGCGCAGCAGGCGCTCGGCTTCGGTGGCGTGGGCGGCAGGCGTGTCGGGGCGCATGCTGAACACCGTACTGCTGTACGGCCCTGGAGAGTTGGCGCGTCAGCGCTTATCGTGCCCCGCGTGCGGGACAGGGTGCGTGGCAGGGTGCCGGTCGTCGTCCAGACGCGCGGGGTGCGGAGCACGCCCGCGCGTGTGCTGTGGGTGTGCGCCGAGGCCGTCGTCACCTGCGGGGTTGTTCTCATGCTCCTCGTCGCCCACCAGCTCTGGTGGACCAACCAGCAGGCCCGCGCCCAGGCCGGCGAGCAGGTGCGCGCCCTGGAGCGGGAGTGGGCCGGATCACCCCCCGTGACTCCTGAGGCGCCTGTGGTGGAGATCCAGCCGTCCGCCGGGGTGGAGTCCCACGCACCGTCCCCCAGTGAGGTTCCGACCTCTTCCGGTCGGCCGCCCGAGGCCGCCTCCTCCTCCGCCTCCTCCGCGTACGCCATCATCCGCATCCCCCGCATCGGACTCACCGCCCCCATCGCCCGCGGCGTCTCCAAGCGGTCCGTCCTCGACCGCGGCTACGTCGGGCACTACCCGGGCACCGCCGGGCCCGGCCGGACCGGCAACTTCGCCCTCGCCGGCCACCGCAACACCCACGGCGAGCCCTTCCGGTACATCAACCGGCTGCGCGCGGGCGACACCATCCGCATCCAGACCCGGGAGCGGGAGTACACGTACGTCGTCGATCAGGTCCTCGCGCGGACCGCGCCCCGCGACACCGGCGTCATCCAGCCCGTACCCCGCTCCCTCGTCAAGCCCTCCTACGGCTACTCCGACCCCGGCGCCTACCTCACCCTGACCACCTGTACCCCCGAGTTCAGCTCCGCCTACCGCCTTGTCGTCTGGGCCAGGCGCGCGTAGCGGCCGAGCGTGTATAACGTCTAGGAGACCAGTGAGAGGAGTGGCAGCTTGATCGGCAAGGAGTTCGTTCTGCGCCTGCTCGCCCCGCTGTTCTCCCTCCTCGCCCTCGGCGATCTGCTGCTCTCCGACGGCTCCGGCGTCTCCGCCGCCGTCGCCCTCGCCGCCACCACCGTCGTCTGCGCCCTCATCGGCGCCCCCGCGGCCCCGCCCGTACCCCCCACGCGGGTACGCACCGCCCTCCGCGACCGTGAACGGCGTACCGCCTTCCTGCCCCAGCGCGATCCCGACGCCTCCGGGCGTCGCAGGCCCCGAGCGCCCGGCCGTCCCCTCCCGACGGCCGCGTAGCGAGAGCAGAGACCCCCTGCGCGGATCCGTCATGCCGACGTTCTCCCTTCCGGCACGACGAGACCCCTCGGAGGGCTCCCATGTCCGTTTTCGCTTCCCTGGTCGAGCAGCTCGCCGACCTGCTCCAGCCCCTCTTCGCCACCGCCTCCACCGCCGCCGCGATCATCCTGTTCACGATGGTCGTACGGCTCGCGATCCACCCCCTCTCGCGCGCTGCCGCCCGCGGCCAGAAGGCCCGTACCCGCATCGCCCCGCAACTGGCCGAGCTGCGCGCCAAGCACGCCAAGAATCCCGAGCGGCTCAAGAAGGCCATGATGGAGCTGCACGCGAAGGAGAAGGTCTCGCCCTTCGCCGGCTGCCTGCCGAGCCTGCTCCAGGCGCCCGCCTTCTTCCTCATGTACCACCTGTTCGCCGGCGACCGCATGGCCGGGCACACCCTCTTCGCCGCCCCGCTCGGCGACCACTGGGCCGACGCCCTGGCGGACGGCGGGGTCTTCGGGCCCGCCGGCCAGGTCTATCTCGTCCTCTTCGCGATCGTCGCCGCCGTCGCCGCCTTCAGCTTCCGGCGTACGAAGCGTCAGCTCGCCGCGCAGCCGCTCGACACCGGACTGCCCGCGACGCCCGGCGCGGACACGATGAACAAGGTGATGCCGCTGCTCTCCTTCGCCACCCTGATCACGGTCGCCGTCGTGCCGCTCGCCGCCGCGCTCTACGTCGTCACCAGCACCACCTGGACCGTCGTCGAGCGGGCCCTCCTCTTCCGTGAGCAGCGCCCCGCGGAGGCCCTTGCTACCGGTGCGTAAGGGTCCAGTCCGTGAACGGGGTCTTGCCGAGTGGTCGAAACTCTTGGAGGATCGACCAATCCTCCGATATCTCCGATGGCCGCACTCCATCGGCCGGGGCTTTGCCGGGCCCGCCCCCGGGCCCACCTCGACCACAGGGAGAAGACCATGAAGCTGCTGCGAGTCGGTCCGGCGGGAGCCGAGCGTCCCGCCCTGCTCGACGAGGACGGGACGCTCCGCGACCTGTCGGCCCTGGTCGGCGACGTCGACGGCAGCCTGCTGGCCGACGCGTCCACGCTCGACCGGATCCGGGCCGCCGTCGGCGCCGGCGTGCTGCCCGCCCTCGACGCGACCGGGCTGCGTATCGGTCCGCCCGTCGGCCGCATCGGGAAGGTCGTGTGCATCGGGCTGAACTACCACGGGCACGCGGCCGAGACCGGAGCGGCGACCCCGGCCGAGCCGGTCGTCTTCCTCAAATCCGCCGACACGGTCGTCGGCCCCGACGACACCGTGCTCGTACCGCGCCGCAGCACCAAGACGGACTGGGAGGTCGAGCTCGCCATCGTCATCGGCCGGACCGCCCGCTACCTGGAGACCGACGAGGAGGCCCTCGCGCACGTCGCCGGGTACGCCGTCGCCCACGACGTCTCGGAGCGCGAGTTCCAGATCGAGCGCGGCGGCACGTGGGACAAGGGCAAGAACTGCGAGACGTTCAACCCGCTCGGCCCGTGGCTGGTCACCGCCGACGAGGTGCCGGACCCGCAGGCGCTCTCGCTCAGGCTCTGGGTCAACGGCGAGCTGAAGCAGGACGGCAACACCTCGGACCAGATCTTCGGCGTCGCGGAGGTCGTGCGGTACGTGAGCCAGTTCATGACCCTGTACCCCGGCGACATCATCAACACCGGCACCCCGGCGGGCGTCGCGATGGGCCGGCCGGAGCCGAAGCCGTACCTGCGGGCCGGCGATGTGGTGGAGCTGGAGATCGACGGGCTCGGCCGCCAGCGCCAGGAGCTCAAGGACGCGTAGCGGCCGGGTCGTCGTCGGGGCTCGGTCCTCGTCGGGCGCGGTCGTCGGCCCCCGTCTCGGTCGTCGGCCCCTCCGCCTCAGCCGGTGAGGTCGGTGGGACCGTCGAGGCCGGCAGGGTCGCTGGGGCCCGTCAGGGCGGCTCGCAGCCGGCCCAGCGCCTCCACGACCATCGCGTGGTCCTCTGCCTGCGGCAGCCCCGAGACCGTCACCGAGCCGATCACCCCCGCGCCCTCGACCGCGACCGGGAACGAGCCGCCATGGGCCGCGTACCGGTCGGGGTCGAGACGCGAGGACTCCTCGAACGTCGTCCCCTTGGCCCGGAAGCGGGCGCCGACCAGGTACGAACTCTCCCCGTACCGCTCGACGACCCGCCGCTTGCGGTCGATCCAGGCGTCGTTGTCCGAGCTCGAACCCGGCAGCGCGCAGTGGAAGAGCTGCTGCGCGCCGCGCCGGATGTCGATCGCGACCGGCGCCCGGCGCTCGCGCGCCAGCTCGACGAGGTGGGAGCCGAGGGCCCAGGCGTCCTCGTACGTGAAGCGGGGCAGGACCAGGCGGGCTTCCTGGGCCTCCAGCGTGGCGACCTCGCTCACAGCGTCACCGTGATTCCCTCGCGGGCGGAACGCCTCGCCGCCTCCAGTACGTCCAGGGTGGCAGCGGCCTCGTGGGCGGTGACCGGGTTCGTACCGGTGCCGCGGACGGCGGCGGCGACGGCCGCGTAGTACGCCGGGTAGTCGCCCGGCACCGTCTCGACCGGGGTCCCGCCGCCGGTCAGCGGGGACTCCCCGGCGCCGAGCCGGCCCCACAGCGACTCCGGCTCCACGCCCCACGGCGTTCCGGGCTCCGGCAGCAGGCCCTCGCGCAGATCGGCCTCCTGGGGGTCGAGGCCGTACTTCACGAAGCCGGCGCTCGAACCCAGGACGCGGAAACGGGGGCCGAGTTGGGCGGTGGTGGCGCTCACGTACAGATGCGAGCGCACGCCGTTCGCGTGCGTGATCGCGATGAACGTGTCGTCGTCGGCCTCGGCGCCGGGGCGGCGGACGTCGGACTCCGCGTACACCCGCACGGCCGGGCCGAAGAGCACGAGCGCCTGGTCGACGACATGGCTGCCGAGGTCGAAGAGGAGACCGCCGATCTCCTCCGGGGCGCCGGACTCGCGCCAGCCGCCCTTGAGCTGCGGGCGCCAGCGCTCGAACCGGGACTCGAAGCGCTGGACGTCACCGAGGGCGCCGTCCGCGAGGAGCCGGCGCAGAGTCAGGAAGTCGTTGTCCCAGCGGCGGTTCTGGAAGACCGACAGGAGCAGGCCCCGCTCCTCGGCGAGGGCGGCGAGCCCGCGCGCCTCGGAGGCCGTGCCCGCGACCGGCTTGTCCACGACGACCGGAAGCCCGGCGGTGAGGGCGGCGGTGGCGATCGGGACGTGCGTCTTGTTGGGGGACGCGACGACGACCAGATCGAGCTCGTCCGCCCGCGCCCACAGCTCCTCGGGGGAGTCCGCGACCCGTACGCCGGGGTGCGCGGCACGGGCCTGCGCCTGGCGCTCCGGGTTGCCGGTCGTGACCGTGTCGAGGACGAGGCCTTCGGTGGCGGCGATCAGCGGTGCGTGGAAGACGGAGCCCGCGAGGCCGTAGCCGACGAGTCCGACGCGGAGGGGTGCGGTGTCGGTGCCAGTCATGGCACCTACTTAAGCAACGGTGTTGCCAAAGTGCAAGCGAGGGGGACAATGGGGTGGTGAACAGGAGTGTCAGGGGTGCCGGGGGCACCAGGAACGAGACGGGCGTCAATCTGCCGGCGCTGCGCAGCCACAACGCTGCGCTCGTCCTCGACCTGCTGCGGACGGCGGGGGAGGACGGGATCAGCCGCCTGGAGCTGGCCGAGCGCACCGGGCTCACCCCGCAGGCGGTCAGCAAGATCACGGCGCGGCTGCGGGCGGAGGGCCTGGCACGGGAGGCCGGTCACCGGGCCTCGACCGGTGGCAAGCCGCGCACCGTCCTGCGACTCGTCCCCACGGCGGCGTACGCGGTGGGTGTGCACCTGGACCGCGACGAACTGACCGCCGTCCTGGTGGACCTGGCGGGCGTTCGGGTCGCGGCACGGCGGACCCCGCTCGATCTGGGCGCGGGGGCGGAGGCCGTCTTCACCGCGGTGGAGCGCGAGATCGACGCCGTACGGGAGGACGGCGCGGTACGGGAGGTGGGCGCCGTACCGGAGGACGCCGCCGTACGGGACGAGGTGAGCGCGGGCGTGAACGCTTCCGTGCCCTCCCCGGACCCCGCCGTCCTCGGTGTCGGGGTCGCGATGCCCGGGCCGCTCGACCACGTCGCCGGCACGCCCGGTCGCGTCACCGGCCATCCCGCGTGGGAGGGCGTTCCGCTACGGGACGAGCTCACGCGCCGGCTCGGGCTGCCCGTCGCCCTCGACAAGGACACCAACGCCGCCGCGCTCGGCCTTGCCCTCCACCCCGGGGCCCCCGCCTCCGACTCGTTCGCGTACCTCCATCTCGGTACGGGGCTCGGCTCCGGGCTCGTCCTCGGCGGCGCCCTCCACCGGGGGGCCAGGACCGGGGCCGGGGAGTTCGGGCACCAGACCGTCCTGCTCGACGGGCCGCCCTGCGGCTGCGGCGGGCGCGGCTGCCTGGAGGTCCTCTGCCTCGCGGCCGTCGCGCGCGGTGACGTTCCCGAGGCGGCGCGGGTCCTCGGTACGGGCGCCGCGAATCTCGTACGGCTCCTCGACATCGACCGCGTCGTCCTCGGCGGCCGGGTCGTGGCCGCCGACCCCGAGGCCTTCGTCGGCGGCGTCGGCGCGGCCCTCGCCGGGGCGGGCCTCGGCACGCCGGTCTCCGGTGCCACCTCCCCGTACGCCGTCGCCGAGGGCGCCGCGCAGCTGATCCTCGCTCCGATCTTCGGAAAATAGGCTGATTGGGCGGTATGGGTGGGCCGCCCGGGGGTCACGTGCCGCGTCGCTTCCCGGGCCCGCCGCGCCCAACTGGCAGCGTCGCGGCCGTCCCGTACGCCCGCGAGCAGCAAAGGCACCCGTCCCATGCGACTGCGCAACGCCCTCGCCCTCGGTGTGACCGCGGCGACGACCGGAACCGCCGTCCTCGCGCTCGCCGTGGGCCCGTCCTCGGCGGAGCCCGGCCCGAACCCGGGGCCCGGATCCGGCTCGGAGGCCGAGGCCGGGTCCGACTCCGCGTCCGTCCTGGACCCCGGTCCCGGCTTGCACCCCGCTCCCGGCTTGAACGCCGGTTCCGGCCTGAACCCAGGGTCAGGTGCCGGACTCAGGGCCGACACCGATTCCGGCTTCCGGCTCAGGACGAACGCCGACGCCGACACCACCGCCGCCTCCGACGCCGACACCGGCTCCGACGCCGCCCCCGACTCCGGCACAGGCCCCACCCCCGGCCCCGCTGCCGACTCCGGACCCGGACCCGGAAGCGGAACCCGGCACCAGCAGCAGCCCCTCACCTGCGGCAAGGTCACCGACCCCGAGTTCCCCATCGACACCCGGATCCACGGCCGCCCCGGCGTGTTCGTCCCCGGTGCCGGCTCCCGTACCTTCGAGATCGACCTCACCAACACCACCGCCGATGCCTGCCACAGCATCCACCCCGTCCTGGCCCTCGCCGACCGCGAACGGGTCCTCCGGCCGGAGCAGATCCGGCTGGACTTCTACGACTCCGAGGCCCGTCTCTGGCGCCCGGTGGTGTTCGAGGCGACCGAGGAGGACGAGAACGTCGGTGTGTTCACCGACTTCCCCGGCTTCACCGTCCCCGCGGGCGGCACGGTCACCGTCCCGGTCAGGCTCGCGTTCCGGGAGGACACCGCCGCCAACGAGGTCGTGGCCACCGCGGCGATCGTGCAGCGCCAGGGGGCCGACGGCGACTGGGTCGGGGAGTCCGACGACTTCCGTCTGACCATCGGGCCCGAGGGCACGGAAGCGGATCCCGAGGAGAACTCCGAAGCGAACCCCGAAGCGAACTCCCAGGAGAACGCCGAAGGACACCCGGAGGGGAATCCGGAAGGGAATCCGGAGGTCGCGCCCAGTGGGACCACCCCGCCGGAGAGCGGCGACACCGGCCTCCCGCCCGCCCCCACGCGCCCCGAACTCGCCCATACGGGCCCCGATTCGAGCGCACTCCTCGCCCCCGCCTCCGGTGCGCTGCTCCTCACGGGCGCGTCGCTCGTCGCCGCCTCCCGGCGCGGGCGCCGACGGCCGGGCTAGACCCTGCGAACCCGCGAGTCACGCTCCGTACACCCTCCCGTTCATTCCCATCTGCGAGCATCCCCCGGTGGACTACCCGAACGACCAGGCACCTGGCGCACCCATCCGCTCCGGCATCCCCGAGCACGGCCGCATTCCCAAGTACTACGCGGTGAAGGCGAAAGTCGCCTCGCTGATAGACGAGTTGGGCGAAGGCGGGCTGCTGCCCACCGAGCGGGACCTCGCCGTCCGTTACGAGGTCTCGCGCGAGACGGTCCGTCAGGCCCTGCGCGAGCTGCTCCTCGAAGGACGGCTGCGCCGCCAGGGGCGCGGGACCGTGGTCGCCGGGCCCAAGCTGGAGCAGCCGCTCTCTCTCGCCAGCTACACCGAAGGCGTACGACGGCAGGGGCGCCGGCCCGGCCGTAGCCTCATCTCCCTCGACCGCTTCCCCTGCCCCGACGCCCTCGCGCCCGAGATCGGCGTCGAGCGCGGTGAGCCCGTCTGGCACATGGAGCGCGTGCTGCTCGCCGACGACGAGCGGGTCGGGCTCGAGAGCACATACGTCTCTGTGGCCCGAGTCCCGGGTCTGGACAGCGAGTTCGACCCCGACTCCTCCTTCTACCGCTATCTCAGCGAGAAGCTCGGCATCGGCTTCGGCGACGCCGACGAGCGGATCGAGACCGTGCTCGCCACCCCACGCGAGGCCCTGCTCATCGGCACCCCGCCCGCGCTCCCGATGCTGCTGATCCACCGCCTCTCCCGGGACACCGCGGGCCGGCCGCTGGAGCGCGTCCGCACGCTGTACCGCGGCGACCGGTTCAGCTTCACCGCACACCTGGGACAGCAGGGCTGACCTGGCCGGCCGCCGACCCGTGGTGGCTCGTCGATAACGGAAAGGTAACGGGTCTAGGCCAACCTTGTCACCCCGTTCACCGTCCCGTTGCCGTTCGGATCGCTCCGGGTCATTCACCGCCAGGACCGTGAACGGCATGAAGGTGATCGTCGTAGGAGCCGGCGTGGTGGGAACCATGCACGCCTGGCACGCAGTGGAACGCGGCCACGAGGTCGTACACATCGAGCGCGAGGCCGAGGCGCGCGGAGCCTCGCTCCGCAACTTCGGCCAGATATGGGTGAGCGGCCGCGCGGGCGGAGAGGAGCTGGACACCGCGCTGCGCGCCCGCGAACTCTGGGAGGGCATCGGCGCCCGCGTCCCGGAGCTGGGCTTCCGCGCCATCGGCTCGCTCACCCCCGTACGCAACGACCTGGAGCTGGCCGTCGCCGAGGCCGCCCTCGCCCGCCCCGACGCGGCCGCCCGCGGCTACAAGCTGCTCACCGCCGACGAGGCCCGGCAGGTCAACCCCGCCCTGCGCGGGGCGTTTGAAAAGGGAGGGGCCCGGGCCGCCCTGTTCTGCGAGCGCGACGCGGCCGTCGAGCCCCGTACCGCGCAACTGGCCCTGCGCAAGGCCCTGCTGGCCTCCGGGAAGTACACCTTCCTGCCGAACCGCGAGGTCCGTGACGTCTCCGGCGCCGAGGGCATGGCGAACGCCGCCGTCCGCGACGACCGCGGCGAGATCCACACCGGCGACGCCGTCGTCCTCGCCACCGGCGCCGCGCTCAGCGGTCTCGTCCGCGAGATCGCCGGCGACATCCCGGTCCGCCGGGTCCGGCTGCAGATGATGCAGACCGACCCGCTCGGCGAGCCGCTGACCACATCCGTCGCCGACGCCGACTCCTTCCGCTACTACCCGGCGTACGCATCGGACGCCCTGGACGCCCTCAACGCGGGCCAGGCACAGGACCCGACCGCCGCGGCGCACAAGATGCAGCTGCTGATGGTGCAGCGCCTCGACGGCGGACTGACCATCGGCGACACCCACGAGTACGAGCACCCCTTCGCCTTCGACACCCTCGAAGACCCCTACGAGCACCTCGTCCGCGTCGTCGAGTCCTTCCTCGGCCGCCCCCTGCCGAAGATCCGGCGGCGCTGGGCGGGCGTGTACGCGCAGTGCACCGACACCAGCCGGGTCGTGCACCGCCAGAAGGTCCGCGAAGGCGTGTGGCTGGTGACGGGACCCGGCGGACGCGGCATGACCTGCTCGCCCGCCATCGCCGAGACGACCGCAGACGAACTGGGCTGGTGAACACCATGACCGAGAACCACAGGCACGACCTCGTCGTACTGGACATGGCCGGTACCACCGTCGCCGACGGCGGCCTCGTCGAGCGGGCGTTCGGCGCCGCCGCCGAGCGCCTCGGCGAGGACCCGGCCACGATGATCGACTACGTCCGCGCCACCATGGGCGAGTCCAAGATCTCCGTCTTCCGCCACCTCTTCGGCGGCGACGAGACGCGCGCCCGGCAGGCCAACGTCGCCTTCGAGGAGGCGTACGGAGAGCTGGTCGCCGGCGGCCTGATCGCCCCGGTCCCCGGCGCGGCCGAGGCGATCGGACGGCTGAAGGCGGAGGGCAGGACGGTCGTCCTCACCACCGGCTTCGCACGCGTCACCCAGGACGCCATCCTCGACGCGCTCGGCTGGCGGGACCTGGTCGAGCTGACCCTCTGCCCGGCGGACGCGGGCGGCCGGGGGCGCCCGTACCCGGACATGGTCCTCGGTGCCTTCCTCCGTACGGGAGTCGTCGACGACGTCCGGCAGATCGCGGTCGCGGGCGACACCTCGTACGACATGCTCAGCGGGGTCCGTTCGGGCGCCGGGATCGTGGCGGGCGTACTGACGGGGGCGCACGGCGAGGCCGCGCTCAAGGAGCACGGCGCCACGCACGTCCTCGCGTCGGTCGCGGATCTGCCCGCGGTCATGGCGCGGGCGGAGGCGGACCGATGACGGCGCGCGCCACCACCACTGTCACGGCCACCGGCGCCGCGGGGTCCGCGACGGGCAGCGCCACCGCCGTGAGCGGCCCGCGACGCGGCGGCATCCGGTTCGACTCCGTCTCCGTCGCCTACGGCGGCAACACCGTCCTCGACTCCCTCGACCTGACCGTCGAGCCCGGCGAGGTCATGGCCCTCCTCGGGCCTTCCGGCTCCGGCAAGACCACCGCCCTGCGCGCCGTCGCCGGGTTCGTGCAGCCGGCCTCCGGCCGGGTGTTCATCGGCGACCGCGACGTCACCGCCCTCCCGCCGCACAAGCGGGGGATCGGGATGGTCGTCCAGCAGTACGCCCTCTTCCCGCACATGCGGGTCGAGGACAACGTGGCCTTCGGCCTGAAGGCGCAGAAGGCGCCGAAGGCCGAGATACCGGGGCGGGTCGCCGAGGCCCTGGAGATGACCGGGATGGCGGCCTACGCCAAGCGCTACCCGCGCGAGCTGTCCGGCGGCCAGCAGCAGCGCGTCGCGATCGCCCGGGCGCTCGCCATCCGGCCGAACGTCCTGCTCCTCGACGAGCCGCTGTCCGCGCTCGACGCACAGCTGCGCTCCGGGATGCTCGCCGAACTGGCGCGGCTCCACCGGGAGTTGCCGGACGTCTCCATCCTGTACGTCACCCACGACCAGGTCGAGGCGCTGACCCTCGCCGACCGGATCGCCGTCATGGACAAGGCCCGGCTCCAGGACTGCGGCACGCCGCAGGACCTGTACCGCCGTCCGCGTACGGAGTTCACGGCGTCGTTCGTCGGCAACGCGAACCTGCTGCCGGTGACGGTGGGCGCGGGCGGGGTGGTGTTCGGCGGCACCGAGCTGAAGGTCCCCACGGACGGGGTGGCGCCCGGGGTCGCCGCGACCTTGTGCGTACGGCCGCACCTCATCGGCCTCGGCGAGGGGCCGAACGCGCTGCGGGGGCGGATCGCGGAGGTGCAGTGGCGGGGGTCCACGCACCGCTTGTACGTCGATGTCGACGGGCAGCGCGTGAAGGCGGACGTGCGTGAACTGCGGGAGACGCCGGCGCTCGGTGACGAGGTCACGCTGCACTTCGCGCCCGAGGACGGGGTGCTGCTGGGGGCCGGGGTGTCCGATGGCTAGTTCTTCGGAGCCGGTCACGTCAGTGCGGCCCGGACGTGGCGTGGTGCCCACCCTTACCTTCCCCCGAGGACTTCGTCCAGGGGGGACCCCCAAGCGGGACGATTGCCCACAACGGGGGGACCAGGGCGGGCACCGCCCATCGGAACAGACACCCACAGCAGGGTCCCGGAAGGTACCCACCTGGCTCTGGGCCCTGCCCCCCGTCGTCGTGCTCGCGCTCGTGTTCCTGTACCCCCTGGCTCTCGTCGTCCAGGAGTCCCTCGCCCCCGGTGCCTACGCCGACGTCTTCGGGTCCGAGGCCTTCCAGGACGCGCTCGTCACCACCGTGTGGCTGGCGGTCGGGGCCACCGTCGGGTGTCTCGTCCTCGGGTTCGTGCTCGCGCTCGTCATCGCGTTCGTGCCGTTCCCCGGGGGGAAGGCGGTGTCGAAGTTCATCGACGTCTTCCTCTCCTTCCCCTCCTTCCTCATCACCCTCGCGCTGCTCTTCCTCTACGGCACGGTCGGCATGGCCAACGGGCTGTGGACGGACGTCACGGGAGCCGAGTCGGGGCCCTTCCAGTTCCTGACCACGCCGTGGGGTGTCCTCCTCGCCGAGATCACGTACTTCACGCCCTTCGTGATGCGTCCGCTCCTCGCCGCGTTCTCGCAGATGGAGACCGCCCAGCTGGAGGTCGCCTCCTCCCTCGGGGCGAAGCCGCTGCGGATCATCCGGCGGGTGATCCTGCCCGAGGCGCTGCCCGCGCTCGCCGCCGGAGGAAGTCTCGTCCTGGTCATGTGCCTGAACGAGTTCGGGATCGTCCTCTTCACCGGCGCCAAGGGCGTCACGACCCTCCCGATGCTCGTCTACGGCAAGGCCATCCTCGAATCCGACTACGCCGCCGCCTGTGTCGTCGCCGTCGTCAACGTCGCGATCTCCGTGGGCCTCTACGGCCTCTACCGGGTGGTGAGTCGTCGTGTTGGTGCATAGCCGTACGGGAAGGTGGACGGCCTGGACCCTCTTCGCGGTCCTGTTCGTCCCGCTCTTCGCCCTTCCGCTCCTGGTGATCGTCGCCGCGTCGTTCTCCACGAACTGGTCCGGGGCCTTTCCCTCCGGGCCGACCGCGGAGCACTACACGGCCGCCGTGCGCGGCGAGTCGCTCCAGGCGCTGACCACCAGCCTGGTCACCGCCGTCACCGCCAGTCTGCTCGCGCTGACCGTCGGCGCCTGGGCGGCGCTCGCCGCCAACTCCCTGCGGAAGAAAGGCCGTCGCTTCCTCGACGCGCTGTTCATGCTGCCGGTCGCCGTGCCCTCGGTTGTCGTCGGTCTCGCCGTGCTGGTCGCCTTCTCGCAGCCGCCCGTGCTTCTGAACGGCACGCGCTGGATCGTGATCCTCGCGCACACCGTTCTTGTCACGGCGTTCGCCTATCAGTCGGTTTCGGCGGCCATCCTCCGTCTCGACCCGATGTACGAGCAGGCGGCGGCCAGCCTCGGCGCCCGCCCCGCGTACGTCCTGCTCCGGGTGAAGCTGCCGCTCCTGCTGCCGTCGCTCAACGCGGCAGCCGGGCTCTGTTTCGCCCTGTCCATGGGCGAGTTGAGCGCCACCATGATGCTCTACCCGCCGGACTGGCTGCCGCTGCCGGTGCTGATCTTCACCGCCACCGACCGCGGTTCCCTCTTCACCGGCTCGGCGCTCGCCGTGGTCCTCATGGCCACGACCCTGCTCGTCCTGCTCGCCGTCTCCCGTATCCGTACCAAAGCGTCCTACCGCTAAGTCACCCAGGAGAGAACGACGTTATGCGTACCTCGTCCACGATCATCAAGCCGATCGCCGCCCTCACCGGCTGCCTCGCCCTCGCCGCCGGCCTCACCGCCTGCGGCGGTTCCTCCGCCGCCTCCGACGAGAAGGTCGTCACCGTCTACAGCGCGGACGGCCTCAAGGGCGAGAAGGGCGACGGCTGGTACGACAAGGTCTTCGCCGACTTCGAGAAGGAGACCGGCATCAAGGTCGAGTACGTCGAGGGCGGCTCCGGCGAGATGGTGCAGCGCGCCGTCCGCGAGAAGAACAACACGCAGGCCGATGTCATCGTGACCCTGCCGCCCTTCATCCAGCAGGCCGACTCCAAGGGGCTGCTCCAGGCGTACACCCCGAAGGGCTCCGAGCAGGTCAGCGGCGCCGACAAGGCCGACGACGGCAAGTGGACCTCCGTCGTCAACAACTACTTCGGCTTCATCTACAACAAGCAGCAGCTGAAGGAGGCCCCCAGGACCTGGGAGGAGCTCCTCGACGCGAAGTACAGGAACAAGCTGCAGTACTCGACCCCCGGTGTCGCGGGTGACGGCACGGCCGTCGTCATCAAGGCGATGAACGACTTCGGCGGCCAAGAGCCGGCGATGGAGTACCTGAAGAAGCTCCAGGCCAACAACGTCGGCCCGTCCTCCTCCACGTCCAAGCTCGCCCCGAAGGTCGACAAGGGCGAGATCCTCGTCGCCAACGGCGACGTCCAGATGAACTTCGCCCAGTCGAAGTCCATGCCGAACCTCGGCATCTGGTTCCCGGCCAAGGACGGCGCCGAGCCGACCACCTTCGCCCTGCCGTACGCCGCAGGCCTGGTGAACAAGGCCCCGCACACCGAGAACGGCAAGAAGCTGCTCGACTTCATGCTCGGCGAGCAGGCCCAGCGCGAGGTCAGCTCGATCGGCGGCGGCTTCCCGGCCCGTAAGGACATCAAGGCGACCGACGCCAACGCGATCGAGCTGGCCAAGCTGATCGAAGGCGTCGAGATCTTCGAGCCCGACTGGGCCGACATCGACAAGAACCTGACCACGTACGTCGACGCCTGGAAGACGGCCACCGGAAGCTAACCGCGGGCTTCCAAGAGTTCACCGCACGGCCCCTGGAATCCCTCCGCATGTAGCGGAAAGATAACGGGTACGGACCAACGCCCCCGAGGAATCGGGGGCGTTGACGCGTCCTCGCACTCTCCTCGCACCCTCCTCGTCCCCCTTCCACGGAGGATCCAGATGCCGATCACCGGCATGTCCACGGCCCTGTCCACCGGCGTCTCCCGCCGCACCGTGCTCGCCGCCGCCGGTGCCGGCGCGGCCCTCGCCGCCGCGGGCGCGGCCACCGCGCCCGCCGCCCACGCCGCCACCGCCGCCGCCCCCACGCTCCCGAACGGCACCAGCAAGGACAAGGTGCTCGTCGTCGGCATGGACGGCCTGCGCCACGACCGGATCGACGCGGCCAAGGCCCCGACCCTCAAGTCCCTGATGGCGAACGGCACGTACGGCCTGTCGCTGCTCTACGCCAACCCGATGGCCGCCACCTCCTCCGGCCCCGGCTGGTCGACCATCTCCACCGGTGTGTGGCCCGACAAGCACGGCGTGAAGGACAACACCTTCGCCGGCAAGAACTACGCCAAGTACCCGGGCTTCCTGGCCCGTCTGAACCAGGTCCGCCCCGGCCTCTCGCTCTTCGCCGCCGTCGACTGGCCCGAGCTCGACACGCACGGCACGGTCACCCCCGGCGCCGACGCCAAGCTGGTCTACAACAACAACTACGTCGTCAACGACAAGATCATCACGGACGCCACCGAGGACATCCTCCGCAACCAGAACCCGGACGTCCTCTTCGTCTACTTCGGCGAGACCGACGAGATGGGCCACTCCTACGGCGCCGCCAGCCAGAAGTACCTCGACGCCATCGACGTCCAGGACGGCTACCTCGGCCGCCTCCTCGCCGCGATCAAGGCCCGCCCGTCGTACGCCACCGAGCGGTGGACGGTCATCGTCACCACCGACCACGGCCACACCGACGGCGGAGGCCACGGCGGCTCCGCCATCGAGGAGCGGCGCACCTTCGTACTGGCCCAGGGCCCCGGGATCGCCGCCGGCGCCCGCCCCATCGACACCCGCCTCGTCGATGTCGCCGCCACCGTCTTCCACCAGCTCGGCATCGTGCCCGACGCGTCCTGGGGCCTGGACGGCAAGCCGATCCAGCAGCGCTCCACCGACCCCTTCGACGCGCTGCACTCGTCCCTCTCGGGCCGTGTCGACGAGACCGGCATCCCGGCCGGACTCCTCGGCTTCACCCACACCGCGCCGAGCGGCTGGTCGGTCATCAACAACGCCATGGGCACCGGCGGCATGACGGAGTGGCGCGGCTGGGCCTTCGCCACCGACGAGTTCTGGTCCCGGACCCAACGCGACCAGGCACGTGAGCTCAACATCCGCTCCCGTGGCGTCTTCGCCGTCGCCGACTCCGACGAGTGGTCCGACAAGACCTTCTCCGGTACGTACGACTCGACGCTCGTCACCCCCGCGTACGACGTCTCCGGAAAGACGCGGGCGACCCTGGACTTCACCACCTTCTACCGCCAGGAAGGCAGCCAGACCGCCCAGGTCCAGGCGGTCTTCAACGGCGGCACGCCGACCGTCGTCAAGAGCTACGCCGCCGACGTGATCTCCCAGCCGCAGTCGCTCACCGTGAACGTCCCCTCCGGGGCGTCCAGCGTGAGCTTCCGCTTCCGCTACACCGGGTCCAACAACTGGTACTGGGTGATCGACGGGGTCAAGGTCACGACCTCTTGATTAGGCTGGGGGCGTCGCCACAGCGCTGTCGCGGCGCCCCCAGCACACCGCACGATTTCTGTACGGCAGGAGTCCCCGCACATGGCAGAGCGCAAGCCGATCGAATCCTGGCTCACCGACATGGACGGAGTCCTCATCCACGAGGGTGTCCCGATCCCCGGCGCCGACGCGTTCATCAAGAAGCTGCGGGAAACAGGGAAGCCCTTCCTGGTCCTCACGAACAACTCGATCTACACCGCCCGCGACCTGCACGCCCGCCTCGCCCGCATGGGCCTGGAGGTGCCGGTGGAGAACATCTGGACCTCGGCGCTCGCCACCGCCAAGTTCCTCGACGACCAGCGTCCCGGGGGCACCGCCTACGTCATCGGCGAGGCCGGCCTGACCACCGCGCTGCACGACATCGGCTACGTCCTCACCGACCACGACCCGGACTACGTGGTCCTCGGCGAGACCCGGACGTACTCCTTCGAGGCCATGACCAAGGCCGTCCGGCTCATCAACGCGGGCGCCCGGTTCATCTGCACCAACCCCGACGAGACCGGCCCCTCCCTCCAGGGCCCGCTGCCGGCCACCGGCTCCGTCGCCGCGCTGATCACCAAGGCCACGGGCAAGGACCCGTACTTCGCGGGCAAGCCGAACCCGCTGATGATGCGCACCGGCCTCAACGCCATCGGGGCCCACTCCGAGACCAGCGCCATGATCGGCGACCGGATGGACACCGACATCCTGGCGGGCCTGGAAGCGGGCATGCAGACCTTCCTGGTCCTCACCGGCCTGACGTCGCAGGCGGAGGTCGACCGCTACCCCTTCCGCCCCTCCAAGATCGTCAAGTCGATCGCCGACCTCGTGGACCGGGTGTAGGGCTGAGAAGCCGCTGGTCGGACGCCCGACCGGGCCCCTGCGGATGCGAGCGCGGCCGAACCGGGTGACCCTGCCTGTATCAGGAGGTCACGATGCGTTCAGGTTCCATTGCTCTCCGTGCCGCAGGGGCGGCCGCCATCCTGGTGCTGGCGCCCGCGGCCGGTACCGCCTTCGCCGGGGACGGCGTCAAGGCCACCGTCACCCCGTCCACCGCCAAGCCCGGCGCCGATGTCGAGGTCCGCGTCCAGGGCTGCAAGGGCACCACCGGCGCGGCCGCGTCCAAGGCCTTCGTGGCGGACGCCGACCTCACGGGCCGTGACGGCAGCGCCTTCGCCCTCCACGGCGACACCACGATCAGGTCGGGACTGGCGAGCGGCACCTACAAGGTCAGCGTGACCTGCGACGGCCGTGAACACCGTGACGTCGGCGTGGTCCACGTCGAGAAGCACAAGCCGCAGCCCACGCGCCATCCCACGCACCATCCCACCCACGAGCCCACGCACGAGCCGACCCACGAGCCCACGCACCACCCGAGCCCGTACGCCCCGGTCCGGGCCGGTGGCGGCGGGGCGGCCGTGGCGGGCCAGGCCGCACCCCCCGTGGCGCCGGGTGTCGCCCAGACCACCAGCGCGAACGGCCTCGGCACCCCGTACACCCTGGTCGGCCTCGTGCTGGCCGGGATCGCCTCGGTGGCCGTCGCCGTCCGCAGCGCGCGGCGCCGCAGGGCGGGCGACTGAGGTGTCCGCCGGGTCCGCCGGGTCCCCCGGGTCCGGCAGCGGGAGGATGCTGACCGGAGTGGCCTGGGCGGTCCTGCTGCTCGGGCTCTGGCTCTGGGGCCGCGAGATCACCGAGGGCCCGGGTGGCGCCTCCGCCCCCACCGCCGGCGACATAGCCGCGGTCGGCCGCCCGGCCGGCGCGGCCCTGCCCCCGGCGCACCGGCCCCTGAAGCCCGCCGAGCCGCGACGGGTCGAGATCCCGTCGCTCGGGATCGCGGCGCCGGTCGTCGGGCGCGGCCTGGACAGTACGGGGGCGGTGGACCCGCCGCCGTACGAGATGCCCCACTCGGTCGGCTGGTTCCGCACCGGCACCCAGCCCGGCGCGGAGGGCGCGGCGCTCTTCGTCGGCCATGTCGACACCGAGACCACACCCGCCGTCTTCTACGGGCTGAGCTCGGCCCGCCCGGGTGCCACGGTCAAGGTGACCCGGACGGACGGCTCGGTCGCCGTCTTCACGGTGGACGATGTGCAGGTCTTCCCCCGGGAGCGCTTCGACGCGCGGAAGGTGTACGGGCAGCGCGAGGCGGACCGGGCAGAGCTGCGCCTGATCACGTGCGGAGGGACCTTCGACCGCGAGTCCGGTACGTACACGGCGAACGTGGTCGTGTCCGCGTACCTCACGGGGGCGACGGGGGCGACGAGCGCATCCGGCGGGACGGGGCCGGCCGGGGCGTGACGGTTCGGACGTGATCGTTCGGGGCGTGACGGTTCGGGTCGTGACCGTTCGGGGTGTGATCGTTCGGGCGTGACCGTTCGGGGCGTGGCCGCCGCGGGGGGCGGGTTCGGCCCGGGCCCGGCCGACGGGCATCTGATCGTCGGGTCCGTCCGGCGGACCACGCGCCCGTTCGGCCGGGCCGGTCCTCGACCGCGGGCGCACGGGCTGCGGGAGAAGCCCGGCGCCGCCGCGGGAGGTTCGGATTCCGCAACTCTAGAACGGGCGTCCGGCCGGGGTCCGGAAAACCTCCCCGACACGGTGAGATCGACCGGTTTTGCACGGTCCGAGGCGGCGTGCACACGGTTCAACCTGGCACCAGCGGAGGGCGGTTGGAGGTGCGGGAGCGCCCGGAAACGATCAAGACCCCCTCACCGCTGGTGAGGGGGTCTTGACTCTGCGTGCGCCGCCAGGGACTCGAACCCCGGACCCGCTGATTAAGAGTCAGCTGCTCTAACCAACTGAGCTAGCGGCGCCTGCTGACCTGCATAACTGTACCCGACGTCCGAGGGTGCTCCCGACCATTACCGGTCCCTCCGGCCTGTCGGATGGTCGTATCAGGCCTTCGATCCGTCAAAATGCGATATGTCCGGACAGTTGAGACACTGGCGCCCGTGCACCAGCGCCAAAAGATCTTGACGAGTGTGGAGGGGATCGCATGAGCGTGCCGGTCTTCGAAGAATTCGAGCCCGCGGTCGACTGCGGCTGCGCGGGCTGCGCCCAGCAGCGGCGCGATCTCGCCCTTGGTCTGCCCGTACGGGCGGGGGGTCACCCGGCGGCGCACGGAGCGCGCCGCGCGCTGGTCCTGGTGACCGCGGCGGGAGTGGTCCTCGGCGGCGGGGGAGCGAGCGCGCTCGCCCAGCACCCCGACTCCACCACGCCCATCACTCCGGCGGACGTGACGACGGAGGTGTCGGAAACGGCGGGGGCGTCGGCGACGGCGGGGGTGTCAGGGACGCCGGGGGTGTTGGGGACTGCGGGGGGCGCCGCTGCGCCGGGGCCCGACACGCCGCAGGGGAGCGCGGGACCGCTGCACGGAGCGCCCGGACCTGGCCCGCAGCCGTCGCCCGACGCGACCCCGACGACCAGTCAGATCACCACCCAGGCCCTGCGGAAGACCACCCGTGCCCAGATCGTCAACCGGGCCAAGCGATGGGTGAACGCCAAGGTCCCGTACTCGATGGAGCGGTACTGGTCCGACGGCTACCGCCAGGACTGCTCGGGCTACGTCTCGATGGTGTGGAACCTGCGCGGCAACGAGTGGACCGGCAGCCTGGACCGTTTCGGGGAGCGGATCGACCGCAGCGAGCTCCAGGCCGGCGACATCCTGCTCTTCCACAACCCGGCCAATCCGACGAAGGGCTCGCACGTCACGGTCTTCGGCGGCTGGACGGACTACACGCACACGTCGTACATCGCGTACGAGCAGACCCAACCGCGCACGAGGCGGCAGGCGACGCCGCTGGCGTACTGGAAGAACTCCGACCGCTATGTGGCCTACCGCTACAAGGGCGTGATCAGCGGCGGCAGCGGTGGTGGCGTCGGCACCGCCGGTGGTGCTGGGGGTGCCGGTGGTTCCGGCGTCGCCGGTGGTTCGACCGCGACGGCGTATCCGGGTACGGCGATGTTCGGACCCGGGGCGAACAACGCGCATGTGACCCGGCTCGGGCGGCTGCTCGTGGAGCGCGGCGGCAAGAAGTACTACCGCCAGGGTCCGGGCCCGCGCTGGGGCGAGGCGGACCGCCAGGCGACGGCGGCGTTCCAGCGGGCGCAGGGCTGGAAGGGCAAGGAGGCGGACGGGATGCCCGGGCCGCACACCTGGCGCCTGCTGGTGACGGGCAAGGGCCGGACCATCGGCGGTTCGAGTGGTTCGGGGGGCTCGAGCGCGAATGTGGCGGGTTTCCCCGGGCGTGGCTACTTCCGTCCGGGCCAATCCAACGCATATGTGGAGAAGCTGGGCAAACAGCTGGTGAAGCGGGGCTACGGCAAGCACTACCTGTCGAGTCCCGGTCCGCGCTGGAGCGAGGCGGACCGTCGCAATGTCGAGGCGTTCCAGCGGGCACAGGGATGGCGCGGCGGCGCGGCCGACGGCTACCCGGGCCCGGAGACCTGGCGGCGCCTGTTCCGATGACCCCGAGAGCATGAGGTGGACCCCATGACCGCATCGACGCCACACCCCGACTCGGGCGCGGCGGCCAGCCGTGACGCGGCCCGCACGGCCCGCCGCCTGACGGCGGAGCCGCGCGGCCCGAGACCGTCGGCCCGCCCGCCGGAGCCGACGGGCGAGGCCGACGCGGCGTCGGGCACGACCACCGAGCCCGCCGGCCCGCAGGGCGCGGCCGCCGCGTCCGGTCCGGCGGCGGACACGGGCGCCCCGGCCACGCGGCCCACGCCGCCGTCGGCCGCTTCGACGCCCGGGGCCGAAGGACCGACGCCGCAGGACGCGGCTGGTGCGACGAGTTCGGCGCACGAGGCTGTGGGTCCGGCCCAGCAGGGCGCGGCTGCTTCGTCCGGTGCGGCGACGGCACCGGCGCCTGGTCTCGTGGACCCGGACCGGGGCACGGCTGCTTCGGCCGGTTCGGCGACGGCCCCGGGGGCGGAGGCCCGCTCCCCGGCCACCCGGGGCGCGGAGCCTTCGGACGGCTCGGCGCCGGCGCCGGGCGCCGGAGGGCCGGTCACGCCTGGAGCAGCGCCTTCGGACGGCTCGGGTCCGGTACCGGGGTCGGGTGCCGGAGGGCCAGTCACGCCTGGAGTGCCGCCTTCCGGCGGCGCGGCGCCGACGGCAGTGGCCGGGGCGTTCGGCCCGGTCACGCCGAGGGCATTGGCCGGCGCGAGCGCGGACGCTCCGGAGTTCCGCCCGGACGGTGCGGTGCGGGACGGCCTCGGTACGGTGCCGGGTGCTTCCGGTGGTCCGTCGAGCGCCCCAGGCGCCTTTGCCTCGAAGGCTTCTGAGGGGGCGTTGGCCGGCTCCTCGGCGCCGAGCGTCCCTGGCAGCTCGGACAGCGGGCCGCGCACGCCGACCGCTTCCGGCGCGCCGAACGCCGTGGGCGTCTCCGCCCCGGGCGCCCCCGGCGCGAGCCCTTCTCCCGGTCGACCGGCGGCGCCGGGTGCGGCGAACGGCGCGGCCGTTCCGCCGGGCGTGGACGCAGGGCCGCCCCGTACGCCGACTGCTTCCGGCGCGCCGAACGCCGTGGGCGTCTCCGCCCCGGGCGCCCCCGGCGCGAGCCCTTCTCCCGGTCGACCGGCGGCGCCGGGTGCGGCGAACGGCGCGGCCGTTCCGCCGGGCGTGGACGCAGGGCCGCCCCGTACGCCGACTGCCGGTGGGGGTTCCCAACCGGACGCGTCGGAGGCCAGTCCGTCGAGCGCCCCCGCCGCCACGGCCTCCGCCGCCCGCCCGGCGGCGCCGGGTGCGGCGAGCGGTGCGACCGGTCCCGCCGTCGGCCGCCCGTCAGTGACGGGTGCTGCAGGTGCGGCGCCTCGTCCGTCCAGCGCCTCGGGCGCTTCCGCGACCCAAAGCCGTACGCCGGGCGCGGGGGCCGCCCCCGGTGCGCCGGTGGGCAAGGCCGCCCTCGGCGGCACGACCGGTCAGTCGGGCGCCCCGGGCGCCCTGGGAACCCCGGGAGCTCTGGCGACCGCAGCCCCCGCGCCCGGCGCCCCGGCAACAGGGGCCGGTGCCCCGGGCGCCCCCGCCCCCGGCGCCCCGACCCCCGGTACTCCGGCCCCCGGCGTCCGTACACCCGGCACCCCGGCCCCCGGCACCCGTACGCCCGGCGCACCGGCCCCCGCCCGCCCTGTCCCCGGCGCTCCCGCCTCCACCCGGACCGAAACGGGCGCCCCCGCCTCCACCCGCACCGAAACCGGCGCCCCCGCCGCTCTCGCCCCCGCGCCGATCGATCCCCGGCGGATCGTCCGTGGGGACGTCGGGGTTCTCGCCGTGCCCGTCGTAGCCGAGGCTCGCGTCGCCGTGCGGCCCGGGGGCCGGCGGAAGAACGTGATCGGGGCCGAGACGACCGGGTCCATCCCCGTACACCTGCTCTTCCGGGAGGAGCCCGACGACGACGGCGGGCCCGCCACGGTCGCCATGCCCGCCACCGTCGCCCCCGCACCCGCCTCCGCCCCCGCCCCCAAGGCCGTCATCCCCGCCCCCACCCGACCCGAGCCCTCCCGCCCCGCACCCACCGCCGATCCCAAGCTCGTCGAGCGGGCCGGGGCCGTGCTGCCCGGGTGGATCGGGGTCGTCGCCGGGGCGCTCGCGCTCACCGCGTGCGCGGCCATCCTGTGGTGGGTCGGGGCCGTGCCGGACCAGCTCACGCACATGCTCCGGCTGCCCCCGCGTCCGTACCACGGCATCCATCTCGGCCAGTGGGCCCTGCTCGCCCTCGGGGTGCTGGCCGTCCTCTTCTCCCTCGGCGGTCTCGGCCGCGGCCGCGTCGGCTACGCCTGGGTCCTCACCCTCTTCGGCGACTACCGCGGCACGGTCCGCCGTACCGGCCTCGTCTGGGTCAGCCCCCTCCTCCTGCGCCGCCGCGTCGACATCCGACTCCGCCACTGGCGCAGCGAGCCGCTCTCCGCGGTCGACGCGAAGGGCACCGCGCTCCAGGTCGTCGTCCTCGTCGTCTGGCGCATCCGCGACACCGTCCGCGCCGCCCTCGGCGTCGACGGCCACGAGGAGTACCTGCGCGAGCAGGTCGAGGCGGCGATGGCCCGGGTCCTGTCCCAGCTCCCGGCCGACGCCTTCCACGAGGACGCCCCGACGCTGCGCGACGCGGAGGCCGTCGGGGAGGCCCTGACCCGGATGATCTCCGCGGAGTGCGCCCCGGTGGGGATCGACGTGTTCTCGGCGCAGCCGACGCGTATCGAGTACGCCCCCGAGATCGCGGCGGCGATGCAGCGCCGCAGGATCGCCGCGATCGACGCCAAGCACCGAGACAGCGTGCTGACCTCCGTCGTCGACGCCGTGGACGACGTGGTCCACCGGCTGACCACACGTGGTCTCGTCGAGCTGGACGACTACGAGCGCAAGGCGCTGGTCAAGGACCTGACGGTGGCGTTCTACACCGGCCGCACCGGGCCCGTGGAAGGCGCGTGACGGGTACGTGACTGGTATGGACATGCTCAACTTCCGTCAATACCTTGGTACTTGGTCTAGACCGGAATAGGCACTACCGCACAAGCGCAACAGCACCGATCGCGCGCACAGCACCACCCGCACGACAAGAACCACCCGCACGCGTGCAGCACGGCTCATCGAACTCCCCCACGTTCATCAGGAGCGACAGCATGCGCAAAAAGATAGGCGTGGCGGCGGTGGCGCTCGGCGTCGCCGGCGCCTCCCTCTTCGCCACGAGCAGCGCCAGCAGCCACGGGTACACCGACTCCCCGATCAGTCGTCAGAAGCTCTGCGCCAACGGCACCGTGACCAACTGCGGCAGCATCCAGTGGGAGCCGCAGTCGGTCGAGGGCCTCAAGGGCTTCCCGGGCGCCGGGCCCGCCGACGGCACGATCTGTGCCGGCGGGAACTCCCGGTTCTCCCAGCTCGACGACCCCCGGGGCGGCGCCTGGCCCACCACGCGGCTCACCGCGGGCCAGAGCCACACCTTCCGCTGGCAGTTCACCGCCCGCCACAGCACCACCGACTTCAAGTACTACATCACCAAGAACGGCTGGAACGGCAGCCAGAAGCTCACCAGGGCCTCGCTCGATCCCCAGCCGTTCCTCACCGTCCCCTACAACAACGCGCAGCCCCCGGCCACGCTCTCGCACTCCGGGACCATCCCGGCGGGCAAGTCCGGACGGCACCTCATCCTGGCGGTCTGGACGATCGCGGACACCGGGAACGCGTTCTACGCGTGCTCGGATGTTCAGTTCTGACGTAGCGTCAGTTACCGTCCGGTGCATGACCGAACCCACCGTGGCGGAGCTCGTGCGTCGGCAATGGGGCGACCACAGGGTCGGGCTGAGGACGGAGGACACGGTCCTCACCCATCACCAGGTCGCCGCCGGAGCCGCCGCACGGGCGGCACTTCTCGTCGATCTGCTGCCCCGGGGTGCCGAGCCGCACCTCGGGGTACTGCTCGACAACACGCCGGAATTCCCGCTCTGGCTGAGCGCGGCGGCCCTCGCCGGGGCCGCCGTCGCCGGCATCAACCCCACCCGGCGCGGCGCCGAGCTGGCCCGCGACATCGTCCACACCGACTGCCGGGTCCTGGTCACCCAGCGCGCGTACCTTCCCCTGCTCGACGGGCTCCCCCTGCCGGGCATACGCGTCCTCGTCACCGACACCGACGCCTACAAGGACCTGCTCGACCCCTTCGAGGGCGCGAAGCCGGGGGAGGTCACGGCCCGTCCGGTACGCCCCGACAGCCGGATGCTCCTCTATTTCACCTCCGGCTCGACGGGCGCCCCCAAGGCGGCGATCTGCAGCCAGGGCCGGCTCGCGGCCGCCGGCCGCTCGCTCGTCGACCATTTCGGCGTACGGCCCGAGGACGTCCACTACATCTGCATGCCGATGTTCCACGGCAACGCCGTCATCGCGGACTGGGCACCGGCTCTCGCCGCCGGGGCGGGCGTGGCGCTGCGCGACCGGTTCTCGGCCTCCCGCTTCCTGCCGGACGTCCAGGAGTTCGGCGCGACCTACTTCACGTACGTCGGCAGGGCGGTCCAGTACCTGCTGGCCACTCCGCCGCGCCCGGACGACCGCGCGCACCGGCTGCGGCTCGGCTTCGGTACGGAGGCGGGGGCCGTGGACGCGGCCCGCTTCGAGGTGCGGTTCGGCGCCCGGCTCGTGGAGGGCTACGGCTCCTCGGAGGGCGGCGCGGCGATCCAGCGGACCCCGGACACCCCGTCCGGCGCCATCGGGCGGGCCGCGCCGGGGGACGACCTGGCCGTCGTGGACCCGGCGACCGGCGAGGAGTGCGCGCCCGCCGTCCTCGCGCCCGACGGCCGGCTCCTCAACGCCTCCGAGGCGATCGGCGAACTCGTCAACCGCGGCCGGAACTCCTTCGAGGGGTACTGGCGCAACCCCGAGGCGGAGGCCGCCCGGCTGGGGCGGGGGCGCCCCCGGGCCGACGGCTCCGGGGGAGGCTGGTACTGGACCGGTGACCTCTTCTACCGGGACGCCGACGGCTTCCTCTGGTTCGCGGGGCGGGACGACGACCGGCTGCGCGTCGACAGCGAGAACCTCGCGGCGGCGGTGATCGAGCAGATCCTCTCCCGCTGGGAGCGCGCGGCGGGCGTCGCCGTGTACGCGATACCCGACCCGGTCGCCGGGGACCAGGTGATGACGGCGATCGCCCTGCGCGAGGACACCGCCTTCGACCCGGCCGCCTTCGAGGAGTTCCTCGCCGCCCAGCCCGACCTGGGCACCAAGATGCCCCCGAGGTTCGTACGGGTCGTCCCGAGGCTTCCGCTGACCGCCACGAACAAGATCCACCGCGTGGCCCTGCGCCGGGAGTCCTTCCTCTGCGAGGACCCGGTCTGGTGGCGCCCGGCGGCGGGGAGCCCGTACGAGCCCCTGACCCCGGACGCCCTCACCGGCCTCCGGGCCGCGTACGCCGCTCACGGCCGCTCACCCCGAGGCCCGGGCGGGGACCCCGGGTAGCCCCGGGCCCTGCACCGCCGGGGTAGGGCCAGGCATACCTCCGTACACCCGCCAGACCGATGGCTCCGCCCCGCGACCGCCGCCTACGGTGAACCCCATGTCGCCCCGAACCCCCTGGCAGGCCCTCACCCGGGCACGGTATCCGCGGACCGTCTGGCCTTGGCGGTCCGCCGGGTATCTGGCGACCGGGGTGCTCACCGGCGTGCCCGCGCTGCTCGTCCTGCTGCTGCTCGTCGTCTTCTCGTTCGTGCTCGTCGGGCTCCCGCTGCTCCTCCTCGCCGGCGTCGCCCTCGGCGGCATCGAACGCCGCCGGCTCCGGCTCGTCGACCTCGACCCCGCCGCCGACCCCCACCGCGTCCCGGACGCGCCCGGCCTGGCCGCCTGGCTCCGCGTCCGCGTCCGCGAGCAGGCCACCTGGCGGGAGCTCGCGTACGCCGTCCTGCACACCACCGTCCTCTGGCCGCTCGACCTGATCGTCCTTGCCGTCGCCCTCGGACTGCCCGCCGCCCTGATCAGCACCCCCCTCCAGCTCGCCGTGGACGGCGAGGAGGCCAAGGTCGTCAAGGCGTACCTGGTCACCTCCTATCCGCAGGCGTTCGCCGCCGCCCTCCTCGGGGCCGTCCTCCTCGTCGCCCTGCTCTACCCGCTGGCGGCGCTCGCCGGCGCCCGGGCCGCCGTCAGCCGCGCACTGCTCGCACCCCGCGAGGCCGAGCTGCGCGAGCGGATCGGCGAGGTCACCGCCTCCAGGGCCCGGCTCGTCGACGCCTTCGAGGCGGAGCGGCGGCGGATCGAGCGCGATCTCCACGACGGCGCCCAACAGCGCCTGGTCGCCCTCACCATGACCCTCGGGCTCGCCCGGCTCGACGCCCCGCCCGGCCCGCTCGCCGACCGGCTCACCGAGGCCCACGCGGAGGCCGGGCGGGTCCTGACCGAGCTGCGCGAACTCATCCACGGCATCCATCCGCAGGTGCTCGCGGACTACGGCCTCGGCGCGGCGCTCACCGACGCCGCCGACCGTTCCGCCGTCCCCGTCGACACCGACATCGATCTGCCCCGGCTGCCCACCGCCGTGGAGAGCGCCGGGTACTTCGCCGTCTGCGAGGCCCTTGCCAACATCGGCAAGCACAGCGATGCCACCCAGGCCCGCATCACCGCCCGCCACGGGGACCGGCGGCTCCGTCTCGTCGTCGAGGACGACGGGCGCGGCGGGGCCGACCCGGTCCGCGGCTCCGGGCTCACCGGACTCGCCGACCGGCTCGCCGTCCTCGATGGCACACTGACGATCATGAGCCCGCCGGGCGGGCCGACCGTTCTAGGAGTGGAGATTCCGTGCCGACCGCTGTCCGAGCCCTCCGCGTCGTCCTCGCCGAGGACAGCGTCCTCCTCCGCGAGGGCCTGATCGGTCTCCTCGCCCGGTTCGGGCACGAGGTCGTGGCCGCCGTCGGCGACGCGGACGCACTGCGCGCGGCGGTCACCGAGCACGATCCGGACATCGTCGTCACCGACGTGCGGATGCCGCCCGGCTTCCAGGACGAGGGACTGCGCGCCGCCGTGGCGCTGCGGGCGGAGCGCCCGCGGCTGCCCGTCCTCGTCCTCAGCCAGTACGTGCAGCGGACCTACGCCGCCGATCTCCTGGACGCGGGGGACGGTACCGGTGTCGGCTATCTGCTCAAGGACCGGGTCGGCCAGGTCGAGGAGTTCCTGGACGCCCTCGCCCGGGTCGCCGACGGCGGCACGGTCGTGGACCCCGAGGTGGTCCGGCAACTGCTGCGCCGCCGCCGCGATCCGCTGGAGGCGCTGACGCCGCGGGAGCGGGAGGTCCTGGGGCTTGTCGCCGAGGGGCATTCGAACGGGGAGATCGCACGCAGGCTGGTCGTCACCGAGGCGGCCGTCGGCAAGCACATCGGCAACATCCTGGGGAAGCTGGACCTGCCGCCCGCGGAGGAGACCCACCGTCGGGTCCTGGCCGTGCTCACCTACCTACGGGCGTGACGCGAAGGCGGGACACGACGCCGGCAGCAACAGCGGCAGCGACGGCGGCACACGAAGAAGCCCCCCGCTTCCGCGAGGGGCTTCTTCCGTCTGTGCGCCGCCAGGGACTCGAACCCCGGACCCGCTGATTAAGAGTCAGCTGCTCTAACCAACTGAGCTAGCGGCGCCTGCTGACAGAGAAAATACTACCTGGTCCCCAGGGGTGGTTCCGACCGCCACCCCTGAGGACTGGATCACAGCCCCTGATCGGCCCCGATCGGTGCCCCGATCGGCTCCGATCTCCCTCAGATCGCCAGCGACAGCACCACCGGAGCCGCCCTGCGGTTCAGCGTGTCGGCCGCCGAGCGCAGCCGGTGCGCGTGCTCGATCGGGAGCGAGAGCGCCAGGCAGCCCACGGCCGCGCCGGCCGTGAGCGGGACCGCCGCGCAGACCGTGCCCACCGCGTACTCCTGGAGGTCGAGCACCGGGACGGTCGGCGGCTGACTGTCGAGCTTGGAGAAGAGCACCTTCTCGTTGGTGATCGTCCGGGAGGTCAGCCGGGCGATCTTGTGGCGCGAGAGATGGTCCCGGCGGCCGTTCTGGTCCAGCTGGGTCAGCAGGCACTTGCCGACCGCGCTCGCGTGGGCGGCCGAGCGGAAGTCCACCCACTCGTTGACCGCGGGCGTCCGGGGGCCCGCGGCGAACTGGGTGATCTTCACCTCGCCGTCGATGTACCGGCTGATGTACACCGCCGCGCCGACGGAGTCGCGCAGCTCGGTCAGGGTCTCCTGGAGTTTGCCCTCCAGGGCCTCGCGCCGGGTCAGCCCGGATCCCAGCAGGACCAGGGAGTCACCGATCACGTAGGCGCCGTCGGCGACCTGCTCGACGTACCCCTCGCGGCGGAGCATCAGCAGCAGGGACGACAGATGGGCGACGGGCAGACCGGTCTCACGAGCGATCTGGACGTCCGTCACCCCGCCACCGTGCCGTGAGACCGTCTCAAGGACGCGCAGGGCGTATTGCACCGAGTGGAACGGCGCAGTGGGCTCGGGCTTCAGCGCCACGGTTTCCCCCTACCAGGTTGTGACCGCAAGCTTCCGTACCACGATAGCCGTCAAGCTCCCTTTTCGGGGCGGCTGTTGGCGAGAATGATGTGGCACCCCAGCGGCCTACGCTGGGGCGCACCACCCTGGCATATGCCACGGTCACAGAACCTTAAGAGAGCCTGAGGTCAGAGCACCGCGCCGAGGAACTCGCGAGTACGCGCGTGCTCGGGATCCGAGAAGATTTTTTCCGGGGAACCGGACTCGATCACCTGTCCCGCGTCGAACATCAGGACCTCGTCCGAGATGTCCCGGGCGAAGTTCATCTCGTGCGTCACACAGATCATGGTGATGTCCGTCGTCGCCGCGATCTCCCGGAGCAGGTCCAGGACGCCCGCGACGAGCTCCGGGTCGAGCGCGGAGGTCACCTCGTCGAGCAGGAGCACCTTCGGCTCCATGGCGAGCGCCCGCGCGATCGCGACCCGCTGCTGCTGGCCACCGGACAACTGTGCGGGCCTGGCCTCGCACTTGTCGGCGAGACCGACCATGTCGAGCAGCTCGCGCCCGCGCGCCTCCGCCTCCTCCCGGCTCTTCCCCAGCGTCCGGACGGGCGCCTCGGTGATGTTGCGCAGCACGGACATGTGGGGGAAGAGGTTGAAGTGCTGGAAGACCATCCCGATCTTCCGCCGCACCTCCCGCCGGTGCTTCTCGTCCGCCGGGTACAGCTTTCCGCCGTTGACCCGGATGGTCCCCGCGTCGGGCTTCTCCAAGGTCATCAGCAGCCGCAGGATCGTCGTCTTGCCGGAACCGGAGGGTCCGATCAGGGTGACGTGCTTGCCCGGACGGACCGAGAAGCTGAGATCGTCGAGGACGGTCTGGTCCCCGAAGCGCTTGGTGACGTTCTCGAATCGTATGAGCTGGTCAGTGGGCAAGGCGGCGCTCCAGAGTGCGGAGAAGAAGAGAAGCGGGATACGCGATCAGGACGAAGGCCACGCCGACCACCGTGAGCGGCTCGGTGTACTGGAAGGTGGCCGCGGACTCGAGCCGCGACTGCTGGAGCAGTTCCAGCACACCGATTCCGGCCAGGATCGGGGTGTCCTTCAGCATCGCGATGACGTAGTTGCCGAGCGCGGGAGTGATCCGGCGCAGGGCCTGCGGCAGGATCACCGTCAGCCAGGTCCGGTGGCGCGGCAGGCTGAGCGCCTTCGCCGCCTCCCACTGCCCGACCGGCACGGCGTCGATACCGGCCCGGTAGACCTGCGCCGTGTACGTCGAGTAGTGCAGCCCGATCGCGAGCGTGCCGGTGGCCAGGGCGGAGAGCTTCACGCCCCACTCCGGCAGCACGAAGAAGAGGAAGAAGAGCTGCACGAGCAGGGGAGTCGTGCGGATGAACTCGGTGACGGCGTGCACCGGCCAGCGCACGAGCCGGCTGGGGGCCCGGAACCCCAGCGCCCAGACCAGGCCGAGCGTGAACGAGATCAGCGAGCCGAGGGCGAGCACCTGGAGGGTGAGGAGCACGCCGTCCCAGAAGCGCGGAAGGAAGTCCGCCACCGCGGACCAGTCCCAGTTCACTTGGCCACCACCCCCAGGTTCGCCTTGCTGCGCCGTTCCAGCGCCTTCATCGAGCGGGTGATCACCAGGGCGATCACGAAGTACACGACCAGGGTCACGGTGTAGATCCCGCCGCTCTCCTGGGTCGCGAGCCGCACCAGATAGGCGGCGAAGGACACGTCGCCGACGCCGAGCAGCGAGACCAGGGCGGTGCCCTTGAGCAGCTCGACGAGGAGATTGCAGAAGGGCGGGATCATCTCGGGCACGGCCTGGGGGAGCAGGACGAGCCGCAGCCGCTGCCAGGGCGTGAAGCTGAGGGCGACCCCCGCCTCGCGCTGCGCCTTCGGTACGGCGTTCAGGGCGCCCCGCACGACCTCGGCGCCGTACGCCCCGTAGGAGAGGCCGAGCGCGAGGATCGCCGCCCACATCGGAACGAGCTGCCAGCCGGCCAGCGGCGGCAGCACGAAGAACAGCCAGAACATGAGGATCAGCGCGGACGTGCCACGGAAGACCTCGGTGTACAGACCGGCCAGGAAGCGGACCACGGGGGAGCGGTGGGTACGGGCGGTGCCGACGGCGAACGCGACCAGCGCGGCGAGCGCGGCGGAGGCGACCAGGAGCTGGAGGGTGATCCAGATGCCGGGCAGGACCCAGTTCTGCCAGAGTCCCGCGGTCATCGGCACAGCTCCTCGGCGGTCAAGGGGGTCATCTCGGCCTCGGTGAAGCCGAAGCGCCGCAGGATCCGGAAGAGTTCGCCGCTCTTCTTCATACGGTGCAGCTCGGTGTTGAAGGCGTCCCGCAGGGCGGTGTCGGTGGGGCGGAAGGCGAAGCCGCCGCCGTCGATCTTCCGCTTCCCGTCGACGACGGCGGCGAAGGGCTCGGTGGCCTCGGCCTTGGCGGCCCTGCCGGCCACCAGGCGGGCGGTCAGGGCAGTGGCGGCGAAGGCGTCGACACGGCCGGACTCGACCGCGTTCAGGCCGGCGACCTGGTCCTGGAGGATCACGATGTCCTTCTCCGGGTACCCGGCGGCCACGGCGTGCGCCATCTGGGCGTACCCGCTGCCGGTCGCGAAGCGGGCCTCGGAGCGCACCACGTCCTCGTACGAGCGCAGGTTCTTCGGGTTGCCCTTGCGGACGATGAAGCCGTCGAGCATCTGGTACTCGGGGTCCGCGAAGAGCACCTGCGCGCACCGCTCCTTGTTGATGTACATCCCGGCCGCGACGGCATCGAACTGCTGGGAGCCGAGCCCGGGTATCAGCGAACCGAAGTCGGTGGCCACCGGCTGGACGTCCCGCACGCCGAGCCGGCCGAAGATCACCCGGGCCAGCTCGGGGGCCTCGCCGGTGAAGGCGCCCTGCTCGTCGACGTATCCGTACGGCACCTCGCCCGCGATGCCGAGGCGGACGGTGCCCTGGGATCTCAGCCGGCCGAGGGTGTCGCCGGAGGCGACACGGGCGCAGCCGGACGCGCCGACCGTCGCCGCGCCGGCGGCGGCCGCGGTCCCCCACAGCACCGACCGTCGCCGTATCTGGTTCGTAGTTCGAGGCATGGGCGCGCGGCTACCCGAAGCCGAACGGCTCATTCCTCCTGATCCGGCGGAAGCCCGCGGAATAACCGGAGACAGCCTCCTGTTCTCATTTCCCGTACGTACGTCTATGGGCAGAAGGGTCGTCAACGGTGAGCGACGCGATTCGGGGCACGGCACACGGGGACTCGCCCGTACCGCTGTCCGTACTGGACCTGGTGACCGTCGGCAGCGGGCGGACCGCGAGCCAGGCGCTGGCCACCAGCGTCGAGATCAGCAAGCTCGCCGAGCGGCGCGGATATCACCGGCACTGGGTGGCCGAGCACCACTCCATGCCCGGCGTCGCCTCGTCCTCGCCCGCCGTGATCCTGGCCCATCTCGCCGCCCACACCCGCCGCATCCGGCTCGGCTCGGGCGGTGTGATGCTGCCCAACCACGCCCCGCTGGTGATCGCCGAGCAGTTCGGCACGCTGGAGGCCTTCGCCCCCGGCCGCGTCGACCTCGGCCTCGGCCGCGCCCCCGGTACGGACGGCGCCACGGCCGCGGCCCTGCGCCGGACGCAGACCCTGAACGAGGGTGCGGACGATTTCCCGCAACAGCTCGCCGAGCTGACCCGGTTCCTGGACGACGACTTCCCGGACGGGCACCCGTACGCCCGGATCCACGCCGTGCCCGGCCCGGTCCAGGGGCCTTCCGGGCGCCCGCCGATCTGGCTGCTCGGCTCCTCCGGTTTCAGCGCCCGCCTCGCCGGGACGCTCGGCCTGCCGTTCGCCTTCGCCCACCACTTCTCCGCCCAGAACACGATCCCCGCGCTCGACCTCTACCGGGACTCCTTCCGCCCCTCCGAGGTCCTCGACGCGCCCTACGCGCTCATCGGCGTCGCCGCGCTGGCCGCCGACGACCCGAAGGAGGCCCGCCGTCAGGTCATGACGGGCGCGCTGTCGATGCTGCGGCTGCGCATGGGCCGGCCCGGTCTGATCCCGACGCCGGAGGAGGCGGAGGCGTACGCCTTCAGTCCGACAGAGCGGGACTTCGTCGAGGGCTGGCTCGCGAACATCGTCCACGGGACGGCGGACGAGGTCCGGACAGGTCTGGACGATCTGCGCAAGCGCACCGGAGCCGACGAGCTGATGATCACGGCCAACGCGCACGGCGGCGATGTCCGGTCGCGCAGCTACGAGTTGATCGCGGACGCCTACGGCATGCCCGAACTCGGCTGAGAAAGTCGGGGGTTGGTTCAGTCCGGAACGCCAGGCTCCGGCACCCCTAAGTGAACCTTAAACCGCTCGTCACCGATGGTGGCGGGCGGTTCGGTTTTGTGCTGCATCGCTCTGACAAGGGGTTTCGCCGACTAATTGGTCTAGTCCTCAATCTGGTTCAGACCATTGACGTGCTGTTCACACACGGGCTATCACTTCACCAACTCCCGTCTCGCGTCACCCCCTCGGAGGCCGAACGTGCACCCCCGTAAGCCATTGATCGCCGCGCTCGTGAGCACGGCCCTCGCCGCAGGCGCGCTCGCCGCGACCGTCGGCCTCGGCTCCGCCCAGGCGGCCGACACCGTGACCACCGCCGCGGCCGCCGACGGCAACGTGCGCATCGCGTACTACGACCAGTGGAGCGTGTACGGGAACGCCTTCTATCCCAAGCACCTCGACACCCGGGGCATCGCGAGCAAACTGGACATCATCAACTACTCGTTCGGCAACATCCACCCCACCAACCTCACCTGTTTCATGGCCAACAAGGCCGCAGGTGACGACAACAACCCCAACGCGGGCGACGGTGCGGGCGACTCGTACGCCGACTACCAGAAGTCCTTCAGCGCGGCCGACAGCGTGGACGGCGTGGCCGACACGTGGAACCAGCCGATCGTGGGCGTCTTCAACCAGTTCAAGGAGCTGAAGGCGAAGTACCCCCACCTGAAGATCAACATCTCACTCGGCGGCTGGACCTACTCCAAGTTCTTCCACGACGCCGCGAAGACGGACGCCAGCCGCAAGAAGCTCGTCTCGTCCTGCATCGACCAGTACCTCAAGGGCAACCTGCCGGTCGAGGGCGGCTTCGGCGGCGCCGGCACCGCCGCGGGCATCTTCGACGGCATCGACATCGACTGGGAGTACCCCGGCTCCGAGGGCGGCCACCTCGGCAACCACTACGGCCCCGAGGACAAGCAGAACTTCACCCTCCTCCTCGCCGAGTTCCGCAAGCAGCTCGACGAGTACGGCGCGGCCAACGGCGGCAAGAAGTACATGCTGACCGCGGCCCTCCCGGCCGGCCAGGACAAGATCAAGCACATCGAGACGGACAAGATCGGCGCGTACCTCGACTACGCGAACATCATGACGTACGACATGCACGGCGCCTGGGACGGCGACGGGCCGACGTACCACCAGTCCCCGCTCCACTCCGGCTCCAACGACCCGACCGACCCCATCGCGCCGGGCACCGAGAAGTACTCGATCGACAACGCGATCGACTCCTGGATCGACGGCAAGCCGGCCTACGGCATCGCCGGCGGCTTCCCCGCCAACAAGCTGACGCTCGGCTACGAGTTCTACTACCGCGGCTGGAAGGGTGTCCCGGCGGGCAGCGCCAACGGCCTCGCCCAGTCCGCGACCGGCGGCTCGGCCGCCCGTCCGCTCAGCCAGCAGGCCGGTATCGCCCACTACAAGGAGCTCGGCGGCATCGTCGACAACGCGGCGACCACCTTCTGGGACGACCAGGCCAAGTCCTCGTACTTCTACAAGGACGGCGAGTTCTTCACCGGCCTGAACCAGAGGTCCATCCAGGCCCGGGTCGACTACGGCAAGCAGCGCGGCCTGGCCGGGGCGATGATGTACTCGCTCCTCGGTCTGGACAACAACATCACGCTGCTGAACCAGATCAGCGCTGCCCTCGGCGGCACCACCGTCCCGCCGACCACGCCGCCCACGACCCCGCCCACGACGCCTCCGACCACCCCGCCCACGACCCCGCCGACCACGCCGCCCACGGGCTGCGGCTCGGTCCCCGCGTACGTGGCCGGCACGGTCTACAACGGCGGCACGGTCGTCTCCCACAACGGCCGCAAGTGGCTCGCCCAGTGGTGGACCCAGAACGAGACGCCCGGCACGACCGGCGAGTGGGGCGTCTGGAAGGACCAGGGCGCCTGCTAGCCCACCCCGACCGCTCGGCGGGGCGCCCGTCCGCACCCCGCTGAGCACCACATGACCACTGCCCCCGCCCGGAACGTCCCTCCGGCCGGGGGCAGTTCCATGCCGGTCGACGGGCGGGGCTCAGACCGCGAGCGGCGAGGTCCCGATCAACTCCGCGATACGGTCCGCGGCCACCGCGCGGGAGTACAGCCAGCCCTGCCCGGTGTCGCAGCCGATGCGCCGCAGCCGGGTCGCCTGACCCGAGGTCTCCACGCACTCGGCGGTGACCGTCAGACCCAGCCGGTGGGCCAACTGCACCAGGGCCTCCACGATCAGCTCGTCCGCCGGGTTGGCGTGCGCCTCGTCCTGGAAGCCGCGGACGAACGATCCGTCGAGCTTCAGGACCGACACCGGCAGCCGGCTCAGATACGCCAGGTTCGAGTACCCCGTGCCGAAGTCGTCGATGGCGATCCGTACGCCCATGTCGCTCAGCGCCTGGAGCGCCTGGAGCGGGCGGCCGGCCGAGCCCATCACCGCGGACTCGGTCAGTTCCAGCTGGAGCAGATGCGGCGCGAGACCGGTCTCCGCCAGGATCCCCGCGACATCCGCCACCAGGTCGGAGTCCCAGACCTGCCGTACGGCCACGTTGACGCTCACGAACAGCGGCCGCTCACGCGGATGGTCCTTCTGCCACTGCCGGGCCTGCGTGCACGCCGTGCGCAGCACCCACCGCCCCAGCTCGACGATCGAGCCGTCCTCCTCGGCGATCCCGACGAACCGATTCGGCGGAAGCGTGCCGAACTGCGGATGGTTCCAGCGCACCAGCGCCTCCACCCCGTGCACCGCGCCGTCCGCGAGCCCGACGAGCGGCTGGTACTCCAGCGCGAACTCCCCGCGCTCCACGGCCGGGCGGAGGGTGGAGGAGAGCGCCTGCCGGGTCATCCGGTGGGCGTTGCGCTCGGGGTCGAAGAGGGTCCAGCGCGCCTTGCCGTCGGCCTTCGCCCAGTACAGCGTGGTGTCGGCGGCCTGCATCAGACCCGTCGCGGTCGTCCCGCGGGCGCCGCGCTCCACCACCCCGATCGAGGCCGAGACGGAGAGCCGCTGCCCGGCGAGGTCGAAGGGCCGCTGGAGCGCGCAGAGGACGGACTGCGCCAGATCCGCGAGCTGTTCCGTGCCGGTGGAGTCCTCGACGAGGATGGCGAACTCGTCGCCGCCGAGCCGCGCGACCAGGTGTCCGCCGCTCCTCGTGTACCCGTCGTTGTCCGCACACTCCGTCAGCCGGGCGGCCACGGCGGCGAGAAGCCGGTCGCCGACCCGGTGCCCGAGCGTGTCGTTGACGGCCTTGAAGCCGTCGAGGTCGAGATAGCAGAGGCCGATCCGCCCTGTTCCGCCATCCCTGTACGACTGGTGTGACTCGTACGACTCGTAGGACTCGTACGAGGGGTGGGACGGGTGCACGTGGAACTCCCCCGACTCCTCGTCCAGGCAGGCCGCCGCCTCCAGGGCCGCCGAGAGCCGCTCGAAGAACAGCGTGCGGTTGGGCAGCCGGGTGACCGGGTCGTGCATCTGGAGGTGGCGCAGACGGGCCTGCAGCTCGCGCCGGTCGCTGATGTCCGCGACGGAGAGCAGGACGCGGGGGCTGTCGGGCACGGGGGCGACGGTGATCTCGGCCCACAGCGAGCGCCCGTCGGGGTGCTTGAGCCGGCGCGTGCAGCGGAAGCGGGAGCGGCGGCCGCGCAGGACCTCGCGGTACGCGTGCCAGGTGCGGCCGTCCGAGGCGAGGTCGACGAGGTCGGCGGCGGCCTGCTCGCGCAGGGCGCCGGCCTCGGTGCCGAAGAGGGTGCCGAGGGCGTCGTTCGCGGAGACGACGAGCCCGTCCTGGTCGACGACGGCCATGGCGAGCTGGGCGGCGCGGAAGGCGGCGCGGTGGTCACGGAGCTCGGCGAGCGCGGCGAGGTCCGTGGGCGCGGCGGGTTCCGCGGGTGTGGCGACGTCTGCGGGTGCGGCGACCTCTGCGGGCGCTGCGGGTGCCGCGTCGCTCTCTGCGGGTGCCACGGGTGCCACGGGTGCTGCGGGTGGTGCGGCTTCTGCGACTTCTGCGTCGACCGGAAGCTCGTGGTGACGCTCCGTGATCGGAGGCGCGGGCTCCCGTGCGGGCGAGAGCTGGGTGTGCACCGGTCCTTCGGGGGTTCCGCTCACCGCTCGCTCCCGTAGTGCAGTCGGGCCGTAAGGGACGTGGTCGGGATGGGTCGGCCAAGGAAAGTGTGCCGATCATAGAGGCTGGCCCCAGGGCCGTTCCAGCTTCATGGGCGCCCTCCGGTCCCACGGAGGCCGTGAGCCTGCCCCCGGCATCATCAGGCCGATCGTTTCTGCGCGGGTCTGACGCGGGACGGAGGCGGCCTGACCGATTGTGACGTTCCGTGAACTGTTGCGCGCTCGTGTCGTGTCGTCGCCATGTCGCGCGCTCACCCGACTGGGGCAGCGGAAAAGTGCGAAACACCGCAAACCATCACAAGGTGGGTGGGGTGTCCCGCATTCGGAAGCCGGAGGTCCATGTGAGGGGTCAGCAGCCACCCGGGGGAGTGGAGCGCGCGCGGCTTCGAGCCTCCGCCGCGGCCTTCACCTCGCTCGTGGCACTCGCCGCGACCGGGCTCGTCGCGGGCCCCGCGGTGGGCGCCCCCTCGGCCGGGCCGTGCGCCCTGCCCCGTACCGCCGCACACCACTCCCTCGGCCTGGACACCTGGAACGGCTCGTACCCCCAGCCCGTACGCTCGCTCGACGCGGTCATGATCTTCCTGTCGTTCCCGGACTCCACCCCGCTGACCGCACCCGCGGACCTGGCCGCCGACCACTTCCCCGGCACCAGCGACTTCTTCCGGCGCGCCTCGTACGGCCGCTTCGCGCTGCGCGCCGACACGCAGCCGGAGTGGACCACGATGCCGAAGGACTCGACGTCGTACGCCATACGGCGCGACTGGGACGCGGCGAAGCGGACGGCGTATCTGCGTGACGCGCTCCAGGCGGCCGACGGGAAGGTCGACTTCTCGCGGTACGACATCGTCTATCTGGTCGCCGACCCCGATGCGCCGGGCGTGGACTCCGACGCCACCAAGGTCGTCAACCTGGAGCATCCGGTCACGGTCGACGGCAACGAGATCAAGCGGGTCGTCACGGTCTTCGAGCGGCACCCGCCGGACCGGAACGTGCTGGCCCACGAGACCGGGCACGTCTTCGACCTGCCGGACCTCTACCACCGGCCGATGGACGGCAAGGGCGACTGGGACACCCATGTGGGGGACTGGGACGTCATGGGCAGCCAGTTCGGCCTCGCCCCCGAGCCCTTCGGCTGGCACAAGTGGAAGCTGGGCTGGCTGGAGCGGCGCCAGGTGATGTGCGTGCAGGGGCCGGGGTCCCGCCTGTTCAGCCTGGAGCCGCTGGCGGCGGCGCCGGTGGCCGGCGGCACGCTCGGCAACCGGCTCGCGGTCGTACGGACAGGTCCCGGCACGGCGCTCGCGATCGAGGCGCGCGGCTCGACCGGCAACGACCAGGACACCTGCAAGGAGGGTGTGCTGATCTACCGCGTACGGAACGAGGCGGCGTCCGGAGAGGGGCCGATCGAGGTCGTGGACACCCATCCGCGGACCGAGGCCTGCTGGGACCGCTCGGTGTACCCGCCGCTGGCGGACGCGCCGCTGGGCGTGGGCGAGACGTTCACGGTGCCGGGGGACGGCACACGGGTGGAGGTCGCGGACCGGACGCCGGCGGGGGCGTGGACGGTGAAGGTGACGGTGCCTCCGCCGTCGCTGTAGCCGTCGCTGTGGTGCTCGCTGCCCTCTGCAACGAAAAAGCCCCTCGCTTTCGCGAGGGGCTTTCTCCGTCTGTGCGCCGCCAGGGACTCGAACCCCGGACCCGCTGATTAAGAGTCAGCTGCTCTAACCAACTGAGCTAGCGGCGCCTGCTGACGTCGTAGACCTTAGCATCCTGATCGGCGGGAGGAAAAATCGATATCCGCACGTCGGCGGCGGAGGTGGTGCGGGCCGCCCGGACGCAGGCCCAGAGCATGACCTCGGGGCCCGGCAGCCAGGGGTGACGGGTGTCGGGGGCGACGACCCAGCGGGGGCCGGCGGGGTTCTGCGGTGTCAGCGGGGGGATGGTCACGGCGTCGCCGGTGCCGTGGCAGAGCGGCGGCGGAACGGTGTCACCCCACTCCTCCCAGTGCAGCAGGGCCGGTAACCGCTGGGCGGTGCCGGGCGCGGCGAAGAGCAGCATCCGGCCGCGGTGGACGGCGACGGGCCCGGAGCCCGGACCCTCCGCCCAGAGCCGGTCGAGCATCCGGCGCCCGAAGATCGGTTCCACGTTCACGACGTCGAAGACCGTCCCGCAGGGGAGGACGGCGGGGGCGGCGGGGCGGGACTCCCAGAGCGCGAGAGTGGAGCGCGGGTACGCGGTGGCGGAGGCGAGCCAGTCGGCGCCGGCGGCGGTGACGTGCGCGGAGTGATGGCGGCGGTCGTCGGTGTCCCGGAGGAACCGGAAGATGTCTTCCCGATCGGTCCGCCGCTCGTCGGTGTCGCTCTGGGCGGGGCTCAGGGGTGTCTCGTCTCGCAGCCATGCACTCATGACGTCAGATCTACCGCCAGTGACGACCCGGTTTCCGCGTGTTGCCGGAAACCCGGACAAGGGTGGTGCGAGGGGAGTATCTTTCGCCCCGGCATATGCCAGGCGCGGGTGGCGGGGGCGCATGGCGCGAACGGGGGCGCGGGGCGGGTGCCCGAGCCCCGGCGCGCCCCGAACGCCGCCGCGCCCCGCGAGCCCCAAGGCGCCCCTCGGACCTCGACACCCCGGCGCACCCGAAACACCGCGGCGCCCCCTCGCGCCCCGACACGCCGCGCGCGCCGGGCGCGCGGGATGGCGCCCCGCCCCGGCGGCCGTCCGCCTGGCCGGTGTTCCGCCGTTGGGGCTAGTCGTCCGCCTGGGGGCTCGTCGTGCGGAGGAGGTCGCGGCCGAAGTCGATCATGCGGCGTGCGTAGTCCTCCGTCCACTCCGCCCGCTCGGCGACGTCCGCCGCCGTCAGGCGGTCGAAGCGGCGCGGGTCGGCGAGCTGGGCCGCCGCCATCGCCTGGTACTCGATGGCCCGGTCCGTCGCCGCGCGGAACGCGAGCGTCAGCTCGGTCGCGCGCGCCAGCAGCTCACGCGGGTCCTCGATCGACTCCAGGTCGAAGAAGTGCTCCGGGTCGGCGGTCGCCTCGGCGGGCTCGAAGATCAGCGGTGCGGGCCGGAGCCGCCGTTGCTCGTTGCGCTCCGCGGATTCCGCCATCGTCCTTCTCCTCCTCGCACACACGCGGCCCGGACACCCGGGCCGTCTCCCATTGTCCCGCGTCGCGCAAGAGGGCGGGCGGCCGGTCAGTCGCCGAGGCCGCGCAGATAGACCGCGAGCCCGCCGAAGAACTCCCGTTCGGCCTCGATGCCCGCGGCATGACGGGCTGCCTCCGTCATGTACGGGAAGCGGTCCTGCGGCAGTTCGGCGATGGCGGTCGTCCCCGCGCCGGCGAGGGACCCGAGGTGTTCGAGCTGGATCGCCCCGACGACGTACGAGATCAGGCCGCGCAGGGCGACGACGCGCCGCTCGCCGTCGATACCGCCCTCCGCCATCAGTCCGAGCACCGACTCCGACCAGCGCAGCAGCCCCGGCAGCCGGTGCCGGTGGGTGAGCGTCAGCGGGACGGCGGCGGGGTGCGCGCCGACGCTGTCGCGCAGCCGCCGGACCATGACCTCGATCCTGGCGCTCCAGGGCGTGTCGTCCGCGGGCGGGGTCGGATCGACGGAGCTCAGGACGCGCTCGGCGACGAGGCCTTCGAGTTCGTCGCGGTCGGCCACGTACCGGTAGAGCCCCATCGTGCTCATGCCGAGTTCCTTGGCGACGGTGCGCATCGACAGGCCCGCGAGCCCGTCGCGGTCGATGACGGCGAGCGCTGCGGCGGCGAGTCGGTCCGGGGTGAGGGAGCGGGGGCGCGGCATGGGTTGACAGCGTACGCCATACGCCTACGCTCATAGGTGTACGCCGTACGCCTACATGGAGGTCGTCCATGCTCAAGCCCGGCACGCCCGTTCCCGCCCGTACGCTCGACCCGGTCCTCGGCCCCCCGGTCGCAGTGCCGGACCCCGAACGCCTCGTCCATCTGCAATTCCGCCGCTTCGCCGGCTGCCCGATCTGCCACCTCCACCTGCGGTCGTTCGTCCGCAGGCACGCGGAGATCGAGGCGGCGGGGATCCGGGAGGTCGTGGTCTTCCACTCGCCTCCGGAAGAGCTCCACCCGCACCTGGACGGACTGCCGTTCGCGGTCGTGGCCGACCCGGACAAGCGGCTCTACGCGGAGTTCGGCGTCGAGTCCTCACCGCGGTCGCTGCTCTCCCCGCGCGCGTGGTGGCCCATCGCCCGGGCCGTGCTCCTCGGCACATGGGAGCTGGTGCGCGGCCGGGAACGCCCGCCGGTACGCAACCCGCGCGGCGGCCGGCTCGGACTGCCCGCGGACTTCCTCATCACCCCGGACGGCCGCATCGCCGCCGCGAAGTACGGCGAACACGCCGACGACCAATGGCCGGTGGACGAACTCCTCGCCCACGCGGCCACGACCACCGACCTGACCCCCTCGACCGGCTGACCCGTCCGGGCCGCCGGGGCAAGCGGCGGACCGGGGCGGCCGGCCCTACGGCTGCCAGGGCACGCGGTGTTCGGCGAGGTGCGAGAGGACCGCGTGGTTCGCCTCCCAGCCGTCCGGGAACTTGACCGTCACGCCCAGCTGGACCGGTTCCGTCGAGGGGTGGTCGTCCAGGAGGTCGGCCACGCCCGCGCGGCAGACCACGATGCAGGCGTGGCGGTGGCGGGAGGCCAGGACGCACAGGCGGCCCGTCTCCAGGTGGAAGGCCGTGGCGTCCGGGCGGCCCGACAGGGGGTGGAGCACGACCGTCACGTCGTACTCCCGGCCCTGCAGGCGGTTCGCCGTGTCCACGGTCACGCCCGAGACGCCCAGCTCCGTCAGCGCCGCCCGGACCGCCGCCGCCTGGTCGCGATGGGCGGTGCCGACCGCGACCCGGTCCGGGGTCAGCGCGACCGGGTCGGGCGACCGCTCGGAGACGGCCGCCCCGCCCCGGTCGAGGAGCCGGCGCACCACCAGCGCCACCGCCCGGACCGCCTCGGGGTCCGTGCGCGGGGTGTGCCGGGCGGGCAGTTCCAGCAGGCCCCACCCCGACTCCGCGGCCTCGTCCAGGACCCGGTCCGGGCCCGAGCCGTCCGACGGCACCCCGAAGGTCAGCCGGCGGTCGCCGTGGCCCGTGCCGCTGCGGAACCGGGTGTACGGGTAGAACGCGTCGGACACCAGCGGCGCCGCCGACGCCGGCAGCCGCCAGGACACCGGCAGCCGGTGCTGCGGCAGGTCCGGGTTGTGCGCGAGCAGCGTCGAGACGGCGGAGGCCGAGGGGTCGTACGACAGGCCCGCCCACTGCTCCGCGCCGACCACCGAGAACGGGTCCAACTGCCCCGGGTCGCCCACGAACAGCGCCCGCTCGAAGAGCCCCGCCACGGCCAGCAGCGCGTCCGAGCGCATCTGGTACGCCTCGTCCACGATCGCGTGCGCCCACGGCTCGACGTTCTTCACGTGCGCCCACTTCGCGGCCGTCGAGATCGTCACCGGAAGCCCCGCCAGATCCCCCGCCTTCGACGACTTCCGTACGTTCTCCAGATCGTCGAGCGCCTTGTCGTACGGATCGCTGTCGTTGGAGTGCAGCCGCCCCACCGGCAGCTCAGGACGCTTCTCCGCGAGCCGCAGGACAAGGTCGTCCACCTGGGCGTTCGTCTGCGCGACGACCATCAGCGGCCGTCCTGCCTCGGCCAGTTCGAGCGCGGCGCGAACCACCAGCGTCGACTTGCCCGCGCCGGGCGGCGAGTCCACGACGACGCCCCGGGCGTTGCCGTGCAGCGTGTCGGCCAGGATGTCGGCCGTGGCCCGGGCGGCCTCCGCGCCGGGGTCGAAGACGGCGGGGTTCACAGCAGGTCCTCCGGCGTGAGGGCGTCGGGCAGTTCGGCGGCGTCGGAGCGCGGAGGTCCGCCGTGCGTCCAGGGCGTCTCCTCCGGGTCGGGCAGCTTCGCGCCGACCCGCTGGTCGTGCTCGAAGAGCGTCCAGGCGATCCGCTCGCCCTTCTCCGGAACCGAGCCCTCCGCGGGTTCCTTGGAACGGCCCATCCGGTCCGTGACCCGCAGCACGAGCGAACCGTCCTCCTCGTGCCGTACGAACTCGGCGGTCTGCGGCTTGCCTTCGAGCGAGCGGTACACCTTGACGCCCGCGCCCAGGTGCGGGCGGTCGTCCGTGCGGACCGTGAGCAGCGGGCGCGGCGAAGGGCGCTTCGACTCCGACCAGGCCATCGTCACCTCCGCCACCTCCGCGACGAACGCCTCGCCCGCGAGCCGCCGCCCGGCGAGCACCAGCGGGTCGTCGAGGGCCTCCTGCGCCTCCAGCTGGCCCTGCGCGGACTCGCGCGCGGCCAGCTTCTGCGCCGCCGTGACCGCGTCGTCCCGGCGGGGCTGCGGGGGCTCACCGGCAGTGACCCGGTCGCGGTGGCCGGTGAACGACCAGCGGTCGCGGGTCCACCGGTCCGCCACCCGCGCCCCCTCCGGCAGCTCCCTCAGCAGGTCGACGGCCCGCCATACCGCGTCCCAGGTCGGCTTCAGCTGGGACGCGATCAGCCGGCGGATCTCCCGCTCGGCGCGGTGCAGTTCGCCCAGCCGGTCGTCGGCCGTGGCGCCGTCCTCGGCCGAGGCCAGCGCCTGCCGGGCCCGGTCGAAGCGCTCGATCGCGGGCGCGAGCAGCCGGTTGTCGAACGCCGGGTCGGTCGCGGGGCCGGCGGGCGGGCAGAGCAGCTGCCCCTCGCGATCCCGGCCGTGCTCGGCACGGAGGGCCGCCTCGGCCCCGGAGGAGGCGCCCTCGGCCGGGTCGATCCAGGCCAGGAGCGCGCCGAGGTGCTGGTCCTCCAGGGAGGACTGGCCGGTCGCCCAGTGCCGGTTGAGCAGGTCCGTGGCCGACAGCAGCAGCGAGGAGCCGGGCACGCGGGCCCGCTCGCCGAAGTGCGTCAGCCAGCGGCCGAGCAGCGGCACGCGCGGCGGCGCGGGGAACGGCGTCTCCGGGTCCTGTTCCGCCGTCCGCCGGAACCGCATCGACCGCCCCAGGAGCCGTACGTACTCGACTCCGGCCCGGCTCGGCACGATCAACTGCGGCGCGTCCGCGCAGAGGTCGACCTCGACCTTGACCTTCTTCCCGGTCTCCGGATCGGTCTCGTTCCGCTCCGCCGCCTCCACGACGTCGGTGAACGAGTCGATGTACGGCAGGACTTCCTCGGCCAGGTCGGCGAGGAACGCGAACCGCAGGTCCCGGTCGCGCGGCTGCGCGACGACCAGGAGCCGGGGCTCCTCGCGGTCGGTCCCGACCAGCGCACCGAGCGGGGCGCCGGCCTCACCGGCCGTGGTCAGCGGTACGAGAACGAGCGGCCGGTCGGACACGTGGCGGTGCCGGACCGTGGCCAGCGGCTGGGCGCGCCCGGACTCGACCGCCTCCAGCCGGGCGAGGGTGGAGATCAGCGACATGAGCGGCCTCCGTGGCAGCGGTCCGGGCCGGGGCGCACGGCGGTCCGGCCAGGGCGCACGGCGGTCAGGCCAGGGCGCACGGCGGTCAGGCCGGGCCGCTCACACCGGCGCGGCGCGCACGGCCGGGCGTGGGTGTGGCTCCTGCCGTGGGTGAAGGCCCCGTCGCGGGTGGGGCGGCCGGCGTGCGTGGGACGCCCGGCGTGCGTGGGGTGCCCGCTGTGCGTGGGGCGCCCGGCGTCCCGCAGGGGTGCGCGGTGGGGGCTCAGCATGTGCGTGCCCCCTCGCCCGTGCGGGCGGGCGCCGCCGCCAGCGCCTCCGCGCGCAGGGCCTGTGCCCGGCGCAGCGCGTCGACCGTGGGGTCCTGCGCGTCGCCCTCCTCGCCGCGGGCCGCCGCCAGGACGGCCCCGACCGTGGTCAGGCCGCCCAACTCGCCCCGTACCGAACGCCCCAGCGCCTCCACCGCGCCCGCGGACCTGGCCCGCTCCCGGCAGTGGAAGGCCAGCTCGCATGCGGACAGGCACTCCGGCGCGTACGCGTGCGGAACCGACTCGACCGCCGCCGTGAGCTCCTCGGCCGAACAGCCCTCCACGTCGAACGTGACGCCCTCCGGCAGCGCGTCCGCGATGTCCTCGATCCGGGTGAGCCGGGTCAGCTGCCGCCGGGTCACCGACAGCTGCTTGCGTACGTCGACGACCGAGGCCGTCGGCAGGTTGGAGAAGTCCTTCGGGCAGACGAGGAGCACGCTGTGCGCCACCTCGGCGCCGTCGGTCAGCGCCGCGACCCGCTCCAGGGCCAGGACGTACACCGCCGCCTGGCGGGCCGCCGCGCCCACCTTGGAGGCGTCGGCGGAACCGTCGATCATCGGGAAGGACTTGATCTCCACGACCGTCCACCGGCCGTCGGGGTGCACCACCACGGCGTCGGGCTCCAGATAGGCGGGGGAGCCCGCCACCTCCAGGGCAAGCATCGGGTGGTCGAGCAGCGCCCACCGCCCGGCGGCGGTCGCCTCGCGCAGCGCGAGCGCGGTGCGGGCGGCGCGGCCCTCGGGGCCGGCCGCCGTCAGGTCCGGGATCTCGGCCGCCCCGGGATCCTCGATGCCGAGCAGCCGCAGCAGCTCGCGCCCGCCGTCCGCCTTGACCTTCGCCTCGAAGGCGTTGCCCCGCATGAACGCGAACTGCGACTGACCGAAGGCGGCCGGCGAGCCGAGCTTCGCCGCGAGCGCGGTCTTGTCCACCCCGGCGCCGTCGAGCAGCGCGCGCCGCCGGCAGCCGGGGTTGGCGGCCAGCGCCGCCAGCGCCCGCGCGTCCAGCGGATGCGGCACCACGGCGGGGCCACGCAGCTCGGCGAGTTTCTCCCACACTCTGGGCTTCACCGGAGCGGGGGAGGCCCCATGCCGTCGTGTCGTCTGCGGAGGGAGAGGAGCTCCGCTGTCCAGGGATGCGCTCACCCGCGGAAGTCTCCCATCCGCCACTGACATTCGGTCGCGGTTCTCGCCCGACGGCGCCCCGGACCGCCCTCCGGGCCGGTCGCCGGCGGTGCGGCGTCGCCCGGCCGACGCCGCGAATTCATGTGCGGGATGATGGAAGGGCACCTGATACGTGAACCCCTGGAGAGCCTTCATGGCACCGCGCATCCTGCTCGCCCGGCACGGCCAGACCGAGTGGTCGCTGAGCGGCCGGCACACCGGCAGGACGGACATCCCCCTGCTCGACGAGGGCCGGCGCGGCGCCAAGCTGCTCGGCGAGCGGCTGCACCGGGCGCCGTGGAACGGCCTGCCGGACGTGGAGGTCCGCACGAGCCCGCTGGTACGCGCGCGTGAGACCTGCGAGATCGCCGGCTTCGGCGAGCGGGCGCGGGAGTGGGACGCGCTGATGGAGTGGGACTACGGCGCGTACGAGGGGCTGACCCCGGCCGAGATCCAGGAGCGGCAGCCGGGCTGGCTGCTGTGGCGTGACGCCGCGCCGGAGGGCGAGAGCCTGGCGCAGGTCGCGGCGCGGGCGGACGAGGTCGTGGAGTGGGCGCGGTCGGAGGACCGGGACGTGCTGGTCTTCGCGCACGGACACATCCTGCGTACGCTCGCGGCGCGCTGGCTGGGCGAGGAGGTCTCCTTCGGCGCCCGCATCGGCCTCGACCCGACGAGCCTGTCGGTCCTGGGCTGGATGTACGGCAGGCCCGCCCTGTCGCGCTGGAACGACACGGGCCACCTGGAGTAGGAGCCCTTCGGGCCCGGGCCGCCGCAACTCCGGCTGGCCTTGGGGCGCGGCGTCTCGGGGCGCGGTGTCTCGGGCGTACAGCCGCGCCGCGGAGTTCGTCCCGTCCCCGGGGGTTCGGCCGGCTCTCGGAGTCAGGGCCCCCGGCCTGCCCTCCGGCGTCTCAGTGGGTTGTCGCGAGGACTCGGCCCGCCCTCCGGCGTCTCAGCGGGTTGTCGTGAGGACTCGGCTCGTCTCCGTCAGGATGCGGCGGATGCGGGAGGACTGGACGTCGCCCAGCGAGTCGACCACCCGTCGCGCCTCCGCCGCCGCCTCGTCGGGGCGGCCCGCGTGGGCCAGGTTGCTGGCCAGCTGGGCGCGGTAGAGGGCGAGGTTGCGCGCGAAGTGGGGGTTCTGGAGGACGGTCGCGCGGTGGGCGTGGCGGGCCGCGCGGCCCCATTCGCCCAGAGCCGACCAGCACTGCGCCTCCAGTGCCTCGAGCTCCGGCTCCCCGAAGAACGACATCCACTCCGGGTCGCCCTCGCTCTGCCCGCGGGCGAAGTGGGTGTGCGCACGGCCGAGGGCCTGCTCGCACGCGGTCCGGTCGCCGAGTCCGGCCCAGGCCCCCGCCTCCCGCAGACAGAGCAGCGAGAGCAGCCGGTCGGAGGAGAGCGGCTGCGCCGCCCGCAGACCGGCCTGGGCGGCGCGGACCGCCTCCCGGTACTTTCCGGCGTCCCTGGCCAGGAACGACGTGTTGCAGAAGGCGTGCGCCTCCAGGGCGGGATCGCCCGCCACGCGCGCGGTGGCGAGGGCCTCGGCGTAGTGCGAGCGGGCGTCGTCGAAGCGGCCGGAGTCGTGGGCCAGCCAGCCGACGGAGATCGCGAGCTCGCCGGCGCCGGCGTGCAGCCGGTCCTCGGTGGAGCGGCGGGCCGTCGTGCCCGCGTCGAGCAGGGCGTACGCCGCCCGGAGCGGCTGGGCCGCCGACTTGTACAGACCGTCGGCGCCGTGCCGGTCGTCGAGCAGCCGGATCTGCCTCACGGCGTCCTCGACGGCGCGGACCTCGGCCTCGCCGATCCTGTGGGCCCCGCGAGGGGCGGGGATCGCGACGGCGGTGCCGCCGAGTCCCAGCGAGGCGGCCGCCACCGTGGCGGTGCCGCTCGTCATGAATGCGCGACGCAGCACGTCGCTCTCCTCATCGTTCCGGGTCGTGATGGCGGGTGGGGGCGCCCCGGCCGAGACGGCCGGCCGACGGCCGCGGACCGCCTCTCGTGCCGAGAAGCCCAGGTCCGCCAGGGAGAGACCGGGGAACATGTGCAGGAACACCCGCTCGTACGCGTAGTTGGGGCAGCGGATCTCGCCCGCCTCCACGCGCCCGATGTAGCGGGCGTCGCACGCGACCCGCTCGCCGATCTCCCGTGCCGCCCGCCGGACCGCCGCCGCGAACTCCGCCGGCGAGTGCTGTCCGCGGAGTCGGCGGAAGGCGAGATTGGGAACTGCCCCTGACACCGCCATGGCCGAGCCCTCTCCTGTGCTGCCGGTGTTCCGGCCGGGCATGAACGTACCTGCTGTGTCCGGTCGCACACGCTGAGTTTTGCCATAAATCGGATATCTCGCTCGCGATCTGCCATGAACTGCCATCCTTTGCGGCGGCGTGCCGCCGTAGCCGTTGACGCGCACGGGCGTTGAACCATGCGGAGAGACGGAACGTGTCTTCTCAGGAGCGAGGAGGGGTCCCCTTGTTGGAGATCGGATCGCAGTCGACCGCACGGCATGCACCCACCCCGGACGCCAGTGCCCCGCACGCCGAGCCCTGTGACCTGGTGACCGTGCCGGCGCGCCAGGGCCTGGAAGCCGTGGACATCCTCCGCCGGGGCGGGACCCCCGTCGTCGGCCCCGTGCTGCACGACGGGGCCTGCGACACCCTCGGCTTCCTGGTGCCGCCCGGCACGGCGGCGGGCTGGGACATGCCGGGCAGCGCCTGTACGCAGACCTCGGGGCGTGGCCTGCGGATCCCCGAGCTGCCGGAGCTGCCCGAGCCGGCCGGTGACGCGCCCCGCCCGGCCGGCTGGCTCCTGCCGCCCGGGGACACGGGCGAGGTCACCGACCCGATGGTGCTGCGCGAGGCCCTAGGCCAGGCGGCCCGCCTGATCGAAGCGGCCGACGGCTGCCACTAGGGGGTGTCCCGGCGGGGCGCCGCGGAGAAGCCGGGGCCCTGGGAGCTCGTCGGGCGGGGGAGTCCGGCGAACGCCGATAATGGAGCACGTGGCAAGGAACAGACAGCGCGAAAAGGCGGCGGCCGCCGTCGCCGTCGTCGAGACCGTCGACGGCGGGCTCGCGGAGCTCATACCCGACCGGGAGCGGCCCCGCGGCTGGACGCTGCTGATCGACGGCGCCCCGCAGTCGCACGTCGATCTCGACGATCCCGGCCACCTCTCCTTCGAGTACCAGCGGCGCCTCGGCCACATCGCCGACCTCGTCGCCCCGCCGAACCGGCCCCTCCAGGCCGTCCATCTCGGCGGCGGAGCCTTCACGCTCGCCCGCTACATCGCCGCCACCCGGCCCCGCTCCACCCAGCAGATCGTGGAGCTCGACGGGCCGCTGGTCCAGCTCGTCCGCCGTGAGCTGCCCCTCGACACGACCGCCCGCATCCGGGTCCGCTCCACCGACGCCCGGGCCGGGCTCTCCAAGGTGCAGGACGGCTGGGCGGACCTGATCATCGCCGATGTCTTCAGCGGCGCGCGCACCCCCGCGCATCTCACCAGCACCGAGTTCCTCACCGAGGTCCGCCGGGTCCTGAAGCCCGGCGGTTTCTACGCCGCGAACCTCGCCGACGGACCGCCGCTGACGCATCTGCGCGGCCAGGTCGCGACCGCCGCCACCGTCTTCCCCGAACTCGCGCTGACCGCCGACCCGACCGTGCTGCGCGGCCGCCGGTTCGGCAACGCCGTGCTCCTCGCCTCCGACCGCGAGCTGCCCGTCGCCGAGCTGACCCGCCGGGTGGCGACCGATCCGCACCCCGGCCGCGTCGAACACGGCCGTACGCTCACCGACTTCACCGGGGGAGCGACCCCGGTCACCGACGCCAGCGCCAAGCCCTCGCCCGTACCGCCCGCGTCCGTCTTCCGCTGACGCGCCTCACGGGGGGAGCGGCCTCAGCGGTCCTCGATCTCCACCCGGGGCGCGGTGTCGTGCCACACGCAGAAGACCGACAGCTCGCGGCCGTCCTTGGTGAACGTGACCCGGATCCAGGTGGGCTGCTTCCACACCTGCATCTGCCAGCCCGAGGCCGGGGTGGCGGAGACCAGCTCCGCCGAGGTCTCACCGAGGTCGAAGGCGACCAGACCGCCGTCCACGGCGTAACTCTTCACGCTGCCCCCGCCCTGGGACGGCCGGGAGGCGGGCGGCTTCGGAGTGGTCGGCCCGGGCGAGGGGGTCGCGGAGGCGGAGGACGGGGGAGTGCCGCCCGTGCCGGACCCGGCGGACGGTGTGGGGGAGGAGGGCTCCGGCCGCCGGGTGGCGGAGGCGGGCGTGTCCCCGACCTTGCCGGCCGGCCCGTCGCTGCTGGTCCCGGCCGGAATGGGCAGCGCGCGCGGCGGGTCGTAGACCGTGCCCGCCATCACCGTGTGCACGCCCCACCACGAGAGCGTGACCGCCGCGCCCGTGGCGAGCGACCACGCCATGGCGTGAACAAGTCCTCTACGCATCCGGGCCATACTGCACCACAGCCGTCCCGGCCGTCCCGCAGGGTGGACCTTCCCTCGGCCTCACCCGTATGGCGTACGGTGCGGGCCATGGCAAGTGTGCTCGTGGTCGAGGACGACCAGTTCGTGCGCTCCGCCCTCATCCGGCATCTGACCGAGGCCTCCCACACCGTACGGAGCGTCGGCACGGCCCTGGAGGCGCTGCGCGAGGTCGCCCATTTCCGTTTCGACGTGGTCATCCTGGACCTCGGACTGCCCGATCTGGACGGGTCCGAGGCGCTGAAGATGCTGCGCGGCATCACCGACGTACCGGTGATCATCGCGACCGCGCGGGACGACGAGGCGGAGATCGTCCGGCTCCTCAACGACGGCGCGGACGACTATCTGACCAAGCCCTTCTCCGTGGAGCATCTGTCGGCGCGGATGGCCGCCGTGCTCCGGCGCTCGCGCGCCGCGGCCGGGGAGGCCCCGCCGTCGCGGGTGATCCAGGTCGGCGGACTGTCGATCGACCCCCTGCGCCGCCAGGCGGAACTCGACGGGGCCCGGCTCGACCTGACCCGCCGGGAGTTCGACCTGCTGGCGTTCCTCGCGGGACGGCCGGGTGTCGTCGTCCCGCGCAAGGAGCTGCTCGCCGAGGTGTGGCAGCAGTCCTACGGGGACGACCAGACCATCGACGTACATTTGTCCTGGCTGCGGCGGAAGTTGGGCGAAACGGCCGCCCGTCCCCGCTATCTCCACACCCTGCGCGGGGTGGGCGTGAAGCTGGAACCGCCGCGGGAGAGCCGGCCGTGAGATGGGCACTCGTCAAGGTGTCGCTGGCCGTCACCGCCATGGTCGTCGTCGCCTTCGCCGTACCGCTCGGACTCGTCGTCAAGGAGATGGCGCGCGACCGGGCCTTCTCCAACGCCGAGCGGCGCGCCGCCGGTCTCGCGCCCGTCCTCGCCATCACCACCGACCGCGACAAGCTCGACCGGGCCGTCGCGACCACCGAGGACGGGGCCGCCGGACGGATGGCCGTCCATGTCCCGGCCGCCGCCTCGGCCGGCGAGCCGGGCGCCGAGGCCCTGGAGATCGGCACCCGCAGGGCCGACGAGGAGGACCTGCGGACCACCCGGGAACTGGGGCGGGCGTCGATCGCCGAGGTGGAGGGGGGCTCCGTGCTGCTCCAGCCCACCGCCCTCTCCTCCGGGCAGGTCGCCGTCGTCGAACTCTTCGTCCCCGAGGGCGATGTCACCAACGGCGTCGCCACCGCCTGGCTGGTCCTGGCCGGCGTCGGCATCGCCCTGATCGTCGGCTCCGTCGCCGTCGCCGACCGCCTCGGCGTCCGTATGGTCCAGCCCGCGCAGCGCCTCGCCCGCGCCGCCCACGATCTGGGCGAGGGCAGGCTCGGCGCCCGGGTCCCCGAGGAGGGGCCGCCGGAGCTGAAGTCGGCCGCCATCGCCTTCAACTCCATGGCCGACCAGGTCGTCCAGCTCCTCGCCAACGAGCGTGAACTGGCCGCCGACCTCTCCCACCGGCTGCGGACCCCGCTGACCGTGCTCCGGCTCAACGCCGCCTCGCTCGGCTCGGGGCCGGCGGCCGATCAGACCCGGGCCGCGGTCGAACAGCTGGAGCGTGAGGTCGACACGATCATCCGCACGGCGCGGGAGGCCAAGCCCCAGACGCAGGGCCCCGCCCCGGGCGCCGGCTGCGACGCCTCCGAGGTCGTCCGGGAACGGATGGACTTCTGGTCCGCGCTCGCCGAGGACGAGGGCCGCAAGGTGCGGGTCGCGGGCATCGAGCGTCCGGTACGGATCCCGGTCGCCCGGCCCGAACTCGTCGCCGCGCTCGACGCACTGCTCGGCAACGTCTTCCGCCACACCCCGGAAGGGACGGCGTTCTCCGTCGACGTCCACAACGGCGACGACGCCGTCATCGTGCTGGTCTCCGACGCCGGGCCCGGCATCGCCGACCCGGCCGCCGCGCTGACCCGCGGCAACAGTGGCCACCGCGACGGCTCGACCGGTCTCGGCCTGGACATCGTGCGGCAGATGGCCGAGTCCACGGGCGGCGACGTCCGCATCGGACACTCGGTGCTCGGCGGCACGGAGGTCCGCATCTGGATCGGCCTGGACGGCCGCCGCTTCGGCGACGCGGCGGGGCGCGGCAACCGGCGGGGGCGCCGCAAGAAGCCGGCCGCGCAGCGCGCCCGCTGAGGGCCGGTCCCGGTCCGGCCCTCAACGGGCGCCACTAGTGCTTCACCATGTTGCCCAGGGTGCGGTCGAGGTCGCTGGCGAAGCGCTGCCATTCGCGGGCGTAGGAGTTGGCCAGGTCCGCGACGGCGACGGCGCAGTGCACCGGCACCGCGGCCATCAGCTGCTGGCCGGCTTCGAGATCCGGCGCCCGCCTGTTCAGCCAGCGCAGCAACGCGCGTCCGGACTCGGTGAACCTGAGCGAGGGGTCCTTCGCCAGGGTCTCGATGCGCTGCTCCCGCAGGTCGCCCGCCGGCGCCCCCGCGGGCCGCTCGCACCGGCCGGGCTCGCGTGCGAGGCCTGGGGGCGGCGGTGGCGGAGCCTGCTCGTCGCGGCGTAGCCGCTGCCGGATCGCGCCCGCGGTACTGATCGACACGCCCGCGCTGGCGGCGACCTCGCTGAGCGTGGCGTCCGGGTGCTCGGTGAGGAAGGAGACGGCCACCTCGCGGCGCCGGGCCGCGTCGAGCGGGCGGGCGCGGCCGTCCGCCCCGACCCGGACCTCCGGTTGGGGAACCTCCTCGGGCGACGTACGGCGGACGGCGCTCACGGTCTTGGGCGAGAGGCCGGTGATGCGCGCGATCGCGCGGTCCGACAGGTCGGGGTGCGAGGCCAGGATCCGCCCGGCGGCGGCCTTCCGGTCCTTGAGCGTCAGGGGGAGGCCGTGGGAGACGTTGGCCGACACGGAGTGGATGAAGACCTCGCGGTCCGGTCCGTCCAGGAACCGGACCGGGATCTCCGTCTCGCCCCGGAGCCGGGCGGCGTGGAGGCGGTGCATGCCGTCGACCACGCGCATGGTGCCCCGGTGCACGAGGACGGGCTCGATGGCGCGCTGCGCGAGCAGCTCGACGTGCTCCCGGCTCACTCCGCCCAGCCGGGGCGAGTCGGCGGCCTGCAGGACGTCCGTCGGTACCAGGTGGACGTCCGAACACGCGCCGCCGGTCATGCCCTCAAGATCACTGTCCGGCGCCTCTGATGCGTCCCTCAATTCCTCCACCACCCTCTCCTCACGCGTGCGCATGAGCATGACAGCCCGCCGCGAGGGCGCGGCGGGGCACGGTTCCGGGTACGGGTTCGACGATAACAAAAATAGCGTTCTTTATGTTCTGTAGAGTAGGCAAACACCTCCCCAACTCGGGGACTCATGCCAGTCGTTCGGATCGACACCAGGGGGCCAGACGCAACATGACAGAAGGAACGGCAACGTGGCGCAGACACGAGCCGCACGCACCCGGCGCCGGGTGCTGTGCGCGGCCGCCATGGAACTCGCCCGGTACGGCTACGCGGGCACCTCGCTGTCGCGTATCGCCTCACAGGCGGGGGTGACGCAGGGGGCGCTCACCTTCCACTTCCCGACCAAGCCCCAACTGGCCAGGGGCGTGTACGAGGAGGGTGCGACCGTCACGCGCGCGGCCGTCGACAGCGCGCTGGGGCGCTCGCCGCTGCCGTTGCAGAACATCATCGACGTCACCCACGGGGTGGCCCGGCTGCTGCACTCCGACACGACCGTGCAGGCGGCCTCACGGCTCAGCCGCGAGACCGCCTGGACGGAATGTTCCTGGCACCGCCTCTGGCTCGGCGAGGTCGAGCGGCTCGCCGACCAGGCGCACGCGCGGGGCGAGTTGGCCGAGAGCTGCTCGGCGGGGCTGCTGTGCTCCCTGGTGGTGTGCATGCTGGCCAGGTTCGACTGCCCGTCGGTCCCGACGACGGGCACGCTCCGCGAAGACCTCGAAGCGCTGGCGCAGTTGTGGTGTCTGGTGCTCGGCGCGGTGGCCGCGACCCGCTCTCCCGGACTGCTGCCGGGCGGAAGCCCCGACGGAGACCCGGGCTGAGAGCCGTCACCGTGCCGTCCAGCCCCCGTCCACCGGGACGGCGGCACCGGTGGTGAACGAGGCGCGGTCGGAGCAGAGCCACAGTGCGGCCTGGGCCACCTCGGAGGGGTCGGCCAGGCGGCGCTGGATGGCGCGGCTGGTGAAGGGCTCGTACAGCGAGGGGGTGCGGGCGAGGATCTCGTCCATCAGTTCGGTGTGCGTGCTCCCCACCACCAGGGCGTTGACCCGGATGCCGTGCGGGCCGTACTCGTCGGCGGCGGCCCGCGTGAGGCCGAGCACCGCGTGCTTGGCCGCGATGTAGGGGGCGGCCGTGCCGGTGGCGCGCAGGCCCGCGACGCTGGAGGTGTTGACGATGGAGCCGCGGGTCCCGGTTTCGAGCATCGCGCCGATCTGGGCCCGGAGGCAGTTCCAGACGCCACGGACGTTGACGTCCATGATCCGGTCGTAGTCGGAGTCCTCGATCTTGTGCAGGGGGATGCCCGAGGAGGCCCAGCCGGCGTTGTTGAAGGCCGCGTCGAGGCCGCCGTAGGTGTCCAGGGCCCGGTCGACGGCGCGCCGGACGGCGTCGGGGTCGGTGACGTCGGCCGGTACGCAGAGCGCTTCGCCGTCGCTCTCGCGGATGAGCCGGGCGTGCTGCTCCAGGCGGTCCCCGCGCCGGGCCACGAGCACCACGGCGGCGCCTTCGGCGGCGAAGGCGTGGGCGGCGGCGGCACCGATGCCGCTGGACGCCCCAGTGATCATGACGGTCTTGCCGTGGAGCAGAGGGGTGGGTGAGGCCACGGCGCGGGGTCCAATCGAAGGGCGGGCAGGCCGGCGGGGCGGGCAGGCCGGCTAGGCGGGTACGGGAGCGAAGGCGGGTACGGGAGCGAAGGTGGGCGGCCAGGCGGGTACGGGAGCGAAGGCGGGCGGCCAGGCGGGTACGGGAGCAAAGGCGGCCGGCTACGCGGGTACGGGAGCGAAGGCGGGCGGCTACGCGGGTACGGGAGCGAAGGCGGGCGCCTGGTCGGTGGCCCAGGTGCGGAAGGACCGGGGGGCGTGGCCGGTCGCCGCGCGCACTCCGTCGGCCACGGCGGACTTGGCGCCGCGGTTCTGCCGCTCGGCGCTGAGTGTCAGCGCGTCCACGATGACCTCGGGCAGGCGACGGCGCCATTCCCGGCGGGCCTGGTCCAGGGAGATCTCCTCGAAGACCAGCGGCCGGTCCAGGACCTGGGACAGGGTGGCGGTCTTCTCCCGGGCGGAGATCGCGCGCGGTCCCGTGAGTGCGTACGTACGGCCGATGTGACCGGGGCCCGTCAGCGCCTGGACGGCGGCGTCGGCGATGTCGGCCGGGTCGACACAGGAGTTGAGGGAGTCTCCGTGGACACCGCGGACGATGCCGTGCCGGACGATGCCGTCCCGCCAGGCCAGCGCGTGTGTCATGAAGGACCGGGGGCGCAGCAGGGTCCACGGAAGGCCGCTCGCCCTCAGCCGCTCCTCGTTCTCGCGCTGCCAGCGGGTGATGACGTCGTCGGCGCCCGGATCGGTCACGGCCTGGGCGGACAGCTTGACGACGTGCGGGGTGCCGGATGCCGCCGCCGCGTCGAGGATGTTGACGTCGTGCTCGGGGCTCAGCGGGTCGTTGGTGATGAGCAGCAGGGCGTCCGCCCCGCGCAGGGCGGGCCGGAGCGTGGCGGGGGAGGCGAAGTCCACGCCCACGAGGCGGCCCGGCAGGCCCGACGCGGCTGCCTTCGCCGGGTCCCTGGTCAGCAGGGTCACGTCGTGTGCTCCCGCGGCGGCCAGGCGTGCGGCGGTGAGGCGGCCGACCGTTCCCGTGGCGCCGGTGACCACGATGCGGCGGGCGGGTTCCCGGTGTCCGGGGCGAGAGGGGTTCATGAGGCCCTTCCGAGGTCGGGGTCGACAACGACGGTGGCGGCGTCGGGTGCCGCGATTCCCGGCAGCAGCAGCCGCCACATGGAGCAGGTGCGCTCGGTCAGGTCCGCCCGGCCGGTGAGGAGTTGGGAGTAGAGCTGTACGCCCGTACAGGCGCCGACGACGAACTGGGCGACCTCCTCGGGCGAGACGCCTTCGCGGAGGCTCCCCTCGGCGCGGGCCACTTCGAGGTGGCCGACCATGATGTCCTTCCATCCCTCGAACGAATCACTGTCGCGCATGCCGAACCGGCTCTGCTCGACGGCGAGCCGGACGCCGGCGCGCAGCAACGGGTCGGTCTGCAGCCGGTGGGCCCAGACCAGGGTGATGTCGACCAGGCGCTGGAGTCCGCTGGACTCCAGCAGGGGTTCGATCACGTGCGGCTGGGCGTTCATCACCTCGTGGGCCAGGTCCTGCTTCGAGGGAAAGTGGAAGTACAGCGCGCCCAGCGTGACGCCGGCCCGCTTGACGATGCGGGTGACGCTCGCGCCTTCGTAGCCCTCCTCGTCGAAGAGCTCCGCGGCCGCCTTCATGATCAGGTTGCGCGTGCGGACGGCACGCTCCTGCTTGAGATCAGTCACCCGTGCGTCCGATCACCCTGGGAAATAAAAGCGAACGCTCTTTATGTTAGCCGAGGCGACGGATCTTCAGGGGGCGAAGACCGAGATCCGGTCGGTCACGTCCTCGGGCACCCGCCGCTGCGAGGACCGGCTGCGCGGCGGGGTGCCGATGCACAGCCAGCCCAGCAGACGTTCCTCCCCGCGCAGGCCGAGGAAACGGCGGATCCGCCCGGACCCGGTGAGCGCGCCGGTGCGCCAGACGCTGCCGAAACCACGCGCGTGCAGCAGCAGGGTCAGCGAATCGGTCATGGCGCTGGTGGCGGCGAGTTGCTCCCACTCGGGGACCGCGGGAGCGCCCGGCCCGGTCTGTTCGTGCGGCACGGGGGAGAAGACCAGCGTGGCGAGGAGCGGTGCTCCCTGGATCTCCTCCAGCCACTCCCGCCCCGGCCCGGGCCCCGCGCTCTCCTCGGCGAGGCAGCGCTCCAGTGCGGCCCGGCCCTCGTCCCGGATCAGGATCAGCCGCCAGGGCCGAAGGCCCCCGTGCGCGGGCGCCGTGGCGGCGGCGCGCAGGAGATAGGCGAACTCCTGGTCGTTCGGGGCGGGTTCGACGAGGTGGGATTCGTTGCGGCGGGACAGCACGGCCGTCATGACATCCACGGGTGTTCCTCCTCTGCGCTCTGGGGCGTCCTGACAGCCATGGCGGTGCTCACGCCAGGGACCGGACGACCCTCAGCGCCCTGTCCACGTCCTTCGGGAAGTTGACGATCCCAGCCGACAGGCGCACGTGCGGGACCGCGTACGGCGTGCCGCTGGCGATGACCCGGTGGTCGCGGAAGATCTGCACGACGTCCTGCGGCTTGTAGCCGTGTACGTCGAAGCAGACGAAGCCCGCGGAGCGTGCGGCGTCGACCGGCGTGTGCAGCGTGACGTGCTTCATGCGGGCCAGACCCTCCTTGATCTGCCCGTTCAGCTCGGCGATCCGGTCGTGGACCCGGGCGCGGCCGATCTGCCGGTGGAATCGGAACGCTTCGATGACGGCCCACTGGTGTTCGTACGCGAAGAAGCCGCCCGGGCTGACCCACGCGGCCTGCGTCGGGCCGGCCGGCGGGCGTTCCTGCCGCCAGGCATCTGTCAGCTCCTTGTCCATCAGGCTGGGGATCGTCGGCCGGAGCAGCGCCCAGTTCTCGGGCTTGGCCCAGATGATCCCGGTCCCGTGCGGCCCGAGGATCCACTTGTGCGTCCCCGCGGCGAAGAAGTCGCAGCCCATGTTCGCGACGTCCTCGTCCACCACGCCGAAGCCGTGGACCCCGTCCACCACCAGCAGGATGCGGTCCGCCTCGTCGCGATGCCGGTTCAGCTCCTCGATGGCGGCCGCGAGCGGGGCGATCGGCAGCCGCACGCCGGTGCCGGAGTGCACCCAGGTGACGCCGACGACCCGTGTGCGGGGACGAACGGCGGCGCGGATCCGCGCCACGGCCTCGTCGGCCGAGAAGTTCAGCGACGACTCGTAGAGCGGGATTTTCCGCATGCTCCCGCCCGACTTCTCGACCGCCAGCCGAATCGATTCGTGGTGCGGATAGAACTCGTGCGTGGTGGTGAGCACCTCCTGGCCCGGCTTCAGCCGCAGACCGTTGTAGATGAGGGCGAGTCCCATGGTGGTGCTGCTGGTGAGGGCGATCTCCTCGGGCCTGCCGCCGACGTATTCGGCGGCGGCGGCGCATACGTCGCGCCACAGCATGTCCTCGTCGCGCCGGAACATGTTGTCGTCGAGGAAGCTGTACGGGTTCTCGTCGAACGCCTTGCGGTAATTGGTGATCGCCTCACGGACCGGAGTCGGATTGGAGGCGAAAAAGAAGTTCGACAGGTGCGCGTATTCGGGCGCGAGCAGGAACTGCGCGCGGACGGATTTCCAGTCGTGAGGCCGGAAGGGTTGGCGTGAGGCCTCCTCTGCGGTGGATGCCTTTGCCAGCGGGCCCAACGTCAGTGCGGAAGCCGCGATACCGGAACCGGCCAGAATCCTGCGGCGCGAAAGAGACACGATCACTCCTCCATGAGGTGGGGTGGATTGTGCATTGCCGGACAGGAAAGAGTGAAGGATCGCCGTCGTGTTCCGTCAAGTCCGGCCCGGTCCCACGCCGGAGGACTGCCCGTCGCGGGCTTCGACTGAGGAAGTTCCACACTCGGAGTTCCGGTCGGGAGGCCGGCCGCCGCCCACGGGCCCGCGACGGCCGGACGGAGTTCCGACTCGATTTGTTGACGCTTGGATCGACCCGCTCAATGATGAATTTGCACTCGGCGGAAGGATTTCCATCCGGCCGAAAAAGCCGAACGGCGTGAATGGCAGAGCTGTTTCCACCGGACGTTTGGAAGGGCCTGGGGTTCAGAATGCATCAAGCGAGCGCGGACGTGGCCGTCGTAGGAGCGGGTCCGGCCGGCCTGTACGCCGCCTACTGCGCGGGATTCCGAGGGCTTTCCAGCGTGGTCGTCGACGCACTGCCCGAGCCGGGGGGCCAGATCGCGGCCCTGTACCCGGAGAAGAGGATCCATGACGTCGCCGGCCATGTCGCCGTACGGGGCAGGGAGTTGATCGAGCAGCTGGTCGCCCAGGCCGCACCCTTCGACCCGCGCTACCTGCTCGGCCGGACCGCGGCCTCCCTGACCCGGGACGAGCAGGGGACGGGATGGGAGATCGGCCTGGAGGGCGGCGGGAGGGTGCGGGCCGGCGCCGTCGTGATCGCGGCCGGCCTCGGCCGCTCCGTCCCGCGCACGCTGCCCTGTCTACGCCCCTACGAGGGGCGGGGCGTGACCCACCACGTGCCGCGCCTCGACGAACACCGGAACCGTGACGTGGTGATCGTCGGCGGTGGCGACAGCGCGGTCGACTGGGCCCTCGCCCTCGCGCCGATCGCCCGCTCCGTCACCGTCGTCCACCGGCGCTCGGCCTTCCGCGCCCACGAGCACGGCGTCAAGCAGATGTACGCGGCCGATGTGCGCGTGCTGACCGACGCCCAGGTGACGGCCTGCCACGGCGTACGGCAGCTGGAGGAAGTACGCGTCAAGACCCCCGAGGAGGAAGTGCGGCTGCCCGCCCAGGCCGTCGTCGGCGCCCTGGGGTTCCTCACCAGCCTCGGCCCGGTCGCCGACTGGGGGCTCCGGCTGGAGAACCGCCTGATCGCGGTCGACCGGGCGATGCGCACGAACCTGCCGCAGGTGTACGCGGTCGGCGACATCTGTACGTACGACGGCCGCGTCCCGCTCATCTCGGTGGGCCTCGGCGAGGCGGCGACCGCGGCGAACCACGCGGCTGTCGAGCTGCGCCCCGGCTCCCGCCTCGCGCCCGGGCACTCCACCGACCTCGACGCCGTGCGGGTGTCATGACCCTCAGGAAGCTGACGATCCTCCCGACCGGAACCGAGATCCTGCTGCCCGCGGGATCACCCCTCACCGAAGTCGAGTACGAGACCCCGCAGCGGCTCATCCCGTTCGGATGCCGCTCCGGCGCGTGCGGCGCGTGCGTCGTGAAGGTCCTGGAGGGCTTCGACGCCCTCGGCGCCCCCGACGACGACGAGCTCGACTTCCTCGAAGACCTCGGCCGGACCGGCGGAGACCACCGCCTGGCCTGCCAGTGCCGGCTGCGGGGCGACGCGACCATCCGCGTCGTCGACGACATCTGAACCGCTCGCACCCGAGCGTCCGTACCCACGAGAAAAGGTGACACCATGCCGAACCGCGTGACCAACGTCGGCTACGGGAACAGCTCCACGTTCCTCAACGCCGCCGCCTCGGCGGAGCTGCGCGCACAGATCGACGAGCAGATCGACCAGCAGGTCCTCGAGTGGTACGCCAACGTCCCCGAGGCCGCGCACCTCGAAGGCAAGAACGTCGACTCCGACTACTACAAGCGGCACCTGATCGAGACCGCCTGGCGCATCCGGCTGCTGCGCGTCGCCGAGGCCAAGGCGCTCGTGGAGATAGCCAAGCGCAGCCCGGAGGCGGCGCAGGTGTGGGCCAACTACGAGCAGGAGGAGATGCTCCACGACGAGCTGTTCATCACCGACCTGGCCAAGGTGGGCGTCTCGCGCGAGCAGTTCCTCGCCACCGAGCCCTACCTCTCGACCAAGCTGCTGACCGGCTACTTCTCCTACCTCCTCGACCACGAGGGGCCGCTCGGCGTCGTGGCGTACTCCTACCTCGTCGAGTACGTCAACGTGAAGCTGGAGCCCCGCAAGCTGGAGGCGCTGAAGGGCTCGGTCGGCGAGGGCAGGATCGGCGGCCAGATCAGCCACTCGCACACCGACATCAACGACGACCACCCCGGCGAGGTCTGGGCGGCCGTACGGCACCTGCTCCACAACGAGGACGACGTCGCCGCGTTCAAGCGGTACCTCCGGGAGCACCAGACGCTCCTGGCGCAGTACTTCGAGGAGCTCTATCTGGACACCATCGCCAAGGCGGAGAAGCAGCCGGCCTGAGCCCAGTCCTCAGTGGGGCGCGGCGTGACCGCGTCGCGCCCCACCCGCCGGTGAGGAGGCCGGAATTGAGCATGGAAAACGCCAGGGGAGTGCTGCTGCTCAGCCATGTCGGGTTCTCGTTCCTGGAGGACCTCGCCCGTACAGTCAGGGCGCGGGGGCTGAAGGTCTATGTGCTCAGCTCACTGCCGGAGCCGCAGCACCAGGGATCCAGGCCCGGGGCGCTCGCGGACCTCGCCGACGACGTCCGGGTGACCGACGAGCACGTACTGACCCCGCACGACGTCGAGGAGTACCTCGACCGGCTCCGGGCCGCGGGCGCGTCGGTGGCCTGCTGCCTCACGGTCTGGGAGGGCTACCGGCACCTGATGGCGCTGGCCAACGCCCGGCTCGGAGTGCCGGACCTGGACGAGAAACAGATCCCCGAACTGCGCGACAAGCTGTCCCTGCGCAACCGCCTCGCCGACGCCGGCCTCAGCCGGGCCCGGGCGGCCGCGCTCACCCCCGAGACCCTCGCCGCCCGCACCCGCGACGGCGGGCGCCACTTCGTGAAACCGGTCAGCGGAATCGCCTCGTTCGGCACGTTCCCGCTCACCCCCGACACGACCTGGGCGGACCTGGAGCGCATCGCCGCCGAGGCCGCCTCCGACACGGTCTACGCCAGCGCCTTCACCCCGCACCAGGAACCCGGCGACCGGGGTATGGAGTTCCTCGTCGAGGACTACGTGCCCGGGCGGGAGTTCAGCTTCGAGGTGATCGTCGTCGACGGTGAGCCGCACACCGTGGCCGTGCACGAGAAGTGCGAGGTGACGGAGACCGCCGGCACCGTCCTGGAGAACGCCTGCGTCAGCCCGCCCACGAGCATCGCGCCGGACGAGACCGCCGCCGGGCTCCGCTGGGTCGGAAGCGTCCTGGACACCCTCGGCCTCGGCTGGGGCTGCTTCCACGTCGAGGCGCGGTACGACGCCCTCTCCGGCTGGGACCTGATCGAGGTCAACCCGCGCGTCGGCGGCAGCCTGATCTCGCCCAGCGTGGCGGCGCTCACCGGCGGCCCCGGGCTGCTCGACCTCTGGCTGGACGCTCTGCTCGCCGCCCACCGGCCGGCCGCGTTCCTGACGAGGCTGAAGGGCCTGTCGTACGCCCCCGACGGCACCACTCGGAGCGGGACCGCGACGTTCTTCCGCGTCTTCTTCGCCGACCCCGGCACCATCCGCGCGGTCGGCCCCCATGACGAACTCCCGCTCCGGCCGGTCCTGTCGCAGATCCTGCTCAAGGCCGGCGACGTCGTGGAGTCGTCCTCGCGCGAGGTGTTCCTCGGCCAGGTGCTCTGGAGCATGGACCGGGCCGGCCGGGACGCGATCCTCCCCGGGCTGCTGACCGCCTCGGAGCGCGCGATCGAGATCGTGTACGAGACGGAGCACGCATGAACGGGCCGATCCTCCTCATCGTCGACTACAACCTGAGCCGCATCGACGAGGTCCGCCATCTGCGGGAGTACGCCCGCGAGCGCCACGGCGCCACGGTGGTCCTGATCCGGGCCGAGCCCACCGAGGCCGACCACGCCATCGCCGACGAGGTCATCGACCTCGATCCGCTCGGCGACCGCTTCCCCGAGCTGGGAGAGAAGCTGCTCGGCGACCGGCGCGAGCGGATCGGGGCGGGCATCGTCTTCTCCGACAACGCCGTGCACAGCGGGGCCGAACTGCTCCACCGGCTCGGCGTCCCGGTCGACTCGCCCCACCTCGCCGCCGGTGCCTTCTCCAAGTACCGCTACCGGCTCGACGAGGCGCGGGTGGCCGACCTGCTCACCGCGCAACGGATCATGGTGCCCGCCTTCGCCGAGATCGCCTCGCTCGACCAGCTGCGGGAGTTCGGGATCGCACACCCCGAGGGCTTCGTCGTGAAGCCCGCGGCCGAGGGCAACAACCGGGGTGTCGTCGTGGTCCGCCCCGGGGACGACCTGACAGCCGCGTTCGCCGAGGTCCTGCCGTATCTGGAGGGCGGGGTCATCTGCGAGGAGCTCATCCCGTACGAGCGCGAGTTCTCCTACGACGGGCTCGGCTCGCTCGCGTTCCTGACCGAGAAGATCAGCGCCCGCGGCCGGTACCCCGTCGAGATCGCGCAGGTGCTGCCCGCCGGCGTGGACGAGCACGAGCGCGCCACCCTGGAGCGGGCCGGACGTCAGGCGAACTGGCTGGTGGGCCAGTGCGACGGGCCGTTCCACAACGAGATCAAGCTGAGCGACGACGGACTGCGCGCCGCGATCGTCGAGCCCAACCGGCGACCGGCCGGAATGAAGATCTGGGCCCTGGCCCGCCGGGTGTACGGGATCGACCTGCACCACCGCTGGGTCGACACGGCCTTCGGCACCGCCGCCGAGCCGGGGCGGCTCGTGCCCGGCTGCGCGGCGGCGACGGTGATGCTCGGCGTCGGCAGCGACCGCTCGTTCTCCCCGTACGACGTCCCGGCCGGAGCGGACCCCTTCGCGGACGCCGTGGAGGCCACCGCGGAACGGTTCGGCCTGGCCGACGGCGAGCTGACCGTCACGGAGTTCGCCTGGATGTCCGCCGAGCGCCGCGACCTGCACGCCGTCGCCCGCGACAACGCGGACTTCGCCGCGCAGGGCTGCGTCGTCCTGCGCGGCGACCGGGCCGACATCCGCGCCGTCGTCCACGCCCTGCGCGAGGCCTGGTCGAAGGCCCTGGACCACGCCGTCGCCGAACCCACTCCCGTCAGGAAGGCCCGATGAAGATCCTCGTCCTGCACCGCGTGCCCTACTTCAAGATCGAGTACCACCGGGGGATCTCCCACGACCTGCATGACGTCACCTACTTCGGCACCGACGCGGCCCTCTCCACCCTGCCGCCCGGACTGCGCTGCGAGCGGGTGAGCCGCCCGGGCAGCCGCCCGGCCTTCGAGGAGGCCCGGGACTGGCTGGCGGAGCGGCCCCGCGACTTCGACCGGATCATCTCGATGTCGGAGTACGAACTCCTGGACGCCGCCCGTCTGCGCGAGCACCTGGGAGTCCCGGGCGCGCCGGTCGAGCAGGTCGCACTCGCCCGCGACAAGGTCCTGATGAAGCGGGCGGTCGAGGAGGCGGGGCTCCGTGTGCCGCGCTTCCTGCCGCTGCCGGACTTTCTCCGGGCGGACGCCCATGTGCCCTGGGACGGCCGTACCGTCCTCAAGCCGCACCGCGGTGCGTCCAGCGAGGACGTGCTCGTCTTCGACACCCCGCGCGAGGCCGCCGAGGCCGTAGCCGGGGGCCGCACCGGCGTCGCCCGGCTCGACGCCGGACGCGCACGCGCGGACTTCCAGGTAGAGGAGTTCGTCTCCGGGCCGATCCGGCACTTCGACGGCCTGGTGCAGGGCGGCGAGGTCCTGGCCCTCACCGCGAGCGAATACCTGGGCACCTGCCTGGAGTACGCACGGGGAAGGCCGATGGGCTCGTTCCAGATCGGCTTCTCCGCCGAGACCCGCGCCTGGGTGTCCCGGGCCCTGGCCGCCGTACGGATCGAGGACGGCACCTTCCACCTGGAGGCGATCGTCCACGACGGCGAGCTGGTCTTCCTGGAGGTCGGCAACCGCGTCGGGGGAGCCGACGTGGTGGCCACCTTCGAGCTGGCGACCGGCGTCCACCTGCCCTCGTACGAGCTGCGCGTCCTGCTCGGCGAGCCCGTCGCGGGCACGCTCCCCGCGCAGGACGCCGACGGGCTCCGGTACGCCTGGTTCGTCCACCCCGGACACCACCTGGCCGGGCGGGAGTACCGCGGCCTTCAGGGCGCCGGGGCGTTCCGGTCCGGGCCGCGCGTCGTCGCCTGGCACGAACTGCCGGCCGGCGCGCCGCTGCCCGGCCACATCACCTACCAGGCCGGCGAGACCGTCCTCGCCGGGATCGTCGCGGGCGACACCCCCGAGGAGACCCGGGAGTGGATGGCAGCCCTCTTCGGCTCCCTCTCGGTCTCCACCCGCCCGGCCGCCCCCCTCACTCCCGAACAGGTCCCCGCATGAAGAAACAGCACATCCTGATCGCGGTGGCCGTCACCGCGATCTGGGGTCTCAACTTCTCGGTCATCAAGATCGGACTCAAGAGCGTCGACCCGCTGATCCTGGCCGGGATCAGGTTCGCGCTCTGCGCCCTGCCCGCCGTCTTCTTCCTGAAGCGGCCGCAGGTGCCGTGGCGGCACATCATCGGCTACGGCCTGGTCTTCGGCGTGGGTCTGTGGGGCGTGGTGAACCTGGGCATCGAGGCCGGGGTGTCGTCCGGGATCGCCTCTCTGGTGCTGCAGTTCAGCGCGTTCCTGACGATCCTGCTCGGGGCCGTGGTGTTCCGCGAGTCGCTGTCGCGGTTCCAGTACCTGGGGATGGCGGTCGCGCTCGCCGGACTGTTCTCGATCACGTTCGTCACCGACGGCACGGTGACGATCGCCGGCGTCGCGCTCGTGCTGTTCGGCGCGGTCTCGTGGAGCGTCGCCAACGTGATCCTCAAGAAGGCCAAGCCCAAGGACACCCTGGCGTTCCTGGTGTGGGCGAGTCTGTTCGCGCCGATCCCGCTGTTCCTGCTCGACCTGGTCGTCAACGGCACCGAGGGCTACGTCGCGTTGCCGCAGCAGCTCGGCTGGTCGGCGATCCTGTCGATCCTCTTCCAGGCGTACCCGAACACCCTGCTGGGCTACGCCGTGTGGAACTGGCTGCTTCGCGAGTACCCGGTCTCGACCGTCGCCCCGCTCTCCCTGCTCGTGCCGGTCTTCGGCGTCCTCGGCTCGGTGCTGATCTTCGACGAGCCGCTGCCGGCGCTCAAGCTGGTGGCCGGGGCGCTGATCGTCGCGGGTCTGGTCGTCGGTCTGTACGGCCGGCGGCTGACGGAGTCCGGGGTGGTACGGCTCCCGTCGGTGAGCCGCTGATGAGCGCGCTGAACGGGCTCGCCGACCGGTACGTGGACGAGCTGGCCGCCCTCGACCCGTGTCTGGCCGCGGTCATGGGCATCGCCGGGCAGGAGGAGCGGCTGACCGACTTCGGTCCGGGGGCGGCGTGGGAGCGGGCGGAGCTGGCGCGCCGCACGCTGCGGGCGCTGGACACCACACCCACCGCCGGTGACGGGGAGCGGGTCGCGGCGGCGGTGCTGCGCGAGCGGCTCGTCACGGAGGTGGCCCTTGCCGACGCCGACGCGTACGGCACGCTGCTCGACACTCTCGACGGCCCGGTCCAGCGGGTGCGCCACGCGGTGGGCCTGCTGGACCAGGGCGCCGGCACCGAATGGGAGACGCTGCTGGCCCGGCTGCGGGCCGTCCCGGGGGCGCTGGCGGGGCTGCGCGAGGGCCTGGAGGACGCCCGGCGCCGCGGCCGGGTCGCGCCGTACCGTCAGGTCGTACGGAACGCCCGGGAGTGCGGGGACATGCGGCCGTACCTGGCGGGGCTGCCCGCCGGACACGGCGACGGCGCCCTGCGCGGCGCCCTGGACGAGGCCGCGACGGCCGCGAACGAGGCGCTGACCGGCTTCGCCTCGTATCTGTCGGAGGAGCTCGCGGGGGACGCGCCGGAGCGGGAGGCGGTGGACGAGGACCGCTACCAGCTGGGCGTACGGGAGTTCCTCGGCACTCGGCTCGACCTGGAGGAGACCTATGCGTGGGGCTGGGACGAACTGGCCCGGGTGCGGCACGAGATGGCTGAGGCCGCGGCGGCCATCGCGCCCGGCGAACCGGTACCGGCGGTGCTTGCGGCGCTCGACGAGGACCCCCGCCACCTGGTGAAGGGCGCGGCGGCGTTCCGTGACTGGATCCAGGAACTCGCCGACGACGCCATCGCCGGCCTCGACGGGACCCACTTCGCGATCCCGGCGCCGTTGCGACGGATCGACTGCCGGACCGCCCGTACGGACGGGCCCGCCTCCTATCTCGCGCCCAGCGAGGACCTGTCGCGCCCCGGGACGGTGTGGTGGCCGGTGACCGACCCGGACGCGCCGGTCCCGACGTGGACGGTGCCGAGCACGATGTTCCACGAGGGCGTCCCCGGCCACCATCTGCAGCTGGGGGTGACGACCCTCAACACCGCGACCCTCAACCGGTTCCAGCGCCTCTCGTGCGAGCTGCACCTGGGGCACTGCGAGGGGTGGGGCCTGTACGCCGAGCGGCTGATGGACGAGCTGGGGTACCTCGCCGACCCGGCGCACCGCCTCGGCATGCTGTCCGGCGGGCAGCAGTTGCGCGCCGCGCGGGTCGTCCTGGACATCGGGCTGCACCTGCGGCTGCCGATCCCGGCGGGCACCGGCTTCCACGAGGGCGAGCGGTGGACGCCACGCCTCGGCCGGGAGTTCCTCGCCGAGCACTGCGGGGTCGGCCCGGCGGGGTTCGTCGCGTTCGAGATCGACCGGTATCTGGGGCGCCCCGGGCAGGCCCTCGCCTACAAGCTGGGTGAGAAGGCGTGGCTGGACGCCCGGGAGGCGGCCCGCCGCCGGGACGGTGCCGCGTTCGATCTGAAGCGATTCCATCGAGAGGCGCTGGACATGGGGCCGATGGGCCTGGACCTGCTGCGCGCCGAACTGACCCGCGCGAAGTGATCCGCGCGAACTGAACCTGTTACGGCGTCGCCTTCAGGACCTGCGTGGTGTCCGCGCCGAGGGCGGCGCCGTCGGCGCCGGCCGGGGCGAACTCCGGTACGGGCGTGCCCTGTCGGTCGACCAGGACGGAGTGGGTCTCCCCGGGGGCGAAGGCGTGCCGCTCGCCCCACTGCCGCAGCGTGAGGATGACCGGGAAGAGAGCGCGGCCGGCGTCGGTGAGGACGTACTCCTGGCGCCGGCCCGTCGGCGCGGTGCGCTGGGCGAGGACCCCGTGGGCGGTCAGCTTCCGCAGGCGGTCGGTGAGGATGTTGCGGGCGATGCCGGTCCGTCGCTGGAACTCGGTGAACGATCGCGCCCCGTCCATCGCGTCGCGGACGACGAGGAGGCTCCACCGGTCGCCGACGAGGTCGAGCGTGCGGGCGACGGGGCACTCGGGGTCGGTCCAGTCGAGGTCCGGGGCGCTCATGGTGGTGCGGGTCATGACACCTCCCATTGGGTTGCGGATTGAAACCATCATGCCGTACGGTCAAATCAGTTGCAATTTGCTACTGATTCGGATGGGAGCGCTATGAACGTGTGGCGGCGGTTACTGCTGGCCGTGATCTGCGGTGTCGCGGTGGCGAGCATCTATGCCGCGCAGCCGGTCCTGGAGCCGATGGGGCGCGATCTCGGTGTCTCGGCGGAGCTCGCCGGGTGGATCGTCGCGACCAGTCAGTTCGGCTATCTGGCGGGCCTCCTGCTGCTCGTGCCGCTCGGTGACGTGGTCGACCGGCGCCGGCTCATCGCCGTGCACCTGGCGGTCACCGCGGCGGGCCTGGTCCTCACGGCCGTGGCGCCGGCCGCGTGGGTGGCGTTCGTGGGGCTCGCGACGGCCGGGTTGTTCGCGGTCGTCGTGCAGACCACGGTGGCGTACGCCGCGTCCGTGTCGCCGCTCGCCGAACGCGGACGGAACATCGGCGTCGTCACCTCGGGCGTCGTGGTCGGCATCCTGGGCGCGCGGGTCGTCACCGGCGCGCTCGCCGAACTGTGGGGCTGGCGGAGTGTCTACGCCGTGCTCGCGGGGCTCTCCCTCGCACTCGCGGCCCTCGTCCTCGTCGCCCTGCCCTCGGAGGAGCGCGCCCAGCCGCCGGTGGCCTACCGGCAGGTCGTCGCCTCGCTCGGCGGGCTGTTCGCGGACCGCGTCGTCCTGACGCGCGGGCTCATCGCGTTCTTCCTGTTCGCCTCGTTCGGAACGCTGTGGAGCGGTCTCTCCCTGCCGCTGGCGGACGCGCCGTGGGAGCTGAGCGAGAGCCAGATCGGGCTGTTCGGCATCGCCGGACTCGCCGGCGCGCTCGGCGCGGCCCGCGCGGGCCGGTGGGCGGACGCGGGCCGGGCGGTCCCGGTCACCGGGTTCGCGCTGGCCCTGCTCATCGTCTCCTGGGCGGCGATCGCCCAGCTCCCGTGGTCGCTGTGGCTGCTCGTCGTCGGGATCGTCGTACTCGACTTCGCGGTCCAAGCCGTGCATGTGAGCAACCAGCACCTGCTCACCGCCACGCATCCGGACCGCGTCAGCAGCGTCATCGGCGGCTACATGGTCTTCTACTCGCTCGGCTCCGCCCTCGGCGCGGCCGCGACCACCGCGATCTTCACCTCCTACGGCTGGGCGGGCTCCAGCCTCCTCGGCGCCGGGTTCGCGGCCTGCGGTCTCGTCGTCTGGGCGGCGAGCAGGCGCGTGGCCCACGAGGCGGCGCACGCCCCGACCGACCGGTCCGCCAAGGAGGACACGGGCGAGGTACGGGAGGAGACGCACGGGGCCAAGGCTCTCTGAGCACCTCCCCGCGCCCCGCGCCTCCCAGGGCGCCGCGCAGTGGGCTCCGGCCCGGTTCCCGGTGTTCATCCCCCGTCGCCGGGAACCGGACCCGAGTCCACTGCGAGGCGCCCTCCCGTGCGCCCGGAACCTTTCGTCGTTCCGATGCCTCCCTTAAGCGGAGCCTAAGAATCCTCAACCCCGGCCTCCTCGTGGCCATTTGTCCGTTTCTCGCTCGCTAGCGTGCTGCCACACCCCACCCCACCCCCGGCACACAGAGGCAGGCACGCGATGGGCACCAGTTCGCACCGGCGCAGGGCGAGCGGCAGGACCAAGGTCATCGGCGCGGTCGTCGCGGCAGCGGTGATCGGCGGCGCGGCCTTCGCGCTCACCGGCACCGCCCAGGCCGCGGCCGTCGGCGCCGCCTACACCAGGACGAGCTCCTGGACCGGCGGCTACACCGGGCAGTACGTCGTGACCAACGAGACCTCCAGCGTCCAGCCGGGGGGCTGGACGCTGGAGTTCGACCTGCCCGCAGGAACGACCATCGGGTCCCTCTGGAACGGCGAGCACACCGTCTCCGGCCGGCACGTCACCGTGAAGCCCGCGAGCTGGAACAAGGAGCTGGCCCCCGGCCAGTCCGTCACCGTCGGCTTCGTGACCTCGGCGACCGGAGAGGCCGGCGACCCCACGAACTGCCTCATCAACAAGGCCACCTGCTCCGTCGGCGGCGCCACTCCCACCCCGAGCGGCCGGCCCACCGGGCAGCCCACCGCCACTGTCACCCCGACCGCCTCGGCGACCCCCACCGCCACCGCGACGGCCACCCCGAGCCGGCCCGCCACGACGGCGCCCACGCCCACCCCGACGGCGACCGCCACCGGCACCCCGGGCGCCGCCGCGAAGTACGCGCCCTACATCGACACCTCGCTCTACCCGTCGTACGACATGCTCGCCACCGCCGACGCCACCGGTGTGAAGGAGTTCAACCTCGCCTTCATCACCTCCGGCGGAGCCTGCGCCCCGCTGTGGGGCGGAGTCACCGACCTCGACAACGACAGGGTCGCGTCCCAGATCGGTGCGCTGCGGGCCAAGGGCGGCGACGTCCGGGTCTCCTTCGGCGGCGCCGCCGGCCACGAGCTGGCCCTGAACTGCGCGAACTCCGCCGACCTGGCCGCCGCCTACGGCAAGGTCGTCGACCGGTACAAGCTCACCAAGGTCGACTTCGACATCGAGGGCGCCGCCCTGCCGGACACCGCCGCCAACACCCGGCGCTCGCAGGCCATCGCCCAGCTCCAGAAGTCCCACCCCGGCCTGAATGTCTCCTTCACCCTGCCGGTCATGCCCGAGGGGCTGACCCAGCCGGGCGTGGACCTGCTCGCCGACGCCAAGAGGAACGGTGTCCGCGTCGACGCGGTCAACATCATGGCGATGGACTACGGGCCGGCCTACAGCGGGGACATGGGCGAGTACGCCATCCAGGCCGCGACCGCGACCCAGGCGCAGATCAAGGGCGTCCTCGGGCTGAGCGACAGCGCCGCCTGGAAGGCCGTCGCCGTCACCCCGATGATCGGGGTCAACGACGTCGTCACCGAGATCTTCAAGGTCGACGACGCCACCCAGCTGGTGGACTTCGCGAAGTCCAAGGGCATCGGCTGGCTGTCGATGTGGTCCTCGACCCGGGACAAGCAGTGCGCGGCCGGCGCGGTGAACCACGCGGACGCCACCTGCTCCTCGATCCTCCAGCAGCCGCTGGCCTTCACCAAGGCGTTCGCCGCCTACAAGTGAGCCACTGAGCCCCCCACACCGCGCGCCCCGGCCGGGCCCACCCCACCACCGGCCGGGGCGCGCCCGTCGTTGCCCGTCTCGCAGGGGCCGCCGCCCCGGGATCTGCTGCCCGGAAACGACGGAGGCCCCGGTTCGTATGAACCGGGGCCTCGGCCTTCAGGGTGAGTAACGGGACTCGAACCCGCGACATCCTGGACCACAACCAGGTGCTCTACCAGCTGAGCTATACCCACCACGACCGGCGGTTTTCCCGAAGGTTTCCCCGACCGGCCGAGAAGAAGTCTACAGGGTCCGAGAGGGTGCTCGCGCCCGTATTCGACCCGGCGGCGCCGTGGCGGCGTCAGAGGGGCGTCAGGGGCGCGAGCAGGGGCTGCTCGGACGGGGTGGGACTACAGCGGACCGCTCCGGGCCCGCTCCGGGCTGCTCCGGACTACTCCGGAGGCAGGACGTGGCGCGCCGCGATCTGCTTCGCCGTGTCCGAGTCCGGTCCGGGCTGCGGGACGAAGATCGCCTCGCGGTAGTAGCGCAGCTCGGCGATGGACTCGCGGATGTCGGCGAGCGCGCGGTGGTTGCCGCTCTTCTCCGGACTGTTGAAGTACGCCCTCGGGTACCAGCGGCGGGCCAGCTCCTTGACCGAGGAGACATCGACGATCCGGTAGTGCAGATGGCTCTCGAGCGCGGCCATGTCCCGCGCGAGGAAGCCCCGGTCGGTGGAGACCGAGTTCCCGCACAGCGGGGCCTTGCCGGGCTCCTTGACGTGCTCGCGTACGTAGGCGAGGACCTGGGCCTCGGCGTCGGCGAGGGTCGTGCCGCCGGCCAGCGCGTCGAGCAGGCCGGAGGACGTGTGCATCTGGCGCACGATCTCGGGCATGGTCTCCAGCGCCGCGTCCGGCGGGCGGATCACGATGTCCACCCCTTCGCCGAGTACGTTCAGTTCCGAGTCGGTGACCAGTGCGGCCACCTCGATGAGTGCGTCGTCCGTCAGCGAGAGCCCGGTCATCTCGCAGTCGATCCACACCATGCGATCGTTCATGCGTCCTACCTTAGGGGGTGGCTCCCGGTTCGGACCGGGACCGGCCGTACGGCTCGGGGTCGAGCGGACGCCGAAGGGCGCCCGGGAGAGGTGTCCCCGGGCGCCCGTCGGTTTTCTCCTTGCGCGGCTTGTGGCGCGCGGTCCGGCCCGCCCCTAGGGGGCGCTGCGCTGGCCCGGCAGGGCCGCGCGACCGGAGGCGTACATGTCGGACTGCGGCTTGCCCGGCTCCATCGGGCCGCCGGGCCGCCGGACGACCGGCGGGCCCTGCTGAGGCACCAGTGGCTCGAGCACCGTCGTCGCCGTCTCGGCCTGCGGGCGCCGGGCCCGGTAGGCCGCGCGGTACGCGGCCGGCGAGGAGCCGAGCTGGCGGCGGAAGTGGCCGCGCAGCGCCACCGGGGACCGGAAGCCGCAGCGTCCCGCGACCTCGTCGACCGAGTAGTCGGAGGTCTCGAGCAGCCGCTGCGCCTGCAGCACCCGCTGGGTGATCAGCCACTGCAGCGGGGCGGACCCCGTCAGCGAGCGGAAACGCCGGTCGAACGTACGACGTGACATGTACGCGCGGGCCGCGAGCGTCTCCACGTCGAACTGCTCGTGGAGGTGCTCCAGGGCCCAGGCGACGACCTCCGCGAGCGGGTCGGCGCCGATCTCTTCAGGTAAAGACCTGTCGAGGTAGCGCTCCTGGCCGCCGCTGCGCCGCGGCGGGACGACCAGGCGGCGCGCCAGGGCGCCCGCGGCCTCCGCGCCGTGGTCGGTCCGCACGATGTGCAGACACAGGTCGATACCGGCCGCGGTGCCGGCCGACGTCAGTACGTCCCCGTCGTCGACGAAGAGCTCCCGCGGGTCCACATGGACCGACGGATAGCGCTTTGCGAGCGTCGGCGCGTACATCCAGTGTGTGGTGGCCGGCCTGCCGTCGAGCAGTCCGGCCGCGGCGAGCACGAACGCGCCGGTGCACAGCCCGACGATCCGCGCGCCCTCTTCGTGTGCCCGGCGCAGCGCTTCGAGCGCCTCCGGCGGTGGCGGCGAGGTGATCGACCGCCAGGCCGGTACGACGACGGTTCCGGCGCGACTGATCGCGTCGAGTCCGTACGGCGCGGTCAGTTCGAGGCCCCCTGTGGTCCGCAGCGGGCCTTCCTCACCGGCGCACACCAGCAGGCGGTAGCGGGGTACTCCCGCGTCCTGCCGGTCGATTCCGAACACGGAGAGCGGGATGGAGCTCTCGAAGATGGGGCCGCCGCTGAACAGCAGCACCGCGACGACTTCGCGGCGGCGGCGCCCGGTCAACTTCCGTGCGGCCTCCGTTACGGCGGAGTCCTGGCTCATGACGCTAAGCCCCCCTCGGTGTTCGCGTCTCCCTGGTCCTGTCGCTCCTGCACGTTTCCCCTCGGTTTTGCACGAGACCCCAGTCTTCGATACTCATGATCGAATCTACTGCGTTCCGTAGTGCCGACGTGCCACGTTCTCCAACCGGCACATTGTCGACAAGGCCACTTGGCGCGAAGCATTCGATCACGAAGCGTTCCACTCGCGGGCCGCGTACGGAAGTGCGTCGTGGCCGCATGGCCCGTCCCCGTAGGGTGCGAGGGCCGAGCTGAAGCCTTTCATGCCTGGTGGCACCAGGGTTGAGGGGGCATTTCGCCAAGGACTCGCCGGCCCGAGGAAGTTGGCTGAAATCATACGGGTGTGAGTGTGCGAACCCGTCAGCTCAACGGGGGGTCCGTCACCTCTGACGGTGGTTTCGGCCGCCGTGCGAGTGGCGCGCGCGGGGTCCCGCGGCCTCGGCGCGCAGACCCCGCTCCGCGCGGCGCAGCAGCACCCGGCAGACCGCCGTCACCGCGGCGAGTCCGAGCGCCGTGCCGGCCGCCCCGCCCAGCGACGTCCCGTAGACGACGAGGACGACCGGGACGAGGACACAGCAGAAGACGGCCCAGCGGACGACGTCGCCCGCCGGGTCCGCGGCGGGATGCGGGGCGGCGGGCCCGGGGGAGCGGACGGCGGAGCGGGTGCCGGTACGGGTGCCGGCGGGGGCGGCGGTGGCGGGGGTGGCGGCGGCCGATGGTGCGGGCACGGGCGGGGCTCCCTGCGACGGTGACTGGACCTGTGGGAACGAGAAGCGGAACGTTCCGGTCACTGCCGGTGGCGGCCGTTTGGCCCCCGTACCGGACACCTGTAGGACACAACCGGCATTGCCATAACGGGACGGGCTCGTGCATGCTCCCTGGAACGCCCTGAGGGCGCCGTGTGTGGCCTCGGACCGCTCTGGGCAGGAGAGAGGTGTCGCCGTACCCTTGGGGGTATGGGCTTGGGAAGATGATTCCCGGACACCGCTCCGCCGCCAACCGTTGCTCCGTACGACGCTCCGTCCCTTCCCACAAGGATCTTCTTCGCCGAGACACCGATGGCCGGTCACGAATTCCCCGAACCCGCGGACCGCAAGCGCGTCGCCGACTCCACGGTCGACCCCCTCGCGGTGGAACAGCCACGCCACTCCTGTGATCCCGCCTTCCGGCACGGAGTGGTCGTCGGCTTCGACGGCTCGACGTCCAGCGAGCGGGCCCTTGCGTACGCCATCGGCATGGCCAAGCGTTCCGGCTCCGGCCTGATCATCGTGCATGTCGCCAACCGGCTGCCCACCACCGTCTGGGCGGGCTGCGAGCCGCCGGTCTTCGTCGACGTCCCGGACCATCGCACCGAGGTGCTCGGCCTGGAGCTGGCCTGCGCGGACTACCTGGCCGAGGTCCCCTGGATCCTCGTGGAGCGCGGCGGCGACATCTGCCACGAGCTGGAGGAGGTCGGCCGGGAGTACTCGGCCGACGCGATCGTGGTCGGCTCGACGCACGGCATCGTCGGCCGGATCTTCGGCTCGGTGGCCGGCCGGCTGGCGAAGCGGGCGCAGCGGCCCGTGATCGTCATCCCGTGACCGTCGCTCCCTGACGTACTCCCTGGGCTTCGTCTTCTCGACGCTTCGTCAACTCCCGTGGTACGGCGATAATTTCTGCCACCGTCAGGTGATTTGTGTGCTTGTGAAGGGTACTTAAAAGTCACCGGAACAAGCAGCTCACGCAGCACAACTGCCCACCTGAAGGGAGCCCGCCGTGGACAACGAAGTCGCCGCGGGAAACACGACCTCCACTCTCGGCCACCTCGCGCTCGGACTGACCCTGCTGGCCTTCGGCATCGGCAGCACCGGTGTCATCGACAACGTCGCGGCGTCGGACGCCGCTGCCCTCGCCACCTGGGTCGGCGGGGTGACGCTCTTCCTCGTCGGTCTGCTCGCCCTGCGCGCCGGCAACGGCGGTGAGGGCACGGCCTATTCGGCGCTCGGCGCGTTCTGGTTCACCTGGGGGACCGGAGTGGGCGACAGCGGCTCGGCCGAGGCGACCGGTCTCTTCCTGCTGCTGTGGGCGCTGCTGGCGCTCACGCTGACGATGGCGGCCGGCGGCAGCGGTCTGTTCGGCCAGGGTGTGTACGGGCTGCTGTTCGTGTCGCTGCTGCTGCTCGGCATAGGGGCCCTCGCCGACAACGGCGGTCTGGCGAAGGCGGGCGGCTGGGTCGCCGCGGTGGCGGGCCTCGCGGCCTGGTACGGCGCGACGGCGGCGGTGGCCCACTGGCCGACCTCGCTGGGCCGCGCGCGCCGCGGAGCCCCGGCAGCCGGCTGAGGACACCCCCGGACGCCGGCGACCGAGCCCTGAAGAAACAGAAGCGGTCCCCGCGCACCGAGTGCGCGGGGACCGCTCCTGTGTCCGGCCGGGCGTCCGCCCTTCCGGGGACAGGTCCGGAATGCGGGCGGACGGGCTTTCCCGGCCGTGGTCGAGAGCTCCGGGGGACAGGTCCCGGTGCTGCTACTCGACCGTGACGGACTTGGCCAGGTTGCGCGGCTTGTCGATGTCGCGGCCCATGGCGAGCGCCGTGTGGTAGGCGAGGAGCTGGAGCGGGATGCCCATCAGGATCGGGTCCAGCTCGTCCTCGTTCTTCGGGACGACGATCGTGTGGTCGGCCTTGGCCTGCTCCTGGTGCGCGACCGCGAGGATGCGGCCGCTGCGGGCCTTGATCTCCTCCAGCGCGGCGCGGTTCTTCTCCAGCAGGTCGTCGTCGGGGACGATCGCCACCGTCGGCAGGGCCGGCTCGATCAGGGCGAGCGGGCCGTGCTTCAGCTCGGAGGCCGGGTACGCCTCGGCGTGGATGTAGGAGATCTCCTTGAGCTTCAGGGAGGCCTCCAGGGCGACCGGGTAGCCCCGCACGCGGCCGATGAACATCATCGACTGGGCGCCGGCATACGCCTCGGCGATCTTCTTGATCTCGTCCTCGGTCTCGAGGATCTCGCTGATCTGCGCGGGCAGCTTGCGCAGGCCCTCGATGATCCGCTTGCCGTCGGTGACCGACAGGTCGCGGATGCGGCCGAGGTGGAGGGCGATCAGCGCGAAGGCGGTGACCGTGTTGGTGAAGCACTTGGTGGAGACGACGCAGACCTCCGGGCCGGCGTGCACGTACACGCCGCCGTCGGCCTCGCGGGCGATGGCCGAGCCGACCACGTTGACGACGCCGATGACACGGGCGCCCTTGCGCTTCAGCTCCTGCACGGCGGCCAGCACGTCGTACGTCTCACCGGACTGGGAGACGGCGATGTAGAGGGTGTCGGGGTCCACGACCGGGTTGCGGTAGCGGAACTCCGAGGCCGGCTCGGCGTCGGCGGGGATACGGGCCATGGACTCGATCAGGCCCGCGCCGATGAGGCCGGCGTGGTACGAGGTGCCGCAGCCGAGGATCTTGATCCGGCGGATGGAGCGGGCCTCGCGGGCGTCGAGGTTGAGGCCGCCCAGGTGGACGGTGGAGAAGCGGTCGTCGATCCGGCCGCGCAGCACGCGGTCGACCGCGTCGGGCTGCTCGGAGATCTCCTTGTGCATGTACGTGTCGTGGCCGCCCATGTCGTAGGAGGCGGCCTCCCACTCCACGGTCTCCGGGGTGGCCGTCGTGGTGGCGCCCGAGGTCGTGTACGTACGGAAGTCGTCGGCCTTGAGGGTGGCCATCTCGCCGTCGTCGAGGGTGACGACCTGGCGGGTGTGGGCGATCAGGGCGGCGACGTCGGAGGCGACGAACATCTCCTTCTCGCCGATGCCGAGGACGACCGGGGAGCCGTTGCGGGCCACCACGATGCGGTCGTTGAACTCGGCGTGCATGACGGCGATGCCGTAGGTGCCCTCGATGACCTTGAGCGCCTCGCGGACCTTCTCCTCCAGGGTGGTGGCCTGGGAGCGGGCGATCAGGTGGGTGATCACCTCGGTGTCGGTCTCCGACGCGAAGACGACGCCGTCGGCCTCCAGCTTGGCGCGGAGCTCCTGGGCGTTGTCGACGATGCCGTTGTGGACGACCGCGACCTTGTTCTCGGGGTCCAGGTGCGGGTGCGAGTTGATGTCGCTCGGCGCGCCGTGGGTGGCCCAGCGGGTGTGGGCGATGCCGGTCGTGCCGGTGAAGCGCTTGGGGACGCGGGCTTCCAGGTCACGGACCCGGCCCTTGGCCTTCACCATCTTCAGGCCGGAGGCCTTCGGGCTGGTGATGACGATGCCGGCGGAGTCGTACCCCCGGTACTCCAGCCGCTGCAGGCCTTCCAGCAGCAGCGGGGCGACGTCACGCTTTCCGATGTAACCGACAATTCCGCACATAAAGGTGTAACCCCTCCAGGTTGGTGAGCGTGCTCAGCCGTAGACGATGCGGCGCAGCTGCCGGAGCGAGAGCTCCGGTGGCGCCACGGCGCGGTGCGGCAGTTCTGCCGCGATGCGCTCGAAGATCTCGGCGTTCACCGCGCCGCCGGACTGCAGTTCGCGGTGGCGGCGACGGACGAACGTCTCGGTCGACTCGTCGAAGTACGCCAGCACGTCGAGCACCACCCGGGCCGCTTCACCGCGCTGCAGCGCGGTGCTGCGCACCAGGTGGTCGATGAGGTCGTCATGCGACGGGCGGCGTTCGAGCACCAGTGAATACTGAGGGGTACCCCCCGGACTTCGCAAGAATCCTGCCCGAATTCGGGCAGACGCCTTCATGATCACGGCTCTGGAGGGGAAATTGGTCTACACCTTGACCCACAGAAGTGGTCCACGGTACGCATGGTGACTGTTCGGATACGCATACCCACAGCCGCGAAGTCCACCGAAAGGGACCATGCCTGTGAGACAGCGCAGAACGCTTCCCCGTGTGCTCGGCGCCCTGCTGCTCCTTGCGGCGGCCGGCATCTCCTGCGTCGGAGCCGCTCCCACCGCCCACTCCGCCGCCGAACCCGCACTCCGGCCGCTCGGCCAGATCGTCCCCGCCCCCGCTTCCGTGGCCCCCGGGGGACAGCCGTACACGATCACCGCCGCCACCCGCATCCGGATCGACGACCGCTCCCGCGAGTCCCGCGCCGTCGCCGACTACCTCGCCGGCATCCTGCGCCCCTCGACCGGCCACCCCCTGCGCGTCGTCGACGAGGACAGGGCGAGCGGCGGCATCCGGCTCCGCCTCAGCAACGGCGAGAAGGCGCTCGGGGACGAGGGCTACCGGCTCCAGTCCGGCCGCGCCGGCATCACCCTCACCGCCCACCGCCCCGCCGGGCTCTTCCGCGGCGTCCAGACCCTGCGCCAGCAGCTCCCGGCGGCCGTCGAGAAGCGCACCGTGCAGCCCGGGCCCTGGCAGATCGCGGGCGGCACCATCACCGACACGCCGCGCTACGCCTACCGGGGCGCGATGCTCGACGTCTCGCGCCACTTCTTCACCGTCGACCAGGTCAAGCGGTACATCGACCAGCTCGCCCTCTACAAGGTCAACAAGCTGCATCTGCACCTCTCCGACGACCAGGGCTGGCGCATCGCCATCGACTCCTGGCCCCGCCTCGCCACCTACGGCGGCTCCACCCAGGTCGGCGGCGGACCCGGCGGGTACTACACGAAGGACGACTACAAGGAGATCGTGCGGTACGCCGCCTCCCGCTACCAGGAGGTCGTGCCCGAGATCGACCTGCCCGGCCACACCAACGCCGCCCTCGCCTCCTACGCGGAGCTGAACTGCGACGGCGTCGCCCCGCCGCTCTACACGGGCACCAGTGTCGGCTTCAGCTCCCTGTGCGTGCCGAAGCCCGTCACGTACGACTTCGTGGACGACGTCATCCGCGAGCTCGCCGCGCTCACCCCGGGGAAGTACCTCCACATCGGCGGTGACGAGGCGCACTCCACGGCCCACGAGGACTACGTGGCGTTCATGGAGAAGGTCCAGCCGATCGTCGCGAAGTACGGCAAGACCGTCGTCGGCTGGCACCAGCTGACCGGCGCCACCCCTGCCGAGGGCGCCCTCGCGCAGTACTGGGGCCTCGACCGGACCGCCCCGGCGGAGAAGGAACAGGTCGCCGCGGCGGCACGCAACGGCACCGGGCTGATCCTCTCGCCCGCGGACCGGGTCTACCTGGACATGAAGTACACGAAGGAGACCAAGCTGGGCCTGGCCTGGGCCGGCTACGTCGAGGTGCAGCGCTCCTACGACTGGAACCCGGCGGCGTACCTTCCGGGCGCGCCCGCCGAGGCCGTGAAGGGCGTCGAGGCGCCGCTCTGGACCGAGACCGTCTCCGAGAACGCGCACATCGACCAGATGGCGTTCCCGCGCCTGCCGGGCGTGGCCGAACTGGGCTGGTCCCCGGCGGCGACGCACGACTGGGAGGCGTACAGGACGCGGCTCGCGGAGCAGGGGCCGCGGTTCGAGGCGCTCGGTATCGACTACTACCGCTCGCCGCAGGTCCCGTGGCCCGCGGCTGATTAGAGACGACGGCGCGGGCCCGGCGGAGGACCGTACTCCGCCGGGCCCGCGCCGGTCTCAGGGGGTGAACCGCGCGATCGGGTTCACCAGGTCGCCGATCAGCTGGAGCGCCGCCGACGGGTCCGACAGGTCCACCATCTGCTTGTTGTTGCGCAGCTGGAGGCGGTTGAGGGCGGAGAGCGCGAACGTCTCCGCGAACATGTCGTACTGCGCGAACTTCTCCGCCAGCTCCGGCTTCGAGGCCTGGTAGCCGCGCACACACTCCGCGACCGTCCGCCAGAACGCCTCTTCGTCGAGCGTGCCCTCCGCCGCCAGGGTCGCCGCCAGGAAGCGGAAGAAGCAGTCGAACACGTCCGTGAAGATCGACAGCAGCTTCATGTCCTCGGGGACGTCGGCCCGGACCCGCTCCACCGCCGGCGGCAGGACCGCGGCCGGGTCCATCACGCAGATCTCCTCGGCGATGTCCTTGAACACCGCCCGGACGACCGCGCCCCGCTCGTCGAGGACCAGGATCACGTTCTCGCCGTGCGGCATGTAGACCAGGTCGTACGCGTAGAAGCTGTGCAGCACCGGCAGCAGGTACGCGTCCAGGTAGCCGCGCAGCCACTCCGCCGGGGCCAGGCCCGAGTCCTTGATCAGAGCGCCCGCGAAGGACGCGCCCTCGTGGTCGACATGGAGCAGCGAGGCCATCGTCGCGAGCCGCTCACCCGGTGCCAGGGAGGCCACCGGGGATTCGCGCCAGAGCGCGGCGAGCATCTTGCGGTAGGGCGAGTAACGGTCGGTGGCGGCCTCATACTCCAGGTGCCGGTAGCCGACCGCCGCGCGCTCGCGGATGATCGAGAAGCGGGCCGCCGTGAAGACGGAGTCAGACGCGATCAGCCCGGCCAGCCAGTCGTTGATCGCCGGGGTCGCCTCCATGTACGCGGCCGAGAGGCCGCGCATGAAGCCCATGTTGAGGACCGAGAGCGCCGTCTTGACGTAGTGCTTGGCCGGATCCGCGGTGTTGAAGAACGTACGGATCGACTGCTGCGCCAGATAGGCGTCGTCGCCCTCGCCCAGGTAGACCAGGCGCTCCTGGGCGACCTCGGCGGCGAAGGTGACCGACAGCTTGTTCCACCACTGCCAGGGGTGGGCCGGCATCAGCAGATAGTCGGCCAGGTCCAGGCCCCGCTCGGCGAGGATCCCGGCGAAGCCGTCGACCGCCTTGTCACCCAGCTCGGCCCGGATGAACGCGTCGTAGTCGATGCCCGCGCCGGCCGTGAAGGTGGTGCGGTCGCGCCGCGCGGCCAGCCAGATCAGGTGGATCGGGGCGGCGGCCTCCGGGGCGTACGCGCGGTACTCGTCGACGCCGAAGCCGAGCCGGCCGTTGTTGGCGACGAAGCAGGGGTGGCCCTCGGTCATCCCGGTCTCGATGGCCTGGAAGTCCGCGCGCGCCAGCTCGGCGGCGGTGACCGGCGGCTTGGTCGACTTGTACGCCGTACCGGCCAGGGTGGAGGAGATCTCCTCCAGATAGACCGGCAGGATCTCGTCGCTCAGGCCGAGCGAGCCGCGCAGCTCGGTGACGAACATCAGGGCGTCGAGCGGGAGGTGCTCGTCGCCGCGGTGCCGGCTGATCGACTCGGGGTGGATGTGCCAGTGGTCGAGCGCGTACCGGTCGGCGGTGAAGCGGTACTCGGTCGAGCGGTCGTCACTGAGGACCCGGTAGCGGCTCTCCCCGAGTTCCTGCGGGTCGATCAGCCGCTCGTGGGCGAACTCGGCGAGCCCCTTGCGGATCAGCGCGCGGTTGGCGTCCGCCCAGCGGGCGGGGGTGAGGTGGGCGACGGGGTTCACTGGGACTCCCTTCCGACGAGCAGGCTCCCCGTGGCGGCCTCGAACTGGGCACGGGTGCAGAAGCTCAGCAGGGCCTTCTTCTCCGGCTTCTGGATCTCCCGCTCGGGCACGAAGCCGACGGCCTCGTTGAGCGCGTGCACGGCCTTGTTGGCCACGTCCGGCTCGACGACGACGCGCTCGGTGGCCGGGTCGGCGAACAGCTCACGCATCACGGCGGTGATCACGGCGCGGGTGAAGCCGTGCACAGGGGTGTCGGTGGGCGCGACCAGGAAGTGCATGCCGACGTCGCCGGGCTGCGGCTCGTAGAGCCCGACCAGCTCCAGCCGGGAGGGGTCGTACCGCTCCATGAGGATCGCCGGCTGCTCGTCCACCAGGCCTATGAAGGCCTCGTGGTGCGGGTTGGCGGCGAACGCCATGTACTCGCGCTCGACGTCCTCCAGTTTCGCGTCCTGCATCATCCAGAACGCGGCCTTGGGGTGCGTGACCCAGGGGTGGATCAGCTGGGCGTCCGCGAGCGGATCGAGGGGGCGGAAGCGGATGCTCATACTGCGAACTCCTGGAACGCGATGGTCTTCTCGACGGGGTAGTAGTCGTAGCCCAGCATCGCGCCGATGATGTACGCGTTGCGGTACGCACCCATGCCCAGGTCGGGCGAGGTGATGGAGTGCGTGTGCACGGAGGCGTTCTGCAGGAAGACGCCGCGGCCCGTCGTGTCGATCGAATAGTTGCGGGCCACGTCGAAGCGGCCCTGTCCGTCCCACGTGAGGCGGTCCTTGACCGGCTCGAGGAAGGCGGGGACGGCGTACTTGTAGCCGGTGGCGAGGATCAGGCCCTCGGTCTCCACCGTGAAGTCCTTCTCCTGCTCCTCCTGGTGGAAGCCGAGCGTGTACGTACCGCTCGTGTCGTCGTACGCGGCGGAGTGCAGCGCCGAGTTGGTGAGCAGGCGCGTGGGGACCGGGCCGGCCAGGTTCTTCTGGTAGAGCAGGTCGAAGATCGCGTCGATCAGCTCGCCGTCGATGCCCTTGAACAGGTTCTTCTGCTGGTTCTCCAGGCGGTACCGGGTCTGCTCGGGCAGCGCGTGGAAGTAGTCCACGTACTCCGGCGAGGTCATCTCCAGCGTGAGCTTGGTGTACTCCAGCGGGAAGAAGCGCGGGGAGCGCGTCACCCAGTTGAGCCGGTAGCCGTGGACGTCGATCTCGGAGAGGAGGTCGTAGTAGATCTCCGCCGCGCTCTGGCCGCTGCCGACCAGGGTGATCGACTCCTTCCTCTGGAGCGCCTCCTTGTTCTGGAGGTAGCGCGAGTTGTGGATCAGGTCGCCGCCGAGCCCCTGGCAGGAGTCGGGGACGTACGGCGGGGTGCCGGTGCCGAGCACGATCCGACGGGCGCGGTAGGTCTCCCCGGCCTCGGTCGTCACGACGTACTCCTCGCCGGCCTCGTCGTACGCGACGGAGGACACGGTCGTGGAGAAGCGGATGCTCCGCAGCTTGTCGGCGGCCCAGCGGCAGTAGTCGTTGTACTCGGTCCGCAGCGGATAGAAGTTCTCGCGGATGTAGAACGAGTAGAGCCGCCCCTTCTCCTTCAGATAGCTGAGGAAGGAGTACGGGGACGTCGGGTCGGCCATCGTGACGAGGTCCGACATGAACGGGGTCTGGAGGTGCGCGCCCTCCAGGAACATCCCGGAGTGCCACTCGAAGTCGGGCTTGGACTCCAGGAAGAGGCCGTTCAGTTCGTCGATGGGCTCGGTGAGGCAGGCGAGGCCGAGGTTGAACGGACCGAGCCCGATGCCGATGAAGTCGTACGTGTCGGGGGTATCAGGCGTGGACAAGGGTCTCTCCCAGGTACTGCTCGGCGTGGCCGGCTATCAGATCGAGGACGGCGGCGATGTCGGCCACGGTCGTCTCGGGGTTGAGCAGGGTGAACTTCAGGTACTGGCGGCCGTCGACCTTGGTCCCGGCGACGACGGCCTCGCCGGAGGCGAAGAGCGCCTTACGGGCGTAGAGGTTGGCGCGGTCGATCTCGGCCGGCGAGGTGACGGTCTCCGGGATGTAGCGGTAGACCAGCGTGGACAGCTGCGGCTCGACGACCACGTCGTAGCGCGGGTCGGCGGCGAGCAGGTCGAAGCCCGCCTCGGCCAGGTCGCAGACCTCGTCGAAGAGCTCGCCGACCCCGTCGGCGCCCATGACGCGCAGGGTCATCCACAGCTTGAGGGCGTCGAAGCGGCGGGTGGTCTGGAGGGACTTGTCCACCTGGTTGGGAATCTGCTCCGCGACCGTTCGGCGGGGGTTGAGGTAGTCCGCGTGGTACGTCGCGTGGCGCAGGGTGGCCCCGTCGCGCACCAGGACGGCGGAGGAGCTCACCGGCTGGAAGAAGGACTTGTGGTAGTCGACCGTCACCGAGTCGGCGCGCTCGATGCCGTCCAGGAGGTGGCGGCGGGTGAGCGAGGCGAGCAGTCCGCAGCCGTAGGCGGCGTCGACGTGCATCCAGGCGCCGTACTCGTCGGCCAGGGCGGCGATCTCGGGCAGCGGGTCGATGGAGCCGAAGTCGGTGGTGCCGGCGGTGGCGACGATCGCCATCGGGACCAGGCCCTCGGCGCGGCAGGCCTCCAGCTCGGCGGCGAGGACGACGGACTGCATCCGCTTGTTCCGGTCCACGGGGATGGAGATGACGGCGTCGGGGCCGAGGCCGAGGAGTCCGGCCGACTTCTGGACGCTGAAGTGGCTGCAGTCGGACGAGAAGACGCGCAGCTTGGACAGGTCCGTGGTCTTGGCCTCCTCGCGGGCGAGGAGCAGGGCCTGGAGGTTGGACTGCGAGCCGCCGCTGGTGAACACGCCGTCGGCCGAGGGGCCGAAGCCGATGCGACCGGTGGTCCAGTCGATGAGCTTGCGCTCGATCAGGGTGCCGCCCGCGCTCTGGTCCCAGGTGTCGAGCGAGGAGTTGACCGCGGAGAGGACGGCCTCGCCGAGCACGGCGGGGATCACGACCGGGCAGTTGAGGTGGCCCAGGTAGCGCGGGTGGTGGAAGTAGACGGCGTCGCGGAGGTAGACGCTCTCGAGCTCGTCGAGGGCGGCGGAGGAGTCGCCCAGCGGCTTGTCGAGGTCGACGGCGTCGATGGTGGGCGCCAGCGCCGCGGGGGTGACGCCGCTGAACGGGCGCCGCGTCGTGGCGAGTTTCTCCGCCACCCGCTCGACTCCTTCGGTGACGGAGCGCCGGTAGCTCTCCGCCGTGGCGTCGTTGAGCAGGTGCGAACGCATGGGGATGGTCCTCCGGACGGAAAAGGGGCGAGGGGGTTGCGGTGCAAAAGTAAGGTTAGCCTAACCTAACTTTGCATCGCAACGCCCCTCGCCTCTCAGGGAAGTGGGAGTTGCCGCCCTTAGATCACGATTCGTCCTCGGGCGTCTCACGCAGGGCGTCCTCGGACAGCCCCTTGCGCCAGTAACCGACGAACGTGACCCGACGGCGGTCGAGTTCGCGATCGCGCACGAAATGACGGCGCAGCTCCTTCACCGAACCGGACTCGCCCGCGATCCAGACGTACGGCGCCTCGCCCGGCAGCTCGGCGGCGCGCACCGCGTCCACGGCGGACGGCGCACCCTCCTCACGGACCAGCCAGGTGACGGTGGCGTCGGCCTCGGTCGCCAGCTCCATGCGGTCGCCGGAGAAGGGGACTTCGAGATAGACGTGGGCACGGGTCTCGGCCGGCAGCCACTCCAGGATCGCCGCGGCGGCCGGCAGGGCCGTCTCGTCCGCCCAGATGAGGACGGAGTCGGCGTCGTCCGGGAGCTGGAAGCGGACGGCGGTGTTGGCGGCCGTCGCCGGGCCGAGCACGACGACCCGGTCACCGGGCCTGGCCTGCTGCGCCCAGCGGCAGGCGGGGCCGCCATCCTCATGCAGGGCGAAGTCGATGTCGACCTCGCCCGGTCCTTCGGGCTCCGTGCGCTGCTCGCGGACCGTGTACGAGCGCATCACGGCCCGCTCGTCGTCCGGCATCGCGCGCCAGGCCCCGAGGATCGCGTACATGTCGGGGTTGTCCAGCGGCGGCAGGACGGGGGCCTCCTGGCCGGGGTGCGGCAGGAAGAGGGAGAGCGACTGGTCGCGCCCGCCGGAGGCGAACGACTTCAGGTCCTCTCCGGTGAAGGTGACGCGGACCAGGGACGGGCCGAGCCGCCTCGTCCGGTCGACCTGAAGGCTGAAGAACTGGAACGGGGCGGTCTCGGCGCTCGTCATGGGGTCAGGCCACCTTCTTCGCGTTCTCCAGGGCCTTCGCCAGGTCCTCCATGAGCGGGGCGCACTTGGCGTACGAGTAGATCGGCTCGGTCACGCGCGGGAAGACCTGGCCGGCCTTGACGGCGGGCAGCGCGGCCCAGGTCGGCTTGGCCTTGAGGGCCTCCGGCTGCAGGGCCGAGGTGCGGTTGTCGAGCAGGATGACGTCGGCCTTGTACTTGTCGACGTTCTCCCAGCTCAGACCCTCGAACCAGCCGCCCTGGTCCAGCTTGTCGGGCGTGATGATGTTGACGCCCAGCTCCTGGAAGTACAGCGTGTCGGTCGGCCGGACCGGGGTGGAGACGTAGAACAGGTCGGGGGAGCCGGAGCCGATCAGGACCTTGATGTCCTTCTTGCCCTTGGCGGCCTGGCGGACGCGCTCGGCGGCCGCCTCGAAGCGGGCCTTGTCGGCCAGGATCTGCTTGGTCTTCACATCGGCGCCGAGGGAGGCGGCGAGGTCGGCGTGGCGCTGGAGGACGGCCGGCATCGACTTGTCGGCGGCCCACAGGGCGACACTCGGGGCGACCTTGAGGATCTTGTCCTTCTGCTCGGCCGGGACGTACCAGAGGTCGTTCTTCTCCCACATGTCGGTGATGAGAAGGTCCGGGTTGAGCTTGAGGTACTCCTCGATCTTGAACTCGCCCCAGACGTTGCCGATGATCTTGACCTTCTTGACGTCGAGGTCCCCGGCCTGGACGTCCGGCGTCTCCTCGCCCGTCTTCGGGTCCTTGACCGTGGTCGGGCCGAAGACGCCCTTGACCTCGATGCCGAAGTCCTTGAGGGCGGCGGCCATTCCGGTGAAGGCGACGATGTTCTTCGGGGTGGACTTCGCCTCGACGGCCGTACCGCGGTCGTCGGTGAACTTCCACGGCCCGGCCTTCTCCGCGGAACCGGCGGCGTCGCTGCCGCCCTTGGTCTCGGTACCGCAGGCGGCGAGCGCGGCGCCGAGCCCGAGGGCGCCGCCTGCGGCGAGCAGTCCGCGACGAGTGAGGGAGGTGGCTCGGGCGTTGCTGGGCATGGCGAAGTCGCTTTCGGTACGTGCCGGGGACGGCGTTCGGCCTGGCTAAGTCGAAGGTAGGTTAGCCTAACCTCATGTTGATCTGGAGGGGTGGGGCATGGGGCCTGCGTCACATGCCAGAGGCATGAGGGGGGTTCGGGTCCTGGACCGGATCCGGGGCCAGGTCCAGGCCCAGGCCCAGGTCCTGGGGATGTCGTGAGTCGCACTCGAACCACACCGTCTTGCCGTCGGCGGTCGGTTCCACGCCCCAGCGATCGGTCACGGCCTCGACGAGCGTGAGCCCGCGCCCGCCCTCCGCGAGCGGCTCGGCCGCCGTGGCGTGAAGCGGCGGTCCCGAGACCGCGTCGGCGACCTCCACCCGGAGACCGTGCGGCTCCCGCAGGATCAGCACCGTGCAGCGCTGCCCGGGAACATGCCGTACGACGTTGGCGACCAGCTCGGTGAGCGCGAGCTCGGCGGCGTCGGCGAGGTGACCGAGCGCCCAACGGCCGAGGAACATGCGCAGGATGCGGCGCATGTGGCCGGCGGAGTGCTCACCGACGGTGAAGCCCATGCGGTAGCTGTCGCGAAGTTCAGCCGGATAGAGGTCAGTTGCGTGATTCATGCCACCAGGGTGGGGTGGGGTGATTACGCTCGGCTACGAACCGAAACGAACGCAGTGATGCGTGAGCTTGGGGGTGACCTCGTCGTGGTCAACATCCGCAGCCTGGATCCGAGTGCCTCGCCGCTGGACTATTACGGAGCGGAGCTCCGGCGGTTGCGGGAGGAGGCGGGGCTGAACCAGCAGCAGTTGGGCGACATCGTCTACTGCACGGCGTCGCTGATCGGCCAGATAGAGACGGCGAAGAAGGTCCCCACGCGCGAGTTCTCGGAACGGCTGGACGCGGCGCTGATGACGGGCGGGCTGTTCTCGCGGCTGGTGGGGCTGGTGCTGAAGAGCCAGCTGCCTACGTGGTTCCAGCAGTACGCGGAGATGGAGGCGCGGGCGGCTTACATCTCGACGTACCAGGCGCAGCTGGTCTACGGGTTGTTGCAGACGGAGGAGTACGCGCGGGCGGTCTTGGCCACCGGTTTGCCTGATGACCTCGAAGGGTTGGTGGCAGCTCGGATGGAGCGTCAGCGCATCCTGAGCAGGGAGCATCCGCCGATGGCCTGGGTCATCCTTGACGAGGCGGCGTTGCATCGGCCGATCGGTGGTCCCGGGGTCATGCGAAACCAACTCGCGTACTTGTTGGGTTTCCGAGCCAACCGTTGGGTGCGGATCCAGGTGCTGCCCTTCGCCGCGGGGGAGCATGCCAGCCTGATCGGCGCCTTCAACTCGCTACGGTTCGAGAGTGATCCGGACATCGTCTACACGGAGGACCTCATCGCTGGCCACATGACCGCCAATCCCGAGACGGTCAGGGAAGCCGCTCTTCGTTACGCTCACTTGCAGGCGTCCGCCCTCTCCGTGGAGGATTCAGCGGAACTGATCACGCGCGTGATGGAGGAACATTATGGGGACCACTCAGGGCCTGACCCGCGCGCAGTGGCGTAAGTCCAGCTACAGCGGCAACACCGGCGGGGACTGTGTCGAGTGCGCGCCACAGGGCACGGCCTCGTGGCGCAAGTCCTCCTACAGCGGCGACACCGGCGGCGAGTGCGTCGAGGTCGCCGATCTCACCGCCCACGTAGCCGTCCGGGACTCCAAGAATCCTGAGGGCCCCGCCTTCCTGGCGAGCCCCGCCGCGTTCTCCGCGTTCGTGACCGCCACGGCCGAGGGCCTCCTCGGGTAACCCTCCTGGTTCGGCCGCCTTCGTCCGGCGGACGCTCGGAGCGCGGCCTGCCGGTGTCAGTGCCGGGTGCCACCATGCGGGCATGAGTGGTGGGTCTTTCAACTGGCAAGAGTTTCTGGGGCGCTGGCAGCAGGAGTGGGTTCCGCGCGCGGACGCCGACGAGGGCGACGACGAGGACGAGGACGAGCACGGCGGGACGGGCTTCGGCTCCCCGGCCAGGCCCGCCGCGGAAGAGGCGGCGATCGCTGCGGCCGAGGAACGGCTGGGGCGGCGGCTGCCGCCCTCGTACCGGGAGTTCCTGGCCGTCAGTGACGGCTGGCATGTGGATGAGCCGGCCGGGGTCTATCAGCTCGGCGGCGTGGCGGACATCGACTGGTTCGGGGATCCGTTCGACATGACGCCGATGTACGAGGAGAGTCTGGGGAACGACCCGCGCGAGGAGGACGTCCTGCTGGCCGGCATGTGGCGACGGGCGCTGCGGCTGGAGACGGACTCCGACATGTCGCACGCCCTGCTCGACCCCGGCGACACCGATCAGGACGGTGAGTGGGCGCTCTACGTCTACAGGGGCTGGAGCGGTGAGTTCCCGCAGCGCTACCCGTCGTTCCGCGCGTACATGCAGGCCAAGTACCGCGGCTTCCACGCCGACCGGGTGGACAGACCCGACTTCGTCAACGCGACCACGCGCGCGCAGGACGCCTGTGTGGTGGAGGCCCGTCTGCTGGCCCTGCGTGGACAGTACGAGAAGGCACTGCCGCTGCTCGAGGAGGCGTCTTCTTTCGGGCGGCCTCGGAGCCACGTCCTGCTGAACCAGCTCCGGCATCTGCTCGCTCCGAGCGGATCCCCGGACTACGGCCTTCTGGTGGCCGACCCGCGCTATCTGCCGGAGCTCCTTGCCCTGCACGCCATGACACCGGCACGGGGTGAATGGCGCCTGGGCGGGGACGACCACTGGCTCGGGATGATGGCAGCCCGCGGGGTCGACCGGGAGGTCGCCGAGTCCGTACTGGGTGCGATGCGGGACGGCAGCCACCGGTACGCGCCTCCCGGTCCATGGGGCCGAGCCGTGGCCGAGGCCCGGGAGGCCGCCCGCTGGGGGGCGACCGACGCCGCGTGGCGAGTGCTGAGGAAGGCGCTCCCGCTGTGGGAGGCCCCCGGGCCGTCGCTGATCGCCCCGATCGGCCTCCTCGCCGATCCGGTCCTGGGACCGCTCGTCACCCCGGAGCGGGGGCGGGAGATCCTCGCGACCCCGAGGGCGGGAGAGAGCGGCCCGGTCCCCGAACCGACGCCGGATCTCGATCCGCCGGGCCTCGCGTGGCTGACGGAGCCCGCGACGAACTGGCGGCCGCGCAATGGATACCGCTGTGTGTGGATCGAGGGGATCGACCCCGCTCACCTGCCCGCCCTGATCGGCGAGGAAGGCGCCGAACTGAGCGCGCCCACGGATCCGCGCCAGGCTTCCCGGCAGGCGCCCGCCCCCCATGAGCGGGAGGGCGTGGAACTCTGGGAGGACCGGGCCGTGGTCGCCGCCGGCCGCACGGCCGAGGGGTGGGCCTTCGCCTATGACGGTTACTCGCACCGGCATCTGAGCGACCTGTTCCGATCACCGGCTCCCCCCGCTTCGTCGTCCGGTCGCGCGGTGGTGGTGTGGCGTGAGCCGGGCCGCTCGTCCCCGGACGACCACCCGCCCGCCTTCCACATGTCGGTGGCCGAACGGGGCGAGGAGCTCTACGCCTTCACCGTGCGGGGTACGGAGGTCCACCGGTCCGGCGCGATACCCGAGAGCGTGGACCCCACCCGCCTCTTCCGCCCGGAGGACTCGGCTGCGGACCGCGAACTGCGTGTGCTGGAGGCCCTCTCCACCGAACTCGGTCTCTCACTTCCCCGTTTCGCGCTGCATCAGGGCAAGCTGCCCACGTTCACCACCCGGTCATGGACCCGGGCGCCACGGGAGGGCGAGGGGTTCGCCTACGGGACCGTCGTGCGCCTGCCCTGAGCCCCGCCGTCGCAAAGAGCCCCCCAAGGCCCTGAGGCCTTGGGGGGCTCTTGCTGCCGCCTACCCGCGAGGGTCAGCGCGCCTGGGCGCCGAAGCGGGTGCCCACGGAGGGGAAGCCGCCGGTGCCGGGCTTGTACGCGGTCACCGCGGCGACCGTGCCGCCGTTGACCGTGTTGGACATCGGCAGGGCGTACAGGGCGCCGAGTCCGGGGCCGTACGGCATGCCGACGTAGAGCTTGGTGCCGGTGTAGTGCATGTTGCGGCCCAGGTACTGGTTGGCGCCCGGGGTGCCGGGGATGCCGTCGCCGTCGCCGGCCTCGAGCCAGCGGTCGTTGGCGCCGGCCGCCGCGACGAGCGAGAAGGTGTGGACGGCACCGGCGTTGGCGGTGGTGCCGATGGCCTCACCCGGGGTACCGACCGCGAGCCGCATGGTCGCGGTGGTGCCGACCGCGCGGGGCACGGTGTTGACGGCGGTGAGGGTCTCGCCCATCCGGTCGCCGATCTCCGACGTGCCGGAGACGTCATCGACGTCCGTGCCCTGCTTGAGCTCGCGCAGCTCGCTCCAGGCGCCCGCGGCGGTGACCCTGCCGACGACGACACGGCCGGCGTCGGTGCGGTTCTCGGTGCCCACGACCACGGCCTCGCCGGGCGAACCGATCGCCAGGATCGAGTCGGTGGCAGCGGCGGCACCCGAGGGCCGGTACTCGGTCAGGCTGAGCGACCAGCCGAAGTCGTCGTTCGCCTCGGCGCCGCCGGAGACGTTCTCGAGATCCTGGTCCAGGCCGAACAGCGGCTTGGGGTGGCCGTCGGTGTGCAGCGTGTGGCTGAAGACCGCCAGGTTGCCCGCGGCGTTGTCGCCGCCGATGTTCTCGTTGGGCGCGCCGATGGCGATGTGGTTGGCGTCGGCCGCGACCGAGGTACCGAAGCCGTCGTTCGCCTCGGCGGCACCGGGCACGTCCGCCTTGTCCTGGTGGATCGCGATGTTGACGCCGCCGCGCAGGTAGAAGGCACCGCCGGCCTTGGCGATGGTGCCGAGCGCCTCGCCGGGAACGCCGATCACGATGTACGGCTCGCCCGCGGCGGTGGTGCCGGCGGCGAGCGAGTCGCCCATCCGGTCGCCCGTCTCGTTGGCCGCCGCCTTGATCGCACCGGCGCCCGCGCCCTGCTCGAAGTGGGTGTCCTTCAGCGTGCCGGTGCCCAGGCCGCCGGGAGCGCCGTAGAGCACGTCGACGAAGCCCGCGTCGGCGACGGTGCCGACGTCCTCCAGGGTGGTGCCGACGACGAGGTCGGTGTAGCCGTCCTCGTTGTAGTCGACGGTGTCGATCGCGTCGCCGAACGAGTCGCCCTGCTCGGCGTCGCCGGTGACCCAGGCGAGGTCCTGGTTGATCTCGGCGATGCCCTTGCCGCCGCCGTAGGAGATCCGCACGAGACCGGCGTTGGTCTTGCCGCCGACGGTGCCCGCCGGGTCGGCGATCGCGATGTCCTCGACGCCGTCGCCGTTGAAGTCGGTGATGCGGGTGGCGCCCACCTTGGAGCTCACCCACGAGGCGAGGTCGTCCACGCGCGCGATGACGCCCGCGGTGCTGGTCTGCGTCGCGTCGGTGCCGTGGCACCCGCCCTGCGCGGACTGGGAGCTGAGGCCCACGAGCTTGCCGGCGCCGACCACCGGGCCGCCCGAGTCACCCATGCACGCGGCCGAGTCCTTGCCGGTCACGCTCGCCGACGTGGCGGCGGCCGAGTCGACGGTGTACGTGCCGGTGTGCAGCTTCTGCGGCGCCCACTCGGTCTTCGTACGGCCGTAACCGGCGAAGGCCAGCTCCGCGCCGACCGCGGGCGCGGCGCTCGCGAGGGCGATGGGCGTCACGTTGGTGACGGGCCGGTTCAACCGGGCGAGGACCACATCGCGGTCGGTGCGCGGCACGAGCTCGACGATCCGGCGCTCGGCACCCTGGGTCCCGCCCAGGTCGGCGCGGCCGATCACGGCGGTGGTCGTCTTCTGCGGGGCGCCGGCCGGGACCGCGAGCGAGACGGCCGGGTTGTCGGCGAAGCAACTGGCGGCGGTCAGCAGCCACTCGGTGTCCACGAGAACGGCGGAGCAGCCGCGGTCGTGCGCACCGACGACGACCTTGGCCGTGTAGGCGTAGGTGGTGTCCGAGTCGGCGACCGGAGTGCCGGTGACTGCGGACGCGGGCACCGCGCACAGCGCGAGCGACCCGGCGGCCAGGACCGCGCCGAGCGCGGCCGGGCGGAGACGTCTGGGGGAATGCATGGGGGTGGTTACCTCAATCACAAGGCGGCGCGGCTACTTGGAGGTGCGGATCTCGACCAGGACGTGCTCCCGGCCGTCGACGGACTCGCCGACGCCCTCCCAGGTCTCCGCGGGGATGTCGTACTCGACGCGGTCGTCCTCGGCCGTCATCTCGAGGTGGGTGTTGCCGGAGTCGTCGGTCTTCACCCCGTGCACCGACGGGAGTTGCAGCGTCAGGAAGCCCTCGTCGGCGGTGACCTTGAAGCACACGTCCGCGCGGTCGCGGGCCAGGAACCTCAGCAGGTTCGACTCGCTCGCGCAGTCGGCGAGCACGATGTGGCCGTCGCCGCGCTTGAGGAGAATGCCCTGTTCGGCCAGAATCTGGTCGGCCTTCGGGTAGTTGTAGTCCTCGACGGCATATCCGGGCGCCGCGTCGGCGACAGGTCCGACGGTGGCCTCGGAGGGCTGGCCCCCGGACAATACGGCCCATGCAAGGGCACCGGCGGCGGTCGCTGTGCCCAGAATGCGCGCCAATGTGCTGCGTGGCTTCATCACAGTCCTAGAAGTCGACAGTCGTCAGGAGTCGGCAGGAGGAATTCCCTACCGTCCCCTGCGGTTCAAGCTCCTTATGCAATCGGGGCTCGGCGGGTGCGTCCAATTCAGAAATGGGGCAGAAGCTGGGCAACCCCCGGGTGGCCTTCGTGATGTGCATCACTCGCGCATTTGGTTGTAGTGATCCGTGTAAAGAATCGGTATCTCCTCACCCGGAGTGCCGATCGGCGGACGGTGTCGGGCAATTGGGGCCGAAAAAGGCGGCGGCCGGGTCACGGAACGGATGTTCCGTGACCCGGCCGCCGCCGTCGGGCGTCGTGCCTGGCACCGCGGGATCTACGGTGCGGGCGTTCTGGTGAGCTTCAGGGACGGCTTTCCGTCCGGATCGGGACGGAACTCCACCGCCTCCCCTCCGCTCGGGTAGAGCTGGACGCCGGACGTCCTGCCGAGTCCACCGTCGTCGACCGTCAGGTAGATGAAGTCGCCGGCCTGGCTGTCGCGGAACTCCCAACGGCCGCTGAAGTCGGCCGGGTCGGAAGACCCGTCCGTCGACACACCGGTGGCGGAGAACCTCCCGTCGGACTCCAGCTGGAGCTCGCCGCCCGTCGCGTCGTCGCGGTACACGCCGGGCAGCCCGGCGGGGTCCACGGAACCCATGCACCCCGAGATCAGTACCGCGGAAGCGGCCAGGACGGCGCCGAGCCCGCGTCCTCTCGTCTTCCCGCGCATCACGGCCCGAGCGTCACGTCGAACTCGATGACCTGCGTCTTGGGCGACAACGGCCCGGAGTCGCCGACGACCTTGTCGACGAACGCGCCGACGGTGTCGCTCCACCAGTCCGTGTACCCGATGACGGGAGGGTGCGTCGCGGACTCGATGTCCGATTCGTTGTACGCGGTGTAGCGCCAGACGACGGAGCCGTTGGCGTTCTGGCGGATGGGCGTCATGCGGACCTGGTGCGAGCCGAGGAACGTGTACGCCAGGTTTCCGGTGAGCCCGGCCGTGGAGAGCGTCCCGTAGTCCTGGAGGTACTTCCCGGCACCGTCGAAGCCGCTGAGCGTGTAGTCGTACATGTACGTGTGACCCAGCTCGTAGTTCCCGCCCTGCGTGCGGGAAGCGAAGAAGGCGATGACCTCCTTCGTGAAGTTGTGGTCACGGTAGAGGCTGGTGAACTCGTCGCCCGGACCGAAGCACTGCGACGTGGGCCCCTTACCGGTCAGCCAACTCCAGCCGAGCTCCCACGGGTTGGTGCTGTTGCCGGACTCGATCGGGTCACCGAACGGCGTCAGGCAGCTCTCGGCACCCTCCGGAAGGCCGTTCTTCTCGGGGTTGATGGGAACGGTCGCATTGTTCTGCGCGTTCTGGATCGCCTCGCGTATCGCGGCCTGGATGACGAGAACCTTGGCCTCGAACGCGGCCTGCGCGGCGGCGGTGGCGTCCTTTCCGGCCTCGAGCGATGCCTTGCGGGCAGCCGCCGACGAGGACGCGGCCTGCGCGGCGTAGTTCGCGGCGACACCGGCGGACTGCACGGCCCGTGTCGCCGCGTTGCGCGCCACGCGGCTCGCGTTGCGCGCCGCCGCGGCGGCCTGACGTGCGGTCTCGGCGGACCGCGCGGCGTCGGCCGCGGAGTCTTCGGCAGCCGAGGCGTTCGCGCGTGCCTCATCGGCGGACAGCTTGGCGTCGGCCGCGTAACCCTTGGCGGCGTTGGACCACTCGATCGCCTTGTCGGCGGCGTCGCGTGCGAGGGCCGCCGCCTCGGAGGCCCGTGCCGCGTCCTCCTGCGCTTCCTGGGCGACCTTGGCCGCGCCCGCGATCGCCGCACGGATCGCGCTGATGTGCGTGGCGTGGTCGTGGTCGAGCCGCGCGAACTCGTGCTGCGTGGTGCCGATGAACTGGCGCAGCATGTGCGTGGTGCCCTCGAGCGCGATCTGGGCGGCCGCCCTGACGTAGGGGCCTCCGTTCGCCAGGAGGGTGGTGGCCTTCACACGGTCGTCCTCGCGGACGGCCGCGTAACGCTCGATGTGCAGGAAGGAGTGCAGGGCCTCGGCGGTGCCGTTCTCCAGCGCGGCCTCGGCCGCACGCCGTACCGCGGGACCGGTGGTGGCGTCGGCCAGGAGCGTGGTCACCTCGACCCGGTTGTCCTCCCTGGCCGCCTGGACCGCCCCGCTCTCGAGGAAGGTCTTCACCTTCGCGGGGTCCTCGGTCCTCAGCGCCGCCACGGCCGCCGTGGCCACGTCCTGCGTCGAGATCGCCGCCGTCGCCGCGACGTTCTCGACGTTGTCCTGGCGCAGCGCGAGGACGCGGTCGGCGTCGATCCAGTGGACGACGTCCTCGTCCGATCCGGCCAGCGCGAACTCCGCGGCCTCCCGGGTCCACGTGCCCGAACGCTCGATGAGCTGGACCGCCGCCTTACGCCCGGTCGCCACCGCCTCCGCGGTCCTGCCGCCCGCCAGCGCCGACTCGGCGGAGCCGATGAGCGCGAGCAGCTCCGCGGACAGGCGCGCTTCCTGCGTCCGCTCCCGGTTGAACCGTTCGAGCTGGTCCGTCTCGGCGCTCGCCTCGAGCCGCGCCCGCTCGATCGCCTCCTCGGTCTCCTCGACCAGCCTGGCGAGCTCGGCCTGACGCGCCGTCTGCTCGACGGCACGTGCCTTGTCGACGGCGTCGGCGGCCTTGTTCGCCGCCTCGACGGCCGCGTTGGCGGCGGTCGTCGAGCGGTTGGCGTAGTCGACCGCCTGGCCGGCGAAGTTCGCCGCCTCCACAGCGGCCGCGGCCGCCTTCTCGGCGTGGTCGGCGGCGCTGTTGGCCGCGTCGCGCGAGGCGCGGGCGGCGGTGGCCGCCTGCCCGGCCAGGGTCCGCGACCTGCCCGCGGCCTGCGTCGCCCTGGCCGCGGCGGCCTCGGCCACTGCGGCCTCCCGCTGCGCGGCGGCGGCCTCGGAGTGTGCGGCGCCGGAGGCCACGGCCGCGTCGGCCGAGGCCCGCGCGGCGGCGGCCGCGTTGAGGGCCGAGCTGGCGGCGGCCGCGCCCGCGGCATCGGCCGCGTCGGCGGACATGGCCGCGAGGTCGGCCTTCAGGGCCACGGTGCGGACGAGCTTGACCATCGCCGTGGCGGCCGTCGCCGCCGCGCGGGCCGCGTCCGCCATCGCCGCGTCCTTGGAGGCGCCGATCGCGGCACGGTACGCACGGGCCGCGGCGCGTCCTGCCGCCGCCGCGGCCGAAGCGGCGGCCTGCGCGGCCGCCACCGAACGCTGCGCGGCGGCCTGCGCCGTCCGCGAGGCCGACACCGCGGTCGCCGCGGCGGCGGCAGCGCCCTTGGCCGCCTGCGCGGCCTTGTTCGCCGCCCTGGCCGAGCGCTGGACGTCCTGTTCGGCGGCCTCGGCCTCGGCCTTGGCCTCCAGCGCCGCCTCCTTCGCCTTCTCGGAGGCCTTGATCGCCTGCTGGGACAGCTCGACGGCCTCGTCGGTCTTCCGGCCGGCGCGGCGGCCCTCCGCCTCCACGACCTTGACCAGCTGCTGGATCGTCGCCGTCTCCTCGTCCCGCGCCCGGGCGATGTACTGGCCCGTCTCCAGGAACCACCGGATCGCCCTCGGCGATCCGTCGTCCAGGGCCCGCGAGGCGTACTCCCGCACCTGCGGCGACGCCGTCACGAGGATGGAGGTCACCTGCACACGCTCGTCCTCCTCGTGCGCGGTGAACTGTCCACCGCTGAGGAAGGCGCGCAGCGCGAAGTCCGAATCGGCCTCCAGAGCGACGGACGCCTCACGCTTCACGGCACGGCCACCGTGGGCCATGACCGTGGTCACGGCCACCTCGAGGTCCTCGCGCACCGCCGTCCGGAAACCGTCCTTGAGGAAGGTCTCGACCGCCGCCGTCCCGCCGGACAGCGCCACGCCGATGCTCTCGCGCGTCGCCCTGCCCGCCATGACCAGGGACTGCGTGAGCGTGAACCGGTTGTCCTCGGCCCGGGCCGAGGCCAGCTTCTCGTCGAGGAAGGTCCTCACGTCGGCCGCACTGCCCGCCAGGGCCGCGGCGGCGGCGGTACGGACGGCACGGCCGCCCGTCCGGTACGCCCAGACCACCTTGCCGCGGTCGGTGTCCGGAAGACCGGACCCCTCGGGCACCGAGTCGGTTCCGGACCCGGTCGCCGCGTACGCGGGACGCGTGAGGACGGTGCATTCCGGCAGCGCACAACCGGCTGCCACCCCGGCGAAAGCGGCGAGTATCTGACGTCTGCTGAACTGTCGTGAGCGCTGTGCCATCACGATCCCCTTCTCCTGCGCTGATCCCGACCAGGACGTGCTTCCGGCCTTCGACGGACTGTCGTGGTCGGTCGTCCGCACCCGGTACACCGAGTCGGACTCCAGGCTCAGGAAGCACTCCGCGGCGGAGGGCCGGTCCTAGCGGCTCGCCCCTGCGGTCCAAGTTCCTTATGCAATCGGGGCTCGGCGGGCGCGTCCAATTCAGAAATGGGGCAGAAGCTGGGGAACCCCCGGGTGGCCGTCGTGATGTGCGTCACTCGCGGAAAAGGTTGTAGTGATCTCGATAAAGAATCGGTTCCGGCGCGACCCGAAGTCATGAATCCGGCCTTTTGTACGGCTAATTCGCCGATTTACGTCGCAACACCAAGGAGCCTTCGTAATGCCGTGATTCGCGACGAAGGGGCGGAGCCGGAAACCGGCGAGCGCCCGCCGCCCCCGGTGGGGGCGACGGGCGCTCGACGGGCGTCGGTGCCTGGGGCGGAACGGCTCAGGCGGAGACCAGGCCCAACTCACGGGCGATCAGCATCCGCTGGACCTCGCTCGTGCCCTCGCCGATCTCCAGGATCTTGGAGTCGCGCCACATCCGGGCCACCGGGTACTCGTTCATGAAGCCGTAGCCGCCGTGGATCTGGGTGGCCTCACGGGCGTTGTCGACGGCGACCGTGGAGGAGTACAGCTTCGCCAGCGCCGCCTCCTTCTTGAACGGCTCGCCGAGCACCAGCCGCGAGGCCGCGTCGCGCCAGCCGATGCGGGCCATGTGCGCCCGCATCTCCATGTCCGCGATCTTGAACTGGATGGCCTGGTTGTCGCCGATCGGCCGGCCGAAGGCGTGACGTTCCTTCGCGTACTTCACGGACTCGTCGACACAGCCCTGCGCGAGCCCGGTCGCCAGCGCCGAGATCGCGATCCGGCCCTCGTCGAGGATCCGGAGGAACTGCGCGTACCCACGGCCCTCTTCGCCGAGCAGGTTCGCGGCGGGGACACGGACGTCGTCGAAGGACAGCTCGCGGGTGTCCGAGGCGTTCCAGCCGACCTTGGAGTACGGCGCGGCGACCGTGAAGCCCGGGGTGCCGGACGGGACGATGATCGAGGAGATCAGCGGACGGCCGTCGGGCTTGCGGCCGGTGACGGCCGTGACGGTGACCAGACCCGTGATGTCCGTACCGGAGTTGGTGATGAAGCACTTCGAGCCGTTGATGACCCAGTCGTCGCCGTCGCGGACGGCGGTGGTGCGGGTGCCGCCGGCGTCGCTGCCCGCGCCGGGCTCGGTCAGGCCGAAGGCGCCCAGGATCTCGCCCGAGCACATCCGGGGGAGCCACTCCTGCTTCTGCTCCTCGGTGCCGAAGCGGTAGACCGGCATCGCGCCGAGCGAGACGCCTGCCTCCAGGGTGATGGCGACGGAGGAGTCGACGCGGGCGAGCTCTTCGAGCGCGATGCCGAGGGCGAGGTAGTCGCCGCCCATGCCGCCGTACTCCTCCGGGAAGGGCAGGCCGAACAGGCCCATGCGGCCCATCTCGCGGACGATCTCGTACGGGAACTCGTGGCGCTCGTAGTAGTCGCCGATCTTCGGCGCGACGACGTCGTGCGCGAACTCCTCCACGGTGCGGCGGAGTTCCTCGTGCTCTTCGGAGAGCCGGTGGTCGAGGGACATGGCTAGGACTCCTTGTGGGAGAGCGCGCGAACGGTACGGGACGGGCTCGGTCGGCCCAGTTGGTCGGCCATCCACACGCTGGTGGCGGTGAGGGCGGCCAGGTCGACCCCGGTCTCGATGCCGAGGCCGTCGAGCATCCATACGAGGTCTTCGGTGGCGAGGTTGCCCGTGGCGCTCTTGGCGTACGGGCAGCCGCCGAGGCCGCCGGCGGAGGCGTCGACCGTGGTCACGCCGTGCTGGAGGGCGGCGAGGGTGTTGGAGAGCGCCTGCCCGTAGGTGTCGTGGAAGTGCACGGCGAGACGGGAGGTGGGCACGCCGGCCTCGGCGAGGCTCTGGAGGAGCTGGGCGACGTGGCCGGGCGTGGCGACGCCGATGGTGTCGCCGAGGCTCAGCTCGTCGCAGCCCATCTCGGCGAGGGCCTTGGTGACGCGGACGACCTGCTCGACGGGGACGGCGCCTTCCCAGGGGTCGCCGAAGCACATGGAGAGGTAGCCGCGGATGCGGAGGCCCTGCTCTATGGCGCGGGTGACGACGGGCTCGAACATGGCGAGGGCCTCGTCGACGGTCCGGTTGAGGTTGGCCTTCGCGAAGGACTCCGTGGCGGAGGCGAAGACGGCGATCTCGCGGGCGCCGAGAGCCATGGCGCGGTCGAGCCCGCGCTCGTTGGGCACGAGGACCGGGAGCCTGGCCGGCACGCCCTGGAGGAGCGGGAACAGCTCCTCGGCGTCCGCCAGCTGCGGCACCCACTTGGGGTGGACGAAGCTGGTCGCCTCGACGGTGGAGAGCCCGGCGGCGGCGAGCCGCCGCACGAACTCGGCCTTCGTGGCGGTCGGGACGACGGTCTTCTCGTTCTGCAGCCCGTCGCGGGGGCCGACCTCGTGGATCCGGACCCGGGCGGGGAGCCCGGGGGCGGGCACGTGCATGGGCAGGCCCGTGGTCATGATTCCTCCCTGGGGGTCACCACGGCGAGGATCTGGTCCATGGCGACGGTGGAGCCGGGGGTGACGTCCAGCTCGGTGACGGTGCCGGCGTGCGGGGCGGAGATGACGTGCTCCATCTTCATGGCCTCGACGACGAGCAGGCTCTGCCCGGCCTCGACTTCGTCCCCGACCGCGACCTTGACGACGGTGACGGTGCCGGGCATGGGCGCGGCGAGCGTGTCGGCGCCGCCGTGGCGTGCGCCGGTGAGGGCCGCCTGGACGGGGTCGTGGTCGAGGACGTGCCAGGAGTCGCCGTCGCGGCCGAGCCAGATCCCTTCGGGGGAGGTGGCGAGGTGGAGGCGGTGGGTGATCCCGTCGAGAGCCAGCGTGAGCTCCCCGTCGGCCGGGGCGTTGCCGACGAGCGCGGCGGTGACCGCCGCGGCCGGCACCTCCGGGTCGCCGAGCAGCAGCTCGGCGCCGGACGCCGTGCCGCGCACCCGGACGGTCACCGGGTCGTGGCCGGGGACGCGGAAGTGCAGCACGGTCCAGGCGGGCGTGCCGCCGAGGCGCCAGCCGCTGCGGACGTCGAAGGGGTCGGCCCAGCCGGCGCCCGCCGGGCCGGCCGAGGCCTCGCCCCGGGAGCCGGCCGAGCGGGCGCCCCACGCGGTCAGCAGCGCCGCCGCCGCGTACACCTCGTCCGGGACACCCGTCGGGACCAGGCTCTCCGCGTCCCGCTCCACCAGCCCCGTGTCCAGGTCGCCGGTCTTCACCGACTCGTGGGCGAGCAGGCGGCGCAGGAAGCCCGCGTTCGTGGGGACGCCCAGGGTGACCGTGTCCGCCAGGGCCGCGCGCAGACGGCGCAGGGCCGTGGGGCGGTCCGGTGCGTGGACGATGACCTTCGACAGCATCGGGTCGTACAGGCTGCCGACCTCGGTGCCCTCGCTCAGGCCCGAGTCCGTCCGCACCCCGTCGCCCTGCGGTTCGCCCAGCGCCAGGACCGTGCCGCCCGACGGGAGGAAGCCCCGCGAGGGGTCCTCCGCGCAGATGCGGGCCTCGATCGCCCAGCCGTCCAGGCGGATGTCCGACTGGCCGAAGCCCAGCTTCTCGCCCGCCGCGACCCGCAGCTGCCATTCCACCAGGTCGATGCCGGTGATCAGCTCCGTCACCGGGTGCTCCACCTGGAGGCGGGTGTTCATCTCCATGAAGTAGTACGAGGAGGGGTCCACGCCCGGCACGATGAACTCGACCGTGCCCGCGCCCACATAGCCGCACGAACGCGCCGCCTCGACCGCCGCCGCGCCCATCTCCTCGCGGATCTCCGGCGTCAGCAGAACGCTCGGGGCCTCCTCGATGATCTTCTGGTGGCGCCGCTGGAGCGAGCACTCGCGCTCGCCGAGGTGCACGACGTTGCCGTGCCCGTCCGCCAGGACCTGGATCTCGATGTGCCGCGGCCGGTCGATCCACCGCTCCACCAGGAGCGTGTCGTCGCCGAACGACGACCGCGCCTCACGGCGGGCCGCCGCGATCTCGTCCGTCAGCGTCGACAGGTCGCGTACGAGCCGCATTCCCTTGCCGCCGCCGCCCGCCGAGGGCTTCAGCAGGACCGGTGCGCCCAACTCGCGCGCGGCCGACTCAAGTTCGGGGTCCGCCGCGCCGGGGACGACCGGCACGCCCGCCGCCTTCACCGTCTCCTTCGCCCGGATCTTGTCGCCCATCAGGGAGATCGCGGACGCCGGAGGGCCGATGAAGACCAGGCCCGCGTCCGCGCACGCCTGCGCGAACACCGCGTTCTCCGCCAGGAAGCCGTAGCCCGGGTGGACCGCCTGCGCGCCCGTACGGCGTGCCGCGTCGAGGAGCGCCTCGACCGACAGGTACGACTCCGAGGCCGCCGGCGGCCCGATCCGTACCGCCGTGTCCGCCTCCCGGACGTGGCGCGCCTCGGCGTCCGCGTCGCTGTAGACCGCCACCGAACGCACGCCGAGCGCCCGCAGGGTGCGGATGACCCGGACCGCGATCTCGCCGCGATTGGCGACGAGCACTGTGTCGAACATGGACTCCCTCACATCCGGAAGACGCCGAACTGGGGGTCACCCAGGGGCGCGTTGGCACAGGCCGTCAGGGCGAGGCCCACCACCTGGCGGGTCTCCATCGGGTCGATGACCCCGTCGTCCCAGAGCCGAGCCGACGCGTAGTAGGCGTTGCCCTGGGTCTCGTACTGCGCGCGGATCGGGGCCTTGAAGGCCTCCTCGTCCTCCGCGCTCCATTCGTCGCCGAGCTGGTCGCGCTTGACCGTCGCGAGGACGGACGCCGCCTGCTCGCCGCCCATGACCGAGATCTTGGCGTTCGGCCACATCCACAGGAAGCGCGGCGAGTACGCCCGGCCGCACATCGAGTAGTTGCCCGCGCCGTACGAGCCGCCGACGACCACGGTCAGCTTCGGCACGCGCGTGCAGGCCACGGCCGTCACCATCTTGGCGCCGTGCTTGGCGATGCCGCCCGCCTCGTAGTCCTTGCCGACCATGAAGCCGGAGATGTTCTGGAGGAAGAGCAGCGGGATGCCGCGCTGGTCGCACAGCTCGATGAAGTGCGCGCCCTTCTGGGCGGACTCGGAGAAGAGGATGCCGTTGTTGGCGACGATCCCGACCGGGTGACCGTGGATCCGGGCGAAGCCGGTGACCAGCGTCTGCCCGTACTCGGCCTTGAACTCCTGGAAGCGTGAGGCGTCCACGATCCGGGCGATGACCTCGCGGACGTCGTACGGGGTGCGGGAGTCGACCGGCACCGCGCCGTAGAGCCCCGCCGGGTCCACCTTCGGCTCCTCGACCGGCTCGACCGACCAGGGCAGCTCGCCCCGCGCGGGCAGGGTCGCGACGATGTTCCGGACGATGCGCAGCGCGTGGGCGTCGTCCTCCGCGAGGTGGTCGGTGACTCCGGACGTACGGGAGTGGACCTCGCCGCCGCCCAGCTCCTCCGCCGTGACGACCTCTCCGGTCGCGGCCTTCACCAGCGGCGGACCGCCGAGGAAGATCGTTCCCTGGTTCCGTACGATCACGGCCTCGTCGCTCATCGCCGGGACGTAGGCGCCACCGGCCGTGCAGGAGCCGAGGACCGCCGCGATCTGCGGGATGCCGGCGCCGGACATCCGGGCCTGGTTGTAGAAGATCCGGCCGAAGTGCTCGCGGTCGGGGAAGACCTCGTCCTGCATGGGCAGGAACGCGCCGCCCGAATCCACCAGGTAGAGGCAGGGGAGACGATTCTCCAGTGCCACCTCCTGGGCCCTCAGGTGCTTCTTCACCGTCATCGGGTAGTACGTGCCGCCCTTGACGGTGGCGTCGTTGGCGACGATCACGCACTCGCGGCCCGAGACCCGCCCGATGCCCGCGATGACTCCGGCGGCCGGCGCCGCGTCGCCGTACATCCCGTTCGCGGCCAGCGGGGCCAGCTCGAGGAAGGGCGAACCCGGGTCGAGGAGGGTGTCCACGCGGTCCCGCGGCAGCAGCTTGCCGCGCGCGGTGTGCCGTGCGCGCGCCTTCTCGCCACCGCCGAGCGCCACCGCGGCGAGCTTGGCGCGCAGAGTGGCCGAGAGCTCGTGGTGAGCGGCCTCATTGGCCTGCCAGGCCGGCGACGCGGGGTCCGCCGCGCTCGTCAGCACAGGTGCCTGCTGCATCTCTCGAGCTCCCTTGCTCGGTTAATGAGCGTTAACGTATGTCGTTCAGGTTAACGACCGCTAACCCGGTTGTCTAGAATCGCTTCCATGACCACCACCGCCAGGACCGACGCCCCCACGCGACGCGAGCAGATCCTCAAGGAGGCCGCTCGCCTCTTCGCCGAGCGCGGCTTCCACGGAGTGGGCGTCGACGAGATAGGAGCCGCCGTCGGCATCAGCGGTCCCGGGCTCTACCGGCACTTCCCGGGCAAGGACGCGATGCTCGCCGAGCTGCTCGTCGGGATCAGCGAGCGGCTCCTGGACGGCGGGCGGCTGCGCGTCGGCGACGCCGCCGGCGACCCGCGGGCGCTGCTGCGCGCGCTCATCGACGGACACATCGACTTCGCGCTCGACGACCGGCCCCTGATCACCCTGCACGACCGGGAGCTGGACCGGCTCAAGGACGAGGACCGCAAGCGGGTGCGGCAGCTCCAGCGGCAGTACGTGGAGCTGTGGGTCGCGGTCGTACGGGAGCTGTATCCGGCGGCCGGGGAGTCGGAGGCGCGGGCGGCGGTCCACGCCGTCTTCGGGCTTCTGAACTCGACCCCGCACCTCGCGGCGCTCGGCCGCCAGTCGATGGAGGAGCTGCTCAGGCGCCTGGCGCACGGGGCGTTCGGGGCGCTCGCGGAAGCGTAGCCACCGGTCCACGGGGTGGAATCGGGCCGCCGGGGCCGCGGCGGCCCGGCAGAATGAGGCCCATGCCGATACTCAGTCGCCCCGCCCTTGTCGAGCACCTCGTACGGACCCGGATCGCGGGCGATGTCGCCACCCCGCGCGACAACAACCTCTCCCACTACCGCAAGCTCGCCAACGGCGACCGGCACTACTGGCTCGGTCTGGAGCTCGGCGACCGGTGGACGGACGAGCAGGACGTCCTCGCCGTGATGGCCGAGCGGTGCGGGGTGAACGACGACCCCGCCCACCGCACCGGGCAGGACACCATCGACCCCGAGCTGACCGTCGACGCCCTCGACCGGGCGGCCGCCCGCCTGCGCAAGGCCGCCGCCGCCCAGGAGCGGGTGCTCTTCGCGACCGGTCACCCGGGCGCGCTGATCGACGCCCACAGCCGGGTCGCCGCCGCGCTGCGGGCGAAGGGCTGCGACATCGTACGGATCCCGGGCGGGCTCACCGCCGACGAGGGGTACGTCGTCCAGTTCGCCGACGTCGCCGTCTTCGAGCGGGGCGCCAGCCTCTGGCACACCCACTCGCCGGAACCCATGAACGCGATCCTCGACGGCCTGGAGGCCCTGGGCGAGCAGCGGCCCGACCTGGTCGTCGCCGACCACGGCTGGGCCGGGCGGGCCGGTCAGCGAGGGATCGACTCCGTCGGCTACGCCGACTGCAACGACCCAGCCCTCTTCATCGGCGAGGCCGAGGGCACGATGCAGGTCACGATCCCGCTCGACGACCACGTCCTCGACCCCCGGTACTACGAGCCGCTCACCGACTACCTCCTCGACGCGGCGGGCCTGGGGGGCTGACGCTCCCGGCATCCCCCGGGTCGTGGGCATTCGTTCCGCAGGGCTGGGGGGCACCCCCAGAGGCGGCTCTGGGGGAGGGTGGGCACGGCCGGTCACGGGCGGCGGCGGGCCGGTGTCGGGTCCAGGTAGACCCGGCGGACCGCCGGGAAGCGTTCCCGTAGCTGCTGTTCGGCCTCCTCGCAGGCCCATTCGATCTGCTCGGCCGAGGACACGTCACGGAAGTCGATCTTCGCCGCGACCAGGACCTCCTCCGGACCCTGGATCAGGGTCGTCAGGTCGAGCACGGCGATGATGTGCGGCACGGTCAGCAGCTCCTCGCGGATCTCCTCCCGCACCCGCCGCGGCACCGGGCGGCCGATCAGCAGCTCCGCGTTGGACCGGCCGAGCACCCAGGCCACGTACACGAGCAGCGCGCCGATGAGGATCGAGGCGACGCCGTCCCAGACGCTGTCGCCGGTGATCTCCACGCCGAGCAGGCCGCCCGCCGCGAGCAGCAGCCCGGCCAGGGCTGCCGAGTCCTCCATCACGACGGCCTTGACCGTGGTGTCGGGCGTGTGCCGCAGATAGCGGCCGAAGGGCGCGCTCTTCCGCCGCGCCTCGCCCTTGACCTGGCGGACCGCGGTCCGCAGGGAGAAGCTCTCCAGGACGAAGGCGACGCCGAGCACGATGTACGAGACGAGCGGGTCGCCCACCTCCTCGCCGTACACGAGCGTGTGGATGCCGTCGTAGACCGAGAAGACCGCGCCGCCGACGAACGTGGCGACGGCGGCGAGCAGCGCCCAGACGTAGCGTTCGCCCGCGTACCCGAGCGGATGGTCCTCGTCGGCCGGCTTCTCGCTGCGTCTGAGCGCGGTGAGCAGCATGACCTCGGTGACGGTGTCGGCGACCGAGTGGGCCGCTTCGGAGAGCATCGCGCTCGATCCGCTGACGACCCCGGCGACGGCTTTGGCGGCGGCGATCCCGAGGTTCGCCACCGCCGCCACGATCACCGTGAAGGTGCTCTCGCCGCTCTGCGAGCTGTTCCGCGCCATGTTCGGACGGTATGTCCGATCATCAGCGCGGGATGCGAACGACACCCTCCTGGATGACGGAGATCGCCAGCCGCCCGTCCTGCGTGTAGATCCGCGCCTGGCCCAGGCCGCGCCCGCCCGACGCGGACGGCGACTCCTGGTCGTACAGCAGCCATTCGTCCGCCCGGAACGGCCGGTGGAACCACATCGCGTGGTCCAGCGAGGCCCCGACGACGTCCCCGACCGCCCAGCCGCCCCGCCCGTGGGCGAGCAGCACCGAGTCGAGCAGCGTCATGTCGGAGACGTAGGTCGCCAGACAGACGTGCAGCAGCGGGTCGTCGGCCAGCTTGCCGTTCGTACGGAACCAGACCTGCGAGCGCGGCTCGCGCGGCTCCCCGACGGAGCCCCACGGCGGGGTGTCGGCGTAGCGCAGATCCACCGCCGCCCGCGCCTCGACCAGGCGCGCGGCCACGTCCGCCGGAAGGTGCCGGGGCAGCATCTCGGCCGCCGTCGGCAGGGACTCCGGGTCCGGCGCGGCCGGCATCTCGTACTGGTGCTCCAGCCCCTCCTCGTACGTCTGGAAGGACGCGGAGAGGTGGAAGATCGGCCGCCCGTGCTGGACGGCGACGACCCGGCGGGTGGTGAAGGACCGGCCGTCGCGGATCCGGTCCACGGTGTACACGATCGGCGCGCCCGGGTCCCCCGCGCGCAGGAAGTACGCGTGCAGGGAGTGGGCGAGACGGTCCTCCGGGACGGTCCGCCCCGCCGCCACCAGCGCCTGGGCGGCCACCTGGCCGCCGAAGACACGGGGGACCACGGCGGAACGGGACTGTCCCCGGAAGAGGTTCTGCTCGATCTGCTCCAGGTCGAGCAGATCGAGCAGGGCGTCGAGAGCCTCGGGCACTTACAGACCCATCGACTTGGCGATGATCGACTTCATGATCTCGCTGGTGCCGCCGTAGATGCGGTTGACGCGGTTGTCGGCGTACAGGCGCGCGATCGGGTACTCGTTCATGTAGCCGTAGCCACCGTGCAGCTGGAGGCAGCGGTCGATCACGCGGTGCGCGACCTCGGTGCAGAAGAGCTTCGCGCTCGCGGCCTCGGCCGGGGTCAGCTCGCCCGCGTCCAGGGCCTCCAGGGCGCGGTCGGCGACCGCCTCGGCGGCGTCCACCTCGGCCTGGCAGGCGGCCAGCTCGAACTTGGTGTTCTGGAAGTGCGCGACCGGCTTGCCGAAGACCGTGCGCTCCTGCACGTACTGCTGGGCGAAGCGGACGGCGGCCTTGGCCTGCGCGTAGGCGCCGAAGGCGATGCCCCAGCGCTCCGAGGCGAGGTTGTGGCCGAGGTAGTAGAAGCCCTTGTTCTCCTCGCCGAGCAGGTCCTCGACCGGCACCTTCACGTCGACGAACGCCAGCTCGGCGGTGTCGGAGGTGCGCAGGCCGAGCTTGTCCAGCTTGCGGCCGATGGAGTAGCCCTCGGACTTGGTGTCCACGGCGAAGAGGGAGATGCCGTGGCGGCGGTCCTCGGCCGTCGGGGCGGACGTACGGGCGCAGACGATCACGCGGTCGGCGTGGACGCCGCCGGTGATGAAGGTCTTGGCACCGTTGAGGACGTAGTGCGTGCCGTCCTCGGAGAGCTTGGCGGTGGTCTTCATGCCCGCGACGTCGGAGCCGGTGCCCGGCTCGGTCATCGCCAGCGCCCACATCTCGTCGCCGGAGACGAAGTTCGGGAGGTAACGCTTCTTCTGCTCGTCGGTGGCGAGCATCTTGATGTAGGGCAGGGCGAGCAGCACGTGCACGCCGGAGCCGCCGAACTGGACGCCCGCGCGGGAGGTCTCCTCGTAGAGGACGGCCTCGAACTTGTGGGTGTCCAGGCCCGCGCCGCCGAACTCCTCGGGGACGTTGATGCCGAAGATGCCCAGCTCACCGAGCTTGCCGTAGAACTCGCGCGGCGCCTGGCCCGCGGCGAACCACTCGTCGTAGACGGGGACGACCTCGGCCTCGATGAAGGCCCGGATGGTCTCCCGGAACGCCTCGTGGTCCTCGTTGAATACCGTACGGCGCACGAGCCGCCTCCTTCGGAGTCCTGCGTACCTGACGCACTATGCCTAAGCGCTTGCTCAGTCAAGTTACCCATCGGTTCGCGCCGCTGTCCAGATCTGAGGGCCCCAGGGTTGCCCACATCACGTCCACTCAGGAGCCGGGCGTCGCACCGGGGATCCAGCGACGGCCGAGGGAGTCGTACGCGTACACCGCACTCCCCTTGATGCCGCTCGTACGGAACGGCCGGCCGTCGTCGGTGATCCGGACCGTGCCGGACCGGCCCTCGCTGCTCCACTCCAGCTCCAGGTACCAGCCGCAGTCGCAGTCCGCGGTCCGAGCGGTCACCAGCAGCTCCTCGGGGGAGGACGCGGTGACGGCGTACGGGAACGAGACCGCGGGGATCGTCCGGCCCTCCTCCCCGGAGGCGTCGTACCCGTCCAGCGCCCGCGCTACCGGTCGCGGCCGGTCCAGGTCCACCTCGAAACGGCGCGGCGTCACCGCCCCGCCGCACCCGTCGTCCATCCGGTACGCCGCCCACGGCAGCGGCGCGCCCCGCTCCACCACTCGCACGTGCAGCGCCTGAAGCACCACCGCCGCCGCGCCCTTCCCCTGCACCGACACCCGCACCAGCGTCTCCCCGCCGTCCACGGCCCCCTGCGCCGCCGCCCAGCTCCGCGCGTCGGCCGCCTCCGGCGGGGGAGGGGGCGTCCGCTCCACGAGGTAGGTGTGCCCGCACCCGTTCTTCCAGATGTGCGAGGCGACCGTCCACGTCAGCGGCGCCGGTGGTTCAACGGCCCGCTCCCGGGTCTTCCCGGGCAGGAGTACGGCTCCGAGCGTCACCGTCCCCACGACCGTCAGCGCCGCGACGACCACGCCCATCCACCGCCACCGGAGCCTCCGCCGCTCGGACGGGAGGCGAGGCACCCGCGCGTGCACGGGTTCCGGCTCGGGCTCGGGCACCGCCTCCGGGGCCGGCGCGGGCTCCGGAGCCGGCTCAGGGCCGGGCTCGGGCGCCAGGCCGGGCTCGGGCGCCGGGCCGGGTTCCGGTGCCGGAGGGCGGCGGGCGCCGTCCGCGCGGATCCAGGCCCCCTCCAGGGCCCGCCGCTCCTCCTCGTCCGCCCCGCACAGCAGGGCGAAACGGTCGACCACGGCGAACTCCTCCGGGACGGTCGCGCCGGAGCAGTAGCGGTGGAGGGTGGACGCGCTGACGCTCAGGCGCCGGCCCAGCGCCTCGTAACTCCTCCCGTCCCGCGCCTTCAGCGCGCGCACGAGCCGCGCGAACTCCTCGACGGCGGCGTTCTTCGGCATTCCATCCCCCTCGACCCTGCGTCCCACCCTTCACGTCCTTGCACGTCAGCGGGGGTGGAATGGTTCCGGGACGGATGGTGGGCGCGTCACCGTTGCGGTCGGCGGGCGCCGCCCCGACGCTGGTCGAGCACTGACCGAACCACCCGACGGGGGATCCACCACCATGCACAAGCTCCGTACCGCACTCGCCACCGCCGCCGCTGCGGCCCTGGGCCTCGCGGCCCTCGCCACGGCCCCGGCGCAGGCCGCTGCCCAGCCCGCCTTCCTCGCCGCCTCCCAGATGCCGCCGTCGTCGACGCCGTGGACCGCCACCCAGGTCTTCACCGGCGTCCCGGAGAACGGCGGCGCCCTCTGCGCCCCGTACAAGATCCCGGCGCAGAACACCCGCTACCGCGAGTTCAACACCGAGCTCGACACCAACGGCGTCCAGATCACCACCGTCGCCCGCACCGAGGCCGACGCCGTGAAGCTCGTCGACACCCTCCGCAAGTCCCTCGCCGGCTGCGGGGCCCTGCTGGAGCAGCAGAACCCGGGCCTGAACGCCGTCAGCGCGTACCACGGCAAGCTCGCCGTCGAGGAGGGCGCCTGGGTCTACAGCCTGGACACCGCGGACCCGCAGATCGGCATCACCGACATCCACCTCTTCTCGGTGGGCCGCGACGGCCGGACCGTCACCTACGTCCGCTGGGGCCAGATGGGCGACCTCAAGGACGCCCCGCTGACCGCCTTCCGCACGACGACGAAGACCGCCGTCAACAAGCTCCACTGATCCGGGGGTTCTCCCAAGGGCTCACCACAGCTCCGCAGCGGCGCGACCCGAACCTGGGGCGCGCCGCTGCCGTGCCCTGCCGGGCGGCTCGGGACGGGATCCGCTCAGCGCGCTCGCCCAGGGACTCGCGGCGACATCGCGTGCACGGAAACCGTGCACCAGGTCGGGTCACGGAACACGCAGCGCGAACCACAGCTCCATCCGTACATCCGGGTCGTCCAGGTCCTGGTCGAGGAGCGCCGCGCAGCGGGCGATCCGCTGGCGGACGGTGTTGCGGTGGACCTTCAGGGCCACCGCCGTCCGGTCCCAGCTGCCGTGCAGGGAGAGCCAGGTCCGGAGCGTCTCGGTCAGCGGCTCGCCGATCGGAGCGAGCAGGGTCCGGGCGTACGCGGCGGCCTCCGCCTCGTCCATGAGGCCGCCGAACCCGGCGGGACGGTGGCGTACGAGATCGGAGCGGCCGGCCTCGGCCCTGCGCAGCGCCCGCCCGGCCTGCGCGTCGCCCGAGGCGAGGTCGCGGGCCTCGACGGGGGAGCTGACGCCGAGGGTCCAGCCGGGCTGGGCGGTGACGGGCGAGGAGGCGGGCAGCAGGAGCCGGACGGCCACGGGGGTGCCGTCCGGCTCCGCGCCGCCCGCCCGCGCCGCACGGTCGGCCGCCGCAGCGCCCGCGCCCGGGTCCGCCGTCGTACCGGCCGCCCGGTCCGCCGTCCCGCCCGCCGTCGTGGCGCCCGTGCCGGCGCCCGCCGTCGTACCGGCCGGCCCGTCCGGCTCCGCCCCGCCCGTGTCCAGGCCCGGCGCACCGCCCGTGTCCAGCAGGGCTGTGCCCAGGGCCGCCGCCAGGCTCGGCGCCGCGAACGGCGTGCCGTCGCCGCCGCGGGCGTGGACCACCGTCCAGGGGCCCGGGCCGAGGGCCCGTGCGGCCTCCTCCGGCGGGGTGCCGAGGAGGAGGCGGACCAGGGCGGTGTCCCGGGCCGAGACGTCGGCGCCCCGGTGCGGGGCGGTCAGCAGGGAGAGCAGGACGACGGCGACGCCCGCGATCGTGTGGTCCCCGGGCTCCCGGCTCTCCGTCGCGACCCCGAGGGCCAGTCCGTCGCCGCCGCCGAGCGCGTACGCGGCCAGGCGCAGCCCCTCGCCCTCACCGCTCGCGGAGGCCGGGCCACCGGGCCGGGGGCCCACCACGCCCGCCAGGTCGACGAGCGCCCGGGAGACCTCGTCCGGCAGCTCGCGGCCCGCCGCCGCGTACGGCGTGCCGTCCGCCGCGTAGAGCACCGCGTGCCCGCCGAGCCGGGAGGCGAGCGCACCGAGGACCGCCGGGACCGGCGCCGGCCGGGCCGCCGCCACCGCCAGTGACTGCTGGGCCTCGGTCACCCGCCGCAGCTCCCGGTGGCGGGCCTCCGCCATCAGCCGCCAGACCGCCCGGGCCACCGCCGTGAACGGTGTGTGCGGCGGTACCTCGACCAGCGGCAGCCCGTGCCGCTCGCACGCGGCGACGAGCGCCGCGGGCACCGTGTCGTACACCGGCGCGACGCCGAACCCGAGCGCCGCCGCGCCCGCCGCCACCACCCGCTCGACATAGTGCGCCGGGTCCGGGAGCTGCACGCCCGCCGTCATCAGCAGCTCGCCGCCGAGCAGATACGGATACGGGTCGGCCATCTCGGAGGTGTGCACCCAGTGCACCGCCGCGTCGGGCGGCCCCGCGAGCAGCCGGAGCCCGAGGTCCCGGCGGCTCAGCAGAGCGGCCAGGGAGACGGGTGGTGCCGGCGGCGTCGGCGTGGGTTCCTGTACGGCCATCGCTATGGACCTTTCGTACATTGCACCGGGTTAACAGTGGATGAAACTTACGCTTCATCGTCGCTTTCCGGCCACCTAACCTCGTGCCATCCAGCGGCCGCGGGTACGGGCGGATGTCCTCGCGATCAGTCACTGGAGTCACTCCACCCGCACGACACGCCACCGAAGTGAACGAGGGAGGGCCCCATGGCCGTCGACTACACAGTGATCGTCCTGTACTTGGCCGGCATGCTCGCGATGGGCTGGTGGGGCATGCGCCGCGCCAAGTCCAAGAGCGAGTTCCTGGTGGCCGGCCGCCGTCTCGGTCCCTGGATGTACTCCGGCACCATGGCCGCCATCGTCCTCGGCGGCGCCTCCACCATCGGCGGCGTGGGTCTCGGCTACAAGTACGGCCTCTCCGGCGCCTGGATGGTCTTCACCATCGGCCTCGGACTCCTCGCCCTCTCCGTCTTCTTCTCCGCGCGCATCGCCCGGCTGAAGGTCTACACGGTCTCCGAGATGCTCGACCTGCGCTACGGCGGCAAGGCCGGCGTCATCTCGGGCGTGGTCATGTGGGCGTACACGCTGATGCTCGCGGTCACCTCGACCATCGCGTACGCCACGATCTTCGACGTCCTCTTCGACATGCCCCGCACGGTCGCGATCGTCCTGGGCGGCGCCATCGTCGTCGCGTACTCGACGCTCGGCGGCATGTGGTCCATCACCCTCACCGACATGGTGCAGTTCGTGGTGAAGACCATCGGCGTGCTGATCCTGCTGCTGCCCATCGCCGTGATCAAGGCCGGCGGCTTCGCCGAGATGAAGGCCCAGCTGCCCACCGAGTACTTCGCGCCGCTCGGCATCGGCGGCGAGACGATCTTCACGTACGTGCTGATCTACACCTTCGGCATGCTCATCGGCCAGGACATCTGGCAGCGCGTGTTCACCGCCAGGACCGACAAGGTCGCCAAGTGGGGCGGCACGGTGGCCGGTACGTACTGCCTGGTCTACGCCCTCGCCGGCGCCGTCATCGGCACCGCGGCCAAGGTGCTCTACCCGAACCTGCCCAGCGCCGACGACGCCTTCGCGACCATCGTCAAGGACGAGCTGCCCATGGGTGTGCGGGGCCTGGTCCTCGCCGCCGCGCTCGCCGCCGTCATGTCCACCTCGTCCGGCGCGCTGATCGCCTGCGCCACCGTCGCCAACAACGACATCTGGTCGAGGCTGCGCGGGCTGACCGCCGGAGGCGGCGGCGAGGACCACGACGAGGTGAAGGGCAACCGCCTCTTCATCCTCCTCATGGGCATCGCCACCATCGCCATCGCGATCGCCCTGAACGACGTCGTCCAGGCGCTGACCGTCGCCTACAACCTGCTGGTCGGCGGCCTGCTCGTGCCGATCCTCGGCGGCCTGCTGTGGCGCCGCGGCACCGTGCAGGGAGCCCTGGCCGCGGTCACCGTCGGCGGCCTGTCCGTCATCGGCCTGATGTGGGCTTACGGAATCTTGGCGAATGAGCCTGTTTATTATGGTTTGTTGGCCTCGCTCGCCGCATATGTGATCGTTTCCCTGGCGACCCGCCCGACGGACGCCGCCGTGCTCGCCAACTGGCGTGCCCGGCTGGCGGGCCAGGAGGCGGCCGAGGCCGACGGGACGCCGGAGACCGTGCCGGCCGCCGCGACCGGCTGACCGCACCGCAGACACCCGGTCGGGGGCCCACCAGGCCCCCGGCCGGAACCCACCGATACACCCCCCAGGAGGACCCGACCATGAGCAGCGACCAGAACGCCTTCCGCGGCCCGACCGACTCGTCCCGCATCCCGCGGTACGCCGGTCCCGCGACGTTCGCCCGGCTGCCGCGACTCGACGAGGTCGGCACCGCCGACATCGCCGTGGTCGGCGTCCCCTTCGACAGCGGGGTCTCCTACCGCCCCGGCGCCCGCTTCGGCGGCAACGCCATCCGCGAGGCCTCCCGCCTCCTGCGCCCGTACAACCCGGCGCAGGACGCCTCGCCGTTCGCCCTGGCCCAGGTCGCCGACGCCGGTGACATCGCCGCCAACCCGTTCAACATCAACGAGGCCGTCGAGACGATCGAGGCCGCGGCCGACGACCTGCTCTCCACCGGCGCCCGCATGATGACCCTCGGCGGCGACCACACCATCGCGCTGCCGCTGCTGCGCTCCGTCGCCAAGAAGCACGGCCCCGTCGCGCTGCTCCACTTCGACGCGCACCTCGACACGTGGGACACGTACTTCGGCGCCGAGTACACCCACGGCACGCCGTTCCGCCGCGCCGTCGAGGAGGGCATCCTCGACACCTCCGCCCTGTCGCACGTCGGCACGCGCGGCCCGCTGTACGGCAAGCAGGACCTCACCGACGACGAGAAGATGGGCTTCGGCATCGTCACCTCGTCGGACATCTACCGCCGCGGCGCCGACGAGGTCGCCGACCAGCTGCGCCAGCGCATCGGTGACCGCCCGCTGTACATCTCCATCGACATCGACTGCCTCGACCCGGCCCACGCGCCCGGCACCGGCACCCCGGAGGCGGGCGGCATGACCTCCCGCGAGCTCCTTGAGATCCTGCGCGGCCTGTCCTCCTGCAACCTGGTGTCGGCGGACGTCGTCGAGGTCGCCCCGGCCTACGACCACGCGGAGATCACGGCGGTCGCCGCGTCGCACACGGCGTACGAACTGACGACGATCATGTCCCGCCAGATCGCGGAGAGCCGCGCGGCGCAGTAGCGGGGACGCGCCCGTCGGGGATGCGGCCACCCGTGGCCGCCCCAGGACGGCCGGGGCGACCGGCAACGCGCTCCGGGCCCGGGCCCGGGGGAGCGGCGCCTCCCCGGGAGCGACCTCCCGGGAGGCGGGCGGGCATCCGCCCGGGCCTCGGGTGTCTGCCCGGACGCCGGGCATCGGCCCGGGCCCCGGGCGCCGGGCTCCCGGCCCGGGATCCGGGTATCCGCCCGGGACTCGGGTATCCGGCTCGGGTCTCGGCTATCCGCCCGGGCCGGGTATCCGCCTGGGCCCCGGGTATCCGGCTCGGGCCCCGGGCATCCGCCCAACCCCGGGCATCCGCCCAACCCCGGGCATCCGCCCAACCCCGGGCATCCGCCCAACCCCGGGCAGCCGCCCAACCCCGGGCATCCGCCCGGGCCCCGGGCTCCCGGCCCGGCGGCGGGCTCCCGGGGAGCCGGGGGGCTCACCCGCCCGTGACCCGGCCTCGGGACCGCAGTGGGCTCCCCGCCCCTGGGCCACCTCCCGGTGAGGTTGTCCGGCTCCCGGCTCGGGACCCGGTCTCCGGCCCGTGGCCGGCTGCCCGCCCCGGGCCCGGCCTCCGGCCCGGGCGGGCTCCCCGCCCCCGGCCCGGTCGCTGCCGAGGCCGTACCGTCGTCCTCGCGGGCGCACCCGTGGCTCCGGGCCGTACCTCCGGCCGGACCGCCCTGCCGTCCCTCCCACCATCCGCCGCACCCGACCGACCACGCCACCCTGGGGACCGTTCATGACCCACGACCACGACCTGGTGCTCCGTCCGACGGCTGCGCAGACCGCCGCCGCGCTCAACCCGCCCGCCGGGCGGAACGGCGGCGACCTCGTCGTCGAGACCCTCTCCGGCCTCGGCGCCACCACCGTCTTCGGGCTCCCCGGCCAGCACGCGCTCGGCATGTTCGACGCCCTTCGCCGGTCCGACCTCCGCTACGTCGGCCTGCGCGTCGAGAACAACGCGGGCTTCGCGGCCGACGCGTACGGCCGGATGACCGGCGAGGCGGCCCCGCTGCTGCTCTCCACCGGCCCCGGCGCGCTGATGTCGCTCGCCGCGCTCCAGGAGGCGGCGGCCGCCTCCGCCCCCGTCCTCGCGATCGGCAGCCAGATCCCCGTGGCGGGTCTCGGCGGCGGACGGCACGGCTACCTGCACGAGCTCCGCGACCAGCAGGCGTCCTTCCGGGACATCGTGAAGTCCGTCCACACGGTCCGTACCCAGTCCCAGATCCCGTCCGCCATCGCCGCGGCCTGGGAGTCGGCGCTGACCGCCCCGCACGGCCCCGTCTGGGTGGAGATCCCGCAGGACGTGCTGCTCGCCGCGACGACCCTGCCGGTCGTCACGGCGATGGACGCGACGCCCGAGGAGATCGCCCCGCGCCCCGAGCTGACGGCGGTGGCCGCCCACCTCCTGGCCCACGCCGAGCGCCCCGCGATCATCGCGGGCGGCGGAGTCGTCCGCTCCGACGCCTCCGGCAAGCTGCGCGCGCTCGCCGAGCGGATCGACGCGCCCGTGGTCACCACCTTCGGCGGCAAGGGCGCCTTCCCCTGGGAGCACCCGCTGTCGCTCCAGTCCTGGCTGGAGGACCGGCACACCACCGACTTCCTGGAGGACGCCGACGTCCTGCTGGTCGTCGGCTCCGGGCTCGGCGAGCTGTCGTCCAACTACCACACGTTCGCCCCGCGCGGCCGGGTGATCCAGATCGAGGCGGACGCGGGGAAGCTGGAGTCCAACCACCCGGCGCTCGGCATCCACGCGGACGCCCGCCTGGCGCTCCAGGCGCTCATCGAGACCGTGGAGGAGCGCCGGGACGAGACCGCCCCCGCCCGGGTCAAGGCCGTCCTCACCAAGGTCCGGGACCGGATCGCGGCGCAGGACCTCGGACTGGAGCAGCGGATCGTGGCCTCGGTGCGCGAGGCGCTGCCGGACGACTCGCCCAGCTTCTGGGACATGACGATCCTGGGCTACTGGGCCTGGTCCGCCTTCGACGCCCGCCGCCCCAACACCATGCACTCCGCGCAGGGCGCCGGCGGCCTCGGCTACGGCTTCCCGGCCGCCCTCGGCGCGGCGGCGGCCGACCCGACCGTCCCGGTCCTCGCGGTCTCGGGCGACGGCGGCGCGATGTACTCGATCGCGGAGCTGGCGACGGCGAAGCAGTACGGCTCGAACGTCACCTGGCTGATCGTCGACGACGGCGGCTACGGCATCCTCCGCGAGTACATGACGGACGCCTTCGGCGAGGCCACGGGCACGGAACTGGCGCGCCCGGACTTCGTCGCCCTCGCCGAGTCCTTCGGCGTCCCCGCGGTCCGTACGACCCCGGAGTCCCTGACGGCCGACCTCACGAAGGCCCTGGCGACCCCGGGCCCGTCGGTGGTGGTCCTCCCGGCACTCCTGCGCATGTTCGAACCGACGCACCTGTGAGCGTCGAACATCACCGCAACCCTCCCCGCCCCTCGTGAGTCCTTCACCTGCGACGCACACGAGCCGCAGGTGAAGGGGAGGCAGCATGCGCGTACGGTCCGTGGCCAAGGGCGTCAGTGAGTTCCTGATCGAGACCGTCGGCGAGATCGTCCTGACCCTGCTCGCCACCGCCCTGCTCGCCGGGCTGGTCCTCGCGGCATGGTGGAGCTGGTCCCACAGCCCGCGGCTGACCGTCGGCGGCGGCGCGCTGCTCGCCCTTCTTGTCGCGCACGGGGCGTGGGCGAGGTTCCGGGACCCGGCCGTCGCCCGACGCCGGCGCGGTCTCGCCGCTGTGACCTCCGCCGGTTCCACCGCCGTCGCCGCGACCGCCGTCTTCCTTCTGCTCTACGCCGAGACCGGCTTCTGGTCCTAGGACCAGGGGCCGGTCCTGTCCCGGCTTTTGTTGCGGCGGGATGAAATCCCACGCCACCCGCGTTGGTGCCTTCCGGTAGAGCAGGACGAACGGGAGGCGACCACGTGGCCGCGGCGGGGCAGAAGCAGGCGGATCAGCAGGCGCCGGAGGCGCGGGGCTGGGCGCGGAGGCTGGGCGGGTACGCCTGGCGGTACAAGGCCAACGTCCTGCTCGCCCTCGGCTCCTCCCTCGCCGGGATGGCCGTCCTCGCGCTCGTACCGCTGATCACCAAGGTGATCATCGACGACGTCATCGGCGCGAAGACCCGGTCCCTCGGCGTCTGGACCGGCCTCCTCGTCGCCGCAGCCCTCCTCGTCTACGTCCTCACCTACGTCCGCCGCTACTACGGCGGACGGCTGGCCCTCGACGTGCAGCACGACCTCCGTACCGAGATGTACGGCACCATCACCCGGCTCGACGGGCGGCGGCAGGACGAGCTGTCCACCGGGCAGGTCGTCGGACGGGCCACGAGCGACCTCCAGCTCATCCAGGGCCTTCTCTTCATGCTCCCGATGACGATCGGGAACATCCTGCTCTTCCTGATCTCCCTGGCCGTCATGGCCTGGCTCTCGCTCCCGCTCACCCTCGTCGCCCTCGCCGTCGCCCCCGCCCTCTGGTTCATCGCCAAGCGCAGCCGCACCCGCCTGCACCCCGCCACCTGGTACGCCCAGGCCCAGGCCGCCGCCGTCGCCGGGGTCGTCGACGGGTCCGTGACCGGTGTCCGCGTCGTCAAGGGCTTCGGGCAGGAGGACCAGGAGACCGGGAAGATCCGGGAGGCCAGCCGCAAGCTCTTCGCGGGCCGCCTGCGCACCATCCGGCTGAATTCGCGGTACACCCCCGCCCTCCAGGCCGTCCCGGCCCTCGGCCAGGTCGCCGTCCTCGCCCTCGGCGGCTGGCTCGCCACCCGCGGCGAGATCACCCTCGGCACCTTCGTCGCCTTCTCCGCCTACCTCGCCTCGCTCATCGGCCCCGTCCGCATGCTCGCGATGGTCCTCACCGTCGGCCAGCAGGCCCGCGCCGGCGTCGACCGCGTCCTGGAGCTCATCGACACCGAGCCGGTCATCGAGGACGGCACGAAGGAGCTGCCCGCGGACGCGGAGGCGACCGTCGAGTTCGACGACGTGAGCTTCGGCTACGAAGAGGGCCGGCCCGTCCTCGACGGCTTTTCTTTGGAGATCCGGGCCGGAGAGACCGTCGCCGTCGTCGGTGCCTCCGGCAGCGGCAAGTCCACCGTCTCCCTGCTCCTGCCGCGCTTCTACGACGTGTCGCACGGCGCCGTCCTGGTCGGCGGCCACGACGTCCGCGAGCTGACCCTCGACTCCCTGCGCGCCGCCATCGGGCTCGTCCCCGAGGACAGTTTCCTGTTCTCCGACACCGTCCGCGCCAACATCGCGTTCGGCCGCCCGGACGCCACCGAGGAGCAGATCGAGACCGCCGCGCGCGCCGCCCAGGCGGACCGTTTCATCGCCGAGCTGCCCGACGGCTACGCCACCAAGGTCGGCGAGCACGGACTCACCCTCTCCGGCGGCCAGCGCCAGCGCATCGCGCTCGCCCGCGCCATCCTCACCGACCCCCGGCTGCTCCTCCTCGACGACGCCACCTCCGCCGTCGACGCGCGCGTGGAGCACGAGATCCACGAGGCCCTCGCCTCCGTGATGGCCGGCCGCACCACGCTCCTCATCGCCCACCGCCGCTCCACCCTCGGCCTCGCCGACCGGATCGCCGTCCTCGACGACGGCCGGCTCTCCGACATCGGCACCCACGAGGAGCTGGAGCGCCGCTCCCCGCTCTACCGGCGGCTCCTGACCGACCCGGACGAGCTCGGCGGGGTCTCGCCCGGCCACACGCTGCCCGTCGAGGTGCCCGAGGACCACACCCTGCGCGCCGAGCTCGACGCCGAGTTCGATGCCGAGCGCGGCATCACCCCCGCCCTCTGGGTGCGCGAGGAGACCGACAGCGAGGAGTCCCAGGCCCCCGGAGCCACGCCCGAACTGCTGGCCGCCGTCGAGGCGCTGCCGCCCGCCACCGACACCCCGGACGTCGACGAGGCGCGCGCCGTCACCCCCGAGGAGTCGTACGGACTGCGCCGGCTGCTGCGGGGCTTCCGCACCCCGCTCCTCGTCAGCCTCGGTCTCGTCGCCGTCGACGCCGGCATGGGCCTGCTGCTGCCCATCCTGATCCGGCACGGCATCGACGACGGCGTGAACAAGCTCGCCATGGGCGCCGTCTGGGCCGCGTCCGCGCTCGCCCTGCTGACCGTGGTCGTGCAGTGGTTCGCCCAGACCGCCGAGATCAAGATGACCGGCCGCACCGGTGAACGCGTCCTCTACGCCCTGCGCCTGAAGATCTTCGCGCAGCTCCAGCGGCTCGGCCTCGACTACTACGAGCGTGAGCTGACCGGCCGGATCATGACCCGGATGACGACGGACGTGGACGCGCTGTCGACGTTCCTCCAGACCGGTCTCGTCACCGCGTTCGTCTCCGTCACGACCTTCTTCGGGATCATGGGCGCGCTGCTCGTGCTCGACCTCCACCTCGCCCTGGTCGTCTTCGCGACGCTCCCGGTCCTCGCCGTCGCCACGTACTTCTTCCGCCGTTCCAGCGTGAAGGCGTACGAGCTGGCTCGGGACCGGATCAGCGTGGTCAACGCCGACCTCCAGGAGTCGGTCTCCGGCCTCCGTATCGTCCAGGCCTTCCGCCGCGAGAGCTCGGGCGCCGCCCGGTTCGCCGCCCGCAGCGACGACTACCGGCAGGCCCGCGTCCGCGGCCAGTGGCTGATCTCGATCTACTTCCCCTTCGTCACGCTGCTGTCCTCCGTGGCCGCCGCCGCCGTGATGATCGTCGGCGCGAACCGGATCGAGGCCGGCACCCTCACCACCGGTGCCCTGGTCGCCTACCTCCTCTACATCGACCTCTTCTTCGCGCCCGTCCAGCAGCTCTCCCAGGTCTTCGACGGCTACCAGCAGGCGACCGTCTCGCTGAGGCGCATGCAGGAACTGCTCCAGGAGCCGACGTCCACGGCCGAGGCCGCCACACCCCTGGACGTGCTGTCGCTGCGTGGTGAGATCGCGTTCGAGGACGTGTCGTTCGCGTACGGCACCGACGTCGGCGACGGGGGAGACGCGGCGCTCACCGGCGTCGACCTGCGGATCCCCGCCGGGCAGACCGTGGCCTTCGTCGGCGAGACCGGCGCCGGAAAGTCCACCCTGGTCAAGCTGGTCGCCCGGTTCTACGACCCGACCGCCGGCCGGGTCACCGCCGACGGCACCGACCTCAGGGACCTGGACCTCACCGCGTACCGTCACCGGCTCGGTGTCGTCCCGCAGGAGGCGTACCTCTTCGCCGGCACGGTCCGCGACGCCATCGCGTACGGCCGTCCCGGCGCGACCGACGCCGAGGTCGAGGCGGCGGCCCGCGCGGTCGGCGCCCACGAGATGATCGCGACCCTGGACGGCGGCTACCTCCACGAGGTCGCCGAACGCGGCCGCAACCTCTCCGCCGGGCAGCGCCAGCTGATCGCCCTGGCCCGCGCCGAGCTCGTCGACCCGGACATCCTGCTCCTCGACGAGGCGACGGCCGCGCTCGACCTGGCCACCGAGGCGCAGGTCAACCAGGCCACCGACCGCCTGGCCGGCCGCCGCACCACCCTGGTCGTCGCCCACCGTCTGACGACGGCGGCCCGCGCGGACCGCGTGATCCTCATGGCCGACGGCCGCGTCGCGGAGGACGGCACGCACGACGAACTGCTCGCACGGGGCGGCCGGTACGCGCAGCTCTGGCGCGCCTTCATCGGCGAGGAGGAGCCGGCGACGGCGGTGTGAGGGGGGACGGCGGGGTGATCGGTTCCGGCTCTCGGCCGGGAGTCCCGGCTCCTGACTGCGAGGCGGGACGGCGGGTGATCGGTTCCGGCTCGTGGCCGGGACCCGCGGCTCCCGACTGAGTACGGGAGCCGGGCGGGATGAGTACCATCGCGTCTCCCGCCGCCCGCCCCGCGCGGGGTTGGATCGGCCCATGTTCAACGAGCACCCCGGCTGGGTCACCCCCGTCGTCCCGCCCAAGGCCCCGACCGCCGCCCGCCGCCTGCGCACCCGCGCGCTGTGGGCCGGGCTCCTGCTGGTGCCCGCCACGGTCGTCGCCGGACTCCTCGCCCTGAGCACGGAGAACGCCGGCCGCTGCGTCGCCTACGGCAGCCCCTGCGGCTCCACTCCTGGCTGGTTCTACCTCGTCACCTTCGCGATCACCGCGGTCGCCTGGATCCACGCCCTCTGCACCCCGGACGGGCCCGCCGAGCCCGCCACCTCCCGCAAGGCCGCCTTCTGGACCCTGGTCGGCGCCGAGTCCGTCTTCCTGCTGCTGGTCGTCACCTCCTTCGAGTAAGGCAACCGTGCAGGGCTCCCATGCGTCGTACGCATGTACGGCATGACGTCGGGAGGGGCTCCAGATGTTCGATGGGATCAGTGTGACGGAGGCGGGGCGCGGCAATCGGCTGCTCGGGTATCTCCTGGCGGTGCTGCTCACCGCCGGCGCCCTCACCCTGGCCGGGCCGGGCGTCGCGCACGCCGAGGCCGCCTCGGTCTGCAGCGGCAGAGCCACCAAGACCGTCACCTTCGCCACCGGAGAGCTGCGTCTCTACCGGAGCCGGCAGTACGTCTGCGCCCTCGCCGTCGCCAAGCACCCCGGCGAGCGCCGCGCGATGTCCGTCTCCCTCCAGGCACGTGGCGGGCGGCCCGTCGTCGACAGCGGCCGGTTCACCCGCCAGGCCGGGCCGGTCACCGTCCACGCCCTGAACCGCTGTGTCCGCGCCACCGGCACCGTCGCCGGACGGAGCGGCTCGACGGGCTGGGTCCTCTGCTGAGGCCCGGGCCGCGACCCGTGACGAAACCCGTGACGAAACCCGAGACGAAACCTGTGCCGTTGCGAAGGTAAGGGCCAACTGGGTCTGGCGGCACGCACGTTGCCCCCGCTAGGTTCGCGACACCGTTGTGAATCAAGGGGAGGGTGAATGCGCAAGTCGCTGATCTGGCTGACGTCGCTCACGGTGCTCATAGGCACCGTCGGGGCGAGTGGTGCGGCTACCGCCGCCGAGCCGGCCACCGGCAGCCCGACCGCCGCCGCGGACAGCGCCGTCGGTACGGACATCAAGGACCGCATCCTGGCGATCCCCGGGATGAGCCTCATCGAGGAGAAGCCGTACGCCGGCTACCGCTTCTTCGTCCTCGACTACACCCAGCCGATCGACCATCGCCGGCCGTGGAAGGGCACGTTCAAGCAGCGGATCTCCGTCCTCCACAAGGACACGGACCGTCCCACCGTCTTTCACACCAGCGGCTACGGGCTGAGCACCACCCCCAGCCGCCGCGAGCCCACCCGGATCATCGACGGCAACCAGGTCTCCATGGAGTACCGGTTCTTCACGCCGTCCCGGCCGCAGCCCGCCGACTGGTCGAAGCTCGACATCTGGCAGGCCGCGAGCGACCAGCACCACATCTTCACCGCCCTGAAGAAGATCTACGGGCAGAAGTGGCTCTCCACCGGCGCCTCCAAGGGCGGCATGACGGCCACGTACTACGAGCGCTTCTACCCGCGCGACATGGACGGCGTCGTCGCGTACGTGGCGCCGAACGACGTCAACAACAAGGAGGACTCGGCGTACGACCGGTTCTTCGAGAACGTCGGGACCAAGGAGTGCCGCGACCGGCTCAACGCGATGCAGCGCGAGGCGCTCGTCCGCCGCGCCCCGCTGCAGAAGAAGTACAAGGAGTGGGCCGAGTCCGAGGGCGCCACCTTCAACACCGTCGGCACGCTGGACAAGGCGTACGAGGCCGTCGTCCTCGACTTCGTCTGGGGCTTCTGGCAGTACTACGGCGAGGACGTCTGCGGTTCGGTCCCGGACGCGAAGACCGCGACGGACGACCAGGTCTACGAGACGATCGACGCGTACTCCGGCTGGTCCTTCTACACCGACCAGGGCCTCGACCCGTACACGCCGTACTACTACCAGGCGGCCACCGAGCTCGGCTCGCCCAGCATCAAGCTGCCGCACCTGAAGGGCCTGACCCGCTACGGCTACCAGCCGGCGCGGAACTTCGTGCCGAGTGAGATCCCGACGACCTTCAAGCCGGCGGCGATGCGGGACGTGGACGACTGGGTCCGCAAGAACGCCAACCGGATGCTGTTCGTGTACGGCGGCAACGACCCGTGGGGAGCGGAGCCGTTCCGCGTCGGCAAGGGCGCCCGTGACAGCTACGTCTTCACGGCCCCCGGAGCCAACCACGGCGCCCAGGTCGCCGGTCTCGTCGAGGACGAGCGCGCCAAGGCCACGGCCCGCATCCTCGCCTGGGCCGGGGTGGACGCCCCGACGGCGTCGGCCGCGCAGCCCCTGGCCCGCTTCGACGCCCGCCTCGACAAGCCGGCGGACGACGAACTGAACCGGGAGCGCGGCGTACGCCCGTAACGACGCGTGACGCGCCCGGCGGCCCCACGACCGCCGGGCGCGTCCCACTTTCTTCACGGCGGTCGGGCGCCGACGGCTCGTCACGGCCGCCGGTGCGCCGACCGCTCGTCACAGCCGTCGGGCGCGCCCTCCTGCGCAGCCGCCGGGCGCCCACCGCCCTTCACAGCCGTCGGGCGCGCCGACCGCTCTCCCCGGCCGTCGGGCGCGCCCACCCGCACCCGCCGCCCTTCACAGCCGTCGGGCGCAGCCCACCGGGCGCTCGCCGCCCAGTGTCACGAACAGTGCCGTCGTGGGCGGGCAGCGGTCGCGGCTCGTGACCGCCGACGCGACCCGGAACGCGGGCGCACCGGCCCCCGATCCGTCGCAGGCGGTCTCCTTCACCCGGCCCTCGCCCGAGGACGACACGCAGTCCCCGACGATCGTGTGCGGCCCGCCGCCCTCCCCGGGGTCGCCCGGATGGGGCGCTTCCAGATTGCGCATACAGGCGTACCCGCGCGGCACGGACCCGTCCCCGTTCTCGTCCGCCGCGGGCCGGCTCTCCGAGACGTGCAGGACGAAGTCCGTGGTCGCCGGGCACGTCGGACCGCCCGAGGCGGCGCCCTGGTACCGGGTCGTCACCCGCGCGACGGCCTTCTCGCTCGTGCACGGAACCTCACGGAACACCGCCCCGCGCGTGGAACAGTCCCCGGGCCCGAGGAACATCGCCCCGTGGTCGTCGGGCGAGCTCGTGTACGTGACGGGCCGGGGCGGCCGGCTGTCCGCAGCCCGCTGACAGCCGGTCAGCGCCGGCAGCAGACCCGCGCACGCCATGGACAGCAGAGCCGCGCACGCCACGGACAGCCCCGCCCCGCTCCTGGGAGCGCGCATGAAAGACCCCCCGATCTCCGAGTCCAGGGTGGCCCGCCGGGGCGGGCGCACGCCAGGGAGAACGGGGGGTCTGCGCCGCGAGTTACGTTACGCGTACGACAGGCCGTGGCCGACCGGGTACAGCACGCGCTTCGGATCGTCCGCCCGCTGTACGGGGACGGGCAGACGGCCGTGCGGCCGGGCGTGGCCCGCGAGGACCCGGACCGCGGCCCGCAGTTCGACGTCGGTCCAGGAGTAGGCGGCGAGGGTGGCCCGCTGCCCGGTGATCCAGGCGACGTCGTACGGGTTGCGGATCGCGATCGTCACGACGGGCACCCCGGTCGCCACGAGCCGGTCGACGAGGGTGCGTTGCGGACTGGTCGCCGAGACGTTGTAGGTGCCGACGACGACCACGTCCTTGCCGGCCGCGGCCGCCACCGCCTCCTCGATCTTCGCCGCCGTCGGGGTGATCCCGGTGGACAGGGCGGTGGCGGTGAAGCCGAGTTCGGTGAGGGCGGCGGCCAGGGTGGTGGTCGGGGGGCCTGTGGTGCCGGACGGCGAGGCGGGATCGGCACCGACGACCAGCACGTCGCCGTGGCTGAGGCGGCTGATCGGCAGGAATCCGCCCTCGTTGACGAGCAGAGTGGTGGTCTGCTCGGCGATCCGGTCGGCGCGGGCCAGGTGGGCGGCGGTGCCGACCGCACGGTTCACACCGCGGCCGGTGACGTAAGGCCGGTGGAACAGCCCCAGCTTGGCCTTGAGGCGCAGGATCCGCAGGATCGATTCGTCGAGCCGCGCCTCGGTCAGTTCGCCGTCCTTGACGGCCTGGAGGACCGCGTTCCAGGCGAGGTCGAGCTTCGGCGGGTTGAGCAGCTGGTCGACGCCCGCCTTGAGCGCGAGAACGGGCACACGGTCGTCGCCGTACTTCGTCCGTACACCCTCCATGCCGAGGGAGTCCGTCACCACCACGCCGTCGTAGCCGAGTTGCTCGCGCAGGATGCCGGTCAGGATCGGATGGGAGAGGGTCGCCGGGTCCTCGCTCGGGTCGAGCGCGGGGACGACGATGTGCGCGGTCATGATCGAGTCGATGCCGGCGGCGATGGCGGCCCGGAACGGCGGGGCGTCGAGCTCGGCCCACTGCGCACGGGTGTGGGTGATGGTCGGCAGGCCGTAGTGGCTGTCGGTGGCGGTGTCGCCGTGGCCGGGGAAGTGCTTGGAGGTCGCCGCGACACCGGCCTGCTGGTACCCCCTGACCTGGGCCGACACCAGGCCGGCGACGGCCTGCGGGTCGGAGCCGAAGGACCGGACGCCGATGACGGGGTTGGCGGGGTTGACGTTGACGTCGGCGACCGGCGCGTAGTTCTGCCGGATGCCGAGGGCGGCCAGCTCGGCGCCCGCGATCCGGGCGGCGTCGCGGGCGTCGGAGCGGGAGCCGCCGGCGCCGAGCGCCATCGCCCCCGGGAGCAGGGTGGCCGGCTCACCGACCCGGCAGACGATGCCGTGCTCCTGGTCGGTGGAGATGAGGGCGGGGACGGGGGTGGGCTGGGCGAGGGCGGCCCGCTGGATGCCGTTGGAGAGCTCGGCGATCTGGTGCGGGTCGCGGGTGTTGTGCGCCCAGGAGAAGTAGATGACGCCGCCGACGTGGTACTTCTCGACGAGTTCGGCGGCCGTGCGGACGCCGATCTCCTTGAGGTTGGCGTCGATGTCGGCCTGGTCGGGCGCGGTGGCGGAGTGGCCGTACACCCGCATCACGAAGAGCTGGCCGACCTTCTCCTCCAGCGACATACGGGAGATGAGCCGCTGGAGGCTCTTGAGGCTGGTGTCCGGCTGGGCGTGGGCGACGGGGGTGGTGGCGCCGGTGACGGCGGCGGCCGCGGCGGCGGCGGTGACGGTGAGGAGGGTGCGTCGGGAGGGGGCGCGGTGGTGCACTGATGCTCCTTCCGGCCGTGCGGGTTGACGGAAGCGGGTGAAGGAAACTTCCAAGGTGCAACGGATAGCCCGAAAGTAACTGCCAGGTCAAGGATCCGCGCAAGGATCCGCGCAAGGATCCGCGCGGGTATCCGTTCGGGATGCGCGTATGGGTCAGGTGGCGGAGACCTCGGGCCAGAGTTCCTGGAGCGTGCGGACGGTCTCGGTGATCGCGGGCCGGCGGGCCGCTCCGGTGCGCCAGAGCGCGTGCAGCCGCCGCGTCGGCATCGGGTCAAGCCGTACCGGAGTCACCCCGGGCGGCAGCGCCCCGCGGCCGAGGCGCGGCACCAGTGCGATCCCGAGGCCCGCCGCGACCAGGGCGACCTGCGTGTGGTTCTCCTCCGCCTGGTGGACGATGCGCGGTTCGTAGCCGGTGGCCCGCAGGGTCTGCATCAGCCAGTCGTGGCAGACGCTCCCGGGCGGCTGCGTGATCCACCGCTCGTCCGCCAGCTCCTCCCGCCGTATCGACGCGCGCGTCGCCATCGGATGGTCGCGCGGTACGAGTACGTCGCACAGGTCGTCGCCGATCACCGCCTGCTCCACCCCGGGCGGGGTCGGCATCGGCGCGATGTCCCAGTCGTGGGCCACGGCGAGGTCGATCACGCCGCGCACGACGAGCTCGATCGAGATGTGCGGGTCCACCTCCGTGAGGCGGGCGTCCAGGGCGGGGTGGCGGGTCCCCAGTTCGGCGAGGACCCGGGGCATCAGGCCCCGCGCGGCGCTCGCGAAGCAACCGATCGACAGGCGCCCGGAGGGCAGCCCGCGCCGCTCTTCGAGCCGCACCTCCGCCTCCTCGACGAGCGCCAGCAACTGCTCTGCGGTGGCGACCAGTTGGTGGGCATCGTCGGTGAGCCGCACCCCGCGGCCCCGGCGTTCGAGGAGGGTCGTACGGGTCTCGCGCTCCAGCTTGGCGATCTGCTGGGAGACGGCCGACGGGCTGAAGCCGAGGGCGGCGGCCGCGGCGCCCACCGAACCGTGTACGGCGACGGCGTGGAGGGCGCGCAGGCGTCCGAGATCGAGCATGGGCGGGCTCCTCGGGGCGTGGACAGGCCTGGATGAAGCGTTGCTTCATCCAATCATGAAGAAATTAGTGCTGGTGCTACACGGTCGTCATGCGTGACGCTCTCTCCCATGCGCCCTGCCCATGTCGCCCTGGCCGCGCTCGTCGCCGCCGTCTGGGGAGTCAACTTCGTCGTCATCGAGATCGGTCTCGACCACTTTCCGCCGCTGCTCTTCTCCGTCCTCCGCTTCCTGGCCGCCGCGCTCCCCGCCGTGTTCCTGGTCGGCCCGCCCAAGGTCGCCTGGAAATGGATCGTGGGGGTGGGGCTGGCCCTGGGAGTGGCCAAGTTCGGCCTGCTCTTCACGGGGATGGACCTCGGCGCGCCCGCCGGGCTCTCCTCGCTGATCCTCCAGATCCAGGCGGTCTTCACGGCCTTGTTCGCCGTCCTCGCGCTCGGCGAACGGCCGGGGAAGGTGAAGATCGCGGGCATGGCGGTCGCGCTCGCGGGCATCGGAGTGGCGGCGGTCGACGAGGGCGCGAGCGGCCCGCTGGTGGGCTTCGCGCTTTGTATCGCGGCGGCGGCCTGCTGGGGCGTCTCCAACGTCCTGACCCGCAAGGCGTCCCCGCCGGACGCCCTCAACTTCATGGTCTGGGTCAGCGTCGTGCCGATCCTGCCGCTGCTGGTCCTCTCCCTCCTCCTGGAGGGCCCGGAGCGGGATCTCGCGGCGCTGCGGGGGCTCGGCTGGGCGGGCGTGGGCGTCATCGTCTACGTCGCCTGGGTCGTCACGATCTTCGGATTCGGCGCCTGGGGCTGGCTCCTGCGCCGCTATCCGGCCTCCTCGGTGGCCCCGTTCTCGCTCCTGGTCCCGGTCTTCGGGATGTCCTCGGCGGCGCTCTTCCTCGGCGAGGGCATCAGCCCCCTGCGCTGGTGCGCGGCGGCGCTGCTCGTCGGCGGAGTGGCGCTGACGTCGCTGTCACGCGGCGGAGGGCCGGCGGCCGCCCCGGAGCCGGCCGGACGGGCGGAGGTCAGGGTGTGACGGCCCGGCTGCTGCGGTGGGCGGCCGGGGGTCGGGTGTGCCGGACCGGCTGCCGCGGTGGGCGGCGTGGGGGTCGGTCGTAAGCTGATTCCTTGATCGAGAGGAGCCCCGGATGTCCTTCGACCTGGTCCCGGTCGACCGTGAACCCGCCCCCGCGGCCGTGCTGTTGAGCGGCATTCCCGGCAGCGGCAAGTCGACGGTCGCGGCCGCACTGGCGGCCCGGTTCGCGAGTGCCGCGCACATCGAGGTGGACGAGCTCCAGGAGCTGATCGTCTGCGGCGGCCGGTGGCCGACGATGGACCACGATCCGGAGGCCGACCGCCAGATCCTCCTGCGCGCCCGCAACGCGTGCCTGCTGGCGGACAGCTTCGCGGCGGCCGGCTTCCTGCCGGTCGTCGACGACGTGGTGGTTCGCCGCAGCCACCTCGACTTCTACCGCGCGACCCTGAAGGCACGCCCCTTCCACACGGTCTTCCTCGCGCCGGGCCCGACGAAGGCCTGGGAACGCAACAACGCCCGCGACAAGCGCCTGACGACGAACTGGGCCCCACTGGACGCGGCGATGCGGGAGGAACTGTCGGCCGACGGCATCTGGCTCGACAACGCGGAGCTGTCGGTGGAGGAGACGGTCGACGCGATCCTGAACATGACGGGCCTGGCCACGGCGACGGTGTAGCGGGGCACACGGATCCGGGCCCCGGGCCGGAGCCCCGCCGCTGGTTGCCGGCCCCCGTCTGAGGCCGGAGCCCCCGGCTCGCCCCGGGAGCCCCGGCCGTCGGCCGGTCGCCCGGACCGGGCACGCGCCCCGGCCAGCGCCGCGGCCGCCGTCGGCCGTGCCGGGCGGCTGGCGATCGGCGGCGCGGGGCCCGGCTCCGGGTTGGTGTCCCTCGGCTGGGTCCGTCGCCCCGTGGTTTGGGTCGGGGGGCCTTGGTCGTTGGCCGTTGGCCGTTGGCCGGTCGCCCTCGGCCGGGCACTCCGCGCCTCGGCCAGGGCTGCGGCTGCCTCGGCCGGGGCGGCTGTGGGCGGCCGGCGCGGGCCCGGTTCAGGCCCGTGGCCCGCGAGGACGCCCATCACGCGCGCGAGGCGGCTTCCGTCACATGCCCGCCCGCGAGGGCGCGCCGCGCCGGGGTCCGCCCCGCCCGCGAGCCCCCGCCCGCCGGGAGCGGGCGCCGGTCCGCAGCGCCCGCGTGCCACCCGCCCGGCGGCGGTGGTTTCCGGGCGGGCCGTCAGGCGCGGGGGCGGGCCGTGGAGTCTCGTACCAACAGCTCCGCCGGGATCGTCGTCACCCCGCCCGGCGGGGGTTCCTCCGTGGCCACCGCGAGGCGGCCCGCGCGGGCGCCCGCGTCGTGGAGCGGGAGCCGTACCGTCGTCAGCGCCGGGACCACGTCTATCGAGAACGGCAGGTCGTCGAAGCCCGCCACCGACACGTCCTCCGGAATCCGCAGCCCCCGGTCCCGCAGCGCCGCGCACGCGCCCAGCGCCACCGTGTCGTTCGCCGCCACGATCGCCGTCAGCGACGGCTCCCTGCGCAGGAGTTCGAGCGTCGCGTCGTAGCCGGACCGCCGGTCGTACCGGCCGTGCACCGTCGGCCCCTCCGGCAGACCCGCCGCCGCCAGCGCCTCCCGGTGGCCCTCCAGCCGGTGCCGGGTCGTCGTCCGATCCGCCGGCCCCGCCACGTAGCCGATCCGCCGGTGCCCCAGCGAGAGCAGGTGCTCGGCGAGCCGCCGCGCCCCCGCCCGGTTGTCGAACGTGAGCGCCGCCATGCTCGCGTCCCCCTCCACCGGCGGCCGCCCGCACAGCACGATCCGCGTCCCCGCGTCCGTCAGCTTCGCGAGCTTCGCCGACACGGCCGCCATGTGGTCCGGGTCCTCCAGGGACCCGCCGGTCATGATGACGGCGGCGGCGCGCTGCCGCTGGAGCAGCGTGAGGTACGTGAGCTCGCGCTCGGGCGAGCCGCCCGTGTTGCAGACGACGGCCAGCTTCTCGCCGCCCGCCCGCCCCGGCGCCCCTTCCCCGATCGCCCCCTGCGCCGCGCCCGCCATGATCCCGAAGAAGGGGTCGGCGATGTCGTTGACGAGGATGCCGATCAGGTCGGACGTCGCGGCGGCGAGCGAGCTCGCGGGCCCGTTCAGTACGTAGTCCAGCTCGTCCACCGCCCGCAGCACCCGCTCCCGGGTCGACGCGGCGACCGGGTAATTGCCGTTCAGGACGCGGGAGACGGTGGCGGGGGAGACCTGGGCACGCGCGGCCACATCCGCCAGCGTGACGGTCATCGCGTACCTCCGGAGGGAGAGAGTCGGGCGAACGAGCCTGCGGCACCGCGGAGAGGGGGGCGGACCCCTTGTCCGGTGTGTTGTCGGCAGGCTAGCGTCTCCGTTCGTAGAAAGCGCTTTCTGTTTGGGAGTACGTACGTGATGGAGGCACCTTCGTGACACGCAGGACTGTCCGTATCGCCATGAACGGCGTCACCGGGCGCATGGGCTACCGCCAGCACCTCGTCCGCTCGATCCTCGCGTTGCGCGAGCAGGGCGGACTCGACCTCGGCAACGGCGAGACCCTCTGGCCCGAGCCCGTCCTCGTCGGCCGCCGCGAGCACGCCCTGCGCGCGCTGGCCGAGCGCCACGGGCTCACCGAGTGGTCCACCGACCTCGACGCCGTCCTCGCGGACGAGACGGTGGAGATCTACTTCGACGCCCAGGTCACCTCCGCGCGCGTCGAGGCGATCCGCAAGGCCGTCGCCGCCGGGAAGCACGTCTACACCGAGAAGCCGACGGCGGGAGACCTCGCCGGCGCCCTGGAACTCGCCCGGCTCGCGACCGAGAAGGGCGTCAAGCACGGTGTCGTCCAGGACAAGATCTTCCTGCCCGGCCTGCTCAAGCTGAAGCGCCTCATCGACGGCGGCTTCTTCGGCCGGATCCTCTCCGTACGCGGGGAGTTCGGCTACTGGGTCTTCGAGGGCGACTGGCAGGACGCCCAGCGCCCCAGCTGGAACTACCGCGCCGAGGACGGCGGCGGCATCGTCGTCGACATGTTCCCGCACTGGGAGTACGTACTCCACGAGCTGTTCGGCCGGGTCACCGGCGTCACCGCGCACGTCGCCACGCACGTCCCCGAGCGCTGGGACGAGCACGGGAAGCCGTACGCCGCGACCGCCGACGACGCCGCGTACGGCATCTTCCAGCTGGAGGGCGGCGCGGTCGCCCAGATCAACTCCTCGTGGACGGTCCGCGTCAACCGCGACGAACTCGTCGAGTTCCAGGTCGACGGCACCCACGGCTCCGCCGTCGCCGGCCTGCGCAACTGCCGCGTCCAGCACCGCTCGGCCACGCCCAAGCCGGTCTGGAACCCGGACATCCCGGCGACCGAGCCCTTCCGCGAGCAGTGGCAGGAGGTCCCGGACAACGCCACGTTCGACAACGGTTTCAAGGCCCAGTGGGAGCTCTTCCTGAGGCACGTCGTCCTGGACGAGCCGTACCAGTGGGACCTGCTGGCGGGCGCGCGCGGCGTGCAGCTCGCCGAGCTGGGGCTGCGGTCCTCGGCCGAGGGCCGGCGCCTCGAGGTCCCGGAGGTGACCCTGTGATCCGCCTTCCCGACGGCGTCGGCGGGGTACGGGAGTACAGTCCGCGCCCGGCCCGCACTCCGGCCCCCGCGGGCGGCGCGCCGACCTCCCGTACGGTCTTCTCGGCCGCCCATGTCGTCGCCGACCCCTACGCCGACACGACGCCCGACGGACCCGCGGCCCTCGACTGGGACGCGACCCTCGCCTTCCGCCGCCACCTCTGGGCGCAGGGCCTCGGCGTCGCGGAGGCGATGGACACCGCGCAGCGCGGGATGGGCCTCGACTGGGCGGGCGCGGCGGAGCTGATCCGCCGGTCGGCGGCGGAGGCGAAGGCGGTGGGGGGCCGCATCGCGTGCGGTGTGGGAACGGACCAACTCGCGGGTGCCGCCGATCTCGTGTCGGTCCGCAAGGCGTACGAGGAGCAGCTGGCGCTGGTCGAGGAGACCGGCTCCCAGGCGATCCTCATGGCCTCGCGCGCCCTCGCGGGGGCGGCCGAGGGCCCGGACGACTACCTCGACACATACGGCCACCTCCTCCGCCAGGCGAGCGAGCCGGTGATCCTGCACTGGCTCGGGCCGATGTTCGACCCGGCACTCGACGGGTACTGGGGCTCGGCCGACCTCGACACGGCGACCGAGACGTTCCTTGAGGTCGTCGCGGCGCACCCGGACAAGGTCGACGGCATCAAGGTCTCGCTCCTGGACGCCCAGCGCGAGATCGACCTGCGCCGCCGCCTCCCGGAGGGGGTGCGCTGCTACACGGGCGACGACTTCCACTACCCGGAGCTGATCGCGGGGGACGAGCAGGGGTTCAGCCATGCCCTGCTCGGCATCTTCGACCCGCTGGGGCCGCTGGCGGCGGAGGCGGTGAGGATCCTGGACACGGGCGACACGCAGGGCTTCCGTGAGCTGCTCGACCCCACGGTGGAGCTCTCGCGCCACCTCTTCCAGGCGCCGACCCGCTTCTACAAGACGGGGGTCGTGTTCCTGGCCTGGCTGGGCGGCCACCAGGACCACTTCACGATGGTGGGCGGTCTGCAGTCCGCCCGCTCGCTGCCGCATCTGGCGCGGGCGTACGAACTGGCGGACGGGCTCGGCCTGTTCCCCGATCCGGAGCTGGCGGAGTCCCGGATGAGGTCCCTGCTGACGGTGTACGGAGTCCCCCGGTGAGCCTTCTCTCGCGGTTCAGCATCAACCAGATGACGGTGAGGCAGCTGTCGCTGCCCGAGCTGGTCGAGCAGTGCGTGCGGCTCTCGGTGCCGGGCGTGGGCCTGTGGCGGGAGCCGGTCGCGGAGTACGGCCTGGAGGCGGCGGCCAAGCTGGTACGCGACGCGGGCCTGACGGTCACGTCGCTGTGCCGGGGCGGCTTCTTCACGACGGCGGACTCCCTGGACGGCAACCGCGCCGCGATCGACGAGGCGGCCACCCTGGGCACGGACACCCTGGTGCTGGTCTCGGGCGGCCTCGCCCCGGGCAGCCGTGACCTGGCGGCGGCCCGTGCCCGGATCACGGACGCGATCGCCGAACTCGCTCCGTACGCGGGCGACCGGGGCGTCCGCCTGGCGATCGAACCCCTCCACCCGATGTACGCCTCGGACCGCTGCGCGATCTCCACCCTGGACCAGGCCCTGGCGATCGCCGAGCGGTTCCCGTCCTCGCAGGTGGGCGTGGTGGTCGACACGTACCACATCTGGTGGGACGACCGGGCCCCGGCAGCGGTCGCCCGCGCGGGCGCCTCGGGCCGCATCCACGCCTTCCAACTGGCGGACTGGACCACGCCCTTGCCGGCCGGCGTCCTCAACGGCCGAGGTCAACTGGGCGACGGCGCGATCGACCTGCGGTCGTGGCGCGAGCGGGTGGAGGAGGCGGGGTACGGGGGCCCGATCGAGGTGGAACTCTTCAACGAGTCACTGTGGGCGCGGGACGGCGCGGAAGTCCTGGCGGAGACGCTGGCGAGATACCTCCGCCACGCGACGTAGACCGCCCCGGTCAGGGCGGGCGGTCCGGGGCGGATGTGCGGCCGCCCCGGCCCGCCCGGGGTCCAGTGCCCGCCCGCGGCCCCGGCCGCCTGGGGCGCCGCCCGCCCGGGTCCAGGCCCGCCCCGCCTGGGGTCCTGGTCTGCCCGGGGCCCCAGCCGCGGCCCCGGCCGCCCGGGTGTCGAGCCGGCGCGGCCTCAGGACCCGGCGGCGGTCGCCCCGCCCGCCAGCGCGACGACCAGGCGCCGCACCAGCTCCCGGTCGTCGCCCGGGCGGGCGCCGCCCGTCATCAGCAGATGGTGCACGGTGCCGGTGACCGCCAGCGCGAGCATCGGGCAGTCCACGGCGGGCCCGACCCGGCCGCGCCGCTGTTCCTCCTCCAGATAGGCGGCGAGGGCGTTCTCCACCGCCGCCGGCCCCGGGGCCCCGCCCGCCCACGCCTCCTCGACCCGCTCGGTGACACCACGGCGCGACAGGGCGACCGCCGCGATCACCGCACCGTGCGAGCCCAGCAGGGCGAGCGCCGCCTCCGTCAGGTTCTCCAGCACCGCGCCCTCGCCCGCGCGTCCGGGAAGCGGGGCCACCTCCTCCGCCACGCGCCGGAACCGGTCCAGGACGAGCTGCGCGACAAAGTCGTCCAGATCGGTGAAGTGGTTGTAGAGCAGGCCCTTAGCGCAGCCGGCCTGCTCCGTGACGGACCGGTTCGTGAGCCCCGCAGGGCCCTCCCGCTCCAGGACCACCTCGGCGGCCTCGAAGAGCCTCTCCCGGACGTTGGGCGTGGCGACTCCACGTGGGGACAACTGCTCCTCCAGGGACAGGGGTTGCGAGTATGGGCATCCGCCCATACTTTGATGGGCGGATGCCCATACTAGCTCTGTCGCACCAGGAGACGCTCGATGCGCCCGCTCGTCAACACTGCTCAGTCCGAGGCCTGGAACGGCTACGAAGGCCGCCACTGGAGCGACCACCACGACCGCTGGAACGCCGTGAACGAGGGCTTCGACGCGCCCCTGCTGGACGCGGCGGCCATCCGCCCGGAGGACAGGGTGCTCGACATCGGCTGCGGCACCGGACAGACGACCCGGCTCGCGGCGCGGGCGGCCCACCGGGGCGCCGTCCTGGGCCTCGACCTCTCGGAGCCCATGCTCGCCCGCGCGAGGGAACTCGCCGCGGAGGAGGGGCCGGCCGGCGTCGACTTCCGGTGCGGCGACGCCCAGGTGCACCCGCTGCCGGCCGCCGCCTTCGACGTGGCCGTCAGCCGCTTCGGCGTCATGTTCTTCCAGGACCCGTCCGCCGCCTTCGCCAACGTCGGCTCCGCCTTGCGTCCGGGCGGCCGGATCGCCTTCACCTGCATGGCCGACCCCTCCCGTACGGACTGGGTCCGCGTCTTGGGAGTGCTCGGCGACCTCGTCCCCCCGACCGCCCCCGCCGGAGCCTCCGAAACCGCCACCGGAGCCTCCGGCGACGAACCCGCTCCCGGCATGTTCTCGCTCGCCGACCCCGGCCGGATCCGCCGCGTCCTCACCTCGGCGGGTTTCGAGGCCGTGTCCGTCGTGCCCTGCGAGGCCGACGGCCTCTGGGGCCGGGATGCCGAGGACGCGGCCGCCTTCGTCCTCGACTCCGGTCCCGCCCGCCACTTCCTCGCCCCGCTCGGCCCCGACTCGGCCGAACGTGCCCGCGCGGAAGTGGTGCGGTCCCTGCGGGAGTTCGAGCGCCCCCGCGGAGTCCTTCTGCGTACCGCCGCGTGGTTGGTCACCGCCACCCGGCCCTGACGAACGGTCTCGTCCACAGGCGCCCACCCGGTGTCCGAGCCCTTCGCTACCGTCGGGGCATGTCCAACCAGGGTCAGGGTCAGGGTCACGCGGTCGTCGAAGGGGTGCTGGAGCGGATCACGTACGCCAACGAGGAGAGCGGGTACACGGTCGCGCGCGTCGACACCGGGCGCGGCGGCGGCGATCTCCTCACGGTCGTCGGGGCGCTGCTCGGGGCTCAGCCGGGTGAGTCGCTGCGGATGCAGGGGCGTTGGGGCTCCCACCCGCAGTACGGCAAGCAGTTCACCGTCGAGAACTACACGACCGTGCTGCCCGCCACCGTCCAGGGCATCCGCCGCTACCTCGGCTCCGGGCTCATCAAGGGCATCGGCCCCGTCTTCGCCGACCGCATCACCCAGCACTTCGGCGTGGACACCCTCGACATCCTGGAGGCGTCCCCGGCCCGTCTGATCGAGGTGCCGGGCCTCGGCCCCAAGCGGACGAAGAACATCACCGCCGCCTGGGAGGAACAGAAGGCCATCAAGGAGGTGATGGTCTTCCTCCAGGGCGTCGGGGTCTCCACCTCCATCGCCGTGCGGATCTACAAGAAGTACGGGGACGCCTCCATCTCCGTCGTGAGGAACCAGCCCTACCGGCTGGCCGCCGACGTCTGGGGCATCGGCTTCCTCACCGCCGACAAGATCGCCCAGGCCGTCGGCATCCCGCACGACAGCCCGGACCGGGTCAAGGCGGGGCTGCAGTACGCCCTGTCCCAGTCCACCGACCAGGGGCACTGCTTCCTGCCCGAGGAGCAGCTGATCCGCGAGGCCGTGAAGCTGCTCCAGGTCGACACGGGGCTGGTCATCGAGTGCCTCGCCGAGCTGGCGGAGGATCCGGAGGGGGTCGTACGGGAGTCGGTGCCGGGGCCCGAGGGGCTGCCCGTCACGGCCGTCTACCTGATCCCCTTCCATCGCGCCGAGCTCTCCCTCGCCGCCCAGACCAAGCGCCTGCTGCACGCCGCCGAGGACCGGATGGCGGCCTTCCAGGACGTCGCCTGGGACAAGGCCCTCGCCTGGCTCGCCGACCGCACCGGGGCCTCCCTCGCACCCGAGCAGGAGGAGGCGGTGCGGCTCGCCCTGACCCGTAAGGTCGCCGTGCTCACCGGCGGCCCGGGGTGCGGCAAGTCGTTCACCGTCCGCTCGATCGTGGAGCTGGCCCGGGCCAAGCGGGCCAAGGTCGTCCTCGCCGCCCCCACCGGCCGCGCCGCAAAGCGCCTCGCCGAGCTGACCGGCACGGAGGCGTCGACCGTCCACCGGCTCCTGGAGCTCAAGCCGGGCGGGGACGCCGCCTACGACCGGGACCGCCCGCTCGACGCCGATCTGGTCGTCGTGGACGAGGCGTCCATGCTCGATCTGCTCCTCGCCAACAAGCTCGTGAAGGCCGTGGCACCCGGTGCCCACCTCCTCCTCGTGGGTGACGTGGACCAGTTGCCCTCGGTCGGCGCGGGGGAGGTGCTCGGGGATCTGCTGGCCCCCGGCAGCCCGGTGCCGGCCGTCCGGCTGACCCGGATCTTCCGCCAGGCCCAGCAATCCGGGGTCGTCACCAACGCCCACCGGATCAACGCCGGTCTGCCGCCCGTCACCACCGGCCTGCCGGACTTCTTCCTCTTCGCGGAGGACGAGACCGAGGACGCCGCACGGGTCGCCGTCGAGGTCGCGGCGCGGCGGATTCCCGCCAAGTTCGGACTCGACCCCCGCCGGGACGTCCAGGTCCTCGCGCCCATGCACCGCGGCCCCGCGGGCGCCGGCGCGCTCAACGGGCTGCTTCAGCAGGCGATCACCCCGGCCCGCCCCGACCTCCCCGAGAAGCGGTTCGGTGGCCGGGTCTTCCGCGTGGGCGACAAGGTCACGCAGATCCGCAACAACTACGAGAAGGGCGCCAACGGCGTCTTCAACGGCACCGTCGGGGTGGTGACCTCGCTCGACGCCGTCGAGCAGCGGCTGACCGTGCGCACCGACGAGGACGAGGAGGTCGGCTACGACTTCGACGAGCTGGACGAGCTGGCCCACGCCTACGCCGTCACGATCCACCGCTCCCAGGGCAGCGAGTACCCGGCCGTCGTGATCCCCGTCACCAACAGTGCCTGGATGATGCTCCAGCGGAACCTGCTCTACACGGCGGTCACCCGGGCGAAGAAGCTGGTCGTGCTGGTCGGTTCGCGGAAGGCGATCGCCCAGGCCGTACGTACGGTTTCCGCAGGCAGGCGCTTCACCGCCCTGGCCCACCGGCTCTCGGCAGCCGTGTGAAAGACCACCCCGGACTTCCCCGAACGGGGCGAAGGGGGCAAGATGAGCAGGTTGGCGGCACTGAGTGCCGCCAAATGGCCCAATGGTCGACCCCGAGTGCACTCTCCTGAGCCAAATGGGGGATGGTAGAGACAGTCAGGGCACCTCGAAGAAGAGGCACTACGTCGGTGAGGGATGACGTGAGCGACAACTCTGTAGTACTGCGGTACGCGGACGGTGAATACACCTACCCGGTGGTCGAGAGCACCGTCGGCGACAAGGGCTTCGACATCGGGAAGCTCCGAGCCCAGACCGGTCTGGTCACCCTGGACAGCGGATACGGCAACACCGCCGCCTATAAATCCGCCATCACCTACCTCGACGGCGAGCAGGGCATTCTGCGGTACCGCGGCTACCCCATCGAGCAGCTGGCGGAGCGCTCCACCTTCCTTGAGGTGGCGTACCTGCTGATCAACGGTGAGCTTCCCAAGGTCGACGAGCTCGCGACCTTCAAGAACGAGATCACCCAGCACACCCTGCTGCACGAGGACGTCAAGCGCTTCTTCGACGGCTTCCCCCGGGACGCCCACCCGATGGCGATGCTCTCCTCGGTGGTCTCCGCGCTGTCCACGTTCTACCAGGACAGCCACAACCCGTTCGACGAGAAGCAGCGCCACCTCTCCACGATCCGGCTGCTCGCCAAGCTGCCGACGATCGCGGCGTACGCGTACAAGAAGTCGATCGGCCACCCCTTCGTCTACCCGCGCAACGACCTCGGGTACGTCGAGAACTTCCTGCGCATGACCTTCTCGGTCCCGGCCCAGGAGTACGAGCTGGACCCGGTCGTGGTCTCGGCGCTGGACAAGCTGCTGATCCTGCACGCGGACCACGAGCAGAACTGTTCGACGTCCACCGTCCGTCTGGTGGGTTCGAGCCAGGCGAACATGTTCGCGTCGATCTCCGCCGGCATCTCGGCCCTGTGGGGCCCCCTGCACGGTGGCGCCAACCAGTCGGTCCTGGAGATGCTCGAGGGCATCCAGGCCAACGGTGGCAACGTCGACTCCTTCATCAACAAGGTGAAGAACAAGGAGGACGGTGTCCGCCTGATGGGCTTCGGCCACCGGGTGTACAAGTCCTTCGACCCGCGCGCCAAGATCATCAAGGCCGCGGCGCACGACGTGCTCTCCGCGCTCGGCAAGTCCGACGAGCTGCTGGACATCGCGCTCAAGCTGGAGGAGCACGCGCTCTCCGACGACTACTTCGTCTCGCGCAACCTCTACCCGAACGTGGACTTCTACACGGGCCTCATCTACCGCGCGATGGGCTTCCCGACCGAGATGTTCACCGTGCTCTTCGCGCTCGGCCGTCTGCCGGGCTGGATCGCCCAGTGGCACGAGATGATCAAGGAGCCGGGCTCCCGCATCGGCCGCCCGCGCCAGATCTACACGGGCGAGGTCCTGCGCGACTTCGTCCCGGTCGAGGGCCGCTGACGCCTCACCTCGTCGCCAGGCGCCGCACACGGCGGTGCCGCTCGACGCGGTTCCGCACGACGGCGCGGTTCCGCACGACGCGGTGCCGCGCACGGCGGTGCCGCACGAGACGCTGAACGAAAAGCGCCCCGCTGCCGATCCCCCCACGGGTCGGCGAGCGGGGCGCTTTCCATATCCCCGGTGCGGATTCCCCCCACGGGATCCGGGCCGGGCGTCTGCCGGGTTCAGCAGAAGCTAGGCGGGTCTACGCGGTCTGCCGGGGTACGTACGGGAGGGCCGCTCAAAGCTCCCCGGTGCACGTGCCCCGGCCAACGCTTGCCTGGAACGTCCCCCAAGACATCCCATGAACGTCCCCCAAGACGTTCTTGGCATCGCCCACTTAGACTCGCGAACGGCCCGAATGGTTACCCCCAAATATCTGTGATCTAGGTCTCTTTGTGAAGGTCCTGTGCGTCACGTGTAGGTGAATTCACGCGAACCTCCGAAGTCGCAGGCTGTTTGTCACGACAAATACGGACGAAAATGCCATGGCCAAACCGGCGATCATGGGGTTCAGCAATCCGAATGCGGCCAGCGGCAGGGCGGCGCAGTTGTAACCGAACGCCCACCCCAGGTTTCCCTTGATCGTCGCCAGGGTGCGGCGCGCGAGCCGGATGGCGTCCGCGGCCACCCGCAGGTCGCCGCGGACCAGCGTCAGATCGCTCGCCTCGATCGCGGCGTCCGTGCCGGTTCCCATGGCCAGACCCAGGTCGGCGGTGGCCAGCGCGGCGGCGTCGTTCACGCCGTCCCCGACCATCGCGACCGTCCGGCCCTCCGCCTGGAGGCGCCGCACCACGGCGGCCTTCTCCTGCGGCAGCACCTCGGCGAAGACCTGGTCCGCGTCGATGCCCACCTCCGCGGCCACCGTCTCGGCGACCGCCCGTCCATCCCCGGTCAGCAGGACCGGCCTCAGCCCGAGGGCGCGCAGCCGGGCGACCGCCTCCGCGCTGGTCTCCTTCACGGCGTCGGCGACCGTCAGCGCCCCGCGCGTCCGGCCGCCCCAGGCGACCTGCACGGCCCCCGGCTCCGGCAGACCGGGGACCTCGACGCCCTCCGCCTCGAGGAGAGCCGCGCGGCCGACCAGGAGGTGGTGGCCGTCGACCGTGCCGCGCACCCCGAGGCCGGGCACGTTCTCGAAGGACGTCGGTACGGGGAGTTCGTCCACGGACAGCCCGAGCCGCTCGGCGGCGCCCGCCGCGACCGCCCGGGCGACCGGGTGCTCGGAGGCGTGCTCCAGGGCGCCCACGAGGCGCAGCAGCTCGGCCTCGTCCACACCCTCGTACGCGTACACCTTCCGGAGCCGCATCCGGCCGGTCGTGATCGTCCCGGTCTTGTCGAGGACGATCGTGTCGACGCGCCGGGTGGACTCCAGGACCTCCGGGCCCTTGATCAGGATGCCGAGCTGCGCGCCGCGGCCGGTGCCGACCATGAGCGCGGTCGGGGTCGCGAGGCCGAGGGCGCAGGGGCAGGCGATGATCAGTACGGCGACGGCGGCGGTGAACGCGCCCGTGGTGTCCTGGACCACGAAGAGCCAGGTCAGCAGCGTGCCGAGGGCGATGTAGAGCACCACGGGGACGAACACGGCGGAGATCCGGTCGGCGAGGCGCTGCACCTCGGCCTTGCCGTTCTGGGCGTCCTCGACCAGCGCGGCCATCCGGGCCAGCTGGGTGTCCGCGCCGATCCGGGTCGCCCGGACGACGAGCCGGCCCGAGGTGTTGAGGCAGCCGCCGGTGACCGGGTCGCCGTCGGTCACGTCGACCGGGACGGACTCGCCGGTGAGCAGGGACGCGTCGACGGCGGAGGCGCCCTCGGCGACCGTTCCGTCGGTGGCGATCTTCTCGCCAGGGCGTACGACGAAGAGCTCGCCGACCCGCAGCGCGTCCACCGGGATCCGTACCTCCGCACCGTCCCTCAGGACGGCCACGTCCTTCGCGCCGAGCGCCATCAGCGCGCGCAGCGCGGAGCCCGCCTTCCGTTTGGCGCGGGCCTCCAGGTAGCGGCCGAGGAGGATGAAGGTGACGACACCGGCCGCGACCTCCAGATAGACGGTGGAGGAGCCGTCGGCGCGGCCGACGGTGAGGTCGAAGCCGTGCCGCATGCCGGGCATGCCCGCGTCACCGAGGAACAGCGCCCACAGCGACCAGCCGAAGGCGGCCAGCGTGCCGATCGAGACGAGGGTGTCCATGGTCGCCGCGCCGTGCCGCAGGTTGGTCCAGGCGGCGCGGTGGAAGGGCAGCCCGCCCCAGACGACGACCGGCGCGGTGAGGGTGAGGGAGAGCCACTGCCAGTTGTCGAACTGGAAGGCCGGGACCATGGCGAGCAGCATGACCGGTGCGGAGAGTACGGCCGAGACGGTCAGCCGCGTGCGGAGCGAATCGAGCTCGGGGTCGGCCTCGCGCGGCGCCTCCGATGGCTCCGGGGCCGGCGGCGCGGGCTCCTCGGCGGTGTAGCCGGTCTTGATGACCGTCGCGATCAGGTCGGCGACCTCCGTCCCCGCCGGATGCGCGATCTTCGCCTTCTCCGTGGCGTAGTTGACGGTCGCCGTGACGCCGTCCATCCGGTTGAGCTTCTTCTCGACGCGGGCCGCGCAGGAGGCGCAGGTCATCCCGCCGATGACGAGCTCGGTCGTGACGGTGGGCGCGGTGCTCGATGTCGCGGTGCTCGATGTCATGGGTGCCGTTCCGAACGGGAGCAGGGCCGTACCGCGTACGGTACGGCCCTGTCCTTGTGTGCCGGGAGTCTGGTCCGGGAGCGTGGTCCGGGCCTCGTGGATCAGGCCTGGCCGACGAGTTCGTAGCCGGCCTCGTCGACGGCGGCGCGGACGGCCTCCTCGTCGAGCGGGGCCTGGGAGACGACGGTGACCTGGCCGGTGGAGGCCACGGCCTTGACGGAGGAGACCCCGGCGATCTCGGAGATCTCGCTGGAGACCGCGCCCTCGCAGTGCCCGCAGGTCATTCCCTTGACCTGGTACACGGTGGTGAGTTCGGTCGTCGTCTCGGCGGTCATGACGGTCTCCTCTTCGAGGGCGTGCTGGTACAGGGTCGTACTGAAGCACAGTTTATACCCCTAGGGGGTATGAATCCAGTCGCGCGCCGGACCGGTGGGCCGTGAGGACCGTTGCCCATGGTAGATACCCGACATGTCGCATTCCGGGACCACCTTGATCCTGATCATGTCGATCGCCGTTCTGGCGCCGCTGCTGGCCTACGCCGTGGGGCGCCGACTGCCCGTCCCGCTCGTCATCTTCGAGATCCTGCTCGGCATCCTCGTCGGCCCCGACGTCCTCGGCTGGGCGCACACGGGCCCGCTGATCGACGGCCTCTCGGAGCTCGGCCTCGCGATGCTGATCTTCCTCGCCGGGTACGAGATCGAGTTCGGCAAGGTCCGGGGCGACACCCTCAGGCGCTCGGTGGGGGCGTGGCTGGTCGCCCTGGCCCTCGGACTCGGCGCCGGGGTGCTGCTGGGCGACGGGTTCCACAAGGGCGTCTTCATCGGGGTGGCGCTGACCAGCACGGCGCTCGGCACCGTCCTGCCCGTGCTGCGGGACGCGGGAGATCTGCACGGCCGGTTCGGCACGGTGGTGATGGCCTTCGGCGCGGTCGGGGAGTTCGGTCCGATCATCGCGATGACCCTGCTCCTGAGCGGGCGCAACGCGGCCCAGTCGACGGTGCTGCTCGCGATCTTCGCCGTCCTGACGGCGGGGGCCGTCCTCTGGGCGCTGCGGCCGAGGCCGCCGTGGTTCTCCCGGATCATCGCCAGGACCATGCACACCAGCGGCCAGTTCGCCGTCCGCTTCGTGTTCCTGCTGCTCGCGCTGATGCTGGGCGCCTCGCAGGCCCTCGGTCTCGACGTGCTGCTCGGCGCGTTCGCCGCCGGACTGATCACCCGGCTCGTCCTGACCGGTGCCGCGCCCGAGTCGGGGCCGGCGATCCTGGAGAAGGTCGAGGCCGTCGGCTTCGGCTTCCTGGTGCCGGTCTTCTTCGTCGTCACGGGCATCGAGTTCGACCTGGACTCGCTGCTCGACGGCGGCCGGACGCTGCTCCTGCTGCCGGTCTTCCTGCTGCTGTTCGTGGTGGTGCGGGGCGGGCCCGTCTGGTTCCTCGCCCCTGGCGACCTGGTGCGCAGGGACCGGAGCGCGCTGGTGCTCTACGAGTCCACGGCCCTGCCGCTCGTCGTCGCGATCACCACCATCGGGCTCGACGACGAGGCGCTGACGGCCGGGGAGGCGGCGGCGCTCGTGGGGGCGGGGATGCTGTCCGTCCTCGTCCTCCCGATCCTCGCGATGAAGATCCGGGCGAAGGCGGGCGGCGCCCCCGGGGCGGGGGTCCGTAAGGCGGTTACGGGGTCGGAGTCGTGGTGAGCGCGCTGCCGGCGGCGGTCGGCGCGTTCCCGATGAGCGGGCAGAGGTAGCTCAGGAGGAGCGCCTTCAGTTCGGCGATCGCCGCGTCCCGTGCCGGCCCTTCGGCGGCGGCGAGGATCAGGGTGAGACCGCCCTTGACGACCGCGAAGGTCATCTCGGCCTTGAGGGTGCGGTCCTCGGGGGTGTGGTCCGGCAGGTGGTGGTCGAACAGGCTCTGGACCGAGGTCAGGAGCGAGGCGTGCAGGGCGTCGTGCTCCTCGGCGATCCGGCCGGGGATCTCGGAGCCGTGCATCAGGGCGAGGAAGACCGGGTTCTTGCAGTTGAACTCGATCATCGGGTCGAGCACCGCGTCCACGAGCTCGGGCAGCGGCAGGGCGAGGTTGGCCGGGGTGAACGCCTGTCCGTGCATCTCGCGCATCTGGTGCAGCAGGCGGCCGCCGAGCTCGACGGCGATCGCCTCCTTGTTGGGGAAGTACTGGTAGAGCGTGCCGGGGGAGACGCTGGCCTCGCGGGCGATCGCGTTGGTGCTGGCGGCCGTGTAGCCGTTCGTGCAGAAGACGTTCGCGGCCGCCTGGAGCAGCTGCGCGATGCGGCGCTCGCCGCGGGCCTGCCGACGGCGCGGCTTCTGTTCGGCCGAACTCTCGGGCGTCTCCTCGGACATGACTGTCCCCAGCTCTCTCGGCATGTTTGACAAACACGAGAAGTCGCTCGCATTCTTGTGAAACGCGAGCGATGACTCGTGTTTGCCAGTCTATGGCAATGGGCGACCCATGCGACCTGCCGGGAAGCGAGCGCATGGGTCACGGTGAAGGGGACACCGCGTCATGGCCGAAGTCAAGAATTCAGGGCCCGCGCCGGGCGGGGGGTGGACCCGGTTCGTGACGGCCAGGCCACGGCTGTCCCTGCTGGTCGCGCTCGTGATCACCGCGCTCTCCGTGCTCGCGGGCAGCGGCGTCGCCGACCGGATGGGGAGCGGCGGCTTCGAGGACCCGGACGCCGAATCCACGTACGCGACACAGGTCCTGGAGCGGGAGTTCCCCGCCTCGCAGCCCAATCTGCTCCTGCTCGTGAACGCCCGGGAGGACGGGGTCGACGATCCCGCCGTGGCCGCCGAGGCCCGGCGGCTCGCCGAGCGGCTCGACGCCGAGGAGGGGGTCGGCGGCATCGGCTCCTACTGGGGGACCGCTTCCCCGGCCCTGCGCTCCGAGGACGGCCGGCAGGCGGTGATCGTCGCCCGGGTCGAGGGGGACGAGAAGGCGGCCGGCGAGATCCTGGAGCGGATCGCCCCCGACTACCGGGGTACGCACGGACCGGTCGAGGTCTCCGTCGGCGGCCAGTTGGCCGTGCAGCACGAGATGCAGACGGTCGTCGAGGAGGACCTGCTGCGCGCCGAGCTGATCGCCCTGCCGGTGACGCTCGTCCTGCTCGTCATGGTCTTCGGCAGCGCCGTGGCCGCGCTGCTGCCGCTGGGGATCGGCATCGTGGCCATCCTGGGGACGAACGCGGTGCTGCGCGGTCTCACCGAACTCACCGACGTCTCGGTCTTCGCGCAGAACCTGACGACGGCACTCGGGCTCGGACTCGCCATCGACTACGCCCTGTTCGTGGTCCGCAGGTTCCGCGAGGAGCTCGCCCGCGGGGCCGACACCCGGACCGCCGTCGGGACCACGCTGCGGACGGCCGGGCGGACGGTGCTCTTCTCCGCCCTGACCGTGGCGGCCTCGCTCGCCGCGATGCTCGTCTTCCCGCAGTACTTCCTGCGCTCCTTCGCCTACGCGGGCATCGCGGTGGTGCTGCTCGCCGCGGCGGCCGCGCTGGTTCTGCTGCCCGCCGCCCTGATGCTGCTCGGGGAGCGAGTCAACGCGCTCGACCTGCGGCGCCTCTTCAAGCGCCACGGCCGGACCGCCGAAGGCGCGGACCAGGAGGGGAGGGAGCCGGAGGCCAGGGAGCCGGGGGTCGGCTGGGCGCGGACGGCGACGCTGGTGATGCGACGCGCGCCGGTCTTCGCCGTCGTCACCACGGCGGGTCTCGTGCTGCTCGGACTCCCCTTCCTCGGCGCCAAGTTCGGCACGGTCGACGACCGGCAGCTCCCGGCCACCGCCGAGTCCCGGGTGGTCCAGGACGAGCTGCGCGACGGCTTCCCCGGCAGCCCGGGCGGCGGCATCACCGTCCTCGCAGAAGGCCGCGCCACTCCTGCCGAGTACGCCGGCTACCGCGAGCGGATCGCGGCCCTCGACGGGATCGTGCGGGTGGACGGACCGGTGACGTCGGGCACCGGCGCCGCAGCTCACGCGTACTTCACGGTGATCCCGGAGGGCGAGGGCGTCGGCGACACCGCCCAGCGCGTGGTCGGCGAACTGCGCGCCGCGACCGCCCCGTTCGACACGTCCGTCACCGGAGTCGCCGCTGTCCTGGTCGACTCCAAGGACGCCATAGGCGACCGGCTGCCGTGGGCGGGGGCGATCATCGTGGTCGTCACCCTGCTCCTGGTGTTCCTGCTGACCGGCAGTGTGCTGATCCCGATCCAGGCCGTCGTCCTCAACGGGCTCAGCCTGACCGCGATGTTCGGCGCGGTCGTCTGGGTCTTCCAGGAAGGCCACCTCTCCGGGTTCCTCGGCTTCACCCCGACCGGCGACATCGAGACGACCCTGCCGGTGCTGATGTTCTGCGTCGCCTTCGGACTCTCCATGGACTACGGGGTGTTCCTGATATCCCGGATCAAGGAGGAGTACGACGAGACGGGCGACCACGACCACGCGGTCCGGTTCGGCCTGCGCCGCACGGGCGGCCTGATCACCGCCGCCGCCGTGATCCTGGCCGTCGTCATGGTGGCCATCGGCACCTCGCGGGTGACCAACACCAAGATGCTGGGCCTCGGTATCGCGCTCGCCGTGCTGGTGGACGCGATGGTGATCCGCAGCCTGCTCGTGCCCGCCGTGATGAAGCTGACCGGCCGCCTGACCTGGTGGGCCCCGGGCCCGCTGCGCCGCTTCCACGACCGGTTCGGAGTCAGCGAGGGCGGAGGTGCGACGAAGGCGCCGACCGCGGCACCGGAGGTGACGGAGGCGTCGGAGCGGGCGGAACCGTCGGAGCGGGCGGACGAGGGCGCCCGGGACAAGGAGTCCGTCGGCCGCTAGGCGCGCAGCCCGGATCGTGCCGGGCAGGCCGCCAGGCGCGCAGCCCGGATCGTCCCGGGCAGGCCGAGGGCCCCGCACCCGTGTGGGGTGTGGGGCCCTGCCCGTGCCGGGTGGAGGTCAGTCCCGACGGCTCCGGTTGCCCGGGCGGTTGGCCACCCAGGCGCGGATCGTGTCCGCGTACCAGTAGGGCTTGCCCGACTCGACATGGTCGGGCGTCGGCAGGAGGCCGTGCTTCCGGTAGGAGCGGACGGTGTCCGGCTGCACCTTGATGTGTGCGGCGATGTCCTTGTACGACCAGAGCCGTCTGTCCGTCATGCGTGGCACCTCCCTGCGCGCCTCGCAGCGGCGGCGGGGGTGCCGTTCGGGGGAGCTGCGGGGCAAGCGCTGGCGATCACTGAGCCTGTGCCCGATGCAACGACCCCTTCCAACGGGAAGGGCGGGGCTGTCGAACGGCTGTGACGTAAAGCCCGCGTAATGGAGACATGTGTGACGACAGGAGGACGGATGTGACGTAAGTGACGCAAGGTCACATCGGCGCGCCGAACGGCGTTCCCGCGGTTCCTATGCTCCGCAGGAGCGCAGGAAGCGGCGGGTGCGGACCGCGATCGGATACGGCCTGTCCGGCTCGCACGGGTACATGTCCTGCTCGACGATGGCGAAGAGCTCCACACCGAGCGCCTGTGCCGCCGCGAGGACCGGCTCGAGGGCCGGGACCCCGGAGGGCGGCTCGCACATCACGCCGCGTGCCACGGCCGGACCGAACGGCACCTCGTCGGCGACGACCCCGGCCAGGATCTCCGGGTCGACCTGCTTGAGATGGAGGTAGCCGATCCGCTCGCCGTACGTCTCGATCAGCTTGACGCTGTCGCCCCCGCAGTACGCGTAGTGCCCGGTGTCCAGACAGAGGGAGACCAGCTCCGGATCGGTCGCGTCCAGGAAGCGGGCCACGTTCTCCTCGGTGTCGACGTGGGTGTCGGCGTGCGGATGGACGACGATCCGCAGCCCGTACCGGTCCCGGACCTCGCGGCCGAGGCGCTCCGTCAGACCGGTCAGATCGCGCCATTGCCCGGCGGTGAGCGTGCGGTCCTCCAGGACCTCGCCCGTCTTGTCGTCCCGCCAGAAGGAGGGGATGACGACGAGATGCTCCGCGCCCATCGCCTGAGCGAGGGCCGCGTTGTCGGCGACATGGGCCCAGGTCTTCTCCCAGACGGCCGGACCGTGGTGCAGCCCGGTGAAGACCGTGCCCGCCGACACCCGCAGACCCCTGCGGCCCGTCTCCTCGGCCAGGACGGCGGGATCGGTGGGCAGATAGCCGTACGGTCCGAGCTCGATCCACGCGTAGCCGGCGTCGGCGACCTCGTCGAGGAAGCGCTGCCAGGGAACCTGCCGTGGATCGTCGCGGAACCAGACGCCCCAGGAGTCGGGGGCGGAGCCGATACGGATACGGGACAGCGGCGACGGCTTCGTCATGAGAGCCACCTTGGCCGCGCCCGGAACGACGAGTCAAGACGCTCGTCCGAATGTAAGGACATAGCGTTGACAGGGTTCGGGGCGGACGGCTAGACCTGGGTGCGGGGCCGAGGCGAGAGGTGGCGCGCGTGGATGCGGAGCCGTACGAGCTGATCACGATGGGGCGACTCGGCGTGGACCTCTACCCCCTCCAGGTCGGCGTTCCGCTCGCCCGGGTCGAGACCTTCGGGAAGTTCCTGGGCGGCTCGCCCGCGAACGTGGCGGTCGCGGCGGCCCGGCTCGGACGGCGTACCGCCCTGGTGAGCCGGACCGGAGCGGATCCGTTCGGGGAGTACCTCCACGAGGAGCTGGCGGCGTTCGGGGTCGACGACCGCTGGGTGACGGCGGTGGCGGCGTATCCGACCCCGGTGACGTTCTGCGAGATCTTCCCGCCCGACGACTTCCCGATCCACTTCTACCGGCAGCCCCGGGCGCCGGACCTGGAGATCCACGCGGCGGAGCTGGACCTGGCGGCCGTCCGGGCGGCGCGGGCGTTCTGGGTGACGGGAACGGGGCTGAGCGTCGAGCCCAGCCGGGCGGCGACGCTGGGGGCGCTGCGGGAGCGGGGCGGTGCGGAGCTGACCGTTCTCGACCTGGACTGGCGTCCGGTGCTCTGGCCCGATCCGGCCGAGGCGGGACCGCTCTACCGGGAGGCCCTGAGAACGGCCACGGTCGCCGTCGGCAACCTGGACGAGTGCGAGGTCGCGACCGGGGAGCGCGAACCGTACGCGGCGGCCCGCGCCCTGCTCGCCGCCGGGGTCCGGCTCGCGGTCGTCAAGCAGGGCCCCAAGGGGGTCCTCGCGATGACCGCCGACGGGGAGAGCGCCGAGGTCGCGCCCCTGCCGGTCGACGTGGTCAACGGCCTCGGCGCGGGCGACGCGTTCGGCGGGGCGCTGTGCGACGGGCTGCTCGCCGGCTGGGACCTGGACCGCGTCCTCCGCCGGGCCAACGCGGCGGGCGCGATCGTGGCCGGCCGCCTCGCCTGCTCCCCGGCGATGCCCTACGCCGACGAGATCGACCGGGCCCTGGCCACCGGCACCGGCACGCTCCCGGAGCGCACGCCATGACCGCCCGCCCCACCGACTCCTGGCGCACCCGAGCCGCCCACCGCCGAGCGAGCGGCCCGAAGATCCCGCCCACGCCCAGCACTTCGCAGCCCCCACCCCCCACGCCGGCCCCTCCCCCGAAGCCGGCCCCGCCCGCCACCTCGACCCCCACGCGCGGCACGCCCCCCGCGCCCGACCCCCTCCGCCAGGCCGCGCACCCCGCGCCGCCGTGGCGGTTCGCTCGGGCCGCGCGGGTCGTGGGTGTGGGCGACGGGCTCGAGCCCGTCGACGTCGAGCGGCTCGTCTCGCTCCGGGCCCGGCGGCCCGAGGCCGTGGGGGAGGCCGCCGCGGCGCGGCGGAGGCGGGCGTGGTTCGAGGACCGCGAGCGGCTGCTGATCGTCGCCGCCGACCATCCCGCCCGTGGCGCGCTCGGTGTCGGGGCGCGGCCGTACGCGATGGCGGACCGCGCCGACCTCCTCGCACGGCTCCGGCTCGCGCTCTCCCGGCCCGGCGTCGACGGCGTCCTCGCCTCCGCCGACATCCTCGACGACCTGCTCCTGCTCGGCGCCCTTGACGACCGGCTCGTCATAGGGTCGATGAACCGCGGCGGCCTCGCCGGGGCCTCCTTCGAGCTCGACGACCGGTTCACCGGTCACCGCCCCCAGGACCTCGCCCGGCTCGGCTTCGACGGCGGCAAGCTCCTCCTGCGGATCGACCCGGACGACCCCGGCTCGCTCTCCACCCTCCACTCCGCCGCCCGCGCCGTCGACGACATGGCCGCCCTGAGGCTGCCCGTCTTCGTCGAACCGTTCCTCTGCCACCGCGACCGCGACGGCCGGCTCCACAACGACCTGTCCGCCGAGGCCGTCAGCACCTCCCTCGCCGTCGCCTCCGGCCTCGGCGGCACCTCCGCCTACACCTGGCTCAAGGTCCCGGTCACCGACCACCCCGACGACATGGCCCGCGTCCTGGAGACCACCACCCTCCCCACCGTCCTCCTCGGCGGAGACCCCGGGCCCGGCCCGGACGCCCAGGAGGTCGCGTACGAGAGATGGCGCGCCGCGCTGCGCCTGCCCACCGTCCGGGGCCTGGTCGTCGGCCGCGCCCTGCTCTATCCCGCGGACGGCGATGTGGCCGGAGCCGTCGATACCGCTGCGCGGCTGCTGCGGGAAGCGGTAGGAAGGAGTACGCACCGCCCATGAACGATCTCCATCTGCCCGCCGGGACCGCCTCCCACGGGTCGTACGCGCTCCACGTCGACCCCGACCGGGCCGGCTGGGCGCACTCCGCACTGCGCGTCCTCGAACTCGGCCCGGGAGCCACCCACCTCCTGGACACCGGGGACAGCGAATGGATCGTGCTTCCGCTCTCCGGCGGCTGTACGGTGCACGTCGACGGCCAGACGCTTCAACTCCTGGGCCGCGAGAGCGTGTTCGGCGGAGTGTCCGACTTCGCGTACGTGCCCCGCGACGCCCGAGTCCAGATCGCCTCCGGTGCGGGAGGCCGCTTCGCTTTGGCAGGAGCGAAGTGCGAGCGACGACTCCCCGCTCGCTACGGCCCCGCGCCGGAGGTACCCGTCGAGGCCCGCGGCAGCGGCAACCAGGCACGGCAGGTACGTAACTTCGCCGCCGCCGGCGTCTTCGAGGCGGATCGTCTGATCGCCGTCGAGGTGATCACCCCCGGCGGCAACTGGTCCTCCTACCCGCCCCACAAGCACGACGAGCACCGCCCGGGCGCCGAGTCCGAGCTGGAGGAGATCTACTACTTCGAGATCGCCGGCGGTGGAGTCGGCTACCAGCGGATCTCCCCCTCCCGGCCCGGCGGCGCCGACCTCCTCGCCGAGGTCCGCACGGGCGACGCCGTCCTCGTGCCCGACGGCTGGCACGGACCGTCCATCGCGCAGCCGGAGCACGCCATGTACTACCTGAACGTGATGGCGGGACCAGGACCGGAGAGGGAGTGGAAGATCTGCTTCCATCCCGACCACTCGGAGGGGTACACGTGAGCACTCTGACCGTCGCGCAGGCGCTGGTGCGGTTCCTCGCCGCGCAGTACACCGAACGCGACGGCGTACGGCGCCGGTTGATCGCCGCCACCTGGGGCATCTTCGGCCACGGGAACGTCGCCGGGATCGGCCAGGCCCTCGTCGAGCACGGCGAGGAGATGCCGTACCACCAGGGGCGCAACGAACAGGCCATGGTGCACGCGGCCGTCGGCTACGCCCGCCAGTCGAACCGGCTCTCCGCGCACGCCGTGACCACCTCCATCGGCCCCGGCGCCACCAACCTCGTCACCGGTGCCGCGCTCGCCACCGTCAACCACCTCCCGGTGCTGCTGCTGCCCGGCGACACCTTCGCCACCCGCCCCGCCGACCCCGTCCTCCAGCAGCTCGAAGTCCCGTACGCGGGCGATGTGTCGGTCAACGACTGTCTGCGGCCGGTCTCCACGTACTTCGACCGGATCACCCGCCCCGAGGCGCTGATCCCCGCCGCGCTGGCCGCCGTGCGGGTTCTCGCCGACCCCGTCCAGACCGGGGCCGTGACGCTCGCCCTGCCGCAGGACGTGCAGGCGGAGGCGTACGACTGGCCGGAGGAGTTCTTCGCCGAGCGGGTCTGGCGCGTGCGCCGGCCCGTGCCCGACGACGCCGAACTGGAGGCGGCGGCCGCGGCGATCGGCCGGGCGACCCGTCCGCTGATCGTCGCGGGCGGCGGAGTCAAGTACAGCGGCGCCGAGGAGGCGCTCGCCACCTTCGCCTCCCTGACCGGCATCCCGGTCGCCTCCACCCAGGCCGGCAAGGGCGCCCTGCGCCACGACCATCCGCAGGACGTCGGCGCCGTCGGGCACACCGGCACCGCCGTCGCCGACCACCTGGCGCGCACGGCCGACGTGGTGATCGGGGTCGGCACCCGCTGGACCGACTTCACGACCGCCTCCGGGACCCTGTTCACCCACCCGGACGTCCGGTTCGTCAACCTCAGCATCGCGGCCTTCGACTCGCACAAGATGGCCGCGCTGCCCCTGGTCGCGGACGCCCGGGAGGGACTGGAAGCGCTCCACGCGCTGCTCGACCCGCACCATGTCACCGAGCACTACGTGCACGAGTACGCGGAGGAGAAGCTCCGCTGGGAGGCCCGTGTCACGGCCGCCTGCACCGCGGCGGACGAGGCGGCCCGGCCCACCCAGCCGCAGGTCCTCGGCGCACTCGACACCCTGGTCACCGGGGACGACATCCTGATCAACGCGGCCGGCTCGCTCCCCGGCGACCTCCACAAGCTCTGGCGGGCCCGGTCCGCCGACCAGTACCACGTCGAGTACGGCTATTCGTGCATGGGCTACGAGATCCCGGCGGCGATCGGGGTGGCCCTCGCCGCGCCGGGGCGGCCGGTCTGGGCGCTCGTCGGAGACGGTACGTATCTGATGAATCCCACCGAAATCGTCACCGCCGTGCAGGAAGGACTCCCCATCAAGGTGGTGATCCTGCAGAACCACGGGTACGCCTCCATCGGAGGTCTTTCGGAGGCCGTGGGCGGTGAGCGGTACGGCACCGCGTACCGCTTCCGCGCCCCCGACGGCACCTTCACCGGGGACCCGCTCCCCGTCGACCTGGCCGCCAACGCCGCCTCGCTCGGGATGCGGGTGCTCACTGCACGTACCGTACGTGACCTGCGAGAAGCCTTCGCCGACGCGCGGGCGTCGACCGTTCCCACATGTGTCTATGTCGAGACCGAAACGGCAGACACAGTGTCGGGCGCGCCCCCCGCCCAGGCGTGGTGGGATGTGCCCGTGGCCGAGACCTCGACCCGCGCGTCGGCGGTCAAGGCCCGGGAGGAGTACGACCGGCACGTCACCGCCCGACGCCGCCATCTCTGAAGGAGCATTCCGGCATGACGAACACCGAGAAGACCGTCAACCACTGGATCGGTGGCAAGACCGTCGAGGGCACGTCGGGCAACTGGGGCCCGGTCACCGACCCGGCCACGGGCGCCGTGACCACGAAGGTGGCGCTCGCGTCGGTCGACGAGGTCGACGCGGCCGTGGCCGCCGCCAGGACCGCGTTCGAGACCTGGGGCACGGCGTCGCTCGCACAGCGCACCACGATCCTCTTCAAGTTCCGCGCGCTGCTCGACGCCAACCGGGACGCGATCGCCGAGCTGATCACCGCCGAGCACGGCAAGGTGCACTCCGACGCGCTGGGCGAGGTCGCCCGCGGTCTGGAGATCGTGGACCTGGCCTGCGGCATCACCACGCAGCTCAAGGGCGAGCTGTCCACCCAGGTCTCGAACCGGGTGGACGTGGCCGCGATCCGCCAGCCCGTGGGTGTGGTGGCCGGCATCACGCCGTTCAACTTCCCGGCGATGGTCCCGATGTGGATGTTCCCGCTCGCCATCGCGTGCGGCAACACCTTCATCCTCAAGCCGAGCGAGAAGGACCCCTCGCCGTCGCTGAAGATCGCCGAGCTGCTCGCCGAGGCGGGCCTGCCCGACGGTGTCTTCAACGTCGTGCACGGCGACAAGGTCGCCGTCGACCGGCTCCTGGAACACCCGGACGTCTCGGCGATCTCCTTCGTCGGCTCGACGCCGATCGCCCGGTACATCCACACCACCGCCTCCGCGGCGGGCAAGCGCGTCCAGGCGCTCGGCGGGGCGAAGAACCACATGCTGGTGCTGCCGGACGCGGACCTGGACGCGGCGGCCGACGCCGCGGTCTCGGCGGCGTACGGCTCGGCCGGTGAGCGCTGCATGGCGATCTCGGCGGTCGTCGCGGTCGGCGCGATCGGCGACGAGCTCGTGGAGAAGATCCGCGAGCGCGCCGAGAAGATCAAGATCGGCCCCGGCAACGACCCGACCTCGGAGATGGGCCCGCTGATCACGGCGGTCCACCGCGACAAGGTCGCCTCGTACGTGAAGGGCGCTGCGGACGAGGGCTGCGAGGTCGTCCTCGACGGCACGGGCTACACGGTGGACGGCTTCGAGGACGGCCACTGGATCGGCCTGTCGCTCCTGGACCACGTGCCGACGACCGCGAAGGCGTACCAGGACGAGATCTTCGGCCCGGTGCTGTGCGTGCTGCGCACCGAGACGTACGAGGAGGGCGTCGCCCTCATCAACGCGTCGCCGTTCGGCAACGGCACCGCGATCTTCACCCGCGACGGCGGCGCGGCGCGCCGCTTCCAGCTGGAGATCGAGGCGGGCATGGTCGGCGTGAACGTGCCGATCCCCGTGCCGGTGGGCTACCACTCCTTCGGCGGCTGGAAGGACTCGCTCTTCGGCGACCACCACATCTACGGCAACGACGGCGTCCACTTCTACACCCGCGGCAAGGTCGTCACCACCCGCTGGCCGGACCCCTCCGACGCCCCGGCCGGCGTGGACCTGGGCTTCCCGCGCAACCACTGACCCGTCCTGTGCTGTTGACCCCTGTCGGCTCCGGCCGACGGGGGTCAGCTCGCGTGGCCGGCGGGGTTCAGCCCGTGTGACGGAAGCCGGCCGGCACCCTGGTCCTGACCGTGGCGAGCAGCCGCCACACGCCATCCGGTTCATGGAGCCCGTGCAGAGCTCTGGCGAAGGCCAGCTCATGGTCGTCGGGATCGAGCTGGTCACGCAGCGCCCGCCAGGTGGCCTCGTAGTCCGCACACGCCTGCTGGACCGCGGCCTGCATCACGAAGTTGGGGAACGTCCCGCTGTGCTTGACCGCCTCGATCCACTGATCGCTTCGGCGGATGGGTGACAGCGAGTTGGACGGCCCGCCGATCGCCCGGCTCAGAACCTTCAGCCGTTCCTCGACGGCCCGCTCGAATCCCTGAAGACTCTCCTTGGCCGTCCCGATCTCGAACCACGTGGCTTCGTCCAGGAGGTCGTCCAGTTCGGGCAGCTGGGACGGAAGGCCGTGCCTGGCCAGCAGTGTCGAGTCGGCGAGCGCCCGGACGGTCTGCAGGAGCTTGGCCCGGTCACGCCAGTCCCGGCCCTGATTGGCTGCCACACGATGGACGCAGTGCCAGACCGACTTCTCCGTGATGAACCACTGGGCGATCAGGTGCGACTCGGCGGGGAGGAGCTTTCCGCGCAGACGCCACGTGTGTTCCATGACATGGGCGGTGCCTCCCAGCAGTTGCTGGTCGTACGCCATCATCTCGGCCCACAGCGGACGCTTGGGCCGGTCGCGGTCGGGGGCGTCATGGGGATACGTCTCGCGTTCGAAGCGGATGAACCGGTCGCTCGGGCGCAGCCATTCGAGATCCGGATCCTCCGTGAGCAGCCAGGAGCGCATGAGGGGATGGAAGCTGTTCAGGTCCGCTCTCGCCGCGGCCTCGAGTTCGTCCACGGCCTTCGCGGCGAGGCCGTCCCTTATCCGCTCGTCCTTCTGGCCGCTCATCGCCACCGCGTAGATGCACGCCGCGTTGTACCTGTCCTGCCAGGGCCGAGGCGGCCACAGCCGCCAGGTCCTGAGCATCTCCGTCGTCCGCCGCCAGATCCACCAGCCTCGCGCCTGCTCCACCCGCTTCGTGAGTTCGTCCGCCGTCACCGGCCAAGGGATGTCGTTGCGCACTCCCTTGACCTTGTGTCGTGCGGTCTGATCCACGGCCCGTGCCAGACGCAGGCGAGCCCACACGTCTCGATTGAGGCGGAGGGAGGTCCATGTGAGTCCTCTGCTCCGGCGGCTGCTGGGCTGCCTGAGGAATCGGAGGATGGGGTAGTCGCAGGCGAGTTGGTACATCTCCTCCTCGCAGGCGAGCTGGAATATCAGGCTGACCGTCTTCGGGTCGAGACGCTCCTCCCCGAGCTCGCGCTCGAGCCAGGCTCGTGCTGTCGTCTCGTCGTAGATGGGCGCGTCCGTTCCGGGCGGCGTGAGATATATGACCGTCCGCCAGTACCTCTCGACGAGTGCGGGGGCCAGCGACCTGCGAATCTCCTTCCGGGTGTGGGCGCGCCGTGGGCACTTGCGGTAGTCGGCGGGATCCACGGTCGGCCTGCACCACTGGTGAGCGGTACGTTCGGACATACCGAGGACGACGGCATAGCGGAACCGTGCTTCGAGCAGGCCGTTGCGCCACCATCGGTAACGCTTGCAGAGGGATCGACGTGGATTCCAGAGGCCCCTGCCGAGGCGGGCGCTCCGCTCCTCCCTGCTCTGCCCGTCCAGGAGGATCGCTCCGTGGTACGTCTCGAGTGCGTCGAGATGCAGCCACAGCTTCTCCTGTGTCCCGGCGATCTGGGTACGCAGGTGAATGTTGGTGGGATCGAGCCGTAGTGCCGCGTAGTAGCGGTCGAGGGCATCGTCGAACATCCGGTCCTGGCTCAGCTCCCTCGCCTCCTGGTAGGCGGCGAACAGCTCGGGCTGGAGATTCCGGCCGTGCCATTCCTGCCAGGGCGCCCTCCTGCTCGCCTGGGTGACCGGCACCAGTGCTGCCATCACCCAGTACCCCGCGGCCTGCACCGCTTCCTCCCACGTCGGCCGCCAGCACGTGTCCGTGCGGCTGCCCCTCAACGCATAGGAAGTGACGGTGACGGTGACGCCGCACTTGGGCTCCTGCGCCCGCACGCGCAGGACTCCGCGCACCGTGTAGGCGACCTTCGGCCGGAGGCGGCTGAACAGGCGCAGGATGCTCGTCCCCAGCTTCTTCGGCTCGAGGTCGATGTCGCCGAGCAGATCGAGGAAGTGCTCCGCCGGGGACTCGGCGGGGAGCGCGGACGGGGGGTAGAGGTTCGTCTCCGACAGCTGCTTGCGCAACTGGGCGGTCAGACCCTCCAGGCACGGTTCGCCGTCCGCGGTCGAGGAGACGAGTTGCTGCACGTCCACCGGACCTGGCTTGAACGCGTTGCGCTGGAGCATCCACCGGCGCAGGGCCACGAAGGAGAGAATCAGCAGCAGCAAGCACAACAGACGGAGACTCAGTCCGGCTCCGTCCTTGCCGCCCGTCACGATCCGCGCGGCGCCGTCGAAGAACCGCATGAAACCCTCGGACACGGCCTGGAGCCAGACGGGCCAGCTCTCCGAAGCCTGCCAGGCCGGGGACACCCAACCCACGCCGCTGACAGCGACGATGAGAAGAACGACGGAGAGAATCGCCAAAGCCCCCGCACGCTTCACATGGGGTACCGGCAACGATGACGAATCGATCGGGGAGTGCCGCTCGGATCGAGAGGACATATCGACCTCTGGTGGTCCTGGTCCTGGTCGTCACCTCCCAGTCTTCTACGCATTCCGGCACGAGCAAGTCGATCAGAGCGGCGGATGCGGCCGGCGAAACGCGTGCGCGGATGCCCGAGGAGCGGCCGCGTCCGGGGGATGCGGGGCTCCTCGGGCATCTGGTCGGGCAGCCGCCTAGAAGATCGAGTGCAGCAGCTTGTTGGGGGAGCCCGACAGCGGGTTGCCCACCTTGCCGTCGGTGGCGTTGTTCACCAGTGCGGTGCTCACCTGGGCCGGGGTGGCCGTCGGGTTGGCCGAGAGGTAGAGCGCGGCCGCGCCCGCCGTGTGCGGGGTCGCCATCGACGTGCCCGAGATGGTGTTCGTCGCCGTGTCGCCGTCCTTCCACGCCGAGGTGATGGAGACGCCCGGCGCGAACAGGTCCACGCACGTGCCGTAGTTGGAGAAGGACGCCCGCTTGTCGGCGGAGTCGGTCGCGCCGACGGTGATCGCCTCGGTGACGCGGGCCGGGGAGTAGTTGCAGGCCCGGGCCGGCAGACCGAGGAAGTTGCCGTTGCCGGCGGCGACCGCGTACGTGACGCCCGAGGCGATCGAGCGCTTCACCGCGTCGTCCAGGGACGTGTTCGCGCCCCCGCCCAGGCTCATGTTGGCGACCGCCGGCTTGACCGCGTTGGCCGTGACCCAGTCGACGCCCGCGATGACGCCGGCCGTCGTACCGGAGCCGTTGCAGTCCAGGACGCGTACGGCCACCAGCTTCGCGCCCTTGGCGACGCCGTACTTCGCGCCGCCGACCGTGCCCGCGACGTGCGTGCCGTGGCCCTGGCAGTCCTGTCCGTTCTGGCCGCCGCCGACGGTGTCCGTACCCACGGTCGCCCGGCCGCCGAACTCGCTGTGCGAGGTGCGGATCCCGGTGTCGATGATGTAGGCGGTGACGTTCGACGCGGTCGTGTCGTACCTGTACGTCGTCGACAGCGGCAGATCACGCTGGTCGATCCGGTCCAGGCCCCATGTGGCGCCGGGCTGTGTGTCGGCCATCCGTACGGTCGCGTTCTGCTCGACGTACGCCACGCGGGGGTCGGAGGCCAGGGCCGCGGCCCTGGCCTGGGACATGGAGGCGGAGAAGCCCTTCAGGACCGAGCGGTACTGGTGCTTCGGTGTCACGCCCAGATCGGCGGCGCGGGTCGAGCCGTCCTTGAGGACGACGATCCAGCTGTTGTCGACGGCGAGCGAGGCCGGGGCGAGGCGGAGGTCGCCGACCGTAGCGCTCTGTGCCGTGGGGGAGGCGGCGAGCTGCAGGCCGGCGGCGAGCGCGAGGACGGGGACGATCGCCACGGCGCGGCGGGGTATTCGGGTCATGTGGTGGGGCACCTGAACCTTTCGTTGACCGGGTTACCGGCAAGTACGGGTGTGCGTGGTGCGCCACAGAGTCTCGTCCTGTCATGTGTCGTACAAGAGGCTGTCGGCTCCCCTCACCGGTCCTTCACCTCGAACTCCCAGGTCAGCATCGCGAACCCGCCCTCGTCCCGCGCCCCCGCCGACCGGTACGTCCGCAACGCGGCCTCGTTGTCCGGATCCACTCCCACCCACACGTCGTAACAGCCGCGTTCGCGGGCCTCGGCCACCAGCGCCTCCGTCAGCGCCCGCCCCACACCCCGTCGCCGGTACCCGTCGTCCACGGACAGCTCGTACAGACACATCTCCACCCCCTTGTCCGGGTGGAGCATCTCGATCCCCGACACCAGCCCCGCGGGGAAACCGTCCTCCGCGTACGCGATCAGCATCAGATGGCCCGCGGCGGCGAGGAACGCCTCCGCCCACCGCTCCCTCGGCGGGCCGTCGTAGAGATGCCCCGCCGCGAGCAGTTCGGCCACCGTCGTCGCCCGCCTGATCTCCATCCGCGCCCCCTCGCCTCGCACCGCGCGTACCGCGCCTGGTGTACGGGACGGTACGGCGTACGACTCCAGGAGGCCGCCGATTTCCGCCCCTGGACAGCCGAGTCGCACAGGTCGGCCGCCTAGGCTCGGCAGCATGCCATTCCGACTTCCCCGGTGGGCCGCGGTCACCGCCGCCCTCGCCGTGCTCGCGGGCGCCGGTACCTGGACCGCCGTCGCCTCCGACGAACCGCCACCCGTGCACCGCGCGGACCAGGTGCTGGACATGCCCGGGGCGCGGATCGACACCTCGTACTTCACCTCGGGACCCGCCGCCGACCGCAGGCCTGCCGTCCTGCTCGGCCACGGCTTCGGCGGCTCCAAGGACGACGTCCGCGCCCAGGCCGAGAAGCTCGCCCGCGACGGCTACGCCGTCCTGACCTGGTCGGCGCGCGGCTTCGGCGCCTCGACGGGAGAGATCGGACTCAACGACCCCGACCACGAGGTCAAGGACGTCCGGCGGCTCGTCGACTGGCTCGCCGGGCGCCCCGAGGTCCAGCTCGACAAGGCCGGTGACCCGCGCGTCGGTGTCACCGGTGCCTCCTACGGCGGGGCGGTCTCGCTGCTCGCCGCCGGTCACGACACCCGCGTCGACGCGATCGCCCCCCAGATCACGTACTGGAACCTCGCCGACGCGCTCTTCCCGGACGGCGTCTTCAAGAAGCTCTGGGCCGGAATCTTCTTCTCGACGGGCGCGACGCCCGGCGCCGGGGCGGGTGCCGACACGGGTCCGGACACGGGTGCCGACACGGGCACTCAGCCGGGTGGTCGCCCGGCCGCCGCCGGGTCCCGCGCCGCCGACGGGCCTCGCGCCGCCCCCGGGTGCGGGCGCTTCACCGCCGAGCTGTGCGCGATGTACGAGAGCGTGGCCGTCTCCGGGAAGCCCGACGCCGCCGCCCGTACGCTCCTCGAAGCCCGCAGCCCCTCCGCCGTCGGCGACCGGATCAAGGTCCCCGCCCTGATCGTCCAGGGGCAGAGCGACTCCCTCTTCCCGCTCACGCACGCCGACGCCATGGCGAAGACGATCGCCGCCAACGGCGCGCCCGTCGCCGTCGACTGGATCGCGGGCGGCCACGACGGCGGCGACCGCGAGACCGACCGGGTCGAGGCCCGGATCGGCGACTGGTTCGACCGCTACCTCAAGCAGGACAAGGGCGCCGACACCGGTCCCGCGTTCCGCGTCAGCCGCGCCGGGGGAGTCGACTCCACCGACGGGCAGGCACAGCTGCGCGGGGCGACCTCCGACCGCTACCCGGGGCTCTCGGGCGACCCGCTGTCCGTGCCGCTCGGCGCCGCCCGGCCGCAGACCTTCGCCAACCCCGCCGGAGCTACCCCGCCCGCCATCTCGGCCGTCCCCGGCGTCGGCGGCGGGCTCTCCCAGCTCTCCTCGCTTGGTGTCGGCCTCTCGCTCGACTTCCCCGGTCAGTACGCCCGGTTCGACGCGAAGCCGCAGACCGAGCCGGTACGGGTCACGGGCACACCGACCGTCCGCGTCAAGGTCACCTCGGACAGCCCGGACGGCTCGGCCGTCCTCTTCGCCAAGGTCTACGACGTCGGGCCGGACGGACGGCAGCAGGTGCTGCCCGCCCAGCTCGTCGCCCCCGTCCGGGTCGAAGGCGCCGCGAAGGGCCGGAGCGTCGATCTGACGCTGCCGGCGATCGACCACGAGATCGACGCCGGTCACCGGCTGCGGCTCGTGCTCTCCGCCACCGACCTCGGTTACGCCTCCCCGGCGACACCGGCCGCCTACACCGTGGCCGTCGAGTCCCCGCTGACCGTGCCGACGGCGCCCGCCGTGGACACCCAGGCGGCCGCGATGCCGTGGTGGGTGTGGGGCCTGCCGCTCGCCGGCGCCCTGATCGCCGCCGCGCTGCTGCTGACCTCCCGGCGCCGGACCGCGGCACCTGCCCCCGACCCCGAACTCGCCGTCGTACCGCTGCAGATCACGGGCCTGTCGAAGAAGTACGCCAAGTCCTCCGACCGGTATGCCGTACGGGATCTCTCCTTCCGCGTCGAGCAGGGGCAGGTCCTCGGGCTGCTCGGGCCCAACGGCGCCGGGAAGACCACCACCCTGCGGATGCTCATGGGCCTGATCACCCCCGACGACGGGGAGATCCGGGTCTTCGGGCAGGCCATCCGCCCGGGCGCACCGGTCCTGTCCCGGGTCGGTGCCTTCGTGGAGGGCGCGGGCTTCCTGCCGCACCTCTCCGGACGGGACAACCTGGAGCTGTACTGGAAGGCCACCGGCCGCCCCGCCGAGGACGCGCACATCGAGGAGGCCCTGGAGATCGCCGGCCTCGGCGACGCCCTCGCCCGCGCCGTACGGACGTACTCGCAGGGCATGCGGCAGCGGCTCGCGATCGCCCAGGCCATGCTCGGCCTGCCGGACCTGCTGATCCTCGACGAGCCGACCAACGGACTCGACCCGCCACAGATCCGCGAGATGCGGGACGTGATGATCCGGTACGCGGCGCAGGGCCGGACCGTCATCGTCTCCAGCCACCTCCTCTCGGAGGTCGAGCAGTCCTGCACCCATCTCGTGGTGATGGACCGCGGGCAGCTCGTGCAGGCAGGGCCGGTGGGCGAGATCACCGGCGCCGGGGACACCCTGCTCGTGACCCTCGGGGACACCGTCCCCGACCCGCTCGTCGACAAGATCGGCGCGCTGCCCGGGATCGGCTCGGCGGTGAGGACCGAGGGCGGGCTCCTGGTCCGTCTCGACGGAGCCGACGCGACCGCCCTGATCGGCGAACTCGTCCGCCTGGACGTGCCCCTGACCGGTGTGGGACCGCACCGGCGCCTCGAGGACGCGTTCCTGACCCTGATCGGAGGTGGCTCCGCATGAGCACCAGCACCAGCACCAGCCCGAGCGCGAGCACGGGCGGGGGAGCGGAGGAGCTCGTGGAGACCGCCCCCGGCTACCGGGCACGGCGCACCCTGCCGCTGCGCGTCGAGGCCGTACGCCAGCTGAAGCGGCGCCGCACGCTGGTCATGGGCGCGGTGCTCGCCGCGCTGCCGTTCATCCTGATCGTCGCCTTCGCGATCGGCGGGGACCAGGACGGCGGCGGCAACGGCCGCATCACGCTGATGGACACGGCGACGGCGTCGGCGGCGAACTTCGCCGCGACCTGTCTCTTCGTCTCGGCCGGCTTCCTCCTCGTGGTGGCGGTCGCCCTGTTCTGCGGGGACACCGTCGCCTCCGAGGCGAGCTGGTCCTCGCTGCGCTATCTGCTGGCCGCGCCCGTGCCCCGGGCCCGGCTGCTGTGGTCCAAGCTGGCCGTGGCGCTCGGGTTCAGCGCGGCGGCGATGGTGCTGCTGCCCGCGGTCGCGCTCGTCGCGGGCACGTTCGCCTACGGCTGGGGGCCGCTGAAGCTCCCCACCGGCGGCGCTCTGCCCGCCGCCGAGACCCTGCCCCGGCTCGGTCTGGCCGTCGCCTTCATCCTCGTCTCCCAACTGGTCACCGCCGGGCTCGCGTTCTGGCTGTCCACGAAGACCGACGCGCCGCTGGGCGCCGTCGGAGGCGCGGTCGGCCTGACGATCATCGGCAACGTCCTGGACGCCGTCACGGCGCTCGGCTCCTGGCGCGACTTCGTGCCCGCGCACTGGCAGTACGCGTGGGTGGACGCGCTCCAGCCCCAGCTGGAGTGGGGCGGGATGCTGAAGGGCACGGCGATCTCGGTGACGTACGCGCTGATCCTCTTCGCCCTCGCCTTCCGGGGCTTCGCGCGGAAGGACATCGTTTCGTAGACCCGCGGCAGGCCGGTCCGCACCAGGTCGGACACCAGGTCACAGCCACCCCCTTCGAGCCGCTTCCGCGCCCGCGCGGAAGCGGCTCGTCGTGCCCAGGGCGTGCATCAGCTCGCCGACCCGCCGGCTGTATGTGCGGCCCGACATGCCGAGGCGGGCGGCGGCCGTCTCGTCCGTGAGCCCGGCGAGGAGTGCTTCGAGGACCGGGCGGAGCTGGGGAGGCAGCTCGCCGCGCGATCCGTCCGTCGCCCGGGTCAGCTCCTCGCCCGCGTCCCAACTGGCATGGTGGGCGCGGACCAGGGCCTGCACGACGACCGGGTCGCGGATCAGCAGCACCCCGTTGTACAGCAGCTCCAGATCGAGCGGGACCGCCGCGACCGTGCGGTCGACGACGATCATCTTGAACGGGATCGCGTCCGTGAGCCGGGCGCTGCCCGGCATCCGGACCGCGCCCGCCACCTGGGGGAGGGCATGGCGCGGCACGATCCGTCTGACCTCCGGGGCCCGCTCCGCCGCGGCCCGCATGCACGCTCCCGCCAACTCCAGGAACGGCTCGGGGATCGCACGGCCCGCGGACGCGGCCGGGTCGTCGAAGGTCAGCAGCTCGTGCCGGGTCGAGGCGGCCAGCCCGGCCAGCGCCGCGCTGATCCGTCTCGTCCCGCGGACGGGGCGGCCCGGAGGCCGCTGGGCCTCGGTCACCGCTCTGTTCATCGCCGATCGCGCGAGCATCACGGAGCCCGCAGTCTCTGCCACCGCTGACCACCCCCGCCCCATCGGTGTGCCACTCCATGTACGCATGCGACTGCACACGGTGACAACCCCTGTTGAGAAGGATGGCGAGTCCATGCCACGCGCGCCCGATCCGTTCGCCGTTGCCGCATCGAGATCCATCCGCAACTCCTTCGTCTGCTCCTTCCGGCCCTCCCGGACGTCACATTCACAAGTGACGGACACCGAGGGGGAGATGACGTGAAGCGACGACACCGTGTGCGGCTGGCGGCCGGGATCCTGGCCGCAGGCCTGGTCCTGACGGGCTGCGCAGGCGGCGAGAACGGCGAGCAGGCATCGGACCGGGGCGGCGGCGTTCACGCGCCGGACGCGCCCGGATTCGAGGCGCCACGGCCGGACGGGAGCGCCCCGGGCCGGGAGGACGCCGCCGAGGGCGAGCAGCGGTCCCCCCGCCCGGCCGCCGACTACCTCTCCACCTTCGCCCTGGACGTGGACACCGCGTCGTACGGCTACGCCCGCCGCACCCTCGCCGAGGGCAGGCTGCCCGCCCCGGAGTCCGTACGGCCGGAGGAGTTCGTCAACAGCTTCCGCCCGGACTATCCGCGGCCCGACGGCGACGGGTTCAGCGTCACCCTCGACGGTGCCAGGACCGACGACGAGGGCTGGTCGCTCGTCCGGGTCGGGCTCGCCACCGCGGCCGCGGAGCGCCAGGGCGAACGCCCGCCCGCCGCCCTCACCTTCGTCGTCGACATCTCCGGTTCGATGGCCGAGACCGGCCGCCTCGACCTGGTCAAGGAGGCCCTCGGCATCCTCACCGACGAGCTCCGCGACGACGACTCCGTCGCCCTGGTCACCTTCAGCGACACGGCCGAGACCCGGCTCCCCATGACCAGGGTCAAGGGGCAGCGCGAACGCATCCACGGCATCGTCGACGAGCTGGCGACCACCGCCTCCACCAATGTGGAGGCCGGGGTGCGCACCGGGTACGACGTCGCCGTCGAGGGCCACCGCAAGGGCGCCACCAACCGCGTCGTGCTGCTCTCCGACGCGCTCGCCAACACCGGTGACACCGAGGCGCAGTCGATCCTGAACCGGATCGACGAGGAACGCAGGGACTACGGCATCACCCTCTTCGGGGTCGGTGTCGGCAGCGAGTACGGCGACGCGTTCATGGAGCAGCTCGCCGACAAGGGCGACGGCCACACCACGTACGTCTCCACGACCGAGCAGGCCCGCAAGGTCTTCGTGGACCAGCTGCCCACCAACATCGAGCTGCGGGCCCGTGACGCCAAGGCGCAGGTCGCCTTCGACCCGAAGACCGTCGAGCGGTTCCGGCTGATCGGCTACGAGAACCGGGAGGTCGCCGACGAGGACTTCCGCAACGACCGGGTCGACGGCGGCGAGGTCGGCGCTGGCCACACCGTCACCGCGCTGTACGCCGTCAAGACCCGGCCCGGCCGCACGGGGCAACTGGCCACGGCCACCGTCCGCTGGCTCGACCCGAAGAGCCGCGCACCGCACGAGAACTCCGGGAGCGTCTCCACGAGCGCGCTCACGGGATCGCTCTGGGCGCCGGGCCACGACAGCCTGCAACTGACGGCTGTCACCGCCTACTTCGCCGACCGCCTGCGGGGTGGCGAGCTGCCGGGCGCGCCGCGGCTCTCGGTGCTCGCGGAGCGCTCGGGTGCGATCGCCGACCGGTCGGGTTCGAAGGTGGTGCGGGAGCTGACCGAGGCGATCCGGCAGGCGGACAGGCTGCTCGGCCGGGAGGCCGGCGGGGAATCGGGTGATCCGTACAGCGGCTGATCCACAAGTGGCTGCGCGAGGGCGAGGGATCCGGCCATGATGGCCCCATGGCCACCACGCTGCTCGCCCTCGCCGTCGCCGCCACCGGCCTCTACGCCGGGTTCATGCTGATCTTCCTGACCGGGATCATGCCTGCTCTGGCGCGGCTCGAGGACGCCACGTTCGTCGACGCCATGCGGCGGATCAACGAGTACGTGCCCAAAGCGGTGTTCCTCCTCGTCTTCCTGGGTGTCGTCGCCTTCCCGCTGGCCGCGTTCCTCGTGCCGGTCGACGACAGCGACGACACCCGGAAGTGGCTGGTCCTGGCCGGTCTTGTCTGCGCGGCCCTGAACCACCTGGTCACCGTCGCGGGCAACATCCCGCTCAACAACGCGCTGGCCGCCTCGGAGCGCACGGGCGAGCCCGCGTCCGCCGTCCGGGCGGCCTTCGAGAAGCGCTGGAACAGCTTCCATCTGATCCGGACGGTGCTGATCCTCGCCGCGTTCGGGCTGCTGATCGCGGCCGCCCTGAACTGAACCGATCGGATCTGACACACTCCGCGGCCGGGTTTTGACCGGAGAGGGGCTCGGCCCGACCATCTCAGGACGAGGCGGCGGGCCGGCTTCCGGTTAATGCCCCAGGCCGGGGCGCCGCGCCCGTCCGCCTCGCTCGGTCCGTGCGCTCAGGCCGGGAGCCGCGCCGCGGTCCGCATAGCCTGACCTTCATGGACTTCCGCAGAGAGCTGCCGATCGTCGGGGCCGTGGTCGCCGGCGGGGCCGTCGGGGCGGCGGCCCGCTACGGAGCTTCGCTCGCGTGGCCCACCCCGGCCGGCGCGTTCCCCTGGACCACGCTCGCCGTGAACGCGTCCGGCTGCGCGGCCATCGGCGTCCTGATGGTCCTGGTCATCGAGGTCGGCACCCCGCCCCACCGGCTCGCCCGCCCTTTCCTCGGTACCGGCGTCCTCGGCGGCTTCACCACCTTCTCCACGTACGCCCTCGACACGCAGCGGCTGCTGAGCGCGGGGGACGCGGCCCGGGGCGTGGCATACATGGGAGCGACGGTGGTGGCCGCGATGGTCGCCGTGGGGGCCGCGACCTTCGCGACCCGTGGCGCTCTGGCGAGGAGAACACGATGACCAGACTGGTAGGCAGGGCCCTGCGCGTGACGATCCTCGTCGGCGAGAGCGACACCTGGCACCACCGGCCGCTGTACGCCGAGATCGTGCATCGCGCCCACGAGGCGGGGCTCGCCGGCGCCTCCGTCTTCCGCGGGATCGAGGGCTTCGGAGCCTCCTCGCGCGTCCACACCACGCGCCTGCTCTCGCTGAGTGAGGACCTGCCCGTAGCCATCGTGATCGTGGACACCGAGGACCGGGTCCGGGAGTTCCTGCCACAGCTCGACACACTGGTGACGGAGGGTCTGGTGATCCTCGACGACTGCGAGGTGATCCGGTACGTGGGCCGGGAGGAGCAGGAGTGAACTGGCTGTTCGTCGTCGCGGGCGCGGTCGTCGGCGCGCCCCTGCGGTACCTCACCGACCGGGCCGTGCAGGCGCGCCACGACTCCGTCTTCCCCTGGGGCACGTTCACCGTCAACGTCGCCGGCTCCTTCGTCCTCGGCCTGCTCACCGGCGTCTCCTCCGCCCAGGCCCATCTGCTGCTCGGCACGGGCCTGTGCGGGGCGCTGACGACGTACTCCACGTTCTCGTACGAGACGTTGAAGCTGTACGAGAGCGGGGCCACGGGGTACGCGGCGGCGAACGTGGCGGGGAGTCTGGCGGCCGGACTCGGAGCCGTCTGGCTGGGAGTGGAGGCCGCAGGGGCCTGGTGAGGTGCCGTACTCCGGTGGCAAGGTGCTCCCCACGACGACCTCCGAGGGGCGGTACCCGCACATGAGCTGGGCGGACTTCCAGTACGAGATCTATCTGAACGGGCTGAGCGGAGCCGTTCCCCGGCTCCCCACCGATCTGACGCGCCTGGAGGAGCTGGCCGCCGCCCGGCTCGGCCCCGGCCCGGTCGGCTATGTCGCCGGCAGCGCGGGCGACGGCTCGACCGCGGATGCCAACAGGGCGGCCCTCGAACGCCACCGGATCGTCCCGCGCATGCTCCGTGACGTGCGTGAACGGGACCTGTCCGTCGAGCTGTTCGGCCGCCGGCTGCCCGCCCCCGTCGCCCTGGCCCCTGTCGGCGTGCTGTCGATCCTGCACCCCGGCGCCGAGCCGGCGGCGGCCCGCGCGGCGGCGGCGCGGGGCATCCCGTACATCCTCTCCTCCGCCTCCAGCACGCCGATGGAGCAGGTCGCGGAGGCGATGGGGGAGGGGGAGCGGTGGTTCCAGCTGTACTGGCCGAAGGACGTCGAGGTCGCCCGTTCCTTCCTGCGCAGGGCCCGGGCGGCGGGCTACACGGCCCTCGTCGTCACCCTCGACACCCCGCTGCTCTCCTGGCGTCCGCGCGATCTCGACCAGGCGTACCTGCCGTTCCTGCACGGGGTGGGGACCGCCAACTACTTCTCCGACCCGGCGTTCCGGGCGGGTCTGGCCAAGCCGGTCGAGGAGGACCCGAACGCGGCCGTCATGCACTTCGTGTCGATGTTCTCCGACCCCGGCAAGACCTGGCCGGACCTGGCGTTCCTTCGGGAGAACTGGGACGGCCCGATCGTCCTCAAGGGCGTCCTGCACCCGGACGACGCCCGAGCGGCGGCCGATGCGGGCATGGACGGCGTCGTCGTCTCCAACCACGGAGGCCGCCAGGTCGCCGGGGCGATCGCCGCCGCCGACGCCCTGCCGGCCGTGGCGGACGCGGTCGCCGACCGGCTGACGGTCCTCTTCGACAGCGGAGTGCGCACCGGCGCCGACATCGCCAAGGCCCTGGCGCTGGGCGCTTCCGGTGTGCTCGTCGGCCGTCCCTACGCGTACGGTCTCGCGCTCGACGGCGAGCCGGGCGTGGACCATGTGATCCGCTGTCTCCTCGCCGAACTCGACCTCACCCTGGCCCTGTCTGGCCACGCGACCCCCGGCACCCTGACCCGGGCCGACCTGTCGGAGGCCGGTAGGCACGGCGCCTGAGACGCGGCGCGCGCGGGGGGCGGCGCCCCCCGCCGCAGCACCCTCGGGCCGCGAGGGAACCCCTGCTCGTTCGTGACCACTCCTGTTCGCCGAGTGCTTTCTCGGCGTCAAGATTTTCCTTCCCTAAAAAAGAAGTGGTCATTATTATCTTATGGTCGGCAGGACATGAACCATGGAGGGGGCGCTATGGATCTGAAGGTGCTGGGCTTGCTCACTGTCCAGGAGAGCGGGACGCCCATCGTTCCCGCCGAGGCACCGGCCCGTCAGCTGCTCGCGCTGCTCGCGGCCCATGCCGACCACATCGTGCCGACGGCCGTCGTGACGCAGGAACTCTGGCCGGAAGGCCCGCCGCACCACGCGGGGGAGATGATCGAGACCCACGTCCGGCGGCTGCGCGAGCTGATCGGCGCCGCGCTGGGCCTCCGCCGGGAGGAGGCGGTGGGCGCACCCACCGCGTCCGGACGCCGGACCGCGCGCGACGTCCTCGTCACGCTGTCCGGCGGCTACCGGCTCGGCACCGGAGGCGGCACCTCGGACCTCCGCCTCTTCCAGCGCTCGGCCGGCGCGGGCTACCGGGCCATGGAGCTGGAGGACTACGAGACGGCGGCCGAACGGCTCGGCCAGGCACTGGAGTTGTGGACGGCCGACGCGTACACCGGAGTGGTCACCGGCCCCCATCTGCGGGCCCACATCGCCCGCCTCGAACAGTCGCGGCTGCGGGCCCTCGACCAGTGGGTCGAGGCGCAGCGCAGGCTCGGCAGGCGGCACGAGCTCTACACCGGTCTGTCCGTCTTCCTCTCCCGGTTCCGCAACTCGCCGTCCCGGTACGAGGCGATGGTGACGGAGCTCGAACGCGGCGCCGACCACGAGCGTGTGCGGCCGTACCTGGCGGCGGCCGCGGCGGTCCGCGTCGGGACCGTCCTGCACGCGGCGCGCCACTCGCCTCCCGCCCGTCACCGCCTCCCCGTCGCCAGTTGACCGGAAGATCACCGTCGAACTAGTTTCGGACCGATAACGGGCGAAACGCGCACGACGGGCTGGGGGGCTCCCACATCATGACGGAATCACGCAGCCATGACACCGGCCTGATGGCCGTCCTCGAACTCCTCGCCGAACAGGCGCCGTCGGGCCGGTTCGACGAAGTGCTGCAGCGGGCCAGGCGCGAGGGCGCCACGGATCCGGAGCTGGCCCGTCTGGAGCGCGCCGTGCATCTGGCCCGTGGCGTACAGGCCTGGCAGGGGCAGCGTCGTCAACGCGAGGACGGCCTGGCCGACCTGGTCGACACCGCGCGGGACCTGACGTCCCCCCATGACGTCGAGTCCCTGCTCCAGGTCGTCACCCGCAGGGTCAAGCGGCTCCTCAACTTCGACATGACGTCCATCGCCCTCCTGGAACCCGAGGGCCACCTCCGGGTGTACGTCTCCGACGGCTCGACCACCGCCCTCGTCACCGGCCACACGATCCAGCCCCCCTACGGCCTGGGCCACCCGACCCTGGCGGCCAGAGCACCGCTGTGGACGGCCGACTACCTCGACGACGACACGCTCGCCCACGACGAGGGCGCCGACGAGGTCGTACGGGCCGAGGGGCTGCACGCCATGATGGCCGTGCCGATGTGCAACGGCGACGAGATCGTCGGCGTGCTCTACGGCGCGGCGCGCTCCGTACGCCACTTCAGCCCGGACGAGATAGGTCTGGTCTGCTCGCTGGCGGCACTCGCCGCCGTCGCCATCGAGCGGGCCGGCAGCTTCGAGCAGGCCAGGGGCGAGGTCGGCCGGCTGGAACTGGACGGCTTCCGCACCCGTACGAGCCTGGTCAGGCTGCAACAGCTCAACGAGGCGCACAGCCACACCCTCGGTCTGCTGCTCGCCGGTGCCGACCTCACCACCGTGGCGAAGGCGGCCGGCGACGCGCTGGACTCGGCGCTGCAGCTGCGCGACCCGGCAGGGCGGCCGCTCGCCGCCAGCGGCGACCTCGGCGACCTGGACGAGTCGGCCGTGGCGGAGGCGGCCCTGGACGCGCACGCCCATCTGCGGCCCGTCGTCACCGCCCAGGGCACCTGGGTCGCCCCGGTCACCGCGGGCGCGGAGGACCTGGGCGTGCTGGTGCTGCGCCCGACCACGGCGCTGGTGGGCGAGGACGAGGGCCTGCTCCAGCTGACCGCGCAGACCTTCGCGATCCAGCTCCTCCTGCGGCGCAGCACGGCCGTCGCCGAAGGGCCCGTACGCGACGACCTGTTCGACGAACTCCTCGCGGCCGGCACCCGCAGCGGGCACCAGAACCACTACCTCGCGCAGCGTGCGTGCCGCCTCGGGATCGACCTGGAGGCACCCCACGTGCTGCTCGTCGCCCATCCCGAGGGCGGAGAGCAGGGCAGAGCCGTGGTGTGGGCCTCCTCCTACGCGCACCGGATGACCGGGCTCAAGACCGTCCACAGCGGCAACATCGTGCTGCTTCTGCCGGGGACGGACGCCTCGGCCGCGGCCCGCGCCGTCGCCGGCCAGCTGTCACCGCTGCTCGGCCACCCCGTGTCGGTGGGTGCGGCCGGACCTGGCCGGGGCGCCGCCGACATCGGCCGGATGCACAAGGAGGCCATGCGCTGCCTGGACGCGCTGACCGCGCTCGACGGCGCGGGCGGCACGGCCTCGGCGAAGGACCTCGGCTTCCTCGGCCTGCTGCTCTCCGACGACCACGACGTGGACGGCTACATCCAGAGCGCGATCGGCCCGGTCCTCGACTACGACCGCGACCGGCTCACCGACCTGACCGGCACCCTGGAGTCGTACTTCGCCTCCGGCTGCAGCCAGGCCAGCGCGGCCGAGGTGCTGAACGTCCACCCCAACACGGTGTCACGACGGCTCGACCGGGTCACCGACCTCCTCGGCGACGCGTGGCAGCAGCCGGGCAGAACGCTCGAGGTGCAGCTGGCACTGCGGCTGCACCGCTCCCGCGAGGTCCTGCGCCGGCAGCGCCCGGCGGCCACGGACGCCATGGGCGCCACGGGCGCCGTGGACGCCAGAGGTGTTCAGGCGGAGGCGAGTTCGGCCGGGTGCCCCCTCTCCGACTCACCGTCGTAGCCTCCGCCGTACCCGCCCCCGGAGCCGCCGTCGTAATCGCTGTCGTATCCGCCGCCGGACAGCACGACGGCCGCGTGTGCGGCGGAGGCCAGCGTCATGTGCCGGTGCCAGCCGCGGAAGGACCGGCCCACGTAGTCCCGTAGCCCGGTCTCCTCGCCGACGCGCGCGAAGTCCATGTCCACGCGACGAGTGAGCTTGGTGAGGCGCAACAGCGGACCGGGGCCCGGCTGCGTCATGCCCGTCAGCCACAGCGCGGACGGCGGACGGGACGGGTCGGTCCACTCACCGAGCAGGGACAGTCCGCGCGTCCCGCCGGAGGAGGGATCCGACAGCGCCACCGGGACCATCGCGGCGAGCGACGTGCGCGGGGTGAGACCGGCCGCCGTGTCCTGCCACGGCACCGGCCGGCGGACCCCCTTGACCAGCTGGAGGATCCGCTGGGCCGGCAGCGGGCCGCCCCGGAAGCCGGGCATGGCGCGGTCCGCGACGGACAGCCGCTGGGTGCCGCTGACGCGGAGGAGGAAGGGGACACCCGCGGCGGCGAGCGGGGCCACCGCCGCCGACACATCGCCGTCCCGCAGATCGATCAGCACCGGTCTCCGCGGTCCCCAGCGGCGCGCGGCCTCCAGGGCGACCGCGACGGCGCACTCCTCCGGGCTCTCGGCCCCCGCCTCCTTCGGAACACCCGCCCGGTCGCGCAGCGCGTGGTCGTGGACCCACTGATCGGGCAGGACCAGACGCCAGTCGACGGGCACGCTCAGCTCCTGGGAGGCGAGCCACACACCGAAGGCCTGCTGACCGCGGAAGGTCTGGCGCAGATGCGGCGCGAACCCCCGGTCCACACCGACCGAGTGCTCACCGGTCTTCGGTATCGCCATCTGGCGTACCACCCAGGCCTGGACGGGAGTCTTCCGCTCCAGATGAGCGGCGAGCGCGGCGCGCAACGGCTGCCAGTTCCAGGTGGAGTCGGCGATGAAGTGGTGCAGCGTCTGCTCCGTGGCGGGCGCGCCCAGATGGGCCGCGATGTTGCGCGCGGTCTTGCGTCCCTCGGTGGTGAGCAGCCCGCGCAGGTACTGCTCTCCGCGCTGCCGCTGGTCCTTCCTGGGGAACGAGGAGAACAGCGCGGCGCACAGTTCGGAGACGGCGTCGTCGGACACGGCCGGGTCGGCGCAGCGCCGGTTCCGGCGAGGCACCGTCAGCGGTCGGACCTGGTCTCGTCGCCTGATGACAGCTGTGTTCACGACACTCCAACCATGGGGGATGGCCTGCTCTGTTGCCCTCCCACGATCGCTCCGCGAGGGTGCCGCGCACGAGGTGTCCACGACACCCACCTGCTGTCGCTCATGCGTGCTGGACCACAGGTGATCCGGCCATCCGGCGAGCCGGCGGACGCGACGGCCGACAGCGCGCCGGCGGGGTGTGGCCGGACCACCACGCGGGCGCGACGGGTGCGCGGTCACACACCGGTCGAGGAGCGGAATCAGCCATCATCGCCGCAACTCCAGGGCAGCGAGGACCGCGTCCGCGACCTCGTCGGGTGTGCGGCCGTCGGTGGCCACGACCGCCCGCGCGACTTCGGCGTACAGAGGGGCGCGGGCCTCCGCCAACTCCTGCCAGCGCTCGCGTGGATCGCCCATGAGCAGCGGCCGCGCGATGGGGACCGGCCCCGTGCGGGCGACGGCCTCCTCGACACCCGTCGTCAGATGGACCACCACTGTGTGCGCAGCCAGCAGGCTCCGGGTGCCGGCGTCCAGTACCGCGCCGCCGCCGAGGGACAGCACACCGTCGTGCTCGGCGAGCGCGGTGGCGACAGCGGCCTTCTCCAGCACCCGGAAGTGCTCCTCGCCGTCTTCGATGAAGATGTCCGCGATCTCACGGCCCTGGGCGGCGACGATGTCCGCGTCGGTGTCCCGGTAGGGCACATCGAGCCTCTCGGCGAGCAGCGCGCCCACGGTCGACTTGCCGGAGCCCATGGGCCCGACCAGGACGATCACAGGTGCGGTCACCGGATCTGGAGGTTGTCGAGGTACGACTGGACGTTCCGGCGGGTCTCCGGGACGCTGTCGCCGCCGAACTTCTCGACCACCGCGTCCGCGAGGACGAGCGCGACCATGGCCTCGGCGACGATCCCGGCAGCCGGGACGGCGCAGACGTCGGAGCGCTGGTGGTGGGCCTGAGCGGCCTCGCCCGTCGCCACGTCGATCGTGGCGAGCGCGCGCGGAACGGTCGCGATCGGCTTCATCGCGGCGCGGACGCGCAGCAGCTCACCGGTGGTCAGGCCGCCTTCCGTACCGCCGGAGCGGCCGGAAGTGCGCTTGATGCCGTCCTCGGTGCGCACGATCTCGTCGTGGGCCTGCGAGCCCGGCACCCGCGCCAGCTCGAAGCCGTCACCGACCTCGACACCCTTGATCGCCTGGATGCCCATGAGCGCGGCAGCGAGCCGGGCATCCAGCCGCCGGTCCCAGTGCACGTGCGAACCGAGCCCGACCGGGACGCCGTAGGCGAGGACCTCGACCACGCCGCCCAGGGTGTCGCCGTCCTTGTGGGCCTGGTCGATCTCCGCGACCATCGCCTTCGACGCGTCCGCGTCCAGGCAGCGGACCGGGTCGGCGTCGAGCTTCTCGACGTCGGCGGGGGTCGGGTACACGCCGTACGGAGCCTTGGCCGCGGCCAGCTCCACCACGTGCGAGACGATCTCGATGCCCGCGGCCTCCTTGAGGAAGGAGCGGGCGACGGCGCCGAGGGCGACTCGGGCGGCGGTCTCACGGGCGCTGGCGCGCTCCAGGATCGGCCGGGCCTCGTCGAACCCGTACTTCTGCATGCCGGCGAGGTCGGCGTGACCCGGGCGCGGCCGGGTCAGCGGCGCGTTGCGGCCGGTCTCCTTCAGCTCGGCGGGGTCGACGGGGTCCGCCGACATGACCTTCTCCCACTTCGGCCACTCCGTGTTGCCCACCATGACGGCGATCGGAGAGCCCAGCGAAAGACCGTGCCGGACCCCACCGAGGAACGTGATCTCGTCCTGCTCGAACTTCATCCGCGCACCGCGCCCATAGCCGAGACGCCGCCGCGCGAGGTGGTCCGCCACCAGCTCCGTCGTGACCGGGACACCGGCGGGAAGACCCTCCAGCGTCGCGACCAGCGCGGGACCGTGCGACTCTCCGGCTGTCAGCCAGCGCAACCTGCTCATCCTCGGATCCCTTCTGCGGCCGGGACGTGCCGGCCCGTCGGTACGGAGTGGCGGGGGAAGAGCCGGTGCAGCTCCTCGTGGAACCCCGGGAAGGTCTTCGCGACGCAGCCGGGGTCGTCGAGCGTGATCCCCTCGGCGCGCAGGCCGAGGACGGAGAACGCCATCGCGATGCGGTGGTCGCGGTGGCAGACGATCCGCGTCGGCGCGGGGGCACCGGGATGGACCGTCATCCAGTCGCGGCCGGTCTCGGTCCGGACGCCCAGCGCGCGCAGGTTGCCCTCGACGGCGGCGATCCGGTCCGACTCCTTCAGCCGCGCGTGCCCGATGCCGGTGACGGTGATCGGAGCGTCGGCCAGAGGCGCGATCGCGGCGAGCGTCATGAAGGTGTCCGAGATCTCGCCCATGTCGACCGTGAACCCGCCCCTGAACTCGCCGGTGCCGGTCACGGTGGTCGCGTCGTCGGTGGTCTCGACCCGGGCGCCGGTGCGGGCGAGGACCTCGGTGAAGCGCAGGTCGCCCTGGAGGCTGCCGCGGCCGAGACCGGGCACGCGCACGCTCGTTCCGGTGATCGCCGCGGCGGCGAAGACGTACGAGGCCGTGGAGGCGTCGGGTTCGATCGGCAGATCGGCACCCCGGTAGCCCGTCGGCCGGACGGTGAACTCGCCCGGGGTGGCCTCCTCGACCTCGGCGCCGAAGCGCCGCATCAGGGCGATGGTCATGTCGATGTACGGCCGGCTGACGAGCTCCGGCACGGTCAGCGCCAGCGGCCGGCGCATCAGCGGGCCCGCCATGAGCAGCCCGGTCAGGAACTGGCTGCTGAGCGTGGAGTCCACGGTCAGCGCGCCGCCGTCGAGCCCCTGCGCGCGCACCCGCAGCGGGAGCCGCCCGCCGGGGGCCGTGGTGACGTCGGCTCCCAGCCGCCGCAGCGCGTCGGCGAGGGGGGCCACGGGACGGGCGGTGAGCTGGTCGGAGCCCTCGAAGGCGAAGTCGCCGTGGCCCGTGGCGGCGAAGGGCGGCAGGAAGCGGGCCGCCGTGCCGGCGTCGGCGCACCAGGCGGTCCCCGTGCCGACCGGGCCGCGGCCCAGGCCGGTCACGTTCCAGACGCTGCCGTCGTCGGGGGAGTCGATACGGACGCCGAGGCCGCTGAGAGCCTCACGGAAGGCAGTGGTGTCGTCGCTCACCAGCGGGGCGCCGAGGGCGCTCGCCGAGTCGGCGGCGGCCGCGAGCAGCAGCGCCCTGTTGGTGAGCGACTTCGACCCGGGTATCCGGGCGTGCAGGGCGGGGGTCGCCGGTACGGCGATGGTCATGGCTGTCCTTTGCGAGTACGGCCGCCGCGTGTGCGGCGGTCCGGGAGAGATCGCCGCACACCCCGGGGCGTCCTGACGGCCGTCTCGCCCTGTGCGGCCGAGGAGCGAAAGGCCGCCCGGGTCAGCCGCCGGCCACCTCCGCGAGGAGCGTGCCGATGATCCGGGGCCCGTCGACGGTCAGTACGGACTCGGCGTGGAACTGCATGGACACGAAGCCGGCCGCCCGCAGACCGTGCACCTCGCCCGTCCGCGGGTCACGGCTGACCTCGACGCGCCCGTGCACCGGGTGCTCGAAGGAGTCACCGTCGGAGTGCGCGGCGAAGGTGTTGTAGAAGCCCACCCGCTCCCGCGCGCCGAAGAGGTCGATCTCGTGCTGGGCGCCCTGGTTGGGCGTCGGCCGGCGCACCAGGTCGAGTCCGATCAGAGTGCTGAGCACCTGGTGGCTCAGGCAGACCGCCATGAACGGCCGGCGTTCCTCCAGGAGCTGGGCCACCGCCGACCGCAGGTGCGCGATCTTCGGGTCGCTCGTCTCGCGCGGGTCGCCGGGGCCGGGCCCCATCACGACCAGGTCGTGCTCGTCGAAGCAGTAGCGCTCGTCGAAGCGCCGTACGCTCACCTCTCCGCCGAGCGAACGGATCTGATGGGCGATCATCTCCGTGAAGGTGTCCTCGGCGTCGATCACCAGCACCCGGCGGCCGGACAGCGGCCCGTCCGCGCCGTGCCGTGATCCCTGGTCCTTCAGCCAGAAGTCGGCGATGCGCTCGTTGCGTTCGTCGAGGGCCTCGCGGACCGCGGGGTGCGCCCCGAACCGGATGGGCTCGGGGTCACCGAGCGCGGCGAGCAGCCCCGCAGCCTTGGCCCGGGTCTCGTGCACCTCGGACTCCGGGTCGGAGTGGCGCACCAGGGTCGCGCCGACCCCGATCCGCATGATGCCCTCGTCGTCGATGTCGGCGGTACGGATCAGGATCGACGAGTCCAGGGTGCGGCCGCCCGCGGCGTCGCGGCCGATCAGGGCGGCCACACCGCTGTAGTAGCCGCGGCCCTGGGGCTCGTACCGGCTGATGACCCGCGCGGCGCTCTCCAGCGGGGAGCCGGTCACGGTCGGCGCGAACAGCGTCTCGCGCAGGATGTCCCGCACATCGCGGTCGGTCCGGCCCTCGATGAAGTACTCGGTGTGCGCCAGCCGCGCCATCTCCTTGAGATAGGGGCCCACCACCCGGCCGCCCTCCGGGCAGATCCGGGCCATCATCTTGAGTTCCTCGTCGACGACCATGTACAGCTCGTCGGCCTCCTTGGGGTCGGCGAGGAACTCCATGACGCCGTCGAGGTCCGGGCCGCCCGCCGGGTAGCGGTAGGTGCCGCTGATCGGGTTCATCACCGCCGTACCGTCGTGGACGCTGATGTGCCGCTCGGGCGTGGCGCCCACGAACGTCCGCTCGCCGGTGTGCACCAGGAACGTCCAGTACGCCCCCGCCTCCCGCTGCACCAGGCGGCGGAAGAACGACAGCGCCGCGGGCAGACCGAACCCGGGCAGCTGTGCCGTGAACGTGCGCCGCATCACGAAGTTGGCGCCCTCGCCGGTACCGATCTCGTCCGCGACGACCCGCCGCACGATCTCCGCGTAGGCCTCGTCGTCCACGTCGAAGTGGCCGTCGGTCACCTTCACCGGCTCGTCCGGCAGCAGCGGAAGCGTCGCGCGCAGCGGCACCGCCGCCTGCTCGCGCACCGTCATGGCCAGCAGCGGCGCCCCGTCGTCGGGAGCGGCGAAGCCCCGCTCGGCGAGCTGGCGGTAAGGGATGAGGGTGAGCAGTTCCGTACGGGCACCCGTGCCGTCCTGCGGGGGCAGGTCGAGGTCGGCGAGCGACGCGATCTGCGTCACGTCGCCGGCCAGCAGTTCCAGGGTGTCCGGGTCCACCGTCTCGGGCCGGTGCATCAGTGCGAACGCGCCGGCCGAGCCGTCGAGGATGCGTGCCAGGAGGTCGGGCGCGCTGTCCTGCCTTGCCATGGGGATTCCTTTCGGCGGTGGGGCGCGGTCAGAGCGCCGCGGCGCCCGCGTCGAGTTCGCTCATCACGGTCTTGGCGGACACGACGCGGGCCGCGCGCTGTGCCGCGTAGTCGAGGGCCTGCCGGTGGTGGCCGGCCGAGAAGTCGGCCACGGCGTCGGCCACCAGGAAGGGCTGGATGTCGTTGGTGAACGCCTCGACGGCCGTCATCAGGACGCCCACGTGCGCGTACACGCCGCAGATGATCAGCTGGTCGCGCCGGTGGAACCGCATCCGTTCCAGCAGGTCGGACTTGAAGAAGGCGCTGTAGCGCCACTTCGTGAACGTCCAGTCGCCGGGGCCCGGTTCGAGGGGCTCGACCACCTTGCGGTGCTCGGGCGTGGGATTCATCCCCGGGCCCCAGAAGTCCTTCAGGAGTCCGCGCTGCTCGGGCGTCATCCCGCCGGGCTGCGCCGTGTACGCGATGGGGATGCCGAGCTCGGCACACCGCTCGCGCAGCAGCGCGGTGTTGCCGACCAGGGCGTCGCCGGGCGCCTCGGAGCGCGGGAACGGCTTGAGGAAGTACTCCTGCATGTCGTGCAGCAGCAGTACGGCCCGGCGGGGGTCCACGGGCCAGCTGACGGTGTTCTCCGGCAGCTCGCCCTCCTGGGGCATCGGATAGGGCTCGATCGGGGGGATACCGGACATGGGCCGGTCGGTCCTCTCTGCGCTGGGGGTTCCACGGGTACGGATGTGTGCCGGCGTGCTGTCGTACGGCGCCGGGTTCAGCCCCGCCAGGCCGAGACGACCTCGATGGCCTGCTGGGGGTTGAGGCGGGGGTCGCAGAAGCTGAGGTACTTGTCGCCCAGGCGGGCGAGGCCGGACTCGTCCATCACGCACTCGGTGACCGTGTCCGGGGTCGTCTCCAGGTGCAGGCCCGCCGCGACGCCGCCGTTCTGGCTCACCGCGGCCTGGAAGTTCTCGACCTCGCGGACGACCGTCCGCACCAGGCGGGTCTTGAGCCCTTCGGGACTGGAGACGGTGTTGCCGTGCATCGGGTCCGACAGCCACAGCACCGGGTGACCGGCCTTGGCGACCGCCTCGACCAGCGCGGGCAGCCGCTCGCCGGCGTTGTCGGCACCCATGCGCGAGATCAGCGTCAGCCGTCCGGGGCGCCGCTGGGCGTCCAGGCGCTCGCACAGGGTGAGCAGCTCGTCGGGTGTCATGGTCGGGCCCACCTTGACGGCGACCGGGTTGGAGACCGCGGCCAGGAGCCCGATGTGGGCGCCGTCCAGCTGCCGGGTCCGCTCGCCCACCCACGGCCAGTGCGTGGACGTCAGCAGCAGCGAACCGTCCGGTTCACGGCGCAGCAGCGGCAGTTCGTAGTCCAGCAGCAGCGCCTCGTGGCTGGTCCACACCGGCACCTCGAGCTCGGACCTGCTGGCGGTGCCGCGCCAGCCGAGGTAGTGCATGGTGTCGCTCGCGGCCCGGTAGCCGCTCAGCAGGTGCCGGGGGTCGGGCCGGCGCAGCGCCGCGTCCGGCTCCGGGCGGTTGACCATGTGCCCGCGGTAGACGGGCAGTTGGGAGCCGTTGACGGTCTCGGTCGGGGAGGAGCGGGGCTTGCCGTACTGCCCGGCGATCCTGCCCACCCTGATGATGGGCTTGCCCGAGGCGAGCTTCATCGTTCCGGCCAGTACGTCGAGCAGCGCGGCCTTGCGCGTGACGTCCTCGGGGGTGGCCTCTGCGGGGTCCTCGGCGCAGTCGCCGGTCTGGATCACCTGCAGATGCCCTGCGGCGGCTTCCATCAGCAGCGCGCGCAGGCGGCGCACGGCTTCGGCGTCCACGAGAGCCGGCATCCGCCCGAGATCCGTACGGACGTCTTCCAGGGAGGCGTGGCCTTCCCAGTCGGGCTGCTGCAGCGCGGGTATGGACCGGAGGTAGGACTGAATGTCGATCATCGATTCCCTCAGCGAGCATGCCGGAGCGAATCCGGGCAGGAGCGGACGTGGGTCAATTCGCAGTGGGGCACGGACAGGAATGCACCGGCCGGATCCGTCTGGACAACGCGGTATTCAGCGGTTCACGGACGGGTTCCGGTGGGCCATGGACAATCCCGGGAGAGGGCCGTGCGCCGTCGGCATGCCTTCCCGGTGGTCGAGAACGTCGGCGCTTCTTTTCAGCGCGTGCGCCGATCCGTCGAACTTCACTATCGGCCGACGGAATGGGCCGCGCAATGACGGCCCCAGGAGTACGTCAAGTGCGCTCGGGGGCGGAGTCCGAGCAGGGGGAACGGGTCGCCGACGTCACGGCGACGGCCGTGAGGAGAAGGCCCTGGGCCTGTGTCCAGGTGCCCGTGAATCCGCGGATTCTCCTCGCGCCGATTTTCGGCCCCGGTACGAGCAGGCGGGCGGAGAACGTGCCCTCGTCGGGAGAGACGGTGATCAATACCTGGTCGAATTCCAGCCATCGGCCGGTCAGCGGATACCAGGCCTTGTAGACGCTCTCCTTCGCGCTGAAGATCAACCGGTCCCAGCTGACACCGGGCCGGCGCACACCCAGTTCCGCGATGTGGGCCCGCTCCTCGGCCACGGTGACGAGCGCGCGGGCGCCGCGGGTGGGGATCGGCGCATCGGGTTCGGCGTCGATGCCGACCGCCACCACGTCGCACGCGCGGGCCACGGCCGCGGCACGGTAGCCCGCGCAGTGCGTCATGGAACCGACGACGCCGGCGGGCCACCGGGGAGCGCCGTGGGCGTCGGGCAGGACCGGCGCCGCGGGAACGCCGAGCCGCGCGAGCGCCGTGCGGGCGCAGGCCCGTACGGTGGCGAATTCCCGACGGCGCGCGACGCCCGCCCCGGCGATCACCTGACGCTCGGAAGGGAAGAGAACGTCACCCGAGACGTCGCTGAATCGCTCCGCGGAAACCATCGGAAAGGGCAGCAGAGTTTCGATCAAGGGGACCCCGGTCCTGTGCAGAGAGAACGCGCCGCCCGGCAGGGCGTGACCATTCCTGCCGAAGCGGCGTGTGCGCCGGCCGTCGGACCCGTGCGATCAGTCGATTCAGGCGGACATGAGCGACGTCAGATCCCTGGCGTATTTCTCGATGAGCGAGGGAGAGATGTGCGGGATGTCCTCGTCGGGCCCGACCTTCGCGGCCTGGACGGCCGCACGGAATCGCTCGGAGGGAATGCCGGATCCGCGCACCGCGGTCTCCGGGTCCTTGAATCCATGGATGAGCGGCAATGACGAGTACTGCCGCTGCTCCTCGGGAAGCGCCCGCATCGCCGTCTCGAACCGGTCGAGCCAGTCCGCGTAGTCGTCGATCCGCTCGATGCGACGGCCCGAATCGCTCAGCCAGTCGATGAAGGTGTCGAGCGAGATCCCGTCGTCGTGCGGGTTCACCAGACTGAACGTCCGGTACTCGCCGGTGATCTGCCCGCCCAGCGACACGACGGCCGCGGCGGTGAAGTCCACGGGGAGACCGTCGTAGTGCGCCCTCGGCCGCTTGCCTTCACCGTCGGCGCGGTAGAAGGACGCGGGCGCGATACCGGTCGCGAGCACACTGAAGAGAAGCCGGGAGAACATGTCCGGGACGTTGAGCTGTCCGCCGTAGCGGCTGTGGGCGAGGATCATGTTCGACCGGAACACCGTGACCGGGAGGCCGCACAGATCGTGCGCCTCGCGCAGCAGCACCTCTCCCGCCCACTTGCTCGTCGCGTAGCCGCTGGCGTACCCCGCGTCGACCGGCTGTACGGGCAGCGCCTGCCTGACGTCGGGGTCCTCCCCGAGCGCGGGGCTCTGGGACGTGGCGACGGCCACGCTGGATATGTAGGTGAACGGCTTCATCCGCCCGGTGAGCGCCAGCCGGATCAGCTCGGCGCTTCCCACCACGTTGGCCTCGAACAGGTGGTTGTACGGCAGTACATGGTTGACGAGAGCGCCGGCGTGGACGATCACGTCCACCTCCTCGGACAGCCTCTCCCAGGTGCGGTCGCTCAACCCCAGCTGCGGCTCCGCCATGTCGCCCGCCACGACCTCCAGATGGTCGGCGGCCAACGTCTCGAACCGCTGCGCCGCCTGCCCGTCGCCGCCTGCGAACGACTCCTCCAGGCGCTTCCTGGCGGCCGCCACATCCTTCCCGCGCACGAGGCAGACCAGCCGGCCGTCGGTCTTCGCCAGCTGCTCCAGCCACTCCAGCGTCAGGAAGCGCCCGAGATAGCCACTCGCCCCGGTCAGCAGGACGGTCCGGGGCGACTCGGGAAGAGGCAGTCGCTCGGCTTCGGCGAGCGTCTCCGCGTCGATGAACTTCTCCAGGGTGAGGTCGGCGGCCCGGACCTCGGTGCTTCCCTGTCCGTGCACCGACGCGAAGCCGGGCCGGTTCAGTCCGCTCGCGCGCTTGGCCTCGATGTGGTCGGCCAGCTGCTGGAGGTCGGTGGCCGCACTGATGATCATGTCCACCGGGACGCGGACCTCGAAGATGTCGTCGAGCAGGTCGGAGAACGACACCGCGGTGAGCGAGTCGCCACCCAGATCCCTGAAGTGCGCCGAGGGGCTCACCTCGACCCCCGAGCCGGCGAGCAGCGCCTGGGCCGCACGCTGGAGCGTCTCCAGCACGGACCGCTCGGCGGCGCCGCGACGGACGTCCAGCAGCTCCTCGTTCTCGCGCGCGGTGATCTCCACGTACAGCTCTTCCAGCCGCTCCCGGTACCGCTCCAGGAGGCGGGGGCGCAGAAGCTTCCGGTGATCCGAGAGCAGGCCGTTGTCCTGGCTGAACGGCTCGGTCTCGATGAGGAATTCGCGCGGGATCTCGTAGGAATTCAGCCCTTCCTCCTTCGCGACCTGGACGAAGGACTCGCTGAGCTCCTGCTGCAGTTCCTCCGTCCGGCCGCCGAAGCGGGTGAGGGCGTCGGCGGAAGGGACGACGACGGCCAGCAGATAGGACCGTTCACTGTTCCCGTACACGAATACCTGACGGACCAGAGGGCTGTAGGCGAAAATGGCCTCCAGGCGCGCGGTCGCCACGAACTCGCCCTGGGAAAGCTTCAGTACACTCTTGCGGCGGTCGATGATGGCATGCCGTCCCGGCCCGATCTCGGCGACGATGTCACCCGTCTTGTAGAAACCGTCCTCGTCGAGGAGTTCGGCCGTCAACTCCGGGTGGTTGTAATAGCCGGGAATGAGGGCGTCGGACTTGAGCAGCAGTTCCCCGCGGGGATGCGGGGAATCGGTGAGGTAGTAGCCGAGTTCGGGAACGTCGACGAGCTTGTGGTCGATGACCGGCGGGCTCAGCATCTCCCCGTCCACCGAAACGGCCGCGGCCTCGGTGGAGCCGTAGATGTTGTGCAGGTCGAGGCCGAGGAGAGACTCCATGAAGGCCGTCAGCTCGGCGGACAGGGGAGCGGACGCGCACCCGGCCCAGGCGACCTGGCCGCCGAGCAGGTTCACCCGCATCTCCTCCTTGACCTGGTCCTCCAGGGCGGCACGGTCGGCGGCGCCCACCGCCGCGGTCCGCCGATCGAGTTCACTCCGGTACTTCTGGAAGATCAACTCGCATATGCGCGGGATCAGCGAGAGCTCCGTCGGGCGCGCCAGAGCGATGTCCTCGAAGAAGGTCGACAGATCGCTCTTGGCCGTGAAGTACGTGATGCCGCCCCGCGCCAGGGTGTTCTTCAGCGAGGAGTGGCCGGCGACATGGCTCATCGGCATGTAGCTGAAGGTGACCGTCTCGCCCTCGGAGAAGAGCTTCGACCACGCACCGCCCCACATCGCGCTGGTCAGACGGTCGGTGTACATCGCGCCCTTGGGCGTTCCCGTGCTTCCCGAGGTGTAGATGAGCATCGCCAGCGGGTCGTCGTCCTCGCCGGGAACGAACAGCGGCGCCTCAGGAAGACCCGCTCCCCGGCGGAGTACCTCGGGAAGGGTGTCGACACGCACGGACCGGCCGGCGTTCGTGAGGCGGTCGCGCGCCTCGCCCAGCGCGTCGGCGTGGTCGCTGACCTCCGGGTGGAAGTCGAAGACCAGGATGCGCTCCACCGACGGGCTCTCAAGAGCGAGCTCCACCGCCCTGCCCAGGCGTTCGACGCTCGCGGCCACGATGCGGGACTCCGTCTCGTCGACGATGGCCCTCTGCTGCGCCGCCGGCGAACTGGTCTGGAGCGGAACACTGACGAACCCGAGGTACGTGCACGCCAGATCGATGACGGTGTAGTCGCCGCTCGCGAAACCGAGCACGGCGACCCGGTCGCCCGGCTTCAGCCGATGCCGCGCGTCACCATGCCATTCGTTCGCCACCGCGCGTACACGCGCCCACAGTTCGCCGAAACTGGTCTTCTCGTACCGCGGGAGCAGACGGTACGACACACGGCCGGTCCCCGGGTCCTGCACAAATTCCTTGGCACGTTCTCCGATGGCCGGCCGGTCGGCATGGCGCACCATTACGTTTTCCATCACTTGCGCAAGTCGCATTTTGGTCTCCGCGTCGTGTACGGACCTGATCTCGGCTGACAGCGAGAGGGATTGGTGGCCGGTGGTCTCCCGGCGGCGCCGTCCCGCTTCGGACGGGAAAGGGATCATCGAATTCGGACAACGATGTACTGGCCCACAGGTGTAAGAACCCGGGGCGCACCACCCTTACTCGCGACACGACGCTACCTACTCGAGCACCCCATGGCTAAGCCGGAGAACGTCTATGTCAGGTCCGTCGCGCGAAAGCGACTGCACAGTGTTCGTGTGCCCGAGGCGAATGGATCGCGGGCATGCGGAAACGCGCCGACACCGTACGGACCTGGGCCCGTACGGTGTCGGCGGCGGTGAAAGCGAGTACGAAGCAGAAGCGCGCCGATCAGTCGTCGCGCTGGGATTCGGCGGAGCGATGGCTCTGGTGGGTCAGGACCTGCAAGGCGTCGGCGGAACTCGAGTCGTTCGGGGTGTAGACCTCAAGGCGGTGGTCAGGGCTGTCAGGCTGCAGCCAGACCTGGTAGTCGACACTCACCGCGCCCACGGTCGTGTGCTGTATGTGCATGGTTCCCGTGGTGCAGTCCGCGACATCCCGGTTCGCCCACAGGGCCGAGAAGTCGTCGCTGCGCATGGTGAGTTCGCCGATCAGCCCCGCCAGGCGCGCATCGGTGGGATAGCGGCCGGCGGTCAGCCGGAGGTACGCCACGTGGGCGCGGGCGAGCGTGTGCCAGTTGCTGTACAGGTCACGCGTCACCGGGTCGAGGAAGAACATGCGGGGGATCGACGGGCGGCGTTCCGGATCGTCCGGCGTCTCGAAGGCGATGTGCTCGGCGAGAAGCGCGTGTCCGCTGCGGTTCCACGCGAGCACGTCTCCGCGGCGGCCCAGGACGATCGCCGGCGTCGCCTCGCCGAGGGATTCCAGGAGCGCGAGGACGCGCTTGTGGGGCTCCTCCGCCGGGGGCTCGGCCAGCCGTGGCGTCGGCGAGTGCCGAGCGAGGTTGTGCAGGTGCACGGTCTCGGTCGAGTCGAGCTGCAGCGCCCGGGCGAGCGCGTCGAGCACCTGCTCCGAGGCCGTCTCGGCCTGGCCCTGCTCCAGCCGCGTGTAGTAGCCGGCGCTCACCCCGGCCAGCTGGGCGAGCTCTTCCCGCCGCAGCCCGGGAACGCGGCGCCCATTGCCATGGGTGCGCAACCCGATCTCGTCCGGGGTGACCCGGTCACGGCGGCTCTTCAGGAACGTTCCGAGGCTCTCCACGACCGCAAGCGTAAGCCGATCGTGCGCACCGGTGGGTATACCTGTCAGGTGTACCCCCAGCAGGGGGGTGGCTGTCGGCAGGGCCATGGCCGACGGTCGAGGCATGTCGGAACAGCACACACACAACTCACCCGGCCTGCGTGCGTGGCTGGGACTGCTGGTCGTACTCGGCCCCGTCCTGCTGGTCTCCATGGACGGGTCGATCCTGTACCTGGCGATGCCCCGGGTCAGTCAGGACCTCACCCCCACGGCCGATCAGGCCCTGTGGACCCTGGACATCTACGGCTTCGCCGTCGGCTCGCTGCTGATCGCCTTCGGCAACATCGGTGACCGGTACGGCCGCCTGAAGCTGCTGATGATCGGAGCCACCGTCTTCGGCCTCGCCTCCGCGGCGTCGGCCTTCGCGCCCAGCCCGGAACTTCTCATCGCGTCCCGCGCTCTGATGGGTGTGGCCGGTGCGACTCTTCTGCCGTCGGCGCTGGCCGTGCTGAGCGAGCTGTTCACCGACCCGCGGCGGCGGGCGCAGGCCATCGGCATCTTCGCCGCGGCCTTCGCGGCAGGGTTCGCCATCGGCCCGGTCGCGGGCGGCGTCCTGCTGGAACGCTTCTGGTGGGGCTCGGTCTTCCTGATCAACCTGCCGGTCATCGCCCTGTTCCTCATCTTCGCGCCCATCCTGCTGCGTGAGGTGAGTACGACCCGTCCCGGCCGCGTCGACGTCTTCAGCGTCGTGGCCTCCGCGGCAGGCCTCCTGGGGGTCGTGTACGGCCTCAAGCACGCGGCCGCCGAAGGGTTCTCGCTGCTCTCCGTCCTCGTGGGACTGGGCGGCGTCGTGCTCCTGGCCCTGTTCGTGCGCCGGCAGCGGCACCTCGAATACCCGTTGATGGACTTCTCGCTCTTCCGCGACCGGGTCTTCACCGTCGCGATCATCACCGGCCTGCTGCCGCTGGCAGCCTGGTCGGCGGCCGCCTACCTGTCGGGCGTCTACCTCCAGTCCGTCCTCGACCTCCCCGTCCTGCAGGCAGCGCTCCTGGCACTTCCCGGCGCGGTGGTCCTCACCGTGACCTGTGTCGTCACGCCCATGGTGGTCGACCGCATCGGCAAGCGGACGATTCTCATCATCTGCCACTTCTCCATCGCGGCAGGGCTGCTGTTCCTGCTCCCCACCACCATCACCGGCGGGGTCGGCTGGTACATCGCCTCCACGTCCATCGCGGGCCTGGGATACGGCATCTCCTTCAGCGTCGTCGCCGACACCGCGGTCGGCGCGGTCCCGGCCGAGCGAGCCGGTTCGGCCGGCGCGATCGCCGAGACCAGCAACGAGATCGGCAACGCCCTCGGCATCGCGCTCATCGGCTCCCTCGCCGCGCTGCTCTTCCGGCTCCAGGGACCCGACCTCGCTCCCACGCTCGACGAGACCCTGCAGCTCCCCGGTCTCGCGTCCGCCGTGGTCACGGACGCGAAGTCGGCCTTCGTCACCGGACTGCACGCGGCGGTGGCGGTGGCCAGCTTCCTGCACGTCGCGCTCGGCATCCTGGCACTTCGGTGGCTGCCCAGGACCGCGCCCGAGGAGCCGGCCCCGGCCTCCCCGTCCGAGGAGAAGGCGGAGCGCGTGGAGAGCACGCCTCGTTGACGGCACGGGCGCCGGTGCCGGTACGAGTGCCAGTCCGGGTGCCGGCGGCGCGGGTGCCGGTATGAGTGCCGGCGGCGCGGGCCTCCGTAGCCCCCCCGGCTCCCTGATCACCAGGCGCACCCCATGAACGGCCGTGCCCCGGCCCGCAGCCTCCCCCCTGCGGACCGGGGCGCGGTCGTGCCTCGCCCGGAGGAACCCGCACCTCAGGCCAGGCGTACGGAGTTGCTGGGAAGCAACAGGCGCCCGACACGGCTGGGGGCCCGGACGGGCAAGTGCCGTCCGGGCCCCTGGGTGCGCGTGACCAGTTCCGTCAGTGGCCCGCCGGTACCTCGTACAGCGCGACGACCGACGTGAAGATCTCCTCGTCGTTCTGCTCCGCCGTGACCAGCATGCGAGGCCGCCCGTCCAGGTCGCGGGGCAGGACCTTGGCCGTCACCCAGCACGGTGCGTCGAGCTCGGCGTACCGGCTGAAGTCGCACTGCATGCCGGCGACCATTGTCTGCCGCGGGTGCGCCGCCGCCTGCGCGGCCTGGCGGGCGGCTTCGAGGAGCAGCATGCCAGGGGCGTGGTCGACGGGGTGGTCGAAGAGGACGGGGTGCGAGGTGTCCGTCCGCAGCTGCCAGCGGAGGGGGACGTCGGTGCACGAGAGCACGACGTCCTGGAAGCGGTCGCGGCCCGTCTGCTGGGTGGGCGAGGGCGGCGGCAGCGGCAGCACCCGGGCGTTCGCGCTCTCGATGTCGGCGTACCGGCCGCGCAGCCGCTCGTACACGGCACGGTCCTGGATCGTGAAACTGGTCCTGGCGGTGGCCAGTCGGCGGCCCGCCCGCTCGGCCTCGACAAAGAGCGTGACGGCCGTCGCCCGTTCCCTGCGGTACTTCACGTCCGAAGCGGTGATGTGGAGTGCGACCTCGGCGTCGGAGCCCCCCTCGACCCGAAGCGCCTCCGGGTCCACGTCCCAGCCGAAGTCCTTCCAGAGCAGCTGATGCCCGAAGGGGACGTCGTACGCGGCATGCGACAGCAGCGGCAGCGTCTGGCGCACCGTCTCCGTCAGGAAGAGGGGGTCGTGCCTTCCGAACCGGGCCAGGTAGAACGCGTGCTCACGCGGCCACCGGGCGGTGACGGTGAACGTGTCGTTCCCCGTCCGGTGCCAGCTCGCCAGGAGTACTTCGGCGGGATTCGTCTTATGGGTGTACGACATGGGCACAGGCACGGGACCGGTGGTCGCCCGGTCTCGCGCAAGGTCTATCGGAGGCACAACAGTTCTCCCCTGACTGTTCCACAACATTCGCGGGGCCCGAGCACTGGTGTCTCGGCTGTCCGCTCACATAAGATAGTGGTCACTCTTTTTCTTTGTCGAGGTAATACGAGGTAACGGGCCAGTGGCGGAACACAGGCAGGAACGGGCAATCCGCACGCGGGAGTTGGTGCTCCGGGCCGCAGCGGAAGTGTTCGACGAAGCCGGGTACCTCGGCGCGAGCATCACCAAGATCCTGGATCGGGCGGGCGTCACGGCGGGTGCCGTGTACTTCCACTTCCGGTCGAAGGAGGGGCTGGCCCGCGCGGTCATCCTCGAACAGGCCGCGGACCTGAAGTTCCCCGAGGGGGAGGGCGGTCTCCAGCAGCTCCTGGACATGACCGGGTATCTCGCGGTCGAGATGCAGCGCAACACCCTGCTGCGGGCCGGTGTCCGACTGGCGGTCGAGCAGGGGGTGGTGGGCAAGCAGGAGTACTCGATATACGAGTGGTGGGCCGACCGCTTCCACCAGGAGCTCGTCGTGGCGCGGCAGAAGGACCAGTTGCTCGACGGCGTGGACGAGGCCGCCTTCGCGCAGCTCCTGGTCGCCGCGTACACCGGTACGCAAGTCATGTCGCAGCTCTCCACCGGCCGCGCCGACCTGCCCCGCCGGATCGCCGACATGTGGCGCTGTCTGCTGCCGGCCCTGGCGCCGGCGTCCGTCATCGGCGGCCTGCGGATCCCCGAGGGGGACGCGGTGGGCGCCACGTGAGCCGTCCTCTCCGGGTCGTACTGACCGGGGCGACGGGCTTCGTGGGTTCACGGGTGCTGCACGAACTGGCCGCGTCCGCGCGCGAGACCGGCCACGAGCTCTCGATCCGCGCTCTCGGCCGACCGGCGTCCGTGTCGGCGTCGTCCTCGGCGTTTCCCGGGGTGACGTGGGTGCCTGTGGACCTGACGGACCGGGCGTCGCTGCGTGGGGTGGCGGGCGGGGCGGACGTCCTGATCCACCTCGCCTCGCGCATCTCCGGCGACGAGGGCCAGTGCGCGGCGGTCAACATCCAGGGAACGGCGGGCCTGGTCGACGCGGCCGTCCGCTGGGGGGTGGACCGCATCGTCCACCTGTCCACCGCGGCGGTCTACGGACCGGGCCCGCACCGCGGGATCGCGGTCGACGAGATCGCGCCCGCGCCGGTCTCACCCGCCAGCCGCACCCGGCTGGCCGGCGAGACGCCGGTGCTGGCCGCGGGCGGAATCGTGCTGCGCCCCGGGCTCGTCCTGGGTGCGGGCGACCGCTGGGTGGTGCCCGCGCTCGCGGAGCTGCTCGAACGGGTCCCGGCCCGATGGGACGGCGGCCGCGGGCTGCTGTCGCTGGTGGGCGTGGACGACCTGGCCCGCCTGATCACCACCCTGGCGACCGCTCCGGACGCGCCGGTGTCCGGGGTGTACCACGCGAGCCATCCCCGGCCTGTCGGTAACGGTGACCTGATGGCGGCGCTGGCGGCGCTGGACGTACTGCCCTGGGCCGAGGAGGACTGGCCGTGGGAGGCCTGCCTCGACCGGCTGCGGAGCACCCCGGGCCGAGTGAGCGAGCGCCAGTTCTCACTGCTCGCCCAGGACCACTGGTACGCGTCCGAGGACATCTGGCACGCGACCTCGTGCCCCCCGGGCCCGGGCCCCCTGACCCGCCTCGCGGCGGCGGCCCCCTGGTACCGCGCCTTCCTCGCCGAACGGAGGGTGGCGGGGGCGGCGCGGTAGCGGGGGCCGGGACGTCTGTCCGGGTCCGGGCTCAGCTCGCCGGCCCGCAGGAGCAGGCCCCGGCCTCCGTGCCCTGCTCACCGGCCTTCGCATCGAGCCCCGCGACTGACCGCGCCTCGCCGGAACGAGTGAGGCGCATCACTCTCCGGGCGCTTCGGGTCGGGCATGAGTGATCATCACCGGATGGACGCTCGTTTCCGTGGCATCACCGATCTGGTCGAAACCCCGTCCGTGGCGGTCGTGGTCGACGTCATGCGCGCTTTCACCGTGGCCGCCTGGGCCTTCGCGCGAGGGGCGGAAAAGATCGTTCTCGCCGGGTCGCTGGACGAGGCCCTGGAGCTGAAGGCGCGCCACCCGGACTGGGTGACGCTCAAGGACGGCGCGCCCGCGCCCGGTTTCGACGCCGTCAACTCGCCGGGTCTGCTGCGCTCCGTCGACCTCGGCGGACGCACCGTCGTGCAGAAGACCACGGCGGGGACGGTCGGCGCCCTCGCGGTCAAGGAGGCGTCGCTTGTGCTGTGCGCCGGCTTCGTGGTGGCGGAGGCGACGGCGTCGTTCCTGCGGGCGCGGGGGAGCGACACCGTCACGTTCGTGGTCACGGGCGAAGACGGTCGGGCCGAGGAAGACCTGGCATGTGCCCAGTACATCGCTCGAAGGACCACCGAGACCGCGACGGACGCCGCCGAGTTCCTCCGCCGTGCCGCCGGGTCACGCGCAGCCACCGAACTGACGGAAGGGGTGCGTCGAGGAGCCCACCCCGACGACGTCGCACTCTGCCTGGAGGTCGACCGCTTCCCCTTCGCCATGGTGGCAACCCCGGAAGGCCCGCTCATGGTCCTCCGCCCCCACGCGATGCCTTCGCCGACCGACCGACCGACCGACCGACCGACTGACCGACTGACTGACTGACTGGCACGGCACCGGGACGGCCAACTCCCGGCGGGCGCACAAGCGTTGCCGAACAGTGATCATCTTGAACGCAACCTTCGGCCCCGCCATGTGTCTTAGGGGGAGTCGGCCGCAGGCCGTCGTGCTGGCGGGATCGCACGCCAGGTGGACAGGGAGCGCGAGACGCCCTAGGGCGGGCGACCGACCCGTGGAGTTCGACCCGGAATGGGACGCGGAGCCGTACGCGCTGCCCTTCCACCCCCTGGAACTGGGCAACGAAGCCCTGCGCTCCTTCTTCGGCTTCCTCCTGGAAGGCCGGCCCTTGCCCGAGGACGTCGATAAAATAACCGGACGAGCCCATTGTTCGGCTTCCGCCTCACGGACCCGGGTACCTCCCGCCGAGCCGAGGAGCGGGCCGGGCTCGAAGAGGCGGCTCAGCGGATGCAACGCAGGCGGCTCTGCCTCGGCCCAGACGGGACCTGGATCGAAGCCGTCGGCGAGTGACTGCAGCACGCGCATCTCATCGGAGCCGTGCAGCCCGCCAGATGTCGGTGATGCAGCCCTCTTCCATGTCCCACCATTGTTGGGCCACGCCGTGGTCGAGAAGCCGCTGGACCTTTGCGAGGTCTGCCTCCGGCGGCACGTCGAGAGCGACCATGCCGAACCGCTCGATCCCTTCTCCGCCCACTCCCAGTTCCGCGAAGGCGTTCAGAACGCTCTGGCGCGCCGCGCCAGATCCCTTGTCACGCAGCACGATCAGCCGGATCGTGCAGTGCTGCGACGGCTCGACCACGTGGCTCGCCCAGAGAACGCCTTCCTCGTCGGGGCGGATGGTGAGGACGTCTCCGCACGCCACGCCACGTACGAACCAAGGAGTGTTGTCGAGTTGCACGGTGCCGTTGCCTCGGTCGAGAGCAGAAAGACTCTCCACCGAGGCAGGCGGCCAATCGCCGTCCGTCTCAAGGCGGAAGTGCACCTTCACATGTTCGACTCCGGTCTGCGTCATCCAGTCAGGATGCACGATCTCTCGGGCTCGGTCCCGTGCGGCTCCGTGCTTGAATCGGCGCATGATCGAGTGGCAGCTACCGAGGTGCGGGCGCGGACCGTACGACGAGGTTCCACCCGTTCTCGAGCGGGTTCTGCGATCGCCGTCCCGCGATGAGGAAGCATGGCGCGAACTCTGGCACCTCCTGGCCACCGAGGGGCTCACCGTCTCGGCAGCGAGCTTCGCCGCGCTCCCGTATCTGCGAGACATCGCCCAAGTCGGTGAGACGACTGCCGTGGACCGGGCGTTGAAACTGGCCGGAGCGATCATGGCAGGAGTCCACCAGGACCATGGCGCCGACGATCTCATCAGGAGCTTGGCCCCAGTGATCGTCGAACTGAAGCAGATGGTCTCCAGGCGCCTCGCCGACAGTGACCTTTCAACGGCGACCGCGATGGCCCTCTTCCGCGCTCATCTCGCATTCGCCGGCGCGAGCGTGTGGAGCCTGGCCGAGTACGACTTCGAAGACGGCTTCTACGAGGTCGGCTGCCCCCACTGCGAGATGCGCGTCACCGTGGCGATCGGCGACCACGGCCGCTACTCGGCCTATCGCGACTGGGATTTGGGAGACATTCGCCGCCGCCCGCTCAGGCCTGTTGCCGCCGGTGAACTTGGTGCCACGGCCCGGTGGATGTACGAGACGGCCCTGAGAAACGGTTGGGAGCGGATGGCCGAGGGTCTGACCTACCTCTTCGGCCACGCCGAGTGCCCCGACTGCTCCAGCGTATTCATTATCGCGGACCAGTACACAGCCTCCGCCACACCTGCCTCACGACCTGGCTCAACAACGGCATCCCGCCCGCCTCGCGCTTCCACTGCTCTGAAGGCACTTGGTCGAGCCCGCTGAGCACCGCCGGCGTGAGCGGTGGCCAACATGGCAATGCCCCCTCAGCTGGACTGGGCGACTGATCGGTGAGCCAGCTCAGCCGTCGGAGGGCCGCTCCGGATCTGCTTCCAGAGGGTTGAGGACACTCTGGGCGAGCTGGACGAACTTGAGGAGGTCGTTCCCCACGTCGCCTGCAGTCCAGGAGAACTCCCGTTCCGGGGAGGACGCGTGCGCGGCGCTGAGAGCGTATTCGAGCATCTCGCACGCTTGCTCCCGTGTGAGGGAGCCGTCCTCGATCAGAGGACTGCAGAACCAGAGGTATGTTTCGACGTTGGCGAGGAGGCGCGCTACGAGGTCGGAGGGCGGCCTGACGGTCTCGTAGAAGGGCACTGGGTCGCCGCCCTCACGAGGCACCACGAGTCGGCCCATTCCGTATCCCCCCGTTCTCGCCTCCCGGTCAGTCGAGTACGGGACAGTCCTACCGCCCAGTGACGTATGAGTGGGCGTCTGGGGGAACGGGAAATCCGAGCCGCGCGCCGCTTCCAGGATCCAGTGGGTGGCCGTCCTTCTCCAGGCAGGAGACACCTGCTCCCTCACCCCATGACGGAGTTGATCCAAGGCTGTCACGACTGATTCTTCGAGACCGGCATGGACAACCACGGACCACGAGGTACGTACGCTGCCCGAGGACTCGTAGTCACTGAGACCCGAGCTGGCTTCGTTGTAGACCTCCCAGGCCGCTTCGGTAACCTCCTCCGGACCTTCCAGGAACACGAGAGCAGCCGCCTTCTCCACGCGGCCAAGAGCCTCACGTGCCTCTCGCGTATCGCGTGTCACCCCGTAGAAGTCTTTGTCGAACTCCTCTACGGCGAGCTGCAGCTTGTGGGCCTCGTTGATGAAGTCCGCATAAACCTGGCGCCGCGCGCTGCCCGTGCTTTGGGCTGCCGCCCCCTTGATCTGCTCGCGAGCGGAGTCAAGGGCGGCGCGGTAGGCGGCCTCCGCCTGTGCGTGGGCGGCCTCGGCTGCCCGATGAGCCGGTCTAGCTTGGATGCGGGCCGCGACGATGGCAGTGATAGTGCCGAAGGCGACGCCGCCGAGCGCTCCGAAGGCGGATATCCACGCTGCTGTCACTTCAGGTTCCACGACGGCTGATCATGCCGTATGCGCTTGTTCAACGGGTGTTTTCGGGCGCAGCCCATGTGCCAGTTCGCCGGGGGCAGACGAGAGGGGAAAGGGACTGGTCACGGCTCGGCGGCCATGCCAACGTTGACGACCGCCCAGAACCCCGACCTCTCGGAGGCGCCCTGTACCGGCAGCACAACGACGAACCCTCCCTCCCGGACCCGATGTACTGGATCACCCCACGCCATCTGGCAGGCGATGAAGGTTATTCCACGTCGACGCCGTATCCACGTACGAGGGTCTCGAGGCCATGGTCGTAGCCCTGGCCGACGGCGCGGAAGCGCCACCGTGGGCCCCGGCGGTAGATCTCGGCGAGGAGCAGGGTGCGTTCGCTGGTGGCGGCGTCCAGAGTGGCCTGGGCCGTGGCCGGAGCGTCGACGCCCGGTGCGAGGGTCATCTGGACCGCTCCGATGTTCCCGAAGGTGGCGGCACCGTCGATGGCGGCGGCGATCGCGATCCTGTGGGCGGCGGGAGGCAGTGCCGCGAGGTCGACGGCGATGGTCTGCTCGGTCGGGCCGTCGCAGAGGAGACGGGTGGCTCCGTCGGGGCTTTCCGGCGCGCTGTAGAAGACGAAGTCCCCGTCGCAGGAGACCTGCTCGTCCTCGTCGAGGACGAAGGCGACGACGTCGATCTCGCAGTTCGTCTGTCGCACCCAGGAGGCACTCACGTGCCAGTGGCCGCCGGTGGCAAGTGCGGGGAGATCGATGACTCCGCCGCGCGGCAGGATGTTGGTCATCGCACCGTCCTGAGCGGGGACCTCGGCCGGCTCGGAGGTGGGGGCTCCGAGCCATCCGTGCGCGTGGACCGGAAGCTCCAACGCGGTGATGCGGGTCATGCGGTGGTCGAGTTCGCCCCCGGGGAAGAGGACGACGTCGGTGACGCTCGCCGAGAGGTTGATCGCGGCGGCCCCGCCCAGCTCGACGACCCTGGCTCGGGCGGCGGACGCCTCCTCGTGGGTGCCACCCAGAATCAGGACTCGCCGTCGGCCGAACGGCTTGGCGGAATGCGTGGACTCGGGCCCCCTGGGCGCCGGCACGTCCGCGACGGCTGCGTTCGCAGCGGGGGACGGCGTCGGCGTCGAAGGCGGCGTGGCCGGGGTCGCCGCTTCCGGCGTCTTCTTCGGTGTCTCATTCTCGTGCGGTGTCCCGGGACGCACCTCTCCCAGCAGTTTGAGGAAGGTGTGCTCGTCGATTACCGAGACGCCTTCGGCGATCGCGCGCCGTGCCTTCGCCGAGCCCGAGGCCGCGTCGTTGGTGACGAGAGCGCTGGTGTGCCGACTGACCGACGACATGATGTTCAGGCCAGCGGCGACGGCCCGGGCCACCAGCTCGGCCCGGGAGGTCGCGGTCTCGCCCGTAATGGCGATCTTCATCCCTTGGACGAGTGGACCGCCGGGTGTCAGGCGGCCCGGGTTCCGGTAGGCGCACGGGGTCTTCGGCGGATTCGGTGCGAACTGCGGATCCTGCCGGGGAGGGCAGGGCACCAGTGGCAGTGGGACGTCCAGCCGTGCGGCTTCGGAGAGGGAGGACCGGAAGATCCCCGCGAGGACGCGTGTGTCGTCCAGCGCGTCATGAGCGCTGGTCTGCGGGACGCCATAGTGAGCGGCCAGTGACGCCAGGCCGAGGTCGGCGGAAGGTGGCTCCACACGCCGGTTCAGGGCCAGGGTGCACAGACGCTGAGTGACCGGGAGGTAGAGCCGGGCGCGCGCGAACTCATGGGCCAGGAAGTCGTAGTCGAACTGTGCGTTGTGGGCCACCATGACGCGGTCCTGCAGGAGTGCTCCGATCCGTCCGGCTACTTGCTCGAAGGTCGGGGCGCCGCTCAGCCGTTCCGCGGTTAGGCCGTGGATGTGCACGGGGCCGGGGTCGCAGCCTGGGTTTAGCAGGGTGGAGTACTCGCCGGTCTGGGTCCCGTCCGGCCCGAAGGTCAGCACCGCGATCGAGAGGATCCGGTCACGCCGGGCGATCAGGCCGGACGTCTCGACGTCGACCAGTGCCCAGTCGTTCGCGTAGTCGGGCAGGTGTGAAACGTCGAGCGCGGCGGCGAGAGACATGACGGTAAGGATGATCCGGGCGTGATCGCGGCTTCAACCCGAATGCCGATTTGTCCCCTCGACCCTGCCGAGAGACCGTCCCGGAACTTCGGGCCGATTTTTCGGGCCGGACGGCCGCCGAAGCTCGCTTCTGGCCGGTTCAGCCGGACAGAACGAGCCAACCGAGGCCGTCTCCCTGACGCCCCTGCCACCGACTGAAAAGCGCCCCTGACCAGCAAAAGACCCTCCCGAAGGAGGGTCCGTGGTAAAGCGCCCCCGGCAGGACTCGAACCTGCGGCCAAGTGCTTAGAAGGCACCTGCTCTATCCACTGAGCTACGGGGGCCGGGTGGTGGACCGGTGGCCGGGAGCCCCTGGTGGGTGGGGCGTGGCCTGCCGGGTCAAGGATAGGGCTCCGATCGCCTTGGCCCGGTTGCTTCACCTGCGTGGCACGATGTGGAGGTTCGGTGAAGCGGAACGATAATCGCAGGCAGGTGCGATTCCCGCAGTGTTTTTCACGCCACTCGGGCCGGGTGTTGTGCACTCGTTATGCCTGAGGTGCCTGTCGTCTGCTGTTCGGTCGGCGCGCAGGGCCCTTATACGCTTCAAAAAGGCTCCAAAATTGGGCATTCTTCGCATGTGGTGACCTTGGACGAACGGCCTCAGCTGATCGACGCACTCTCCGCCCTGCGCGACTGTGTCGCCGCCGTGCGTCTCCCACTCCCCCTCCCAGGCGCCCCACGCGCCCGCCAGACCCGGGCCGAGCTGCTCGCGCAGCTCGACGACTATCTGGTGCCCCGGCTGAAGGACCCCGACGCCCCCCTCCTCGCCGTCGTCGGCGGGTCCACGGGGGCGGGGAAGTCGACGCTCGTCAACTCCCTTGTGGGGCGGCGCGTCAGTGAGGCCGGAGTGCTCCGGCCCACGACCCGTACGCCCGTGCTCGTCTGTCACCCCGACGACCACCACTGGTTCGCCGGGATGCGTGTCCTGCCCCAGCTCACCCGCGTCTGGCTGCCCCAGCAGGACGACGACAGCCCGGGCGACGAACCCCCCGAGGAGAACGCGCTCCGCGTCGAGACCTCCTCCGCCCTCGTCCCCGGCCTCGCCCTGCTCGACGCCCCCGACATCGACTCCCTCGTCGTCGAGAACCGGCTGCTCGCCTCCGAGTTGATCTGCGCCGCCGACATCTGGGTCATGGTCACAACCGCCTCGCGGTACGCCGACGCCATCCCCTGGCACCTGCTCCGTACCGCCAAGGAGTACGACGTCACGCTCGTCACCGTCCTCGACCGCGTGCCGCACCAGATCCTCGGCGAGGTCTCCCGGCAGTACGAGGCCCTGCTCGACAAGGCCGGACTCAGGGACGTGCCCCGGTTCACCATCCCCGAGCTGCCCGAGTCCGCGGGCGGCGGCAGCGGCCTCCTGCCCGACAGCGCCGTCGCCCCGCTGCGCGCCTGGCTCGCCCACAGCGCCCAGGACCCCGCCGCGCGCCAGCAGGCCATGGGCCGTACGGCCTCCGGTGTCATCGACTCCCTCGACAGCCGGATGCCCGAGCTCGCCGGGGCGGTCGCCGCCCAGTACGCCGCCGCCGTCCGGCTCGGAGGCGCCGTCGAGGCCGCCTACGAGGAGCAGGGCGAACGCGTCCGGCAGCAGGTGCGCCGCGGCGCCGTCCTTGCGGGCGACGCCCGCACCCGCTGGCGCGGCTACCCCCGCGACAGCACCGCCGACGAACTGCTCGACGCCCTCGTCGAGTCGCTCGCCGCCCTGCTCCAGTGCGCGGTCGCCGCCGCCGACGAGCGCGTACGGGACGCGTGGCGCCGCGAACCCGCCGCAGCCGCGCTCCGCGCCTCCCCCGCCGCGCCCGACCGGGAGGCGAACGAGCGGATCGAGATGACCGTACGGCGCTGGCGGCGCGAACTCGAAGAGCTGGCCGAGGAGGAGCTCCGCGGCTCGGAGCGGCCGGGGACCGCCCGTACCGCCGCACCCGAGGCCGACACCGTCGCCGCCCTTCTCGCCGCCGCCCTGCTCGGCGGCCGCCGCACCCGCGGCGCCGGCGAGCGGCTGGCCGAACTGCTCGGCGCCAAGGCCGCCCTGCGTCTGCGCGACACGGGCGGCGCGCTGGTCATGACGTACCTCGACCGGGCCCTGCACACCGAACGCGACCGGCGCCTCGCCCCCCTCGACGCCCTCGAAGTGACCCCCGAGCCGCAGGCGGAACTGATCGCCGCGCTCTCCGTACTGCAGAAGGAGAAGTGAGGACCGGTGAGCAGCAGCACGGTGGACGACCGCGCGGACGACCGCTGGGACGACGGCCTGATCGCACGGCGGGCGAGCGAGCGTGAACGGGCCCAGGAAGCCGAGGAGGCCCCCGCGGAGGCGGAGGAGGACAGCCTTCCACCGCTCGGCGGGCAGTACGGCGGCTCCCTGCGCACCCGGCTCGACGCGCTCCACGAACTCGTCGGCCTCTCCCGTACGCGACTGGCCAACGAGACGCTCGCCGAGGCCGGACGCGTACTCGACGAGGCCGCCGCACGACAGCGGCTCTCCGCACGCCACACCGTCGTGGCGATCGCCGGACCCACCGGCAGCGGCAAGTCGACGCTCTTCAACGCCCTCGCGGGCGTACCCGTCTCCGAGACCGGACTGCGCCGGCCCACCACCTCGGCGCCCATCGCGCTGAGCTGGTCCGAGGGCTCGGCAGGCCTCCTCGACCGGCTCGCCGTCCCCGGCCGGCTCCGGCGCCGCCCCCTGGCGGGCGGGGCGGCCGACGAGGACCTCCAGGGCCTCGTCCTGATCGACCTCCCCGACCACGACTCGGCCGTCACCACCCACCGCGACCAGGTCGACCGGGTCCTCGGCCTGGTCGACGCCGTGATCTGGGTCGTCGACCCGGAGAAGTACGCCGACGCGGTACTCCACGAACGCTATCTGCGCCCGCTCGCGGGCCATGCCGAGGTCACCTTCGTCGTCCTCAACCAGATCGACCGGCTGGGCGGCGAGGCCGCCGACCTGGTCCTGGACGATCTGCGCCGCCTCCTGGACGAGGACGGCATCGCCCTCGGCGAGCACGGCGAACCCGGCGCCACCGTCCTCGCGCTCTCCGCCCTCACCGGCGAGGGCGTGGGTGAACTGCGCGAGCTGCTCGGCCGGTTCGTCACGGAACGGACCGCGCCCGCGCTCCGGCTCTCCGCCGACGTCGACGCGGCCGCGGCCCGCCTCCGCCCCGCGTACGTCTCCGACGGCCAGACCGGTCTGGGGGAGCGGGCACGGGAGGACTTCGCGGCCCGGCTCGCGGTCGCCGTCGGCGCCACGGCGGCGGGCGAGGCCGCCGAACGCGTCTGGCGCAGAAGCGCCATCCGCGCCTGCGGCACGCCCTGGCTGCGGCTCTACCGCTGGTACGAACGGATGCGCGCGCACGGCTCCACCGACCCGCGCCTCCAGGCACCGCTGGAGGACGAACTCACGGCGCGGCAACGGGTGGAGCAGGCCGTGCGGGTCGTCGCCGACGACGCCTCGCGCGGGCTCCCGGCGCCGTGGGCCCAGGCGGTGCGCGAGGCGGCGGCCCGGGGAGCCGACGGGCTGCCCGAGGCGCTCGACGAACTCACCGCGTCCATCGGCGATCCGGCCGCCCGCCCCCCGCGGCCCGCCTGGTGGCCGGCGGCCGTCCTGGCCCAGGTCCTGATGACGCTGCTGCAGGTCTTCGGCGCGCTGTGGCTGGTCGGCCAGATCATCGGGGTCGTGGAGCCGGGGCTGCTGCCGCCCGTCCTCATCATGCTCGGCGGCATCGTCGGCGGACCGTTGGTGGAGTGGGCGTGCGCGGCGGCGGTGAAGGGGCCGGCCCGGCGGTACGGGCAGGAGGCCGAACGGAAGTTGCGGGAGGCGGCGGCCGCGTGCGGACGGGCGCGGGTCCTGGACCCGATCTCGGCCGAGCTGATGCGCTACCGGGAGGTGCGCGACCAGTTCGTGACGGTGTCGGGGACGCGTGCGGGGGCCCGGGTGACGCGGCTGGGCGGAGCCGGCGGGGTTCGGTGGGGCGGTACGAGGGCGGGCGCGCGGATGAGGTGAGGCCGGCCGGGAGCCGCAGCACGCGGAGGGCGCTGTCCGCGGGGCGCCGGTCAAGAGGCGCGGGTTCACCCCTGTGGGTGACGGCGTTCTCCCCAACACCTCGCCCGTCCACAGGCTTCGGCGGGGTTCCGCCGACCCGTCCAGCATGGAGGTGCAGGGCAGCCAGGCCTGAGGAACGGGGAGGGACGGACATGAACGACACGATGGTGACGCTGGTCGGGAACGTGGCGACGAGCGTGGAGTACCGGGAGACGCCGACGGGCGGGGTGGCCCGGTTCCGGTTCGCGGTGACGGCGCGCCGCTGGGACCGCGAGCGGGGCGCCTGGTCGGACGGACACACCAGCTTCTACACGGTGTTCGCGTGGCGGGCGCTCGGCGCCAACCTCGCCGCGTCGGTCTCGGTGGGCGAGCCGCTGGTGGTGCACGGCCGGTTGCGGGTGCGGGAGGAGGAGGGGGAGGACCGTCAGGAGGGCCGCCGCAGGACGTTCGTGGACGTCGACGCGATGGCGGTGGGGCACGATCTGACACGGGGTACGGCGGCCTTCCGGCGGGTGGTGAAGGGCGAGACGCGCACGACGGAACGTCAGGGAGACGGCGTGGAAGGGGGTGTTGAACGGGACCCGTGGGAGGTGGCGGATGCCCCGAAGGCTCTGGCACCCGTGGCCTGACCTGGACTTGCGGGGATTTGTCGACTCCGTGGCCATCGATCCTCCGCTGAGCGGACACCTCTGATAACGATTCCGAGTCGGAATGGTTATCAGACTGTATGCGCGGGCATCAGGGTCTTCCCCGTCCATAGGATTCGCGGGTACTCATACGGGACTTGAGTCATCACTTGAGTCGGCAGTTGAGTCAACCGGGTCTGTGAATCTGCTGGCGATGCGCTCCCCCCACGTGTCATGTCTGACCTACGGCACGGAGCCGCTCGCCCGGAGGGGAAATTCATGTTTTCTGTTCGGAGGCGCGGCGTTGCCCGCCTTGCCGCCGCGACTGTGGTCTCTGGCCTCGTCGCCGCGGGTGCGATAGCTGTTGCGGGGCCGGCGCTGGCCGAGGACGGGGCGGACGGCACCGGCGGCGCGACCGCCACGCTGGGCAAGCTCACCGTCTTCGACACGGTCAAGATCAAGGGTCAGGGCAAGGTCTCTGCCGGCCTGTTCGAGATGCAGGTCACCCCCGGTGGTGTGCTGCAGACCTACTGCATCGACCTCTACACCGGCGCCAAGACGGGCCAGGAGTACAAGGAGGTCGGCTGGGACCAGTCGTCCCTGCACAACAACAAGAACGCGGGCAAGATCCGCTGGATCCTGCAGAACTCCTACCCGCAGGTCGACAAGCTCGACGAGCTGGCCAAGAAGGTCGGCGCCGCGAACCTGACCAAGGAGACGGCCGCGGCCGCCACCCAGGCTGCCATCTGGCACTTCTCCGACAACGTGGACGCCGAGCCCGTCAACAAGGACGCCCAGAAGCTCACCGAGTACCTGGAGAAGGAGGCGGTGAACCTGGAGGAGCCCAAGGCCTCCCTCAGCGTCTCCCCGGCCTCCGTCGCCGGTAAGTCGGGCGAGCGCCTCGGCCCGATCACGGTCGATACCAACGCTGCCTCCGCCGCGATCTCCCTGACCCCGGGCGCCCCCGCGGGCGTCAAGCTGGTCGACAAGGACGGCAAGGTCGTCACCAACGCCGTCAAGGGCGACCAGGTCTTCTTCGACATTCCGGCCGGCACGGCCGACGGCGCCGCCGAGCTGACGGTTCAGGCCGACACGACGGTCCCGATCGGCCGCGCGTTCGTCTCCACGAAGGTCAAGAGCCAGACCCTGATCCTCGCGGGCACCAGCAAGTCCAGCGTCAGCGCGAAGGCGACCGCCACGTGGGCCAAGAAGGGCGCGATCCCGGCCGTCACGGTCGAGAAGAACTGCGCCAAGGGCGGCCTGGACGTCACGGCGTCCAACGAGGGTGACGAGGACTTCACCTTCGAGGTGAAGGGTCAGAAGGTCACCATCGCCGGCGGCCAGTCCAAGACGGTGCTGGTCCCGATCGCCGAGGACGAGGCCTACGACTTCACGATCACCGGCCCGAACGGCTTCGAGAAGAACTTCAAGGGCGTCCTCGACTGCAAGACGGCCACCCCGGGCCCGCTCCCGACGGAGACCCCGTCGGCCGAGCCGTCCGTGACCACCCCGCCCACCGAGGGCACGGCCGGCGGTTCCACCACCGGCTCCACCACCGGTGGCGGCGACCTCGCCGAGACCGGTAGCTCCAACGCCACCCCGATGATCGCCGGCATCGCCGCGCTCCTCGTGGTTCTCGGCGGCGGCGCGGTCTTCTTCCTCCGCAAGAAGAAGACGGCCGGCCAGTAACAGTCCGGTAGGACACCCGTAGTACCACCGGCCCCGGTGCGCGCCACGCGCACCGGGGCCGTCGTGCGTGTACGGGGACGCACTCCCCGAGATCCCTTGACCTCGACTTCGGTTGAGGTTCTAGCGTGGCGTTCGCCCAGCATCGGTGGCCGCCCCGCAGGGGGCCTGGCCACGGCGACCCGGAGGAGAGCGACTTCGATGACCACTGCCTCGGAACGAACCGACGCCAAGCCGGCCGTGACCGTGATCGGCTTGGGCGAAATGGGCTTCGCGCTCGCCGGCGCCTTCCTGGGCGGCGGGCACGCGACCACGGTCTGGAACCGTACGCCGGACAAGGCCGGCGACCTCGTCGCCAGAGGAGCCGAGCGGGCTGCCTCCGTCCGCGACGCCGTTGCCGCCAGTCCCCTGGTGGTCGTGAGCGTGAAGGGCAACGCGACGGCCCGCGCGGTGCTGGAATCGGCGGGCGACGCGCTTGCCGGCCGCTCCGTCCTCAACCTCACGGACGGGACGTCGGCGGAGGCCAGGGCCGTGGCGGAGTGGGTCGGAGACCAGGGCGCGCAGTATCTCCACGGCCAGATCATGACGATCGCTCCGGGCATCGGGGGCGCGGAGTCGGTGATCTTCTACGGCGGTTCCGAGGCCGTGTTCGGCCAGTTCGAGGCGACGCTCCAGCTCGTCGGCGGCAGGGGAACGCTGATCTCGGCCGACGCCGGAGTGCCCGCGCTGTACGGGATGGCCGTGCACGGCACCATGTGGGGCGCGCTCAACGGATTCCTGCACGCGGCCGCCCTGCTGTCCAGTGAGGGCATCGAGACGCGGCGGTTCCTGGACGACGCCCGCCCCTCCGTCGACGCCCTCCTGGGGTTCCTCCCGGTGATCGCCGATGAGGTCGACCGTGGCGAGTACGCGACGCCGTACGGAGCGCTCCAGCACCACCGGCCCTCGGTCGAGGACCTCGTCCGCGAGAGCGAGGCGCGGAACATCGACGCCGAATTCCCCCGCTACACCCTCGGCCTCGTGAACAAGGCCGTGCAGAACGGCCACGCCCACGACAGCTACTCCCAGCTGGTCGAGCACTTCAGGAAGAAGTGACCACCGACGCGCGTGCGCCGGGCCGTCCGGGGGCCGTGCGAGGCCAGTCGCGGAGATCCAGCGGCATCCCGGGCAGCCGGGCCGTCGCGCGGGCCGGTAGCCGGCCAGGGAGTGGCGCTGGCGGGCTGGTCTGCTTGCCGGGAATCGAATCGCGATCAACGGGGTTGGAGGGGGACGAGCCGTTATTGGAGGGCCATGCGAGCGATTCAGGTGTACGAAGTGGGCGGTCCCGAGGTGCTGCAGGAGGCCATGGTGGACCAGCCGCGGCCGGGTCCGGGCGAGGCGGTCGTGGAGGTCGCCGCATCCGGGGTCAACTTCCTCGACGTCTACCACCGCGAAGGCCGGTACAGCCTCCCGCTGCCCTTCACCCCGGGCGCTGAGGGCGCCGGTACGGTCGTCGAAGTTGGACCCGGCGTCGCTGACGTCGCAGTGGGGGACCGGGTCGGTTGGGTGGAGATTCCCGGCACGTATGCCGAGCGGGCCGTCGTGGACTCCTCCCGGCTGGTGCCGCTGCCCGACGATATCGACTTCGAGACAGCCGCCGCCGTGCTCCTCCAAGGCATGACCGCGCACTATCTCGTCAAGGACGCCTACCCGGTTCAGGGGGGCGACACGGTGCTCGTGCATGCGGCTGCTGGTGGCATGGGGCTGCTTTTGACCCAGCTCATCACCCATCTCGGCGGCAGGGTGATCGGCACGACGTCGACCACGGCGAAGGCCGAGCTGGCGAAGCGTGCCGGGGCCGCTGAGGTGATCCTTTCCTCCGCAGTCGACGATCTCGCAGCCGAGGTGAGGCGGCTCAACGGCGGTCAGGGACTGCCGGTTGTCTTCGACGGCGTCGGCGCGCACACCTTCGATGCGAGCCTCGCCAGCCTGCGAACCCGCGGCCATCTCGTGCTCTTCGGCGCGGCGAGTGGTGCCGTGCCGCCGTTTGATCCGATTCGGCTCGCCCACGGCGGTTCGCTGACCCTGATCCGGCCCAGCCTCGGGCACTTCATCGCCGATCGGTCCGAACTGCTCCGACGGGCCGCCGATGTGTTCGAGTGGGTGCGCTCCAAGGCGCTTGAGGTCACCGTAACGGGCCGCTACGCATTGTCCGAGGCCGCCCAGGCCCACAGCGATCTGGAGGCTCGGCGTACCACCGGCAAGCTGCTCCTCGTACCCGATGCGGCCGCTATCGGACGCCGCGAGGAGACGCAGAGCTGATCGCGGGTGACGAGGTCGGGGATCTTCGTGGGTCCACTTCTGGGAGATCGTCGAGGTGATCGCCCTGCCCGAGAGAACGCCGAGGGCCTCGACGGCAGGGCGAATCCCATGGCGTCGACATCGCCGCCCGACCGCGACGGCCCGATCAGCGACGACGCGGCCCGAGCCGAGACCGGCGAACACGCCCCGAAAAGGCGAAGATCCCGCCCGATCAGTAGATCGGACGGGATCTCGTCAACTGTCCCGAGCCAACTCGAGAACAGCCGGTGCGCGGCAGCGTTCCCGGGGGACTCACGCTGTGCTGCGTAAGGCAACTGCATGGGCCGTGCGAGGCCCCCGGACGCGCCTGGCCGACGGTCGGCGGTGACCGGACGGCTACGGAGTGTCCGGGAAGGCGCTGGTCAGGGCAGCCCCCGCCTACTGGTTGGCCCCCAGGGGTGGCGGTCAGGCAAGATGGGGTGTATCTGCCCACTCACTCTTTGCCGGACGGTTTCTCTTGGCTGAGTACATCTACACGATGCGCAAGACGCGCAAGGCGCACGGCGACAAGGTCATCCTCGATGACGTGACGCTGAGCTTCCTGCCCGGTGCGAAGATCGGTGTGGTCGGCCCGAACGGTGCCGGAAAGTCCACCGTCCTCAAGATCATGGCCGGTCTTGAGCAGCCGTCCAACGGTGACGCCTTCCTGTCGCCCGGCTACACCGTCGGCATGCTCCTCCAGGAGCCCCCGCTCGACGAGACCAAGACCGTCCTGCAGAACGTCCAGGACGGTGCCGCCGAGATCATGGGGAAGCTTCACCGCTTCAACGAGGTCGCCGAGCTCATGGCGACCGACTACTCGGACGCGCTGATGGAGGAGATGGGCAAGCTCCAGGAGGACCTGGACCACGCCAACGCCTGGGACCTCGACGCGCAGCTCGAGCAGGCCATGGACGCGCTGGGCTGCCCGCCCGGTGACTGGCCGGTCGTCAACCTCTCCGGTGGCGAGAAGCGCCGCGTCGCGCTCTGCAAGCTCCTCCTCGAGGCCCCCGACCTGCTGCTCCTCGACGAGCCCACCAACCACCTGGACGCCGAGTCCGTGCAGTGGCTGGAGCAGCACCTCGCCAAGTACCCCGGCACCGTCGTCGCCGTCACCCACGACCGGTACTTCCTCGACAACGTCGCCCAGTGGATCCTGGAGCTCGACCGCGGTCGCGCCCACCCCTACGAGGGCAACTACTCCACCTACCTGGAGAACAAGGCGACCCGCCTCAAGGTCGAGGGCCAGAAGGACGCCAAGCGCGCGAAGCGTCTGAAGGAAGAGCTCGAGTGGGTGCGGTCGAACGCCAAGGGGCGTCAGGCCAAGTCCAAGGCCCGTCTCGCTCGCTACGAGGAGATGGCCGCCGAGGCCGACAAGATGCGGAAGCTGGACTTCGAGGAGATCCAGATCCCGCCGGGCCCGCGCCTGGGCTCCATCGTCGTCGAGGTCAACAACCTCTCGAAGGCCTTCGGCGACAAGGTCCTCATCGACGACCTGTCCTTCACCCTGCCCCGTAACGGCATCGTCGGCGTGATCGGCCCGAACGGTGCCGGCAAGACCACGCTCTTCAAGATGCTCCAGGGTCTGGAGACCCCGGACTCCGGCTCCGTCAAGGTCGGCGAGACCGTCAAGATCAGTTACGTCGACCAGAGCCGCGCCAACATCGACCCCAAGAAGACGCTGTGGGCCGTCGTCTCCGACGAGCTGGACTACATCAACGTCGGCCAGGTCGAGATGCCGTCCCGCGCCTACGTGTCCGCCTTCGGCTTCAAGGGCCCGGACCAGCAGAAGCCGGCCGGTGTCCTCTCCGGTGGTGAGCGCAACCGCCTGAACCTCGCGCTCACCCTCAAGCAGGGCGGCAACCTGCTGCTCCTCGACGAGCCGACCAACGACCTCGACGTCGAGACCCTCGGGTCGCTCGAGAACGCGCTCCTGGAGTTCCCGGGTGCGGCCGTGGTCATCTCCCACGACCGCTGGTTCCTCGACCGGGTCGCGACGCACATCCTCGCGTACGAGGGCGAGTCGAAGTGGTACTGGTTCGAGGGCAACTTCGAGTCGTACGAGAAGAACAAGATCGAGCGCCTCGGCCCGGACGCGGCCCGTCCGCACCGCGCCACGTACAAGAAGCTGACCCGAGGCTGAGCGTGCGCCATATCTACAGCTGTCCCCTGCGCTGGTCGGACATGGACGCCTTCGGGCACGTCAACAACGTCGTCTTCCTGCGGTATCTGGAAGAGGCGCGGATCGACTTCATGTTCCGGCTGGCGCCGGGCGACGGTTCTCCGTCGTTCTCCGGCGGGTCCGTCGTGGCCCGGCACGAGATCGACTACGTGCGGCCGCTGGTGCACCGGCACCGGCCGGTCACCATTGAGTCGTGGGTCACGAAGATAGGCGCGGCGTCGCTGACGATCGCGTACGAGATCAAGGACCCGGAAGTGACGTACGTCCGGGCCTCGACGGTCGTCGTCCCCTTCGACCTGGAGGCCCAGCGGCCGCGTCGTATCTCCGCCGAGGAGCGGTCGTTCCTCGAGGAGTACATGGACGACGGGATGACGGCCGCCGCATGATCGCGCCGCTGCACTTCGCCGACGCCCGGGAGGCGGCGGACCTCGCCGCCTTCCTGGCCCGGTTGATCCACTACGACCGTGCCGCCGCCGTCCGGCTCCAGGCCGGGGGCGGCGCGCTCGCGGTGTTCGGACGGCCGCCGTCGTTCGAGGTGCTGGCGATCCGTACGGCACGGCTCGTCGACGCCGTGGATCTGGATGTCACCGTCTCCGCCGGTGAACTCCTGGAGGGCATCGAGGAGTCGGCCGGCAAGGCCGTCGTCCCCGACACCGTCACCGGCCCGCCGTGGGCCGGCGTCCTGCCGCCGCGCGGTGGCTGGGAGCCGGTCTCCGGACTGCCGGACGCGGCCCGGCTGCGTGGAGCGGTCACGGCGGCGGTCGCCGAATTCCGGTCGCGGGACGAGGAGTTGCCGCAGGAGCGGCGGACGCGGGCCGAGCGGGACCGGATCGGCCGCGAGATCTGGTCGCGGACGGTCGCGGAGACCGGGCTGCCGCTGCGCGCGGTGCACGCCGCGCAGTCCCTGGGCTTCCTGCCGGGGGAGGGCGTGCCGGTGGCGCTGCTCGCCTCGGGGCCGTGGCTCCGGCTCCGTACGCCCTTCGGTTCGATAGCGGTACGGACGGTTCCGTCGGCCCTGTCGTTCGCCCCCGCCTGAGGCCGGCGCCTGAGGCCGGCGCCTGAGGCCGGCGCCTGAGGCCGGCGCCTGAGGCCCCGCCTCAGACCCCGTCTGAGGCCCCCGCCCGAGGCCGGCGCCCGACCGCGAGGGGCCTCGCTCAGCCCCGCTCCCCCTTCCCGCCCTCTCTGGCGATCGTGATCACCGAGGCCAGCGCCGACAGGGCCAGCAGGGCCGCCGGGATCACCGGTGATCCGCGGGGCACGTTCTCGCTCGCCAGGACCGGGTCCAGCCGGTGGGTCGGGTCGTACGCGATGCGGATCGTCCCGCCCTCGGACGCCGCCCTGGTCTCGGCGGTGAACTCCGCCGGATAGCCTCCGGGGCAGTCCACGGTGTGGTGGAAGAGCCGCTTGGGCTCGGGCGCCCCTTCGCCGAAGGTCGGATGGTGGGTCACCCCGACCTTGCCCACCACGACACAGCTGACGACCTCGCTCCGGGTCGACGAGTCCCGTACCTCCACCCAGACCGCCGCCAGGCCCGCCAGGACCAGCAGGGCCGCCAGGCAGCTGCCGCCCTCACGGAACAGGGCGTTGTGAGCGACCAGCGCGGCGCCCAGGATGGCGAGCCCGACCAGGACCGCGACCCCGGTGGGCGTCGCCGAACCGCGCAGGCTCCAGTCGGCCCACAGGTACAGCAGCGCCCCCGCGCCCAAGGGCACCACCACCGCGCCGAGATACGACAGCACCTTCCCCACGAGCCACCCCCGTCCCTCGCGTTCATCCGTCCGCGTCGTCCGGCCACACCCCGATGTGGTCCTGCTCCAGCTCCAGCATCACGCGGTGCTCCATGCCCAGGGACGCCGTGTACTCCGCGGGGAGTTGCAGCCGGCCCGCGCGGTCGAGCATCGCGTACTCGCGGGAGACCAGGGACTCCTGCCCCTCCGCGTCGACCTCCGTACGGCGCAGGACCTCCGAGGAGGTGCGGCCGTCGCGGATGGCGACCGTGCGGCGGACCTCGGAGGCGACGGCCTGGTCGTGGGTGACGATCACGATCGTCGTGCCCAGCTCCTCGTTGGCGCGGCGGAAGGCCGCGAAGACCTGCTCGCCCGTCGCCGAGTCCAGCTCGCCCGTCGGCTCGTCGGCGAGCAGGACCGAGGGGTTGTTCGCCAGCGCCACCGCGATGGCGACCCGCTGCTGCTGGCCGCCGGACATCTGGTGCGGACGGCGGTCCCGGCAGTCCGCGACCTCCAGCATCGCGAGGAGCTCCTCCGCCCGCTCCGTCTTCCTCGCCCGGCTCGACCGCCCCCGCAACTGCATCGGCAGCGCCACGTTCTGCGTCGCCGTCAGATACGACAGCAGGTTGCGGGACGTCTGCTGCCAGACGAAGCCCACCACGTCCCGCCGGTACCCCAGCCGCGCTTTCGCGTCCATGGAGAGCAGATCGCGGCCCGCGACCTTCGCCGCGCCCGCCGTCGGTACGTCCAGGCCCGCCAGGATGTTCATGAGTGTCGACTTGCCGCTGCCCGACGCCCCCACCAGGGCCATCAACTCGCCCTCCCGCACCAGGAGGTCGAGGCCCTGGAGCGCCTGCACCTCCACCCCGTCCGTGGTGAAGATCCGTACCAGCCGGTCGCAGGCGATCAGGGCGTCGTGCCCGTACGAGGGCCGGTGGCGGTGGGCCGTCGCCCGCTGCTCCAGCTCCGCAAGGCTGATATCGGTCATCGTGCGTCTCCTGCCCTGAGTTCCCTGATCGATCCGCGGCGCGTCGACCACCACGCCTGAAGGGCCGCGGCCAGGCCCGAGAGCGCCACCACCCCCACCGCAGGGAGCACCAGCGACCACACGTCCACCCGCAGCGGGGCGGTGTCGAGCGCGCCGAGCCCGGGCGCCGCCGCGAGCGAGAGCCGGACGAGATCCACGCCCGGGGCGAGCAGCAGGATCGTCGCCCAGCCGACGAGCATGCCGCCGGCCGCCGCGAGCAGCGCCTGCGGCAGCGCTTCGAGACCGAGGAGCCGCCGGCCCTGCCGCCGGGTCAGCCCCATCGTCCGCAACCGGGCGAGGAGTACGGCCCGTTCCGGCGCGGACTGCAGCAGCGAGAGCAGGACGGCGAGGACGGCATAGCCCGCACCCGCCCCGATCGCGGCCAGATAGATCCGCTCGGCGCCCGCCTGCATCGGCGAGTCCACATAGGTCGCCCGCTGCTCGGTCCGCAGCACCACGGAGAAGTCACGGCTCTTCGCCGCGACCACCGCCCGCAGCGCGTCCCCCTCCACGGACGGTCCGGAGGCCAGCAGCACGGTGTCCGCCCGATGGGGCAGGTCGGCCGCGTTCACCAGCAGGAAGTCCTGCTCGGGCAGGGCCGGCGTGGCGGACCGTACGCCCACGACCCGTACCGTGAACGAACCCGCCGCCGCCGTGATGTTCCGCGGCTCCGCGCCGAGCCGCTCGGCGACGGCGGGCGAGGCGATCGCCGGCAGGACCCGCCCCGCGTCGTCCTTCCCGCCCGTCCCGGTGGATTTCAGCAGCGCGGCGGGGAAGGGACCGAAGCCGGTCCGCGCGGCGAGCCGGGCGTACGACTCCGGCTCCACCCCCACCAGGGGAGTGGTCCGCAGCGCGGTCGCCGGAGCCGTCCCGGTGGTCGGCAGCGCCACTCCGTACTCGACCTGCACCGTGGCCACGTCCTGCACGCCCGCCGTTCCGCGCACCGCCTTCGCGAGCCCGTCCGGGAGCGGCGCCGCGTCGGCGTCGCCCGTCACGCGCGCGTCCGCGCCCGTCTCCAGGAGCGCCGCCCGGTCCCGCGCGTCGGCCACTCCGGCGAGCACCGAACCGCCGAACGCCGCCGTCGTCAGCGCCACCAGGAGCGCCAGCAGCGGCAGCGCACCCGTCACCGAGGAACGCCCGGCCCGGGCGAGCGACAGATAGCCGACCGCGCCGCGCAGCCTGCGCGCCGGCCGCGTCGCCCACCGCAACGGCAGCGGATACAGCCGTACGAGGACGAGCGCGGCGATCAGCGCGACGAGTACCGGCGCCGAACTGACCAGGTGGTCGCCGGAATCCTCCGTACCGCGCCGGCGCAGCGCCACGACGGCGCCGACGGCCAGGGCGAGGACGGTGAGTTCGGCGACCGTACGGCCCCGGGACGGGCGGGCGGCGATCAGGTCCTCGCGCCCGCCGTGCGCGAGCGGCCTGCGGTGCAGGAACAGCGCGCGCAGCGGCAGCGCCAGGACGGCGAGCAGCGCGACCGCGCCGGCCGCGGCGAGAGCCGGGCCGAGGCGGGCATCGGGGAACGCGAGCGTCGCGAGCAGCAGACCGAGACCGGCGGCGGGCAGGGCCAGGACCGCCGTCTCCCCGAGCAGCCGGACGCCGATCCCCGCCAGGGAGCCGCCGCGCGAGCGCAGCAGCGCCAGTTCGGCTGCACGCCGGGCGGCGAACAGCCCGCCCGTCATGGCGAGCACGACCGCCGCGACCGCGCCGATGCCGAAGGCGGCGACCGCGACGACCGGAGCGATCGCCGTCCGCATGCCGCTGTACGCCGCGACGACCCCGTCGAGGCCGGTGGTGACCGAGCCGGAGGAGCCGATCACCTCCCGGGCCTTCGCCAGGTCGGGGCCGCCCGTGAGCGAGGCCACCGCCTGGCTCAGACGCGGCTCGTCCTGCGCGGTGAGATGGTCGCCGACAGGCGCGAGCCGCCAGTACAGCTCCGGCTCGCCCAAGCTCTCCTGGAGCAGGGCCCCGCCCTCCGGAGGCAGCAGCAGCGCGGCCTGCCAGAAGTACTTCGTCTCGATGCCGCCGCGCTTCATGGCGTACGCGGGGGTCCTCAGGAGGGACTCGACGGACCAGTAGGCGCCCTGCGGACGCACCGGCTCCACGATGCCGGTGACGGTCACGGCGAGCGGGGCCGAGCCGTACCGGTTCGGCACGTGGACCACCGAACCGACCTTCAGACGGAGGGCCTTCGCCGTCTCGGCGGTGACGGCCGCCTCGCTGGTGAGCTCGGCCGCGTCCGCCGTCGCCGGCAGCCGTCCCGACCGTACCGTCGTGTGCTCGGCCAGTGCCGAGGGGGCGGCGAGGATGAACTCCGGGGGCACCCCGTACGGCTGCGGAAGCCAGGGGTCGAGGCCGGGGACCCACTTGGTGGTGCGGACGCCGTGCACCGACTCCTCCGGGTCGACGCGCAGCGGGGCGGGCAGCAGCCGCTCCAGCTGCGCCCGCTGCCGAGCCAGGTCGTCGGGGGCCGTGCCGGGGGCCTGCCCGTCCGTCAGGCCGTCGGTCCGGAGCAGCGGGGTCGCGATCTCCAGGACCGTGGTGCGGGGGGCCGCCTCGGCGATGTCGTGCCGCAGACCCTCGGACTCGTACGCGTCGACCGTCCGCGGGAGCGCGGCGGCGAGGAACGCGGTGACCAGGACGAGGAGCGCGAAGGCCCACGCCGTCCCCGGGGCGACCCGCAGCCGGGTCCGCACCCAGGGCGCCACGGCGCGGACGGGCGTGCGGGGCATGGCGGCTGCCTTTCTGGCGGGCGGGGGAGGAGGCGGAGGCGGGGGAGGCAGGCGGTCGTCGCGGCGCGTCACTGGTCCCCCTGGTGCCGCAGGGTCACGGCCGGGTCGGTGCGGCGCAGCGCGATCGTGGCGACGATCAGCAGCGGCAGCGCGGCGACCCCGGCGAGCAGCAGAGCCACATGCCCGGGCGGGAGGTGGACCAGGACGCGGGGGACGGGCTGCGCCGCCTGACCGGTCAGCACGATCAGGGGGACCACGGCCCGGGTCAGCACCGCGCCCAGCGCCACACCCACCAGCAGGCCGATCCCGACCAGCAGGCCCTGCTCGGCGGCGATCAGCCGGGCCAGCTGGCGGCGCGGTGCGCCCAGCGCCCGCAACACCGCGAACTCCGCGGACCGTTCACGCGTCGAGCCGGCCGCGCTCACCGCGAAGCCGACCGCCGCGAGCGCCGCCGCGGCCACCGCGACCGCCATCAGCGCCGCGTTGGGGCCCGCGCCGAGCGGATCGCCGAGCAGCTCGGCCGCGGCCTCGTCCCGTACGAGCACCTGCGCCGGCTCGGTGTCGGGCCGGGCGCGCAGGGCCCGCGCCACGTCGTCGGCGCGGCCGGGCGCGGTGGTCAGCCACCACTCGTTGGGCTGGAGGGCCGCGGTGGGGTCGGCGGAGAGGAACCGGTTCGCCGCGTCCAGATCGACCAGGAGCGCGCCCCCGTCGTCGGGCGTGGCGGCCGGGGCGGACGCGGACAGCGTCGTGGCCCCGGCGCCGGTGGTCGGCAGCTCCCGTACGGTGTCCACGATCGTCACGTTCAGGTGCAGGCTGCCGAGGGACACCTCGACCCGGTCGCCCCGCTTCGCCCCGGCGGCCGAGAGGAACGCGTCCGTCGCCACCCCGCTCAGCGTCGCCGGCGGCGCCGTGCGCGGCGCGGTGATCCGCAGCCCGAAGTCCTTCTGGCCCGACGGCATCCGCGGCTCCGTGATGCCGGTCGTGAACCCGAGCTCGTACGGCGTCGGACCGACGGCCCGTCCGGTCAGCGCGACCGGGCCCCCGGGATCGCCACCGCTGGTCTCCTGGTAGCCGGCGCGCCAGGAGACGAGGGAGCGGACGGCGTCGACCGGGCGCTCGGAGCCGCCCTCGTGGCGGGAGGCGAGCCGCTCGACGGCGAAGGTCTGCTTCCCGTCCTGCCCGTCGACGACCGTTCCGTCCAGCTCCACGGCCGTCAGCGTCAACGGGCCCACGGGCGTGCTCCGGGCCTCACCCGGACCGCCCAGGTCCGTGCTCCGGGCCTCACCCGGACCGCCCAGGTCGAGGGTGAGCCGGTGCGACCTGCCGTCGGCGGGCAGCGGCCCGAGGAGCTGACGGTACGGAACGCCGTACGGGTCCTCCACGACCACCGTCACCTGCGCCGGGGACGTCCCGCGCGGCGCCGTGCGCCGCAGCTCGAACGTCAGGCCACGAACGTCGGCCGGCAGGACGATCCCCGGGCGCGGACCCGCCTTCGGGGCGAGCGACGGGAGCAGCTCGCGGGCCGGGGCGTCCGCGAGGTCCTCGCGGAGCAGGAAGCCGTCGGCGGCGTGCCGGGTGTCGAGGGCGAGGACGGTCGCGGTGCGGTTGCCCGCGAAGCTCGTCGTGGCGCGGTGCGCCGGAGCGACCGAACGGACCCCCGGCAGGGCCGTGTACTGCCCGGCCAGGGACGGGTCCGCGCCACCGCCGCTGAGGACCCGGAGCGGCGTTCCCGTACGGAAGTCGGCCCGGTCCGCCTGCGAGCGGTCCCAGGACGCGCTCTGTCCGACGGCGAGCATGCCCATCGCGACGGCGAGGACGAGCAGCAGCACCGGGCCCGCGCCGCGCAGCGGGCGGCGGCTGAACTGCCAGCCGGCGAGCGCGGCCGGAAGTCCGCGCCCGCTCGCGGCACGCCGCTCGGCGAGGCGGGCGGTGGGCGGCAGCAGCCGCAGGGTCAGGACGGTGCCGGCGAGCAGCGCGAGCGCGGGGGCGGCGACGAGCAGCGGATCGACGCCGAGCGAACCTCCGCGGTCGCCGCTGAGCGCACCGCGGCCCGAGCCCTCGCCGGACCCACCGGTCTGCCGGTCGAGCTGCCAGTAGGCCACGGCCGCGACGGCGAGCAGACCGACGTCCGCCCCGGCCCGTACGGGCGCGGGCAGCGCCGCCGCACGCCCCTTGCGCAGGGTGACGGCACCGTCGTCCCCGGTGCTCAGCGCGGGGGCCACGACGGCGGCCGCACAGGCCACGGCGACCAGCGCCGCGACCAGCCACACCTGGCCGAGCGGGGCGCCGTCGAGGCGTACGCCGAGCGCGTCGAGCGAGGCGCGGCCCGCGAGCAGCCGGGTCAGCGGACCCGCGAGCAGCGGGGCGATCAGGGCCGCGGGCAGGGCGAGCAGCAGCGCCTCGGCGGCGGCGAGCGCGGCGATCCGGCGCCGTGAACCGCCGCGGGCCCGCAGCAGCGCCGTCTCGCCCGACCGCTCGGAGCTGAGCAGCCGGGCGACGAGGAGGAGGGCGTACGCGGCGAGCAGCACCAGCTGCACGGCGACGATCATCAGCGTGGACCGGGAGACGAGCAGAGACCGCTCCGTCTGCTCCAGGACGGTCGGCAGCGCGGTGTGCGCGCTGACGGCGCCGCCGAAGGGGGCGGTGTCGGCGGTCAGCGCCTTCGGCTCGGCCGACGCGGAGGTGCGCAGCGCGTCCATGCGGTCGGTGGTGACGCCGGTGAAGTCGGCGGTGGCCAGCCAGGCCGTCTCACCGGAGGTGATCCGCCCGGAGCGGAGCACGGCGGGGTCGGTGAGCAGGGGACCGTACGTCGTGAAGTCCACGGTCTTCACACCGCGCCCGCCCGCGTGGTCCAACTGCCAGTACAGATCGGTGAGATCGGCGGGCCGGTACACGCCGGTGACCCGCGCCCGCACCGGTTTCCCGCCGAACCGGTCGGCGAGGTCGAGTACGGTCCCCGGCCCGATCCGCAGCCGCCTGGCGGCCTCCTCGGGCACCGCCACGTCGATCACGGTGTCGACCGTGCCGTCCGGCCACGCGCCCTTGACGAGCGCGAGCCGCGAACGGTCGAGGGCCGCGAAGTGGGTGAGGTCGGGCTCGCCCAGGCGTGCGGCCGGAGTCTGCAGGGTGCGTGGCAGCGCGTACGGGCCGGATCGCTCCAGCTTCCGTACGGTCACCGGCAGCCCGTCGAAGGTCCGGCCGGCCGCCTCCCGCGTGGCGGTGTCGGCGCTCTCGCGCCGGGCCGGCTGCACCTGTCCGGTCACCACCAGCGCGGCGGCGGGCGCGGCGCGCCCCCGGAGCGTGCCCTGCAGGGCGGCGTCGCCGATGGAGCCCGAGAACGCGGCGAGGGTCGCGAGCACGGAGGTGGTCAGCAGGACGGCGAGGAGCGCCGCGGCGAGCAGCAACCGGTGCGCCCGCACACGCAGCAGTACGAAGCCGGTCACGCATCCCCCTGAACCCCGCCGAACGTTCGTCCGATGCTTTCAGAGGGCATGTGTCGGTGGAAACCGCTTGCAGGAGGACCTTGACTCGATCGTGACCGTTATTCGGCGGTCTCGCTCCGGAATGCGGCGATCCGCGGTGTTCGGTCACACCGCGGCGCTCCGTCACCCCGCGGGGTCGGCTCACCCCGCGGTGTCAGCTCACTCCGCGGTGTTCACCATCGATGCCGCCGCGTACGTCAGGTACTTCCACAGCTGGCTCTCGTGCTCCGGCGCCAGGCCGAGCTCGTCCACCGCCGCGCGCATGTGCTTCAGCCAGGCATCGTGGGCCGCCTTGTCGACCGCGAACGGCGCGTGCCGCATCCGCAGACGCGGATGGCCGCGGTTGTCGCTGTACGTGCGGGGGCCGCCCCAGTACTGGATCAGGAAGAGCACGAGGCGCTCCTCCGCCGGGCCGAGGTCCTCCTCGGGGTACATGGGGCGCAGCAGCGGGTCCTCCGCGACTCCCTGGTAGAAGCGGCGGACGAGACGCCGGAAGGTCTCCTCGCCACCCACCTGCTCGTAGAAGGTCTGCTCCTGAAGTGTGCCGCGCGGAATCTCCATCACCGTTCCATCGTCTCAGATGGCCGGACCGGGGACCGGAGGTCCAGGACCACTCGCCTCCCCACCGCCCGCGCAGGACAGTGGAGGCATGGGCGCTCAGCGGGACGAGTTCGCCGAGGACGGCGCGCGGGCGCGACGGGCGCTGGTGCGGGAGATCGAGGCGTACGGCGCGCTGGGCGACCCCGCCTGGCGCGCGGCCTTCTCGGACGTGCCCCGGCATCTCTTCGTCCCCTCCTACTACGTCTCCGGGATCGGCGGCTACGAACGTCTCTGGTCAGGCGACCCCGACCCCGCCCGGCGCACCCGCTGGCTGCGCGGGGCCTACCGGGACGCACCGCTGGCCACCCGGGTACGGGACGGCGAGCTCGTCACGTCCTCCAGCCAGCCCTCCCTGATGGCCGAGATGCTGGAGGCGCTGGACGTACGGGACGGTCACGACGTCCTGGAGATCGGCGCCGGCACCGGCTACAACGCGGCCCTGCTCAGCCACCGGCTCGGCGCGGAGCACGTCACCACCGTCGACATCGACGAGGAGATCACCGAGTCCGCCCGGGCCCATCTCGCCGCCGCCGGACACCGGCCCGCCGTGATCACCGGCGACGGCGCCCGCGGCTGCGCCGGGCGCGCTCCCTTCGACCGGATCATCGCGACCTGCACGCTGCCGTCGATCCCGTACGCCTGGCTCGCGCAGTGCCGCCCCGGCGCCGTCGTCCTCGCGCCGGTCTCCACCGGGCTGCTCCGGCTCCGGGTCCGCGACGCGGCGCACGCCGAGGGGCGATTCCTGGCCACGTCCGCGTACTTCGTCGCCCTGCGCGGCGGGAACGCCCGCTTCCCGCGCGGGCGGCCGATGGGGCTGCCCCGGCAGGTGTTCGACGACGAACGCTTCCAGTTCCTGCGCACGCTGGTGGAGGCGACCCTCGACGCGCGCGAAGCGCTCGCGCTCTGGCAGCGCGAGAGGCAGCCGGAGCGGGAGCGCTTCGGGGTGACGGTGAGCGGCGGCCGGCAGTGGGCCTGGCTGGACGGCCCGGAGGGACCGTACGCCTGGCCACTGCCGAGCGGCTGAGCGGACGCTAGCCGCGCCTGATCGTGATCGTCGTCCAGGCGCCGACGTGCACGCGGTCACCGTCCTGGAGCTGGACGGGCACGTAGGGCTGAATCGGTTCCTCGGCGCCGTTGACCGTGGTGCCGTTGGTGGAGTTCTGGTCCACCACCGCCCACGAGCCGTCCGGCTGCTGCACCAGCACGGCGTGCTGGTGCGAGACACCCGGGTCCTCCGGCGGCACCGAGAGGTCGATGTCCGGGGACTCGCCGGTGGAGTGCCGGCGGCGGCCGATGCTGATCTGGTTGCCCTGGAGCGTCAGGTGCTTCTCGGGGGAGTACGCGGGCAGGTTCAGGCCCGTGGCCTCCGGGCCGCTGCGCTGCATCATCGCCAGGAAGTACTCGCGGTCCGGCCCGATGTACGCCGACCAGCCGGCGGCGGGCCGCGGCGGCTGGTACTGCTGCTGCTGTGGCTGCTGCTGGGGCTGATGCGGGTGCTGAGGTGCCTGCGGGTGCGGGTGCGGCTGCTGAGGCGCCTGCGGCTGATGATGCTGCTGCGGCGGAGCCTGCGGCTGCGAGGGCGGGGGCAGCAGCCAGTCGTCGCCGCCCCCACCGGGCGGCGCCTGCCGCTGCGGCGCGACCGGAGGCGCAGGCGGACCCTGCTGCGCGGGCGGTGCGCCCGGCGGCGGTGCCTGGAAGAAGGACGGCGGAGGCTGCGGCGGGCCCTGCTGGAACCCCTGCGGCGGCTGCTGTTGCGGCTGCTGCGGGGCCGGCGGGCGCTGCGGCGGCGCCTGGTGGTGCGTGGGGTCGGCGGAGAGCGGCTCGGCCGGCCGGTTCATCTGCGAGGGCCGCGAGCCCTGGTACTCGTACGGATCCGGCTGCTGGGGCTGCGGCGGCCGCGGCGGCGACGACTGGAAGCCCGGCGGCAGGTTGAGGCCCGGAGGCGGGCTCTGCTGCGGCGAGGGCGGCGCGACCGGCGTGTACGAGGTCGCGGTGTTGGTCAGGAAGTTCCAGCGGCACTCCTCGCAGAACGGGGCCATGGCCTCGCGCGGGGTGCGGCACTGCGGGCAGAGCTCCGCCTGGGCGGTCGCGTTCGGGTCGTAGCCCCCGGGCGGGGGGCCGGGGGGACCACCGGCATGACCGCCGGGACCGCCGGGCCCGGGATAGCCGTACGCGGGCGGCGGCGGGGGAGGCGGCGGTACGGCACCCGCCGGCGCACCCGCCCCGGTCATGCGGTGGCCGCAGACCTCGCACCAGTCGTCGGAGACCGACTGGTGTCCGTTCGGGCAGGTCGGCATGTCGGTGCTTCCCCCTCTCGTCGTCCGGCCCGTGGCCGGGCTACTTCTTGACGCGAACGGTCTTGGTGGAGCGGGTCTCGAGAGTCATCTCGTCCGCATCCGCGACCTTCGCCTTCAAACGCACAGTACCCGTCGCCGCGTCGACGACGTCCACCACCTTCGAAAGGAGTTTCGCAGTGTCCTCGTTGCCGGACGCGGCCGCCAACTGCACCGCGCGCCCCAGTTTCGCCGTGGCCCCGTCGTGGTCGCCGGACTTGCGGGCGTCCAGTCCCTGCTGGATGACCTGCGCCAACTCGGCCTGGCCGGTGTAGTGCGCGACCTGGGGGTTGATCGACGTCGACATCGCCATGTCGTCCGTCCACACGGCCCGTACCAGCCCCTGGCCGAGCGTCTTCGGGGCGTCGCCCAGCGGATCGGGGACGATCAGCGTGACCCGGGCCGCGAGCATCTCCTGGCCGATTCCGGCCTGGGGAACCCGTACGCAGACGTGGTAGTCGCGGGACTCGTCGCCCCACGATCCGGTCGGATAGTCCCCGGCCCGGGCGGTCGCCTCCGTACGGCGGGCGGTCAGTTCCTCGACCGTCGGCGCGACCTGCTTCACGAACCCGATCTCCACCCCGACCGGAGTCCACAGGCGGAGCGCGACGTCCGCGACCTCCTTGCCCATGGTGTTCTCCATCATCGCCGTGAAGTCCGCCGTGAGTCCCTGCGGATCGGCCACGATGTCGGCGGTGCCGAGCAGCGCCGAGGCGATGCCGGTGACCTCCTTGACCTCCCAGTCGGTACCGACACCACGTGCGTCACAGGTGAAGCGGCCCGCGCACGCGTCCAGCGCGGCCCGCAGGTCCTCGGGCGACTCGTGCTCGTTGCGCCCGTCGGTGAGCAGGATGCCGTGCCGGATCGACACCTCGGCGGAGCCGAGCAGCCGGTCCGCGAGACGCAGCCAGGTGCCGATCGCGGTACCCCCGCCCGCGCTCAGCCGGCGCAGTGCGTCCTTGGCCTGGCCACGGGTCGCCGGCCCGGCGACGGCGAGCCGGCCGTCGCCCGGGTAGACCTCCTTGGCCACGTGCGTACCGGCGACGACGGCGAAGGAGGTGCCGTCGCGCAGGGCGTCGATGGCGGCGGCCGTGGCATCACGGGCGCCGCGCATCTTCGTCGGCGGGTACTCCATCGAGCCGGAGCAGTCGACCATGATCACCACGCCGGCGTCCGCGTCGGAACCGCTCAGCGCCGCGCGGCCGCTCGTACCGCCCCCGGTCGAGGTGACCGTGACGATGGCGTTGACCTCGCGGCCGTTCTCCGGCAGGAACTCGTTCTGGTACACGTCCACCGAGAACTGCGGCACGTTCGACTTGGAGAAGTTCGCCATGGGTTGAGGCTCCTCGACAGACAAGCGTGAAGGGTGAAAGAGGCAGGGGCTCCGGCGACCGCTCAGGCCGATCCTGCCCCTTGCGGCACGAGGGTGAACGGCAGCAGGGCCACTGTTACGTTGTCGTGGCCCCCGCCGTCGAGGGCGTGTCCGACCAGCACCTGGGCGCCGTGCAGAGGGCGCCCCGCGGCGTCTGCGGGCACGACCCGGGCCATGTCGTCGGCGGCCTCGGCGTAGTTCCAGAGGCCGTCGGTGCAGACCACGACCACCCCGGGGCGGTCGGGCTTGAACGCGGCGGTGTGCGGCTCCAGTTCGTACGCGTCGGCGCCGAGCCAGCCGGTGATGGCGTGGGCGCGCGCGTCGGCGTACGCCTCCGCCTCGTTCATCAGGCCCGTGGCGACCATCTGCGCGGCCCAGGAGTCGTCCTGGGTGAGACGGGCGGGCGGGGACGTGCGGTCGTCCGGCACCCAGTAGGCGCGGCTGTCGCCGACCCAGCCGACGATCAGCAGTCCGTCGGCGACGATCGCGCCGACGATGGTGCAGGCCGGGGCGTTCTGGTGGCGGTGCTGATCGTGCTCCATGCCGTCCTGGCCGGGCTCCTCGGCGAGGGAGTTGACCGCCTCGGAGGCGGCGACGATCGCCTCGTGCATGGCCTGCTGCGGGTGCGTGCCGCGGGGCAGGGCGGAGAGCAGCGACTGCCCGGCCGCCCGGGCGGCGGCCGCGGAGGCCTCGTCGGGGCGGGTCGCGGAGGAGACGCCGTCGCAGACGATCGCCAGGGAGGCGGGGGAGCCGTCGGGCAGGGCGGTGGCCGAGACCGTGAACGCGTCCTCGTTGCGGTGGTGGCGCAGCCCGCGGTCGCTGACGGCGGCGACGGTGGAGAGCTCCTGCTCCATGTGGTCGCGCTCGCGCGGCTGGGCGTGCCCGCAGTTCTCGCAGTACCCGTCGGCGTCCACGGCCCCGGCCCGGCAGGCGACGCACAGCTTGGTCCCGGCGGGCGGGGTGGCGAGCTGTGCGGCGGCGCGGGGGTCGGGCGCGGCGAGGGTGAAGTCCCCCTCGGGGGCGGGGGAGACGGGCGGCTCCGGACTGACCGCGGCCTCGGCGGCGAGCGAGGCACCCGAGGCTTCGGGCCTGGACGGGTCGTCCGTGCGGACCGCCATCGTCGGCAGGTCGCGGCCGCCCGAGTCCGTGCCCGGGAGGTCACCCGGGTGCTGTGTGGCCGTCGAGAGGGAGCCCGGCTCGCGGGGAGGGGGCTCGGGCCAGTTCACCGGCGTACCGATCGCCACCGTCGGACGGTCCGGCTCCGGGGCCGCGGCCGGGACGGCCGCGAGGTCGTAGCCGCACGCCCCGCAGAACCGGTCACCCGACTCCAGCGGCTCCGCGCAGCCAGGGCAGGCGGAGAATTCGTGCTGGGGCTTCTGGGACATACTCACACCCACGTCCGGGGGCGGAAACGGTTGGCCCGCTCCACCAGTTCGATCCTCTCCTCGCCCCGCTGAGCGAGCCGGGCGAGCACCCGGTACGAGCGTTCGAGACCGAAGCGCAGTCCGCGCTCGTCCAGTTCGCTGCCGAGCAGCCGTGCCCCGCCCGGAGCAGTTCCGGGACTCCCGGAGAGTACCCAGTCGAGCGCCGAGCCGAGGACCTCCGTCGACAACCGCTCGCGGCGCACCGCGTCCAGACCGAAGTCCTGGAGCGCCGAGACCTGAGCCGCGGCGGCCGTCAGGTCCGCGCCGAGCGGTTCGTGCGCCGCACGCCGCCGCAGCCGCGCCCGTACGGCCGCGACCCGGGCGGCCGTGTAGTGGATGGACGCCTCCGGTACGGACTCCAGGGTCCGTACGGCTCCGGTACGGTCGCCGGCCGCGAGGCGCACCCGGGCGAGCCCGAACGCGGCGCTCACATAGCTCGGGTCGGTCGCCCACACCAGGCGGTAGTACTCGGCGGCGTTGTCCAGCTGGCCGAGCACCTCGGCGCAGATGCCCAGCGCCAGCTTGGGCGCGGGCTCACCGGGGAACGCGTCGTAGACCGCGTCGAAGGCCAGCGCCGCGTGCGCGTGGTCACCGGTCACCAGGGAGGCGACGCCGCGGTACCAGACGACCCGCCAGTCGTCCGGGTGCTCCTCCTCCAGCGTGGCGAGGGCGCGCCCGGCGGAGCCGAGGTCGGCCATCTCCAGGAGGGCCCGCAGCTCGCGCAGCCGCAGCTCCAGGGAGGGCGCGGGCGCATGCCCCAGGGCGCTGATCAGCTCGGCCGGGGCGGAGGCCATCAGGCCCGCGAGGAATCCGGCGTTGGGGTCCCCGGGGTCCACCCGGGGCACGGGCAGCGCGAGCGAAGCGGCCCGCCCGTCGAGCGACGCGAGAAACGCCCCGCCCGGCGCATGCGCGGGGACGGCGCCGGCCGGTGCGGGGAGCGGCGCGCCTTGCGCGGGGACCGCTGCGACGGGCAGCGCCGTGCCGCCCCCGGCTGCGACGGGCAGCGCCGTGCCGCCCCCGGCTGCGACGGGCAGCGCCACGCCGCCCCCCGCCGCGCCGCGCCCCCGCCCACGTCCCTGCTGCCGGGCGCCCAGGAGGGAGACGTCCTCCGCCAGCTCGGCGAACAACTCCGTGTCCGTGACCCGCAGTTCGGTGCCGAACAGGGTCGAAAGGGCCGGACGCGGACGGCCGGACTGGAGGGCGACGACCTCGCGCAGGACGCCCGTCAGCTGCTCCGCCATCTCCTGCGCGGAGGCGAATCGGCGGGCCGGGTCGGGGTCCGTCGCGCGGACCAGGAGACGGTAGAACGACTCGTACGTCCGGAAGACCTCGATGTGCTCCGGGTCGGGCAGCGAGTCGACGAAGACGTTCGTGTACCCCTGGAAGTCGAAGGTCAGCACGGCGAGCGTGCGCGCCACCGTGTACAGGTCGCTCGCCACCGACGGGCCGACCTCGGCCACCTCCGGGGCCTGGTAGCCCACCGTGCCGTAGATCGCGGACTCGTCGTCGTCCATCCGCCGGACCGCGCCCATGTCGATCAGCTTGAGCTGGTCCTCGCTCTGGATCGCGTTGTCGACCTTGAAGTCGCAGTACAGCAGGTTCCGGCTGTGCAGATGGCCGAGCGCCTCCAGGGCCTCGATCCCGTACGCGCAGGCCTGCTCGACCGGCAGCGGATCGCGCCGGCCGTCCGGCGTGCGGCGGTCGTTGGCGATCTCCTTGAGCGCCTTGCCGCCGACGTACTCCATGACGATGTAACCGTCGAGGGAGCCGGTGCGGGCGTCGAGGTGCTCGACGAAGTTGTAGATCCGGACGATGTTGGAGTGCTCGATCTCGGCGAGGAAGCGGCGCTCGGAGATCGCCGCCGCCATCGCGTCCTGGTCGCCGGTGTCCAGCAGGCCCTTGAGGACGACCCACCGGTCGGAGACCGCCCGGTCGACGGCGAGGTAGATCCAGCCGAGGCCGCCGTGCGCGAGACAGCCCGCGACCTCGTACTGCCCGTGCACGACGTCCCCGCCGCGCAGCTTCGGCACGAAGGAGTACGGATGGCCGCACTTGGTGCAGAAGCCTTCCGTACGGCCCGGCCGGTCGCCGCGCGAACGGCCCACCGGAGCACCGCAGTCTGAGCGCGAGCAGAATCGCTTCCGCTCGGGAACCTCGGGGTTCTCCATCACCGCGGCGCGCGGGTCGGGGCGCGGCACCTCGGGGATCGCGACCAGCCCGGCGCCCAGCCGGTTCCGCCCCGACTGGGCGGTCGACGAGCCCGAGCTGCGCACCGACACCGAACGGCCGCTGCTGCCACCCGACAGGGAGCGCGACAGACGCCCGGAGACCGAACGGCGGGACGTGGACGAGCGGGAGGAGCGCGAGGAGCTCCGGGACGAGGCGCGCGAGCTCGGACGGGACGACGCCGACCCCTTGCCGGGCACCGCCATCCCGGTCGGGTTGGCCTGGAGCATTCCGCCCGCGGCGACGACCGGCGCGAGCCCGCAGGTGTCGCAGTACAGCTCGCCGCCGCCCATGTCCTCGTACGATCCCTCGCACGAGGGACGCTGACAGGTGCTCACCACTGACTCCCCCTGGCATCTCTGGGTCCGGACAGAACCTCCGCCGCGGCCTGCTGGTAGCGCAGGACCGCCTGCTCGGCGACGCGCAGGTCACAGGGCGCGCTCCACAGCATCCGGCGCGCCACGTCGTACCGCTCGATCAGCAGGGGATCCTCCGCCGCGCCGAGCCTGGCCACCTTCGCCTTGTACGCGTCGAGCCGGCCACGCAGCTCGGCGCGGACCGCGAGCGGCGCGGTGACGGCGGTCAAGGACGCGCGGGCGCGCTGCAGTTCGTCCTCGGCCTCCTGCTCCAGGGACTCCAGGAGCGGCGAGAGCCGGTGCCACTGTGCGTGTCTGCGGTACTCGGCGGCCGTCGAGAGCCGTTCCTGGAGGACCGTCGGCGGGCCGCTGACCGCCGGCACCTCGGAGGCGGCGATCTTGGCGAGGACCTCGCCGCGCGCCATCCGGGCCTCGGCGAGCGTCCGGTCGGCGCGCGAGAGGACGTCCCGCAGCCGCAGCAGCCGCTCCTCGGAGTCCTGCCGGACCGCGAGGACCGCCTCGATCTCCCGCCGGATGTCCTCGAGCGCGCGGGCCGCCCGGTCGTACCGCTCGGTGTCCGGCCGTCCGCCGCCCGGCGCCGAACTCCCGGCCGCGGGCCGCCAGAAGGCCAGCGGGTCGGTGACGACCTGGGTGCGCAGCGCGGTCAGCTCGGCGGTGATCTCCTCCAGCTCGTCGCCCGCCGGATGCTCCCCGGGCCGGACCCCCACGGAGTGCGCGAGCGAGCGCGTCCGCCCGAGCTCGGCGGCGAGGAGGTCTATCCGGGCGGGCAGCGCGGACCAGACGGCGTCGGCGGTCACGACCATGTCGAGCGAGGAGGCGTACAGCTCGTTCATCCGCCGTACGAGCGCCTCCAGAGTGAACCGCTCGGAGAGCAGGGCCTGCTGCTGCGCCCCGCCCGCGACGAGCACGCTCTCGCCGCGCAGCCGCTCGGTCAGCTCCACCAGGTCCTCGCGGCTGGCCCAGCGCCGGCGTGCCCGCAGCTCACGGGCGTCGTGCAGGGCGTCCGTGTACGCGTCGAAGTACGTCCAGAGCAGGGTGATCGTCCGCTCGGTGGACTGCCAGCGGTCCCGGGTGGTCCCGGTCAGCTCGGCGCCTTCGAGCAGCCTGCGGCCCGCGTGGTCCTGGAGCGCCAGCAGCGAGTCCTCGATCGCCTTGTGCTCCGCGCCGAGCCGCGCCAGGGCACGGTCCACCTCGTCCCGGTCCATCACCGGCCCGGGGGTGCCCGCGACGCCCATCGATCACCTCTCGCTCTACTTGTACATGGGTGCGGGCGGCCCGGATATCCCGGGCAGGTCCGCCTTCAGCCACTTGTCGTACGCCGCCGTCCAGGCGCCCTGGCGGTACTGCACCAGGACCTGGTTGACCCGGCGGACCAGGTCGTCGTTGCCGAGCTTGGCGGCGACTCCGTAGTACTCGGTGGTGAACGGCCGGCCCTTGAGCTCCACGGCCGGGTCCTGCGCGGCCTGCCCCGCCGCCAGCGCGTTGTCGGTGACGACGGCGTCGACCTCGCCCATCTGGAGCCGGGCCAGGCAGTCCAGCTGGTTCGGGACGGTGAAGCGGTCCTTGTCCTGCTTGGTGCCGTCGCCCTCGTCCTTGAACGTGGCGCCGAAGGAGTTGTTCTCCAGGGCCTCGTAGGCCGTGGAGCCCTCCGCCGTGCAGACCCGCTTGCCGCTGAGCGAGGAGTCGTACCCGGTGATGCCGGTCGAGTCCTTGGGCGCGAGGACCTGCTGTCCGGCCTGGAAGTACGCCGTGGAGAAGGCGACCTGCCCGATCCGCTTGCAGTTGATCGTCATCGTGCGGACGACGAGGTCGACCTTCCCGCTGTCCAGCGCCGCGATCCGCTGGTTGGTGGGGATCGTACGGAAGATGATCGCGTCCTCGGAGCCCAGCAGGTCCTTGGCGATCGCCTTGGCGAGCGCGATGTCGAACCCTTCCAGCTCTCTGGTCTCGGGGTTGTAGTACCCCCAGTTGAAGCTGTTCTGGTCGACGCCGACGACGAGCTTCCCGCGCGCCTTGATCGCCTCCACGGCCGGGCCGTCGTCGGTGGACGGAGTGAGCGACGCCTCGGGGTTCCGGCAGGTGTCCGACTTGACCTGCACGCCGGCACCGACGCCCGGGCCGGTCACCGCGGGGGAGACCGGGGCGCCGGTCGCGCTGTGGGTCAGCGGCAGCAGCGTCAGCGACGCGGTCAGCCCACAGGCCACCGCCATCGCCCCGACACCGCCCCAGCCGCGCAGCCGTCCCAGGGGACGCCCGCCGAGGAACCGGGCCGGGCCGCGCTTCCTCGCGCCGTCGACGCCGTTCCGCATCCCGCCCCCTCTCACCGGTACTCCGACAGCCTGCGGTTGATGCCCATGACGGCGCCCGCCGCGCCCAGGATCGCGAGCGAGGCCGCGCCCACCGGGAGGGCGGTGAGCGCGCCCCGGCCGCCCTCGGCGGCCTGGGTGAACTCGCTCTGCTCGTGGTCCAGGGCCTGCTTCAGGGCCGCGTCGACCTGGTCGAAGGACTGCCCCGTGGAGGCGCCCGGTCCGACGACACTGGTCCGCGCGCCTTCGTAGTTGCCCGCGTCGTCCTTGTCCCGGGCGTCCTTGTGGCGCTCCCGCCAGTCGGCCGTACGGTCGGCGGCGGCGGCGAGCGGATCGCGGCCGGCGTCGTCGTCGGCCAGCTCACGGGCCTCGGCGAGCGCGGTCGTCAGCGACTTCATGCTGGTCGTGTAGTCGGTCTCGTACTTGTCGCTCTTGCCGTCGTCGGTGAGGACCGCGCCCCGGGCGACCAGCGTCAGGTTCTCGTTGGCCCGCGCCTTCAGGGAGCTGATCCGGGCGGCGTTGAGGACCTGGAGCGAGCTCTGCCCGTGCTCACGGGCGTCGTTCAGGCCCGCGCGGGCGACGGTGTGGGCCGCCGCGAGCCAGAGCAGCACGATCACGGAGGCGGCGGTCGCGGCGAGCAGCCCGTGGTTGAACACCCGGTTCGTCCGCGCGTAGGTGCGGCGCTGCGCCCAGACCAGGACGGCGAGGGCGGCGACGCCGAGGGCGAGGGAGAGGAACGGCCAGTCGCGGGCGTCCTCGTCGTCCTGCTGGAGCCGCGCGGTCTCGGCCTCGTACAGCCGCTCGGCCGCGGGCAGCAGCTGTGTGGTCATCAGCTGGTTCGCGTACCGCAGATAGGCGCCGCCGAGCGGCAGGCCCTGCCGGTTGGCGGCGCGCGCCCGCTCGATCAGGCCGGTGTAGCGCGGGAGTTGTTCGTTGAGGGTGGTGATCTCGCGGGCGGACTCCGACGAGCCGCCGGTGCTCGCGGCCGCCTTGACCAGGAGCCGGGACGCGGTGGTGATGTCGTCCGTGTACCGCTTCTGGAGGTCGGCGGGGTCCCGCTCCTTGGACAGGAAGGCGCTGGCCGCGGCCGTGTCGGCGTCGGCGAGCGAGCGGTAGATGTCCGCCGCGTCGGCGCTCAGGGGCTGGCTGCGGCTCACCACGTCGTCGGCGGAGCCGGCCCGGTCGGAGACCTCGTACGCGGTGACGGCGCCGAACGCGACGACCAGCAGGGCCAGTACGGCACCGAGGATCTGGAGGCGGCCCGGCTCGGTCGTGGCCGCGCGGCGCACCCGCACGCGGACCTCGTCCCAGGGCCCGCGCCCGGCGGGCGGCCCGGCCGGTGACGGCGCGAGGGAGGACGGGGACACGGGCACGCCGGACGGCGGCGACGCCTGCGCGGGCACACCAGGACCCGGGTGCACGGGTGTGGTGCCCGGCGCCGAGGCGGCGGGCGCATTGGGCGGGTGTGTCAACGTGGCCTCCCCCTCGGTCCGACGTTCCCGGCCAGCAGTATGGCCTCAGGGGCCCCACCCGCACACCAGGATTGACTGGATCTTGTTCCTATCGTGCCCCATCTCGCGCCACCCCCGTAGGCGAACCCCCTGCTATGAATACGCCTCCCGGCCGAAATCGGTTCCCACGCGGGCCTGCCACGAACGGGTGAAACAGCGACGGGGCGCCCCCGTCAGGGAGGCGCCCCGTGGCCGTCCGCGGAACCTCAGGCGTAGTGGAGCCGCAGCCGCGCCGCGGCCTCCGGCGCCGCCGCCACCTCGTCCAGGGCGAGCAGCGCCGCGCCCAGTACCGGCGGCGCGGTGACCACCCCGACCGTGGCCTTCGGCGCCCTCACCGCGAGGAGTTCGGCGATCAGGCCGTCCAGCTCGGGATGGCGCGCGGCCAGCACGCTGCCGCCCAGCATCACCGGAGCCTCCTCGTCCAGCAGCCCGAGCCGGCCGAGCGCGACCGCCGCCAGCGCCACGACCTCCTCGGCCAGCCGCCGCACCAGCGAGCGGGCGACCGCGTCGCCCCCGGCGCTCGTACGGAACAGCACCGGCGTCAGCTCGTGCCGTCGCTCGTAGGCGATGCGCCCCAGGTGCAGCGCCTCGATCAGCGCGTACATGGTCGGCAGCCCGAAGTGTGCGGGCAACTCCCGAGCCAGCGCCGTCGGTTCACCCCGCCCGTCCGCCGCCCGGGCGGCGAACCAGAGCGCCTCCTCGGCGAGTCCGCTGCCGCCGCCCCAGTCGCCGGAGATCTTCCCGAGGGCGGGGAAGCGGGCGGTCCGCCCGTCGGGCAGCATCCCGACGCAGTTGATCCCCGCCCCGCACACCACGGCGACCCCGCGCGGCTCGTCGAGCCCTGCGCGCAGGACGGCGAACGTGTCGTTGTGGACCCGTACGGAGCGGCTCCAGCCCCTCGCCTCCAAGCCGGCCTGCAACTCCGCCTCCTCCACGGGGAGATCGGCGTTGGCGAGACATGCGGAGACATGCGTGAACTCCAGCGGGAGACCCGTCGGCCCGGCCGCCCGCCCCACCGCCTCCGCCAGGACGTCCAGGGCCGCCTCGACGCCGACCACGGGCGGCTGGAACCCGCCGCCGCGCGCCGAGCCGAGCACGGTCCCGTCCGCCCCCACGATCGCCACGTCCGTCTTGCTGTTGCCCGCGTCGACCGCCAGGAACGCCGCATTCACGCCCACGCGAGGTGCTCCCGGTTGTGGGCGATCAGCCGGTCGGTGAGGCCCTCGGCGTACTCGTACTGCCCGACCAGCGGGTGCGCGAGCAGCGCCTTGAACACCCGGTCGCGGCCACCGCGCAGCGCCGCCTCCAGAGCCAGCTCCTCGTACGCGGTCACATGGGAGATCAGCCCGGCGTACAGCGGGTCGAGCGGGGCCACCGGCAGCGGCGTCGCACCGTTCGGCCCCACCGCCGCCTGCACCTCGATCACGGCGTCGTCGGCGAGGAACGGCAGCGTGCCGTTGTTGTACGTGTTCACCACCTGGTACGGAGAACCTCCCCCGCCCAGCAGGGACGCGGCGAGGTCCACGGCAGCCTCCGAGTAGAAGGCCCCGCCCCGCTTGGCGAGGAGCGCCGGCTTCTCGTCGAGCGCCGGGTCCCCGTACATCTCCAGGAGCTCCTTCTCCATCGCCGCGACCTCGGCCGCCCGCGAGGGCTTGGTGCCCAGCTCCCGTACGACCTCGTCGTGCGCGTAGAAGTAGCGCAGGTAGTACGAGGGGACGACGCCGAAGCGGTCCATGACCAGGCGCGGCAGACGCAGGTCGTCGGCGAGCGTGTCACCGTGCTCGGCGAGCAGCCGCGGCAGCACGTTCTCGCCCTCCGGGCCGCCCAGCCGTACGGCGGTCTCCCAGGTCAGATGGTTGAGCCCGACGTGGTCGAGGTGGATCTCGGCCGGGGTCACGTCCAGCAGCTGCGCGAACTTCCGCTGGAAGCCGATGGCCACGTTGCAGAGCCCCACCGCCTTGTGGCCGGCCTGGAGCAACGCGCGCGTGACGATGCCGACGGGGTTGGTGAAGTCGATGATCCAGGCGTCCGGGTTGGTGCGCCGGACCCGCTCGGCGATGTCCAGGACCACCGGCACGGTGCGCAGCGCCTTCGCGAGACCGCCGGCGCCGGTGGTCTCCTGGCCCACGCAGCCGCACTCCAGCGGCCAGGTCTCGTCCTGGTTCCTGGCCGCCTGGCCGCCGACCCGCAGCTGGAGCAGCACGGCGTCCGCGCCCTCCACCCCGGCGTCGAGGTCGGAGGTGGTGACGATCTTCCCCTCGTGGCCCTGCTTGGCGAAGATCCGCCGGGCGAGCCCGCCGACCAGTTCGAGCCGGTCGGCGGCCGGGTCGACGAGGACGAGTTCGGTGACGGGCAGGGTGTCGCGCAACCGCGCGAATCCGTCGATCAGTTCGGGGGTGTAGGTGGAGCCGCCCCCCACGACAGCGAGCTTCATTTTTCGGCTAGCCCTTCACTCCGGTCAGTGTGACTCCCTCGACGAACGCCTTCTGGGCGAAGAAGAAGACGAGGATCACGGGGGCCATGACCAGCACGGTCGCGGCCATGGTCAGATTCCAGTCGGTGTGGTGCGCGCCCTTGAAGGACTCCAGTCCGTAGCTCAGCGTGTACGCCGCCGGGTTGTCGGAGGTGTAGATCTGCGGTCCGAAGTAGTCGTTCCAGCAGTAGAAGAACTGGAACAGCGCCACGGCGGCGATGCCGGGCTTCGCCATCGGGAGCACGACCTTGAGCAGGGTGCGCAGTTCGCCGCAGCCGTCGATCTTCGCGGCCTCGATGTACTCGTTCGGGATCGTCAGCAGGAACTGGCGCAGCAGGAAGATCGCGAAGGCGTCGCCGAAGGCCATCGGGATGATCAGCGGCCATAGCGTCCCCGAGAGGTCCATCTGCTTGGCCCAGAACAGGTACATCGGAATGATGATCACCTGCGGCGGCAGCATCATCATCGAGATGACGAGCAGCAGCGACAGATGCCGTCCCCGGAAGCGGAACTTGGCGAGCGCGTACGCCACCGGGATCGAGGACACCACCACGAGCGCGGTGCCGAGCCCCGCGTACAGCAGGGAGTTCTTCCACCAGGACAGGAAGCCGGGGGTATCGAAGACCCGGACGTAGTTGTCCCAGTGCCAGGAGTTCGGCGTGAGGTCGCGGGTGAGCGCCTGCTGGTCGCTCATCAGGGACGTCAGGAAGACGAAGACGAACGGCAGCACGAAGAACAGGGCCGCGGCCGTCCCGAGGGAGTGCACGGCGATCCAGTGGAGAAGCGCCTTGCGACGGGCCGTCGTCCGGGCGCCGTCCGCGGACGTCTCGCGCACGGGTCGGTCGAGCGTGGAAAGGGAGGTCATGGTCAGTCACCCGAGCCGATCAGGCCGCCCCGCCGGCGCATGAGCAGCGCCGTGAAGGCCATGGAGAGGGCGAACAGGACGAGGGCCACGACGCTGGCCGCGCCGTAGTCGAAGCGGCCGAAGCCGAGGTTGTAGACCAGCTGCGGCAGGGTCAGCGTGGAGTCGTCCGGGTAGCCCGGCTCGAAGGTCTGGCCGGAGCCGCCCATCACGCCGGACGCCACCTTCGCCGCCACGATCGGCTGGGTGTAGTACTGCATCGCGCCGATGATCCCGGTGACGACCGCGAAGAGGACGATCGGCGAGATATTCGGCAGGGTGACGTAGCGGAACCGCTGCCAGGCCGAGGCCCCGTCCAGCTCCGCCGCCTCGTACTGCTCCTTCGGTACGTCCAGCAGCGCGGCCATGAAGATGACCATGAGGTCCCCGACGCCCCACACGGCGAGGACGGTCAGCGCCGGCTTGGCCCAGGCGGTGTCGTTGAACCAGGACGGCGCGGGGATCCCGACGGCCTCCAGGAGCGAGTTGACCGGCCCCGTGCCCGGGTTGAGCAGGAAGACGAAGGCGAGCGTCGCGGCCACCGGCGGGGCCAGGTACGGCAGGTAGAACAGGGTGCGGAAGACCCCCGCGCCGGTTTTGATCCTGGTGACGAGCATGCCGATGCCGAGGCCGAACACCACCCGGCAGGCGACCATGACGACCGCCAGCCAGAGGGTGTTCTGCATCGCCGGCCAGAACTTCGGCAGGTCGGAGAAGACGTACGTCCAGTTGTCCAGGCCCCGCCAGGTCGGCGGGTTGAGGCCGTCGTACTTCATCAGCGAGAAGTAGACGGTCGAGACGAGCGGGTACGCGAAGAAGACGCTGAAGCCGATCAGCCAGGGCGACATGAACGCCGCGGTACGAAGCGCGCCGCGCACGCGCTTCGACCGCAGCGCGGCCCGACGCGCTTCGAGTGAGTCGGTGGACATGAGGTACCGGTCCCGGGTCTTACTTCGCCTGGGCGATGTCGCGGTCGATCTGGGCCGCCGTCTCCTCAAGGCCCTTCTTCAGGTCCTTGACCTGGCCCTTCTCGTACTTCTGGGCGAAGTCCTGGAAGGTGTCCTGGTACGTGGAGCCGTTCACCGCGCCGTCCGAGGTGGAGGACTCGGGGTGCTGGGCGATGTCCAGGAAGACCTTGAAGCGCTCGTCGACCTTCAGGTTCGGGGACTTCAGCGCCTCCAGGGTGGAGGGGACGTTGCCGATGCCGTTGGCGAAGTTCACCACCGCCTCGGTGTCCATGGTCATGTACTTGACCAGTTCCCAGGCCGCGTTCTGCTTCCTGCTCTGCGGCGCGATGCCGATGATCGTGCCGGAGAGGTAGCCCTTGCCGTACTCGGCCACCTCGTCGTCGGCGACCGGCAGCGGCGCGACACCGACCTCGAAGTCGACCTTGGCGTCCTTGATGAAGTTCAGCCGCCACTCGCCGTCCAGCTGCATGGCGACCTGACCGGTGTGGAAGGGGTGCTTGACGCCCCATTCGTCACCGAAGGTGGTGCGGTACCTGTCCAGCTTCGCGAACCCGCCCAGGCCGTCGACCAGCGACTTCTGGTACGTCAGCATCTCGGCGAAGCCGGGGTCCTTGGCGAGGTTCGACTTGCCGCTCTCGTCGAAGTACGTGTGGTCCCACTGCGACATGTAGTGGCTCGGGACGGTCTCGTAGCCGAGGTAGTTCGGCATGAAGCCGAGCTGCTCGTAGCTGTCACCCTTCTCCTTGGTCAGCTTCTTGGCGACCTCGGAGAACTCCGACCAGGTCTTCGGCGGGGCGGTGATGCCGGCGGCCTTGAAGGCGTCCTTGTTGTAGTAGAGCCCGTACGCGTCGGAGAGCAGCGGCAGCGAGCAGCGCCTGCCCTCGAACTGGGTGTAGTCCTGGAGGACCTTCGAGAAGGTCTTGTCGAGGTCGACCTTGTCCTTCTCCAGGAAGGGCTTCAGGTCCGCCAGCGCGCCCAAGTGGCAGAACTTGCCGACGTTGGACGTGGTGAAGGAGGCGGCCACGTCGGGACCGTTGGAGCCGCCCGCGCGCAGCGCCTGGCTGAGCTTGTCGTCGTTGATGTTGCCGACGACCTTCACCTTGATGTTCGGGTGGGCCTTCTCGAAGCGGGCGACGTTGTCCTGGATCGCCTTGACCTCGGAGGGCGCCGACCAGCCGTGCCAGAAGGTGATCGTGGTCTCGGCGTTCGGGTCGTCGCTCGCCTTGTTGTCCGCCGAGCCCGTACAGGCCGAGGCGAGAAGGGCGATCGAGGCGGTGGCGGCGAGTGCGACGGCGGCTCTGCGCGGGCGTACGGGCATGACGGAACTCCCTGTGGCGGAGGGGTCGACGGGGGAAGGGGGACTACGGGCGGTGCGGGGCGAGGCGGGCGAGGCGGGCGGTGCGGGCGCTGCGGGCAGGAAGTGCGTCCGCGGCCCCGCGCCCCGCCCGTGGTCTACCGGGACGTGTCGAAGACCTCGTCGCGCGTGGTGGCGAGGGCGCTCTCCAGGGCCCCGCGCAGGACGGGGTGCCGGTCCACGCCTCCGAGGACGAGCCGTGGCCGGGAGGCGGCGAGCTCGGCCAGCTCGGACTGGACGCGCTCGCGCAGCGGTTCCCCGCCGGAGGCGATCGCCGCACCGGAGAGGACGACGACCTCGGGATCGAGTACGGCGACGAGGGAGGCGAGACCGGTGGCCAGGCGCTCCGCGTACTGGTCGAGGAGGGCCGCGTAGCGCGGGTCTTCGCCGTGGTGCGCGGCGGCGTGGGCGAGGAGCCGGGACGCGGTGGGTACGAAGGGATGCTCGGTGGTCTCGATGCCCAGGGCACGCGCGATCCGGGGCACCGCCTGGACGCCGGCCAGTTCCTGGAAACCGCCGGAGTTGGCCTTGGTCACCTGCCGTACGAGCGGGGTGCCGGGCACGGGCAGGAAGCCGACCTCGCCGGCACCGCCGGTGAAACCGCGGTGGAGCCGGCCGCCGAGGACGAGGGCGGCGCCGAGGCCCTCCTCGTTCCAGAGCAGCACGAAGTCCTCGTGGCCCCGGGCGGCGCCGAGGCGCTGCTCGGCGACGGCCACCAGGTTGACGTCGTTCTCGTACTCGAACGGCATCGGGAGCGCGGCCGCCAGCTCCTCCAGGAGCGTGGGGGAGTGCCAGCCCGGCAGGTGGGAGGCGTACCGCAGGCGCCCGGTGGCCGGGTCGAAGGCGCCCGGGGTGCCGATCACGAGCCGGTGCACCTCGCCCCGGGTGATCCCGGCGTCCTTGGCGGCGCCGTCGAGGGCGGTGGTGACCTGCCGTACGACGTCGTCGGCCGCGCGGCCCGGGGTGGGGAGCTCGAACTCGCCGACGACCTCGCCGCTGATGTCGGCGACGGCGGCGCGGACGAGCCGCGGGGTCACGTCGAGTCCGGCGGCGAAGGCGGCCCGGGCGTTGACCGCGTACAGCTGCGCGCTGGGTCCCGGCCGGCCCGCGGTGGTCCCGGTGGCGACGACGAGCCCGGCGGCTTCGAGGCGGGCGAGCAGCTGCGAGGCGGTCGGCTTGGACAGGCCGGTGAGCTTGCCGATCCGGGTGCGGGAGAGGGCCCCGTGCTCCAGGAGGAGATCGAGGGCCGCGCGGTCGTTCATGGCCCGCAGCACTCGTGGGGTGCCGGGGGTACCCGGAGTCGTACCGGCCATGTCGATACACCCGCCCTTCTCACTGTTAGGAAAGTTTCCTATTGGGTGGGAGGACCGTAGGACGGCCGTCACCGGGCCGTCAATACCCGCGCACGCACGACGCCCCCGAAGGCAACCAAAGCGTTACCTGCGGGGGCGTCGTTCATGCACGGTGAGTGTGCGTGGCGTGTCACACGGCGTGACGGGTGTTACTTGCCGAGGTCCGGCTTCGGCAGCGGGCTCGCCGCCGCGCCCTGCGGGGACGTCGGCGAGGCGAAGACCGACGGGGCCGCCATACCGGCCGTCGGGTCCGCCGCGGACTCCTCCGCCGGGGCCGGGACGCCGCCGACGATCCGGATGCCGGCCGCGTCGAGCGCGCGCTTGATCCGCCACCGCAGCTCGCGCTCGACGCCCAGCGCCTTGCCCGGCATCGTCTTCGCCGAGACCCGGACGGTCATCGAGTCGAGGAGCACCTCGGTCAGACCGAGGATCTCCACCGGACCCCAGAGCCGCTCGTTCCAGGGCTCGTCCTTCGCCATGGACGCCGTGGCCTCGTCGATCACCGACTTCACCCGGTCCAGGTCCTCCGTCGGGCGGACCGTCACGTCGACCGCCGCGGTCGCCCAGCCCTGGCTGAGGTTGCCGATCCGCTTGATCTCGCCGTTGCGGACGTACCAGATCTCCCCGTCGACGCCGCGCAGTTTCGTCACACGCAGACCGACCTCTATGACCTCGCCGGAGGCCACGCCCGCGTCGACCGAGTCACCGACGCCGTACTGGTCCTCCAGGATCATGAAGACACCGGAGAGGAAGTCCGTGACCAGGTTCCGGGCGCCGAAGCCGATCGCCACACCGGCGACACCGGCGGAGGCGAGCAGCGGCGCCAGATCGATCTGGAACGCGCCGAGGATCATCAGCCCCGCCGTGCCCAGGATCACGAACGACGCCACCGAGCGCAGCACCGAGCCGATCGCCTCCGAGCGCTGCCGCCGCCGCTCGGCGTTGACCAGGAGTCCGCCGAGCGCCGTGCCCTCCACCGCCTGGGCGGAGCGGTTCATCCGCTCTATCAGCTTCGTCAGGGCGCGGCGGATCGCCATCCGCAGCAGCAGGGCGACGACGAGGATGAGGAGGATGCGCAGACCGGTGTTCAGCCAGGTGGACCAGTTCTCCTCCACCCAGCCCGCGGCGTTCGTCGCCTTCTCCGCGGCCTCGTCGAGAGTGACGGGGACCTGCTGCGGATCGTCGGCGGTCGACAGGGCCGACAGGGCGGACCAGGGCACGTAGAACCTCCAGGCGTGGCGTACGCGGAACATCCACACTAACGGGGCATCGGGTGTACTCCTGATGCCCTGTTCGAGGGAGAGACCGACCTCACGCGGGGATGTACGGAGAGACGATGCCGATGTGGTCGAGAACACTTCAAGCCCGTTACCGGTACGTGGTGGCGCTCCGACCAGGCATGAGGAGAGACTGAGAGCAGTTCGTCCCGGCGCGAGCCACGCGCCGCCGGCGTATTAGGAGGCATCCGTGCCGCATGTCCTGGTCCTCAACGCGTCGTACGAGCCCCTCGGCGTCGTACCGCTCCGCCGCGCGCTCGTCCTCGTCCTCGAGAACAAGGCACTCTGCCTCGAGGAGTCCGGCGCCTTCCTGCACAGCGAGACCCGCGTCATCCCCGCACCCAGTGTGGTCCGGCTGAAGCGGTTCGTGCGGGTCCCCTACCGGGGGCCCGTTCCTCTGACCCGCCGGGCCCTCTTCGCCCGTGACGGCGGGCGTTGCATGTACTGCGGTGGCGTCGCAACCAGCGTCGACCACGTCATTCCGCGCAGCCGCGGGGGCACGCACGCCTGGGAGAACGTCGTGGCGGCCTGCCGCCGCTGCAACCACGTCAAGGCCGACCGCCATCTGCACGACCTGGGCTGGCGCCTGCGCCATCAACCCGCCCCGCCCAGCGGCCTGGCCTGGCGGATCATCGGGACCGGACATCGGGACCCGCGCTGGCTGCCCTATCTGCAGCCGTACGGCGCGGACGACGTGATGGCCCGGATCGACGCCGTCTCCACCGCCCCCACGGGGGCCGTGAAGACGGGTTGAGCCGGGCCTTCGTCGTACCCGGGCCTTCGTGCCCGGGTCGCCGTCGACACGGGGGGCGCGCCGGTGAGGGCGCCCCCTACTGGTCCGTGGGCTGCTCGGGCTGCTCGGGCTGCTCGGGCTGCTCCGGTTCACCGGACGTCCCGGGCGTGACGGGCGCGACGGGCGTCCCGGGCGTGACGGGCGTGACGGGCTCCTCCGGCGGGGCCACCGCGTAGGTCTCCACCGACCAGAGCGAGTAGCCGTACTGCGTCGCCCGCCTGTCGCCCTGCACCCGCAGGAAGCGGGTGCCCGCCGCGTCCATGCGGACGCTCTCGCGGCCGCCCCGGCCCTCGGCGACGGTCGCCGCCGTGCGCCAGTTGCGGCCGTCGGCGGAGACCTGGATGCGGTAACGGGACGCGTACGCGTCCTGCCAGTGGAGGACCACCTGCCCTATCCGGGCCGGGCTCGCCAGCTCCAGCTGCCACCACGCGCCGTCCTCGGCAGGGGAGGACCAGCGGGTGGCCGGGTCGCCGTCCAGGGCCGAGACGGCCGGGAAGTCGGGGGTCTCGTCACCGGAGGACGAGGCCGTCGCCGTACGCGCCAGATCCGGGCCCGCCGTGCGCGGGAAGGCGCGGACCGTCAGGGTCCGCTCCTCGCCCGCGAAGGACACCGGCACCTGGTACGAGCCCGCGGGCACGTCCGGTGCGACCGACACCTCCAGCGGCACCGTCGCGCGCGTGCCGCGCGGCACCCGTGCCTCCTTGGGGAGCCGGACCTCGATCCCCTTCGGCGCCCGCGCCGTCAGCGCCCCGCGCACCTCGTCGGTGCTCCGGCCCACCAGCCGCACGTCCACCCGTCCCGCGGGTCCGCCGATCTCGGCGTCCAGCTCCGCGCGGGCCAGCTCGAGCTCGGCGGGCGGCTCGTCCGCGAACCACGGCACCAGGGAGCGCACCCGCGGGTCGCCCCGCCCGTCCGCGCCGTTCCACACGATCCGTACCGCGTCCGCGCGCAGCCCCTTCACGTCCGTCTGTGTCCAGCCGGTCGGGGAGAGCGGGCCGAGCGACCGCCAGCCCTCGCCGGGGACGTACGCCTCCACGCGCGCCGACTCGCCCGAGCCCGGCTCCGTCATCACCGTCACCGCCTCCACGGGCCGCGAGCGGTCCAGCCGGACGGTGTACGCGTCCCGCTCCCGGTCCGCCGTGCGGCCGGCGCGGCGCTCGCGGTCCGCGCCCGTCCAGGCCGCCGACTCCGTCACCGCGCGCGTGAGGAAGGGATCGAGGACGCCCTTGCCGACGGTGACCCCGCTCCCCTTCAGCGCCTCGCGCAGCGACTCCAGCTGCAGCTGCGACTGCCAGGCCGCCGCGCCGTCACCACGGGCCTGGGCGAGCACCATGTCGACCGCGGTCTCGCCCGCGAGGCCGTAGCGGGACAGCTGCTCCAGCCAGGGGCCGACCTCGTCGTCCAGGGTGCCGTCGGCCGTCGCGGCGAGCCGCCGGGGAGCCTCCCGCATCACGGTGAACGCCGCGCGCAGTTCGCGCCCCGCCTTCTCCCGTACCGCCCCGTCCTGGGCCGTACGGCTGTTCCAGAACGCGGTCATCAGCGGCTTGAGGTACGCCGACTCGCCCGCCGGGTCGAGGATCGAGGAGGCGCCGTTGCCGGCCAGAGCCCGCAGCGCCTCGCGGGCGGCGGGGTTCGGTCCCGCCAGTTCGTCGACGGCCGCCCGCCAGGACTCCTGCGGCCGGTAACCCCGCGGGTTCCAGGCGTAGTCCGCGGCGGTGAAGAGCGGGATCCGGGAGACGGCGGCCTGCTCCATGGCGTTGGCGAGGAACGCGGCCGAGCCGGCCGCCACGGCCGGCTCGCGGCCCATGGCGGGCCCGAGGAAGAGCCGGTCCTGGGCGTAGTCGTTGACCGGGTAGTTGTCCATGGTGACCAGCGGGTGGTCCATGGCGTCCCGGGCGCCCGCCAGATCCCTCCCGGTGATCGTGCGCGGGACGGCGCCCACGCCGGTCCAGGCGACCTGCACCCGGTCGTCCAGCGCCGCGGCGAGCGCGGTGCGGTAGGCGGTCGCGCCGTCCTGGTAGTACTCCGTCGGCATCAGCGTGAGCGGCGGCGCGTCCGGGTACCGGGCGGCCAGATGACGGGCCACCTCGCTCGCCACGCGCGCGTGGGCGGTCGCCGCCGCCTCCGGCCCGCGCCCGAAGGTGTCCGCGTCCTTCGAGCAGTGCCACTCGCTGTAGCTGACGTCCTGGAACTGGAGCTGGAACGAGCGCACCCCCAGCGCCCACATCGCGTCGATCTTGCGGGTGAGCGCCTTCACGTCGTCGCCCGAGGCGAGACACATGGACTGGGCGGGCGACACGGCCCAGGCGAGCGTCACATGGTTGGCGCGGGCCCGCTCGGCGAGCGCCCGGAACTCCGCGCGCTGCTCGGCGGGGTAGGGGTCGCGCCACTGGACCTGGCGGTACGGATCGTCACCGGGTGCGTAGAGGTAGCGGTTCTGCTTGGTGCGGCCCATGAAGTCGAGCTGGGCGAGGCGCTGTTCCTGGCTCCAGGGGCGGCCGTAGAAGCCCTCGGTCAGACCGCGCACGGCGGTGCCGGGCCAGTCGCGGACGACGACGCCGGGGATCCGCCGCTCGTCCTCCGGCGCGCCGTCGATCAGCTGACGCAGGGTCTGTACGGCGTGGAACAGGCCGTCCTCGCCGACCCCGTCCAGGGCGACGGTGTCCCGGCCCTGCACGCGCCCCGTCGCGAGCCGGTAGCCGCCGCGCGGCAGATCGGCCCGCTCGGCGACGCGCAGCGCCCGCAGGGCCTCCTGGGAGGCGGCGGAGCCCGCCCGGATCACGGTCCCGCCGCCCGGCAGGGACGTATGGACGGTCCGTACCCCCGCCGCCCGCAGTACCTCGCGGAGCGCGGCGACGGCGTACGGGTCGGCGCCGGCGTCCGTGAGGAGGGTCACCTCGTCGCCCAGCGGCACGGCGGGACCGGCGGCCCGCAGCGACTGCGGGCGCGGCCAGACGTCGGGTCCGGCCGGGCTCTGCGGTACGTCGGGGGTGGTGACGGGCGAGACCGGGGCGGCCTGGGCGGCGCCGGTGAGGCCGCTGCCGAGGAGTCCGCCGATCACCGCTGCGGCCACGGCCGTCGCGGTCCGCTTCCTGCGTCCGAGGTGCACGGGGCCCCTCTCTCCTGTGGGTGACGTCGCCTCTGGGTCACGAGTGGGTCACGAGCCCACCACCCGTCCGGCAGGGGTGTCAATGCGCGTGGCCGAAGTGTCGGGTTTGCCCGCCGGTCTTCCGGCGAGGTGGCACCGCTTCGCCAACTTCCGCCGGTAAAACGGGGTGCGGTGGGTAGGGCTCTGTCGTTCCACCTGTTCGCGACGAAACCGGGAGAGCCCCCGTGACCACCACCGCCCCCCACGCCCTCGAGATACCCGAGCTGAAACAGGCGCCGCTCACCAGCGAGCCGCCCCTCGCCCACGCAGCGCCCCTCACCAGCGAGCCGCCCCTGACGTCGGCGGCCCCTCTCACCAGTGAACCGCCCCTGACCTCGGCGGCCCCTCTCACCAGCGAGCCGCCCCTGACCTCGGTGGCGCCGCTCACCAGCGAACCCACCGCCCCCGGCACCGCGGGCGGCACGGAGTCCCCCGGAGTGTGACCGCGGGGCCGGCCGCCACCACCGTCCCAGACCTCTGGAGTGTGAAGTGACCCTGGCCCGCCTCGCCGCCCTCCATGGCGTCGCCACCGCGTACGAGCCCTCCGCGGGCGTCACCGTCCAGGTGCCCGACGCCACCGTCGTGACCGTGCTCGCCGCCCTCGACGTGGACGCAGGCACACCGGAGGCGGTCGCCGCCGCTCTGGAAGCGGCGGAGCGGGCCGAGCGGGAACAGCTGCTCCCGCCCACGCTGGTGCGCTGGCAGGACGGCCCCGTCCGGCCACCCCAGGGCCTTCCGCCCGGCACCCGGCTGCGGGTCACCACCGAGTCGGGGGAGATCGTCGAGGGCGACCACTGGGACGGCCTGCCGCCCGGCGTGCACCGGGTCGAGGCCCGGGACCCCGAGGGGCGCGACGGCGCCGGCACGCTGATCGTCGCCCCCGCGCGCGTGCCCCGGCCCGAGCGGCGCGTGTTCGGGCTGCTCGCCCAGCTGTACTCGGTGCTCTCCACCCACTCCTGGGGCATGGGGGACCTCGGTGACCTGCGTGAACTGGCCACCTGGGCGGGCCGGTCGCACGGCGCCGGCTTCGTGCAGGTCAACCCGCTGCACGCGGCCGTGCCCGGCGCGCCCACCGACCCGTCCCCGTACCGCCCGTCCTCCCGCCGCTTCCCCGACCCGGTCCATCTGCGGATCGAGGACATCCCCGAGTACGGCCTCGTGGGCCCGCGTTACCGCGACGCGCTGGACGCGATCGCCGGGGACGCCGCCGAGCTGCGCGAACGCGTCCTGTGCAAGGGCGCGTTGATCGACCGGGACGCGGTGTGGGAGGTCAAGCGGCGCGCCCTGGAGCTCGTACGGACGGTGGAGCTCGGCCCGGGCAGACGCGCCGAGTACGGCGACTTCCTCGCCGAGCGGGGCCGCGCCCTGGAGGACCACGCCACCTACTGCGCGCTCGCCGAGCGCCACGGGCACCACTGGCGGTCCTGGCCCGAGGAGCTGCGCGACCCCCGTTCCGCCGCCGCGGCCGTCCGCGCCGACGACGAGCTGACGGCCCGGGTCGACTTCCACTGCCGGCTGGCCTGGCTGACGGACCGCCAGCTGGCGGCCGCGAGCGAGGCCGCACGGGAGGCGGGGATGGCGGTCGGGATCGTCCACGACCTCGCGGTGGGTGTGCATCCGGACGGCTCCGACGCCTGGGCGCTCCAGGACGCCTTCGCCGGCGGGATGTCGGTCGGCGCCCCGCCCGACGCCTTCAACTCCCGTGGCCAGGACTGGGGTCTGCCGCCCTGGCGCCCGGACGCCCTCGCCGCCTCCGGCTACGCCCCGTACCGCGGCCTGCTGCGGGAGCTGCTGCGGCACGCGGGCGCCCTGCGCATCGACCATGTGATGGGCCTGTTCCGGCTCTGGTGGGTCCCCGAGGGGTGCGAGCCCACCCAGGGCACATACGTCCGTTACGACTCCGAGGCGATGCTCGCGGTCCTCGCCCTGGAGGCCCACCGGGCCGGCGCGGTCGTCATCGGCGAGGACCTCGGCACGGTCGAGCCGGGGGTACGCGACCAGCTCGCGCGGCGCGGGGTGCTCGGCACGTCCGTGCTCTGGTTCGAACGGGACTGGTCGGGCACGGGCCGGCCGCTGGCTCCGGAGGAGTGGCGCGCCGACTGCGTGGCCACCGCCACCACGCACGACCTCCCCTCCACGGCGGCCCGGCTCTCCGGCGACCATGTCGCCCTGCGCCACCGGCTCGGGCTGCTCACCGGCGACCTGGGGCGCGAGCGCGCCCGGGACACGGCCGAGGTCGGTGAGTGGCTGACGTACCTGGAGCGGCTGGGGCTGCTCCCGGAGGGCCCTGGCGACGAGGAGGCCGAGGTACGGGCCGTCCACCGGTTCCTGCTGCGGACCCCGGCCGCGATGGTCGGGGTGTGGCTGCCGGACACGGTGGGGGACCGTCGGCCGCAGAACCTGCCCGGGACCTGGGACCAGTACCCCAACTGGCGGCTGCCGGTGGCGGGCCCCGAGGGCCAGCCGCTCACCCTGGAGGAACTGGCCGCCTCGCCCCGGCTGCACCGGCTCCTGGAGGTCTTCCGATCCCCGGAGGGCGTCCGTACGGCACCCCCGGACGCGCGGCCCGTTTAGGTGTTCGCTACGTTTGCACCGTGGACAAGAAGAACGCCCTGCGCGCCGGTGCTGTCGCGGCCGGTACGACGCTGATGATGCTGCTCATGTCGTCCCCGGCGCTCGCGCTCACCCGCGACGACGGTGACGACCCGGCCCCCAAGCTGAGTGTCGTCGAGACCCTCGGCCTGTTCGTGGCCGCGCCGATCGTGCTGTTCCTGGTGATCGCCGGTCTCGTGATGGTGCTCGACAAGTCCGACAGGCCCAAGAAGGCCTGAGGCCCAGCCGCTTCCGAGGGCGCCGCGCCGGTACATGAGTACCGGCGCGGCGCCCTCGTGTGCGTTCACGCGCCCGTCGTTCACGCGGTCGTCGTTCACGCCACCGTCGTGGCCAGGAGCTTGCGCAGCAGGCCCGCCAGTTGCTCCGCCTCCTCGGGCGTGAGCGCGGCCTCCAGGGCCTCCCGCTGCTGCGCGAGCCCCGCTCCCACCGCCTGGTCCACCAGCTCGCGCCCGCGCTCGCTGAGCGTCACCCGCAGTCCGCGCCGGTCGTTCGGGTCCGGGCTGCGGCTGAGAAGCCCTGCCTTCTCCAGCTTGTCCAGCCTGCCCGTCATCCCGCCCGTGGTGATCATCAGCGTGGCGGTGAGCTCGCGCGGGGAGAGGGTGTAGGGCTCACCCGACCGGCGCAGTGTCGCCAGGACGTCGAACTCCCCGAGCGCCATGCCCCCGTAGGGGGAGTACGCCTTGTCCACCTTGCCGCGCATCGCCGCGGCCAGCCGGTAGATCCGCCCGAAGACGGCCATGGGGAGCGTGTCCAGGTCGGGGCGGACGGCCGCCCACTGGTCCGTGATCGCGTCGACGGCGTCGTGCGCGGGGGGTTCGGTGCTGTTCATGACGGCAGTCTCCAGTCCGGGTCGACTCGGCGGCAAGCAAGTGACTGGGAAGCAAGATGCTTGCAAGTAAGTCACTTGCCAATAAGTAGCTTAGCGGTAAGCTACTTATCACCAAGCCACTCGGAACCACTCCGGACCAAGGGGGGACCTGTCATGTCCCGCAAGGCCGCCGTCGTCGCCCTGACCGCGCTCGCCCCGATCTCCTGGGGCTCCACCTACTTCGTCACCACCGAGTTCCTGCCGCCGGACCGCCCGCTCTTCACCGGCCTGATGCGTGCGCTGCCCGCGGGGCTGCTGCTGCTCGCCGTCACCCGCACGCTGCCGCGGGGCGCCTGGTGGTGGAAGGCCGCGGTCCTGGGGGCCCTCAACATCGGCGCCTTCTTCCCGCTGCTCTTCCTCGCCGCCTACCGGCTGCCCGGCGGTGTGGCGGCGGTCGTCGGCTCCGTCGGCCCGCTCTTCGTGGTCGGCCTGGCAGCGCTCCTGCTCGGCGACCGGCCCACCGCGCGCTCCCTGCTCACCGCCGTCGCCGCCGCCTTCGGTGTCAGCCTGGTCGTCCTGAAAGCGGGCGCCTCCCTCGATCTGGTCGGAGTGCTCGCGGGGCTGCTGTCGGCGCTCTCGATGTCGGCCGGAGTCGTCCTCACCAAGCGCTGGGGCAGGCCCGAAGGGGTGGGCGCGCTGGCGCTCACCGGCTGGCAGCTCACCGCCGGCGGCCTGGTCATCCTGCCCATCGCCGCCCTGGTCGAGGGCGCCCCGCCCGCCCTGGACTCCACGAACCTCCTCGGCTACGCCTACCTCGCCCTGGGCAACACCGCGATCTCCTACTTCCTCTGGTTCCGCGGCATCGAGCGGCTGAGCGCCTCTTCGGTGACCCTCCTCGGTCCGCTGTCGCCGATCACCGCGGCCGTCGTCGGCTGGGTGGCGCTCGGCCAGGCGCTCGGTCCCGTGCAGCTCGTCGGTATGGCCGTCGCCTTCGGCGCCACCCTGGTCGGCCAGCTCAGCCCTCGTACCCCCAAATTGTTCAGTTCAGCTGAACAGAAGAGTCGGAAACTTTCGATGGACCTGGAGGTTTCCTCGGTGCGACGGTAGAGCCTCACCGACCGGAAGGATCACCGTGGCACTCCTGGCCCGCGTCCGCCCCGCCACGCCCGCCACCGCCCCGCGCGTCCTCGCGCGGGGCGCGGGCGTGGGACTGCTCATGGCGCTCCTCGCCACGGTCGTCTGGTCCGGCAGCTTCGTCGCCACCCGGGACATGGCCGACTCCGTCCCGCCGGTCCAGGCCGTCTTCTGGCGCTGGGTCATCGCCCTCCTCGCCGTCGCCCCCCTCGCGGCCCGGCAGGCGTGGCGGCAGCGGCACCTGATCCGCCGCCACTTCGGCTTCGTCGCGCTGGCCTCGCTGTTCGGCGTCGCCCTCTACAACACCCTCGTGCACCAGGCCGGACTGACCACGACCGCCTCCAACATGGGCATGATCATGGCCGCCTCCCCGGTGATCATGGCGCTCTTCTCCCGGCTCGGAGGCGAACGCCTCGGTGCCCGCCGCACCTTCGGGATGCTCCTCGCCGCGCTCGGTGTGCTGCTCCTCGTCGGCAAGGGCTCCCTCGCCGCCGACCTCACCGCGGGCGACCTGTGGATGTTCGGCGCCGCCCTCTCCTTCGCCTCGTACAGCGCCCTGCTCAAGCGCAAGCCCGCCGAGATCGGCGCCCTGGCCTTCCTCTTCACGACCTTCGTGCTCGGCGCCCTGATGCTGCTCCCGGTCTACGGGGTCAGCCTCGCCGTCCAGGGCGGCTTCGAGCCCGGAATCGGCACGGTCGGCCCTCTGCTCTACGTCGGCGTCCTCTCCTCCGCCGTCGCCTTCTTCGCCTGGAACAGGGCCATCGCCCTGATCGGCGCGGCCCGCGCCGGAGTCGTCTACTACCTCCAGCCGGTCTGCGTGGCCCTGCTCTCGTACGCCCTGCTCGGCGAGGAGCTGGGGATCGTGGGCGGCGCCTGCATGGCGCTGATCCTGGGCGGGGTGGCGCTGGCGAGTGCGCGGCCCCCGGGCGTGAGCACGACCCCGCGCGGTCGCGCGTGAACGGTCGGGCCGCGACCCCGGGTAGGTTGCGGCCCATGACCGAGTGGGACATCAAGAAGCTCCAGATCCTCCGCACGCTCCGCGACCGCGGCACCGTCACCGCCACGGCGGAGGCGCTTCTCATGACCCCCTCGGCCGTCTCCCAGCAGCTCAGCAACCTCGCCAAGCAGCTCGGTGTCCCGCTCCTGGAGGCGCACGGCCGCCGGGTGCGCCTCACCGACGCCGCGCATCTCGTCCTCCGTCACGCCGAGGCCGTCTTCGCCCAGCTGGAGCGCGCCGACGCCGAACTGGACGGCTATCTGCGCGGCGAGGCGGGCCAGGTGCGGGTGGCCGCGTTCTCCACGGCCGTGCCCGCCCTCGTCGTCCCCGCCGTGCAGCACCTCCGTACCGCCCACCCCGGCCTCGACGTCCGCATCCGCGAGGCCGAGGCGGCGGAGGCGTACGAACTGCTCACCGCCGGCGACGTCGACCTGGCGCTCTCGCTCGCCGCCCACGCCCCCTCCGCGCGCGACCCCAAGTTCAGCCGCGTCCCGCTGCTCGCCGACCCGCTGGACGTCGCCCTGCCCGCCGGGCATCCGCTCGCCGACGCGCCCGGGCTGAGGCTCGCCGACCTCTCCGCCGAGCCCTGGATCTTCGGCGGCTCAGGGCCCTGGTCCGAGATCACCACCGCCGCCTGCGAGGCAGCCGGATTCGTGCCCGAGCAGGCGCACAGCGCCGCCGGCTGGACCGCGATCCTCGCCATGGTCGAGGCCGGGATGGGCGTCGCCCTGGTGCCCCGGATGGCCTCCGCCGAGCGCCGCGGCGAGCGCGGGATCGTGATGCGGGTCCTCTCCGCGGACCAGCCGCGCCGCCATGTCGTCGCAGCGGTACGGCGCGGGGCCGAGGAGGGCCCCGCCGTGGCACGGGTGCTCGCCGCGCTCCGGCAGGCGGCCGTCCAGCGCGAGACGGTGCAGTAGTACCGCAGGAGCTGATCGTTCAGTTCAGCTGAAAGTACCTGTCGAAAACATTCGATGGACCGGGGTGCTCCCGCCCGGCACAGTCGAGGCATGAGCTTCGACGAGAACGCCGTGACCGCCGACCCGCACGCCAACGACGCCGCCCCCTACGCCGGAGGCGACCCGTACGCCGACTACCGCACCGGTGACTTCCCCTTCACCGAGCTGGTCGACCTGGCCGACCGCCGCCTCGGCGCCGGTGTCGTCGCCGCCAACGACGAGTTCTTCGCCGAGCGCGAGAACCTCCTCGTCCGCGAGCGCGCCGTCTTCGACCCGGAGCACTTCGGCCATAGGGGCAAGATCATGGACGGCTGGGAGACCCGCCGCCGCCGTGGCGCCGACGCCGAGAACGTCTTCCCCGCCCTTGAGGACCACGACTGGGCGATCGTCCGCCTCGGCGCCCCCGGCGTGATCCGCGGCATCATCGTCGACACCGCCCACTTCCGCGGCAACTATCCGCAGCGGGTGTCGATCCAGGCCACCGCAGTCGAGGGATCGCCCAGCCCCGAGCAGCTGCTCGCCGACGACGTGAAGTGGGAGGAGATCGTCCCGCCCACCCCCGTCCGCGGCCACGCCGCCAACGGCTTCGGGATCGACGTCGAGCGCCGCTTCACCCATGTCCGCGTCTGCCAGCACCCCGACGGCGGCATCGCGCGCCTGCGCGTCCACGGCGAGGTCGTCCCGGACCCCGAGTGGCTGGAACTGCTCGGCACCCTCGACCTGATCTCCGTACTCAACGGAGGGGTGTACGAGGACGCGTCGGACAAGTTCTACTCCTCGCCGACGCAGATCATCCTGCCCGGCACCTCCCGCAAGATGGACGACGGCTGGGAGAACCGCCGCCGCCGGGTCCGCGGCACCAACGACTGGGTCCGCTTCCGGCTCGCCGCCCAGGGTGCCGTACGCGCCGTCGAGATCGACACCGCGTATCTCAAGGGCAACTCGGCCGGCTGGATCGCCCTCCAGGGCCGGAACGGCGAGACGGGCGAGTGGTTCGAGATCATCCCCCGGACCAGGCTGCAGCCCGACACCCTGCACCGCTTCAAGCTCCCCGCGCAGGCCGTCGTCACCCACGTCCGCCTCGACGCCTTCCCCGACGGCGGTGTCGCCCGGATGCGCCTCCACGGCGCGCTGACCGAGCAGGGCACGGCCGACCTGCGCGCCCGCTACGCGGCGCTCGGGGGCTGAGCCGCCGGACCCAGGTCTCCGCCCGGCGGGCGGCTGCGCGCCGACGCCCGCCCGCCGAGCGGACTCGAACGGACGAAGGGGCACCTCCGTGGGGGAGGGTGCCCCTTCGTCTTCGTTCGGCTGAGCCGCCGTTACGCGGCGGCCGCGTCCGCCGCCTGCGCCTTCAGGGCGCGCTCCACGCCGGCACGGCACTCCGTCACCAGACGCCGCAGCGCCGGCGCCGGGTCGTTCGCCGCGATCCAGACGTCCGTGGCGTCCAGGGTCTCCTGCGAGACCTGGATCGTCGGGTAGAGCCCGACCACGATCTGCTGGATCATCTCGTGACTCCGGGTCTCCGAGACGCCCTTGATCGAGGCGAAGTACTTCGCCGTGTACGGGGCGAGCAGCTCACGCTGGTCGGTCTGCACGAAGCCCCCGATCACCGCCTCCTGCACGGCGTTCGCCAGCTTGTCGGACTCCACGACCGACGCCCAGGCTTCCGCCTTCGCCGCCTCCGTCGGACGGGCCGACCGCGCGGTCGCCGCGTGCCGCTCGCCCGCGGCGGTCTTGTCCCGCTCCAGCTCGGCCGCGATCTCCGGCTCGTCGTAGACGCCGGTCGCCGCCAGACGCTGTACGAACGCCCAGCGCAGCTCGGTGTCGACCGCCAGGCCCTCGATGGACTCGCCGCCCTCCAGGAGGGCCGCCAGCAGGTCCAGCTGCTGCGGGGTGCGGGCGGTGGCCGCGAAGGCCCGCGCCCAGGCGAGCTGGTGGTCGCTGCCCCCGTCGGCGGCGCGCAGGTGCGCCAGCGTCGCGTCCGTCCAGCGGGTCAGCCCGGCCTCGCGCCACTCCGGCGCCGCGTACAGGTCGAGAGCGGCCTTCACCTGGCCCTGGAGCGACTGGACCACGCCGATGTCGGTCTCCTTGGCGATGCCCGAGAGGACCAGCTCCAGGTAGTCGCGGGTGGCCAGCTCGCCGTCGCGGGTCATGTCCCAGGCGGAGGCCCAGCACAGCGCGCGCGGCAGCGACTCGGTGAAGTCGCCGAGGTGCTCGGTGACGTTCTTGAGCGACACCTCGTCCAGCCGGACCTTGGCGTACGACAGGTCGTCGTCGTTAAGCAGCACCACCGCCGGACGCGCCTTGCCCTCCAGCTGCGGCACGTTCGTCAGCTCGGTGGCGGTGACGTCCAGCTCGACCCGGTCCGTGCGGACCAGCTTGCCGGCCGCGTCCAGGTCGTAGAAGCCGATCGCGATCCGGTGCGGACGCAGCGTCGACTCGCCCTTGGCGCCCGCGGGCAGCGCGGGGGCCTCCTGCTTGACGGCGAACGAGGTGATGACGCCGTTCGCGTCGGTCTCGATCACCGGGCGCAGGATGTTGATGCCGGCCGTCTCCAGCCACAGCTTCGACCAGGCCTTCAGATCACGCCCGGAGGTCTCCTCCAGCGCGCCGAGCAGGTCGGAGAGGCGCGTGTTCCCGAAGGCGTGACGCTTGAAGTACGCCTGCACGCCCTTGAAGAACTCGTCCTGGCCGACGTACGCGACCAGCTGCTTCAGGACGGAGGCGCCCTTGGCGTAGGTGATGCCGTCGAAGTTGACCTGCACGTCCTCGAGATCGTTGATCTCGGCCATGATCGGGTGCGTGGACGGCAGCTGGTCCTGGCGGTACGCCCAGGTCTTCTCCGCGTTGGCGAAGGTCGTCCAGGCGTTGGGCCAGCGCGTGCCCTCCACGGACGCCTGGCAGGCGACCGAGGTGAAGGTCGCGAACGACTCGTTCAGCCACAGGTCGTTCCACCACTCCATGGTGACCAGGTCGCCGAACCACATGTGCGCCAGCTCGTGCAGGATCGTCTCGGCCCGGCGCTCGTACGCCGCGTCCGTCACCTTCGAGCGGAAGACGTACTGGTCGCGGATGGTCACCGCGCCCGCGTTCTCCATGGCGCCCGCGTTGAACTCCGGCACGAAGAGCTGGTCGTACTTGGCGAAGGGGTAGTCGTACGCGAACTTCTCCTGGAACCAGTCGAAGCCCTGGCGCGTGACGTCGAAGATGTGCTCCGCGTCGAGGAACTCGGCCAGCGACGGACGGCAGTAGATGCCGAGCGGAACGGTCTGGCCGTCCTTCTCGTACGAGGAGTGCACCGAGTGGTACGGGCCGACGATCAGCGCGGTGATGTACGTCGAGATCCGCGGGGTCGGCTCGAAGACCCACACGTCGTCCTTGGGCTCCGGCGTCGGCGAGTTGGAGATCACCGTCCAGCCGCTCGGCGCCTTCACGGTGAACTGGAAGGTCGCCTTCAGGTCCGGCTGCTCGAAGGAGGCGAAGACGCGGCGGGCGTCCGGCACCTCGAACTGGGTGTACAGGTACGCCTGGTCGTCGACCGGGTCGACGAACCGGTGCAGACCCTCGCCCGTGTTGGTGTACGCGCAGTCGGCGACGACCTTCAGCTCGTTCGGGCCCTGGTGCAGATGGGCCAGCGCGATCCGCGAGTCACGGAAGACGGCGGCGACGTCGAGCGCGTGGCCGTTGAGAACGACCTCGTGCACGGCGGGGGCGACGAGGTCGATGAAGGTCTCCGCACCGGCCTCGGCGGAATCGAAGCGGACGGTGGTGACGGACCGGTAGGTGCCGCCCTCCTGCGCACCGGAGAGGTCGAGGTCGACCTCGTACGCGTCCACGGTCAGCAGCTTCGCCCGCTGCTGCGCCTCTTCACGGGTCAGGTTTGTGCCAGGCACCCGGTCAACTCCTCGGTTTCGTGATGTTTGGCTCATCCTTCCACGCCGTACCTCAGCGCCGCATCGCACATTTCCACGGTCCGTCGCCGCTGATCCGGAGCAGTCCCGGACCCGTCACGGGCGCGCTGACACGGACCTCGCCGATCTCGTCGACGAGCAGCTCCTGGTCCTCCGCGTCGTACTCGGGTTCCCGCGGAGGGGTGTGCTGATGGACGGTGAAGGGGGACGCGCCGTGGTGGGAGAAGTCGAGGACGCCGGGCGGCCCGTCGTAGACGACGAGGTCGTGGGCGTGGCCCTCGATATGGCTGTCGAAACGGCGGGCGTGGGCGAGCGGCAGGACGCGCAACGTCCACGGGGTGTCGGCGTCGACCCGCAGGGTCAGGGGCCGGTCCGGCGGGACGAGGGCGACGGTGCGGGCGCGGACGTCGTCCTCGTAGGCCATGAGCAGGAAGTCCTCGGCGCGGCCGTGGGCGTCGCAGGACTCGATGGTGGTGGAGATCGAGTGGTACGACTCGATCTCCAGGAGCGCCCAGCCCGGCGGGATGGCGGGGTCGCAGTGCACGGTCTCCTTGCCGCGGCCCTGGTGGACGGAGGGCCGGAAGGAGGACGAGAGGGGGTCGAAGACCGCGGGGGCCACGTGCCCGTGGCTCGGGACGGGCAGGGCCGCGGTCTCGTACCCGGGCGCCGGCCGGGGCGTGGGCGGGGTTCCGTAGGTCTGGCTGTGTACGGGGGTGGGCGGGGTTCCGTAGGTCTGGCTGTGTACGGGCGTGGGCGGGGTTCCGTACCCCGGCGCCTGTCGCGGTGCGGGCGGGGGCACGTAGCCGGGGCCTGGGATCGGGGCGGGCGGGGGCTCGACCACGATGCCGAAGTCCGTCGCCAGCCCGGCGAGACCGGAGCCGTACCCGCGCCCCACCGCCCGGAACGTCCAGCCGCCCTCCCGCCGCCGGAACTCGCCGAAGACGAACGCCGTCTCCGTCGTCGCGCCGCCGATCGCGAAGTACGAGACGGGCGCGCCCGAGAGATCCGTGACCCGCACGTCCAGGCCCCGGACCTGCCCGAAGGACCCGCCGTCCACGGAGGCGGCGACCACCACGCGGTCGACCTCGCGCTCCATCCTGGCGAGATGCAGCCACAGCCAGTCCGCGGCCGCGCTGCCCGGCGCGCCCGGCGCCGACTTCCCCAGATGCCGCACTGCTCCGGAGGGGTGCTCGGTGTGGTTGTAGAAGACCAGGTCCGAGTCCCCCCGCACCCGCCCGCCGCCGTCGAGCAGCAGCGCGGAGACGTCCACCTCGGGCGCGCCGGGGACGGTCTGCCAGGTGACGGCGACCTGGAGAGCCTGGGCGGGCACCGGGAGAGCGGCGCCCTCGGACAGCTGGGTCATGGTCGGATCCTGTCACCCGAAGGCCCGGCTTCGAACGCGCTGTCCGAATTCCGCCGGACCGTGACCACGGGACGACAGGCCGGGACGCCAGGACGGGACCCCGGGACGGAACGCCGGGCCGGTACGCCGAAGGGGCGGCCGTCCTCCCGGACAGCCGCCCCATCCCGTACCGAACGGCGTCAGCCCTTCAGCTCCGCCGCGACCAGCTCCGCGATCTGCACCGCGTTGAGCGCGGCACCCTTGCGCAGGTTGTCGTTGGAGAGGAAGAGCGCGAGGCCGTTGTCGACCGTCTCGTCCACCCGGATGCGGCCCACGTACGACACGTCCTTGCCGGCCGCCTGGAGCGGGGTCGGGATCTCGGAGAGCTCGACACCCTCCGCGTCCTTGAGCAGCTCATAGGCGCGCTCGACGCTGATCGGACGGTCGAAGCGGACGTTGACCTGGAGCGAGTGGCCGGAGAAGACCGGCACGCGCACGCAGGTGCCGGAGACCTTCAGCTCGGGGATCTCCAGGATCTTGCGGGACTCGTTGCGGAGCTTCTGCTCCTCGTCGGTCTCGAACGTGCCGTCGTCGACGATCGAGCCGGCCAGCGGGACCACGTTGAAGGCGATCGGACGCTTGTAGACGGCGGGCTCGGGGAACTCCACGGCCTCGCCGTCGAACGCCAGCTGGTCCGCGTTCTCGGCGACGGCGCACGCCTGGGTGCGCAGCTCGGCGACGCCCGCGACGCCCGAGCCGGAGACGGCCTGGTAGGTCGTGGCGACCAGCGCGGTCAGGCCGGCCTCCTGGTGGAGCGGCTTGAGGACCGGCATGGCGGCCATCGTGGTGCAGTTCGGGTTGGCAATGATGCCCTTGGGGCGGTCCTTGATCGCGTGCGGGTTGACCTCGGAGACCACCAGCGGGACCTCGGGGTCGCGGCGCCAGGCGGAGGAGTTGTCGATCACGACGGCGCCCTGGGAGGCGACCTTCTCGGCGAGCGCCTTGGAGGTCGCGCCGCCGGCGGAGAACAGGACGATGTCCAGACCGGTGTAGTCGGCGGTGGCCGCGTCCTCGACCGTGATCCCGTCGACGACGGTGCCGGCGGAGCGGGCGGAGGCGAAGAGCCGCAGCTCGTCGACAGGGAACTTCCGCTCGGCCAGGATGCTGCGCATGACTGTGCCGACCTGACCGGTGGCTCCGACGATTCCGACCTTCACGGGGACTCCTCCGTACGTTTGTGCAGGCTGCTGCCGTCCATGATGCGTATGTCCTGGCCCGCCTTGTCCAATCCATTGTCCGAGGATCGGGACGGTAGGGCGACGGGGCTGGGGCGCAGGCCGGGACAGGGGGCCGGGACGTCAGCGGACGTAGGCGGAGACGGGGAAGGGGCGGGCACCGGTTCCGGTGCCCGCCCCTCACTCGTACAGCGGTGTTACGGGGTGACCTTGCCGATCACCACGCTGCCGGCGCCCGCGGCAGTACCGCGCGCGTTCAGCAGCTGGACCTCGCCGAAGAACTGCCGGCCCTCGGGCGCGGCACCGGCGACCAGCACCTCGGCGGCGACCTTCGCGGTCGCGCCGCTGGCCAGCGGGTAGCTCTTGGACGCGTCGACCTGGACGCTGCCGAGCGCGGCAGAGTAGTACACGTCCTTGTAGTCGAAGGTCGTACCGCCCTCGGCCTGCACCGAGTAACCGTCGATCACGACGGTGTAGGTACCGGCGGCCGGCTTGACGAGCGAGACGGCCTCCTCCGAGTCACCGTCGGCGGCCTGGCCCACCTGAACACCGTCGCGCAGGACCGTCAGGTCCAGGTCGGCGGCCTTGTCCGAGGTGTTGCCGATCGCCACGTCGAGCCGCTCGACACCCTCACCGATGGTGACGGTCTTGATCTGCTGCTCGTGGTGCTTGATCGTCGGCGTCTCGACCTTGGCAGAGCCCAGCGAGCCGCCCTTCAGCTTGCCGTCGATGCCGGCGAAGGTGTTGGTGACGGTCCACTCGACGGCGGCCGGCGTGCCGACCTTCGCCTCGGCGACGGTCTGGACGGCCGGGTCGAAGTCGGCGCCGAGCACCGAGACGTCCAGCTTGTACGGGTTGTCCAGGTCGGGCGAGGTGCGGCGCGCCTCGACCTCGATCTCCCAGACGCCCGGCGTCGGGTTGGCGTACGAACGCAGGTCCGCCCGGCAGCCGTTGCCCGGGTTGTAGTGCGGGTAGCAGACGTTGGACGCGGTGGACTCGAAGGCCACGCCGTACGGGTGGATCGAGATGAACCGGGTCTGGCTCTTCTCCTTCAGACCGCCGAGGGCGACCTCAAGAGTCTTGGCGCCCTCCGGCACGGTCACGAAGTACGACTTGTGGCTGTTGCGCTGGACCGAGCCGGACGCGGAGAAGCCGTAGCCGGGCGCGGCCAGGTCGCTCGCGACGACCGAGGTGGCGAGGATCTGCTTGTCCACGCCCTCGGTGCGGTCGTCGTCCGCCTCCAGGATCACGCTGTGCACGCCGGCCGAGGTCGGCCGGGCCTGGATCTTGACGGTGACCGGCTGGTTCAGCGGCAGGTCGACCTCGTCGTCGCCGAGGATCCGGAAGGTGCCGTCGTTGTTCTTCAGCTCCAGCTCGTGCTCGATGGCCCGGTTCGGGCCGGTCGTGCGCGTGATGGTGACGTCGTAGACCTTCTTCTGGCCGACCTTGAGGCCGCCCTCACGGTCGTACACACCGGTGCCGGTGTGCGGGGCCGGGAAGATCGCGGTGTCGACCGGAGCCTCGACCTTGTACTCGTGCGCCGTGGCGCCGTCCTTGATCGACTCCCAGGCGTCGTTGATGTCGATCAGACCCGAGCCCTGCTCGTGGGCCGCGACACCGGAGATCCGGTCGGCGGTCGAGGTGAGCGCGGTGCGCAGGCTGAGCGGGGAGAGCTCGATGCGCTTCTGCTTCGCGGCGGAGAGCAGCAACGCGCTCGCGCCCGCGACCTGCGGGGAGGACATCGAGGTGCCGTTGAGCATCCCGTAACCGGCGGGCAGCGCGTAGCCGGACTCGGGCACGCCGGCGCCGGCCTGCCAGGTCGGGATGGTGTTCACGGCCGAACCCGGACCGGTGATGGTCGGGGTGAAGCCGCCGTCCTCACGCGGACCGCGCGAGGAGAAGGGGAACATCGCGTACGACTTGGTGACGGCCGAGCCGTAGTTGGCGGCCCAGGTCGACTTGGAGATCGCCGCGCCGACCGAGATGACCTTGTCGGCCAGGCCGGGGTCGCCGATCGTGTTGATGCCCGGACCGGAGTTGCCGGCCGAGATCACCAGCTGCACGCCGTACTGGTCGATCAGACGGGTGTAGAGGCGGGCGCGGACGTTGTCGCCGTCGTTCTGCGCGGGCAGACCGCCGATCGACATGTTGACGATGTCGACGCCACGGTTGACGACGAGGTCCGTCATGCCCTCGGTGAGGGCGGTGTTGGTGCAGCCACCGGTCCAGGTGCACGCGCGCGAGGAGACGATCTTCGCACCCGGGGCCGCGCCGTTCATCCTGCCGCCGAAGAGGCCCTTCGCGGCGGTGATGCCGGCGACGTGCGTGCCGTGGGAGGACTCGACGATGCCGATGTTGACGAAGTCGGCCTTCTTGCCGACCCAGGTCCCGCCGAGCGGGTCCATCGCCACGTCCTTGCGGATCTCGACGACGAACGGCGTCTTCTCGACGACCTCGGTGGCCGGGTTGTCGGTACCGAAGTAGCCGATCTGGTACCCGTCCTTGTACGGCTTCATCGGCGCGTTGTCCGTGAAGTCGTTGTTCTGGTCGCTGTCGACGCGGACGGTGCCGGCGGCCGGGTCGTACAGCATGCCGAAGAGGTCGGCCGTGTCGCCGTCGCGGTTGATGTCACCAGCCGGGTCGCCGCCCGCGGTGATCGCCTCGTTGAAGCGGCTGAACTGGTAGGAGCCCTCGGGCGCCTTCCAGGACTGCGAGGAGGCGGTGAAGACCGGGCCGGCGACCGGGGTGATCTGGGCGCGCCAGGTGGCGTCGCCCTCGGTCAGCGGGTCGGTGGCGGTGACCCAGTCGACGATCTTACGCTCGCCGGTGGTGGTCTTCTGCAGCGCCGGGTGGCCGAGGTCGACACCGGAGTCGAGGATGCCGATGGTCACACCGCGGCCGTCGGCGCGCGGGTTGTCCTCGACGAATTCGACCGCGCCCGTCTCGTGGGACGGGTTGTACGGGTTCTTCGCCGGGGTGTTCTTGCCCGGGGCCGGGTACGTCGTGGAGACGGTCGTGCCCTCGACGGCGCCGGTGGTGCCCGCGTCCGGGGTCGGGTCGTCCAGCTTGATCTCGGCCTGGAGGTCGATCGACTGGACGGAGGAGAGCTTGGTGGCCGCCGTGATGGCGGCCTCCGCCTTCGCGGTCGGGACCGTGGCGCGGACGTAGCCGAGCTTGTCGTTCCGCTTGCCGACCGAGGCGCCCTGGACGGCGTCGAGCTGGCCGGCGACCTGCTCGGTGGCGCCGGGGGCGGTGGCGACGAGGATCGTGACGTTCTTCTCGCCGGTCGCCTCGGCCTCGGTGAGGCGCTGGGCGTCCGTCGGTCCGAGCTTGTCGGCGGAGTCGGAGGACTTGACCGGAGGTGTGGTCGCCGGGTCATCGGCGGCCAGGACTGGAGCCGCACCGGCCGCGATGAGCGCGGTCACGAGTCCGGCGGCGGCGGCGATGCGCGCCGCGCGTCTGTGTCCGGGGGTCGAGCGCCCGGGTATGGAGCTCTGAGATTCGGGGGTGGTCATTTACATCCCTGTTGGTGAAAGAAGAGGGTCCGGATTTCGGTACCGGATGACCGCTCAGCCTTTCGCAAGTGACAGGGGTTTGTGGAGAGTTGTCAGGTGGCGGGATGTGCCGATGGCGCACATCCGCCACCGCGGGACATGCGCCATCGGGAAGGAATCGCCCGCAAGTGGGGCGAGTTGGCCGGGTGGTTAGTTTTCCTTTGTACGAGCGTAGTGCCGCGAGGCCTTGGCCCGGTTGCCGCAGACCGCCATCGAGCACCACCGCCGGGTGCCGTTCCGCGAGGTGTCGAAGAAGTGCAGGATGCACGCGTCGTGGGCGCAGGACCGGATCCGGTCCGGTGCGGTGCGCAGCAGGTCGAGGTAGTCGCGGGCCGCCGTCCAGCCGGGGCCCCAGGTGACGTCCGCGAACTCGGGCCGCTCGCCGGGGCCCTCGGCGGTGAGCGTGGCGCGGATGCGGCCGTGGCCGAGGACGGCGTCGACGCGGGCGGTGGCGGCGGGGTCGCCGGGCCGGTCGACGAGGCCGGAGAGGGCGTCGCGGGCGGCGAGCGTGTGGCGGAGGGTGGCCGCGTCGGCGGTGAAGCGCTCGTCGAGTCCGTTGGCGCGGAGCCAGACGGCCAGACCCTCGGTGTCCGTGAGGAGGTCCTGGCGCGCGCCGTCCAGCATCCAGCGGGTGTTGAGCAGGTCGAGGGAGACGGGCTCGCCGACAAGGGGCCGAGGGTCGGGAACGGTCATGGCGGACATCCTCCTCGTAGAACTAACCCCTCAAGGTTACGTGACCGGTTGCACGATGGCGTTCTAACCTCTAATGTCGATCTCAGAGGTTAGTACTCATGTGCTGAGAGGGGAACCGCCATGTCGGCGATCGGAACGCTGGTCACCAACCACATCGGGCTCAACGTCACGGATCTGGAGCGCTCGCTCGACTTCTACGGGAACGTGCTGGGCTTCGAGGTGCTCGGCGAGGGCAAGGAGGACGGGCGGCGGTACGCGTTCCTGGGCCAGGGGGGCAAGCTCGTCGTCACGCTCTGGCAGCAGGCGGAGGGGGCGTACGACTCCGGCCGCGCGGGCCTGCACCACCTCGCCTTCGAGGCCGAGTCGATCGACCGGGTCAAGGCGGCCGAGGCGGCCCTGAAGGAGCGCGGCACCGCGTTCGCCTACGAGGGCGTGGTCCCCCACTCCGAGGGCGGCTCCTCGGGCGGCATCTTCTTCCACGACCCCGACGGCACCCGCCTGGAGATCTTCGCCCCGACGGGCGCGGAAGGCACGCATGCCCCGACGGAGTCCGCCCCCACCTGCGGCTTCTTCTAGAAGGCCCTGCGTCGTGGGCGATCGTCCCGCAGGGCGGGACGGTGGGCACGACGCCACGGACGCGCTGCCCGCGCCGAGGGCCCGCACCCCGGGCCCCGGCGCGGGCGCCACACGAAAGGCCCCGGACATGGACCCGTACAACCCGGGCTCCCGCGCCATCCAGGAGCGCTTCGGAGTCACCGGCATCGCCGACCACATCGGCCGCTCCATCGGAACCGGCATCCGCCCCGTCGCCGCCGCCTTCCTCGAGCTCCAGCCCATGCTGGTGCTCGCAGCGGCGGACGGCGACGGGCATGTCTGGAGCACCCTGCTCACCGGCCCGCCCGGCTTCGCCCGGGCGACCGGCCCGCACACGATCTCGGTCGCCGCCCCGGCCCCCGCCCCCGGACCCGCACCCGTCGGGACGATCGCCCTCGACCCCCGCACCCGCCGCCGTATGCGCCTCAACGGCATCGCCCGCCCCAGCGCCCGCGGCTTCACCGTCGAGGCGGAGCAGGTCTTCTCCAATTGCCCGAAGTACCTCCAGAAGCGCGAGCTGTACGCGCCCGACCTCACGACCCCGCCCGGCGACCCGCTCCGCGGCACCGCGCTCACCGCCGCCCAGGAGCGGTTCGTCCGCGCCGCGGACACCTTCTTCATCGCGACCACCGCCCCCGACGGCGTCGACGCGAGCCACCGCGGCGGCTTCCCCGGCTTCGTGGGCGTCACCGGCCCCACCGAGCTGAGCTGGCGGGACTATCCCGGCAACGCCATGTTCCTGACCCTCGGCAACCTGGAGTCCGACGACCGCGCCGGCCTGCTCTTCGTCGACTGGCGCACCGGCACCACGCTCCAGCTGTCCGGCACGGCCCACACCGACTACGGCCCCGACGGCATCCGCACCACCCGGTTCCACATCCGGCGGACCGTCGAGATCCCGTCCGCGAGCCCCCTGCGCTGGTCGGAGCCCGAGTACTCACCCGCCAACCCGCCCCTTCCCCAGGACCCCGCATGACCACAGCCGTCCCCGCCCGGCCTCACCCCCGGGCCGTGGCCCTGGCGACCACCGTCAGCGTCACCGCCCTGCTCGCCCTGGTCGCCCTCGGCACCGTGCTCCACCAGCCCCTGCTGATCCCGCCCCTAGCGGCCAGCATGGCGCTGGTGGCCGGCGCCCCCGACCTGCCGCTCGCCCAGCCCCGCTCGGTCGTCGGCGGCCAGCTCCTCTCGGCGCTCACCGGCTTCGCCGTCCTCCTCGTCACCGGCCCCACCCTCTGGGGCGCCGCCCTCTCCGGGGGCCTCGCGCTCGGCGTCATGATGGCCGCCCGCACCCCGCACTCGCCCGCCGCCGCCACGGCCGTGATCGTCACCGTCGAGAACCCGCCGTTCTGGACCTTCCTCGCCCTGCTCGCCCTCGCGAGCCTCCTGCTCGTCGCCGTCGGTCTCGCGGGCGCCCGCGCAACCGGGCGGACATACCCCGCGTACTGGTTCTAACCTCGGCTCATGAAGAAGGAGTTGAGGGTGGCGGCCTACGCCGTGTGTGTCCGTGACGACGAGATACTCCTCGCCCGCTGGGTGGACCGCGCGGGCGCCAAGCGGTGGACCCTGCCCGGCGGCGGGATGGATCACGGAGAGGAACCGGTCGACACCGTCGTCCGCGAGGTCGAGGAGGAGACCGGCTATCTCACCGAGCCGGTCGCCCTGCTCGGCATCGACTCCATCCGGCGTGGCCGGCTCCGCCGGCTCGGCGACGCCGGCGACTTCCAGGGCCTGCGGATCATCTACGAGAGCCGGGTCACCGGCGGCTCCCTGCGCAACGAGACCGACGGTTCCACCGACCTGGCCGCCTGGCATCCGCTCGCCTCCGTCGCCGACCTCACCCGCGTCGAACTCGTCGACATCGGAATGCAGTTGTGGCGCGAACGCCCGCCGGTCGGCCGCTCCCGCCTTGCCGATCCCGCGAACGGCTGAATTCCGCTCAACCTCGGAAGCCCGCTCAACCGCCCCGCCCGCCGCCGGGTCCCCTCCCGTGACCGCAGTACGCACACGACACAGGGGAACCCGCATGACATCCGTACGCGCCGCCCGCACCGTCCTCGCCGCCACCGCCGTGGCCGCCCTCACCGCCGGAGCGCTCGCCGCGCCCGCCGTCGCGGCCACCGCGCCGAAGAAGCCGGACCACACCGCCACCCAGCGGGCCCTCGACGCGGCGGTCGAGGCGGGTGTGCCGGGCGCCGTCGCCCAGGCGCGGACCGGTCACGCCGCCTGGACCGGGACCGCCGGCGAACGAGGCGGCAAGGACCGCTACCGGGTCGGCTCGATCACCAAGACCTTCGTGGCGACCGTCCTCCTCCAGCTCCAGGCCGAGAACCGGCTCGACCTCGACGACCCCGTCGAGAAGTGGCTGCCGGGCGTGGTCAGCGGCAACGGCCATGACGGCCGCAGGATCACCGTCCGCCAGCTCCTCAACCACACCAGCGGCGTCTACGACGTCACCTCCGACCCCGGTTTCCAGCAGAAGGTCTTCGGTCCGGACTTCCTGAAGCACCGCTACGACACCTGGACCCCGGAGCAGCTCGTCGCGGTCGCGATGACCCACGAGCCGGACTTCGCCCCGGGCACCTCGTGGAGCTACTCCAACACCAACTACGTCCTCGCCGGCATGGTGATCGAGAAGGCGACCGGCCGCCCCTACGGCAAGGAGGTCGAGCGGCGGATCCTCAAGCCGCTGAAGCTGCGGGCCACCAGCGTGCCCGGCACGACCGTGACGGTGCCGCAGCCGAGTTCACGGGCGTACTCGAAGCTCTCGCTCGACCCGAACGCGCCGACGGTCCACGACGTCACCGAGCTGAACCCCAGCCTCGCGGGCGCGGCGGGCGAGATGATCTCGGACTCCAACGATCTGCAGACCTTCTACCGGGCCCTGTTCAAGGGGAAGTTGCTGCCGAAGGCCGAGATGCGCGAGATGACGCGCGCCGTGCCGGTCGGCGCCGAGAACCCGGAGTTCTTCTACGGCCTCGGACTGATGAAGGTGAAGCTGAGCTGCGGCAAGGAGGTGTGGGGCCACGGCGGCGGCATCCACGGCTCCTCCTCGCAGGCCGTCTCCACCCGCGACGGCGAGCACTCGCTCGCCATGAACTTCAACGCCGACTGGACGGGGGACAGCCAGACCGTCGTCGAGGCCGAGTTCTGCGGCCGAGGCTGAGACGTCACCGGGGCAGGACGACGACATACGCGGCGGGCTGCCGGTCCGTCGCGGCCATCAGGGCCGTACGGACCACGGTGGCCTGCTGGTCCATCGCCTCGCGCAGCTTGCGCGGGGTGATGTGGACGACCGTGATGCCGAGCCGCTCCAGGTGCTCGCGCTTACGGGTGTACTCCGACCACAGCGCGTCGTCGTCCTGCCTGGGCGCCCGGGTGTCCAGCTCCACCGCCACCGCGTGTTCCGGCCAGTAGGCGTCCAGGCCGCCGAGGTGCGGGCCGCCCGGCAGTCGCAGATCCACGTTCCACAGCGGGTCGGGCAGGGCGAACTCCCGCACCATCTCGTAGAGCCGCTCCTCCGCGATGCTCCGGCCCTCCGCGAGGAGCGAGTCCACGGCGTCCACTACGTGCGGCCGGCTGAGCAGCCGGGCGCGGTTCAACTCCCTTACCACCACGCCGGGTTCGCAGTGACCACCGCGTACGGCCTCGGTGAGCAGCCGGCGCACCACGCCCGCGTCGGTCAGACCGGACACCGCGTCGGCCAGTGCGCGGGCGACCGGCGCGAGGGGTACCCCGGCCACGTCCAGCGGCTCGGGCGACTCCGGGGCGCGCACCACCCGCACCCAGCCGGTGGAGCGCAGTCTGCGGGTGCGAGGGACCAGCACGTCGATCCGGTCGACAGCCGTCAGCGGGGGAGCGGCGGAGAAGCGGTGCAGGGCGAGTGCGGCGAGGCCGGTGATCATCGCCTCGGCGCCGTGCGCGGAGGCGTAGAGCAGTGCGGCCCTCAGCCGGTCCTCGCTGGTGGGCTGCCCGGGGCGGAGCAGGAAGACGCCGGGCAGGATCTGCTGCCACTCGCCGCCGGGCCGGCAGTGCGCGGCGATGTCGGCACCGGACAGCCCCTGCTCGCGCAACTGCGCGGTGGACGCCACGCGTTGGCCCTCCTCGGCGAGGGAGGGGAGGGGGAGGGGCCGGGGGGTGATGGGGGTGTTGTGGTTCATGCGGGGGGTCTTCCGCTCCCCGAGCCTCCCCTAACCGCTGTTACAAGCGCGTCGCCAAACCGGGACATCCTCGTCCTAAAGTACGCACGTTCGACTGCCGACAATGCACGACCTCCCGGACGCCCTGGGGAGGTGGGCACCACGGACAGCGCCCCGGCGGGCGCGCCCGCACCAGGCGCCTCTACGCACCGGAGCGCGGCACCCCGGACAGGGGCGCCGCGCTCCGGAGGCTGTGCGGGTCACAGCCCCCCGTCACACGCCTGCGCCCGCAGCGCCCGCGCCAAGTCGTCCCGGCCCTCCAGGACCAGCCGCCGCAGCGCCGGCGCGGCCGACTCGTGGGCGGCGAGCCACGCGTCCGTCGCGGCCAGGGCCGACTCGCCGTGGAGCGCCGGGAACAGCCCCTTGACCACGTCCATGCCGATCTGGATCGAACGGTCCGCCCACACCCGCTCGATCACCGCGAAGTACTTCTCCGCGTACGGCGCGATCAGCTCCCGCTGCGAGGGCTGCACGAAGCCCCCGATGGTCGCCTCCACCAGCGCGTTCGACAGCGTGTCCGACTCGACGACCTGTGCCCAGGCCTGCGCCTTGACCGCCGCCGACGGCCGCGCGGCCAGACAGCGGACCTGGTGGCGCTTGCCGGTCGCCGTGTCGTCGAGGGCCAGCTCCTCCGCGATCCGGGCCTCGTCCGCCCGGCCGTGCGCGGCGAGCGGCTCCAGGAACGACCAGCGCAGCTCCTGGTCGACGTCCAGACCGTCGATCTTGGCCGTGCCGTCGAGCAGGCCCTCCAGGAGCTGGAAGTCCGCGTCCGAGGCGGCGGCCGACGCGAAGAACCGCGCCCAGGTCAGCTGGTGCTCGCTGCCCGGCGCGGCCAGGCGCAGCTCCCGCAGCCCGCCCTCGGCGAGCAGCCGGCCGCCCTCGGCGCGCCATTCGGGCGCCGCGAAGTGCGTGACCGCCGACCGCGCCCAGGCGTGCACCATCTGCAGGACGCCGATGTCCGTCTCGCGGCCCGCGAAGTCGAGCGCGACCGCCACGAAGTCCCGGGCCGGCATCAGACCGTCCCGCGTCAGGTTCCACAGCGCCGACCAGCACAGCGCCCGCGCCAGCGGGTCCGTGATGTCGCCCAGGTGCGCCCGCAGGGTGGCGAGCGAGCCCTCGTCGAAGCGGACCTTGCAGTAGGTCAGGTCGTCGTCGTTGACGAGGACCAGGTCCGGCCGCGCCGACCCGGCCAGCTCGGCCACGACCGTCCGCGCGCCGGTGACATCGGCCTCGGCCCGGGCGTACCGCACGAGCTCGCCCTCCACCGAGAGCCTGTAGAGGCCGACGGCCGCCCGGTGCGGGCGCAGTTCGTCGTCGCCGGCCTGGACGACGGCGAGCTCGGTGATCCGGCCCTCCGCGTCGTACGTCACCTCCGGCGCCAGCGTGTTGACGCCCGAGGTCTGGAGCCAGGAGCGCGACCACGCCTTCATGTCGCGGCCGGAGGTCTCCTCCAGCACGGACAGCAGATCGGTCAGGCGCGTGTTCCCGTACGCGTGGCGCTTGAAGTAGCGCCGCGCGCCCTCCAGGAACGCGTCCCGGCCCGCGTACGCCACCAGCTGCTTCAGCACGGAGGCGCCCTTGGCGTACGTGATGCCGTCGAAGTTCAGCTTGGCGTCCTCCAGGTCACGGATGTCGGCCGTGATCGGGTGGGTGGACGGCAGCTGGTCGGCGCGGTACGCCCATGCCTTGCGGTTGTTGGCGAAGGTCACCCAGCTGTTGGTGAAGCGGGTCGCCTCGGCCAGCGAGAAGGAGCCCATGAAGTCGGCGAAGGACTCCTTCAGCCACAGGTCGTCCCACCACACCATGGTGACCAGGTCGCCGAACCACATGTGCGCCATCTCGTGCAGGATGACGTTCGCCCGGCGCTCGTACGCGGCCTGGGTGACCTTGCCCCGGTAGATGTACTCCTCGCGGAAGGTCACCATGCCCGGGTTCTCCATCGCGCCGAGGTTGTACTCGGGGACGAAGGCCTGGTCGTACTTCCCGAAGGGGTACGGGTAGTCGAAGTTGTCGTGGAAGAAGTCGAACCCCTGCTTGGTGATCAGGAAGACGTCGTCCGCGTCGAAGTGCCTGGCGAGCCCCTTGCGGCACATCGCGCCGAGTGGGATCTCCAGCTCGGTCCCGTCGGCCAGTGTGCGCGTGTAGGTGTCCGTGACGTAGTGGTACGGCCCGGCGACGACACAGGTGATGTACGTCGAGATCGGCTCCGTCTCCGCGAAGCGCCACACGCCCTCGGCGTCCTGCTCCCCGGCGCCGTTGCTCCACACCTTCCAGCCCTCGGGCGCGGTCACCGAGAAGAGGTGCGGGGCCTTCAGGTCGGGCTGCTCGAAGGTGGCGTACACCCGGCGGGCGTCGGCCGGCTCGTACTGCGTGTAGAGGTAGACCTCGCCGTCCTCGGGGTCGACGAAGCGGTGCATGCCCTCGCCGGTCCGGCTGTAGGCGCACCGGGCGTCCACGACGAGCACGTTCTCGTCGGCCAGGCCGTCCAGGGCGATCCGCGTGCCGTCGAAGACGGCGGCCGGGTCGAGCGCGCGGCCGTTCAGCTCCACCGAGGTGACGGCGGGGGCGATCAGATCGACGAAGGTGGCCGAGCCCGTACCCGTACGACGGAAGCGGATGGTCGTCACCGAGCGGAAGGTGCGGACCTTCTCGCCGGACTCCCCGACCGCCGAGCGCAGATCCAGGGCGACCTCGTACCCGTCGACGGACAGCATCGCGGCCCGCTCGCGGGCCTCGTCGCGGGACAGATTCTCACCGGGCACGGTCACTCCTTCGTGGCTCGTTCGAAACAGCACCGATCCTCCCATGTGGAGCTGACGCCCGGCACGTGGGGAATGCCCCCGCCGACCGAGGACGTTCCTCTTCTGGCGCATAGACATCCGTCCCTGAGGAGTGACATGTCCGAGAGCAGGACCACCGCCGACTTCTGGTTCGACCCGCTGTGCCCCTGGGCCTGGATGACCTCCCGCTGGATGCTGGAGGTCGAGAAGGTCCGCCCGGTCGACGTCCGGTGGAAGGTGATGAGCCTGGCCGTCCTCAACGAGAACAAGCTGGACGAGCTTCCGGCCGAGTACCGCGACATGTTGGAGACCAAGGCCTGGGGCCCGGTCCGGGTGGTCATAGCGGCCCAGCAGCTGCACGGCGACGAGGTCGTCGGCAAGCTCTACACCGCGCTCGGCACCCGCTTCCACAACAACGGCGAGGGTCCGACGCGCGAGGCGATCGCGGCCGCCCTCGCGGACGTCGGTCTGCCGGCCGATCTCGCGGACTACGCCGACAAGGACACGTACGACACCGAGCTGCGCGCCTCCCACAAGGAGGGCATCGAGAAGGTCGGCCAGGACGTCGGTACGCCGGTCATCTCCGTTCCGGGCGCGGACGGCGACGAAGTCGCCTTCTTCGGCCCGGTCGTCACCCCGACCCCGCGCGGCGAGGCGGCGGCGCGGCTCTGGGACGGCACGCTGCTCGTGGCGGCGACGCCCGGCTTCTACGAGATCAAGCGGACGCGGACGGCGGCGCCCAGCTTCGAGTAGGACGGCCGTCCGTACAGGCGGGCCCCCGCGGTTCACGTCACCGCGGGGGCCCGCCCTTCTTCCGCCTGCCCGGTGAAGGTTGAGAAGACGATCACGAGCAGGACGTTCCTCAGATGCCGATGAGCGGGGTGCGCCCCTTGGCGTCCGTGTAGCGCTTCTGCACGTCCTGCCAGTTGACGACCTGCCACATGGCCTCGATGAAGTCGACCTTCTGGTTCTTGTACTGCAGATAGAAGGCGTGCTCCCAGGCGTCGAAGACGAGGACCGGGACCGAGCCCTGGCCGACGTTGCCCTGGTGGTCGTAGACCTGCTCGACGATCAGCCGGCCGCTGATCGGCTCGTACGCGAGGACACCCCAGCCGGAGCCCTGGGTGGTCGCGGAGGCCTTGGTCAGCTGGGCCTTGAACTTGGCGAAGGAGCCGAAGGACTCGGTGATCGCGTCGGCGAGGTCGCCCACGCCGTCGGCCGCGAGCGGCTCGCCGCCGCCACCGTCCTTCGGGCTGTTCATGTTGTTCCAGTAGATCGAGTGCAGGATGTGGCCGGAGAGGTGGAACGCCAGGTTCTTCTCCAGGCCGTTGATCGAGCCCCACTGCTCCTTGTCGCGCGCCTCTTCCAGCTGCTCAAGGGTGTCGTTGGCGCCCTTGACGTACGCGGCGTGGTGCTTGTCGTGGTGCAGCTCGATGATCTGGGGGTTGATCACCGGCTCCAGAGCCGCGTAGTCGTACGGCAGTTCCGGAAGGGTGTAGATCGCCATGTGCCGAGCCTCTCGCTGCTTCTGAGTTATTGCAACCTCTATGCAAGTGCAGGCTAGCAGCAGGAGTGTCCGAAGTTGATCAGTCCTTGGCCCTAGGACCCGTGGCGCCGCGACGGGCGGGGAGACGCGGAACGCCCGGACCGCGGGGAGCGGTCCGGGCGTTCCGGTGAAACGGCGGGAGGCGTCAGGCGTCCTGGCGCGCCGCCCCGGTCTTCTGGCGGACGAGGCCGATGACGGCCAGCACCACGGTCATGGCGCCCGTCGCGTAGAGCTGCACGCGGGTGCCCTCCTCACGGGCCATCAGGAAGAAGATCACCGCCATGCCGGCCAGCGCGACCCAGGTGAGGTAGGGGAAGGCCCACATCCGGACGACCAGCTTCTCGGGCTCATCGCGCTCCAGACGGCGGCGCAGCACCAGCTGCGAGGCCGCGATGAAGATCCAGACGACGAGGATCACGCCGCCGATCATGTTCAGCAGCCACGGGAAGATCGTCTCGGGGGACCAGTAGTTCAGGCCGACGCAGACGAAGCCGAAGAAGCAGGACGCGAGTACGGCGAAGCGCGGCACGCCGCTGGAGACCGTGCCGAGGACCTTCGGGCCGAGGCCCCGCTTGACCAGGGAGAAGGCGATGCGGGAGGAGCCGTAGATGTTCGCGTTCATCGCGGACAGCAGGGCGATGAGCACCACGACGTTCATGATCTGGCCGGCGCCCGGGATGCCCAGCTGGTCGAGGGCGGCGACGTACGGGCCCTTCTCGGCGACCGCCTTGTCGTTCCACGGGACCAGCGTGACGATGACCGCCATCGAGCCGATGTAGAAGAGCGAGATGCGCCACATCGCCGTGCGCACGGCCTTGGCGACGCCGCGGACGGGGTCCTCGGACTCGGCGGCGGCGATGGTGACCGTCTCCATGCCTCCGTACGAGAACACCGAGGCGAGCAGGCCGATGACCAGGCCCTCGCTTCCGTTCGGCAGCAGTCCGCCCTCGCCGAAGAGGTGGGTCGTGCCGGGGGAGTCCGTGCCGGGCAGGACACCCAGGATCGCGAGTACGCCGAGGCCGAGGAAGAGGGCGATCGCGCCGACCTTGAGGGCCGCGAACCAGAACTCGAACTCGCCGAAGTTCTTCACGGCCGCCAGGTTGGCGCCGCAGAAGAGCAGCATGAAGAGCGCCACCCAGGCCCACTCGGGCGTGCCGGGCAGCCAGCCGGTGACGATCTTCGCCGCGCCGATGCCCTCCAGGCCGACGGCGACGCTGAGCAGCACCCAGAACGACCAGCCGGCGGTGAATCCGGCCCAGGAGCCGAAGGCCCGCTCCGCGTGGGAGGAGAAGGATCCGGAGGACGGGTAGGCGGCCGACATCTCGCCCAGCATGCGCATCACCAGCATGACGAGCAGGCCGGACAGCGTGTACGCGAGGACGATGGACGGGCCGGCGGCGGCGATGCCGGCGCCGGAGCCGACGAAGAGGCCGGCGCCGATGACGCCGCCGAGGGCGATCATCGAGAGGTGGCGCTGCTTGAGCCCGTGCGAGAGCGTCGCCGAGTCGTCCTTGCGGTCGACGGGCGCGGGCGCGGTGGTCCGGGACATGAACCAGCCCTGTTCGGGGAGGAGGCGGGGGACGCGCCACAGTCTGTGGGTGCGTACCGCTGACAGGGAACGCATGTCCGCTATACGGTCACGAGCTTCACGCAACGTGAAGATCTCGTGTCTTCTTGTACGCGTCGGTAGCTCCGCCGCAGGGCCCCGAGCGCCTCGGCGCCGCCCGTGCCCGGCCCGGGCGCCTCAGGAGCCCGAGCGCCGCCGGTCCCGCATCTCCCGCACCCACGCCACCAGGAGTACGGCCCCGGTGGCCGCGCCGGACCACAGCACCTGCGGCCGCGCCCCGTCGTCGGTGAGCATCAGCATCAGGACCGCCGCCATCGCGGCCAGAGCCGTCCAGGTCAGCCAGGGGAAGGCCCACATTTTCAGCGTCAGTGTCTCCGGCGCCTCGCGCTCGATCCGGCGGCGCAGCCGCAGCTGCGAGACCGCGATCAGACCCCAGACGAAGAGGAGCACCGCGCCGACCGCGTTGAGCATGTAGAGGAAGACGGAATCCGGCCACTTCAGATTGAGCAGCACGGAGACGAAGCCGAAGGCCACCGACGCGAGCACCGCCCGGCGCGGCACCCCGCCGGCCGAGACCCTCAGCAGCCCCTTCGGTGCCTCGCCGCGCTCGGCGAGCGAGAAGACCATCCGCGAGGAGCCGTACAGGTTCGCGTTGAGCGCCGAGAGCAGCGCCACGAAGACCACGATGTTCATGATCTGGCCGGCCGCCGGCACCCCGATCGAGTCGAGCACGGCGACGTACGGCGACTCGCCCGGCCGCATCGAGGTCCAGGGCAGCAGGGTCACGATGACCAGCATCGAGCCGACGTAGAAGAGGAGGATCCGCCAGACGGCGCTGCGCACCGCGCGCGCCACGTTGCGCGCCGGGTCGTCGGACTCGGCGGCCGCGATCGTGACGACCTCCAGGCCGCCGAAGGCGAAGACGACGGCGAGGACGCCGGAGACCACTCCCTCCCAGCCGTTCGGCAGGAAGCCGCCCTGGCCGGTCAGATGGGCCATGCCCACCGGGTCCGTGTCCGGCAGCCAGCCGACGATCGCCAGCGTCCCCAGCACCAGGAAGAGGACGATCGCGCCGACCTTGAGCGCGGCGAACCAGAACTCGAACTCGCCGAAGTTCTTCACCGCCGCCAGGTTGGCGACGGTGAACACGATCATGAAGATGAGCACCCAGCCCCACTGTGGGACACCCGGCACCCAGCCGTGAGCGATCTGCGCCGCGCCCGTCGCCTCCACCGCGAGGACGACGACCAGCAGGAACCAGTAGAGCCAGCCCACCGAGAAGCCCGCCCAGCGGCCGAGGGCCCGCTCGGCGTGGACCGAGAAGGCGCCCGAGGCGGGCATCGCCGCCGACATCTCGCCGAGCATCCGCATGACCAGCATCGCGAGCGCGCCGGCGATCAGATACGACAGGACGATGCCGGGGCCCGCGACCGCGATGCCCGCCCCGGAACCGACGAAGAGCCCGGCCCCGATCACCCCGCCGAGCCCCAGCATCGTCAGATGACGCTGCTTCAGTCCGTGGGAGAGCGGCTCCGGTTCGGGAGCCGGGGGAGCCGGGGCGGCAGGCGGTGCGTCGTGCATGAGGGGGCTCGTGCCTTCGGGAGCGTTTATGGAGAACCCACAGTCTCCCCGCTGACGGCCCTCTGGCGCAAAATGGCCCTCTTTCCAGCTCCTCGCCGTGACAAGCGTCACGTGGCGCGAGGCGCGGAACCCGTTCTTTGTCCGATCCCCACGAAACGCTCAACCCCCGCTTTGTGGGCGGCTGATGGTGATCGAGCGTTCACTCCTCGACTACGGTCGATCCGTCCCCGTACCTCCTCACCCCCGCGGAGTACCGATGAGCACCGCCGTCGCCCCTGCCCGTTCCCTCCGCTCCGGGACGGTTCTCGCCGACCTGCTGCCGTCCAGCCGCGCCCGTGACATCGCGCTCGTCGTCGGCGGCGCCGCCCTCACCGGCATCGCCGCGCAGATCGCCGTCCCGGTCCCCGGCTCGCCGGTCCCGGTCTCCGGCCAGACCTTCGCGGCCCTCCTCGTCGGCACGGCGCTCGGCGCCCGCCGCGGCTTCCTCTCCCTCGCGCTCTACGCGGTCGTCGGCATGGCGGGCGTGCCCTGGTTCGCCGAGGCCACCTCCGGCTACGCGATGCCCTCCTTCGGCTACATCCTCGGCATGCTGCTCGCCGCCACCGTCGTCGGCGCCCTCGCGCGCCGCGGCGCCGACCGCTCCGTGCTCCGCACCGCGGGCGCGATGGCACTCGGCTCCGTGATCATCTACGCGGTCGGCGTGCCGTACCTGGCCCTCGCCACCGGCATGTCGTTCTCCCAGGCGGTCGCCGCCGGCCTGACCCCGTTCCTGATCGGCGACGCCCTCAAGGCCGCCCTCGCGATGGGCGCGCTGCCGACGGCGTGGAAGCTCATCGGCCGCAAGGGCTGAGACGGGTCGGTACCGCCTGAGGTGGTGCCGCGCAGACGGAGGCGGTTCAAGGCCGCCTGAGGTGGCTCAGTACCGCCTGAAGAGGTTCGCCGGGTCGAGGTTCGCCTTCAGCCCGGTGAGCCTCTTCCGCGTTTCCGGGTCGTACAGACCTTCCCCGCGCTGACCGTCCCCGAAGGCGAAGTTGACCGCCCGGCCGAGCGTCCGGGGCGCCAACGCCGCCTCCACGCGCGCGTGGAGCGCCCGGACCGCCTCCGTGCCGTCGCCGCCCAGCGGGTACAGCGCCCGTACCAGGAAGCCGGCCTCGCGGTAGGGCACGGAGTTCGCCCGCTTCCGCGCGAGCGCCCCGCCCAGGTGGTTGAGCTGCACGACCGCCATCCGGCCGGCCTTCGGCCCGGTCAGTTCCAAGACCGAGGTGGCCGCGTCCACGTCCAGCTCGCTCACCATGATCCCGTCGCCCCAGTAGGCGTGCGGAAAGTCCGGGTCGCTGTGGATCGTGTGGCTCTCGGTGTACGGCATCTCCCGCAGCGAGTCCGCGAGCGCGGGCCCGATCGCGCGCAGCGGCGCCACGAGCCGCTCGCCCTCGGCCGCGTCCCCGGTGAAGGCGACCCGCACGGACAGCACGTACCGGCCGCGCAGATGCGGCGGAAGCACCGGAAGGTCGGGGTGGACCAGCGCGGCCAGGGACGAGGTCACGGCGTCCGGCAGGGTCGCCGTCCACTCCGCGTACGTCCGCAGGACCGCGGCCGGGTCGGTCACGGCGCCCTCGAAGGCGATCGCCCCGCCGTAGAGCCGGGCGACCGGGACCAGGCCGACCTCCAGGGCGGTCACGACACCCAGGCCGTGCCCTCCCCCGAGCAGCCCTCCGTACAGCTCCGGATCGCTCGCGGCCGTCACCTGCCGCAGGGAGCCGTCGGCGGTCACCACGTCGAGCGAGCGCACATGGTCCGCGGTCCAGCCGAACTCCCGCGCGAGGATCCCCAGACCGCCGCCGAGCGTGTACGAGACCGCCCCGACGCCCGGCGCCGAGCCGTTCAGCGGGGCGAGGCCGTGCGGGGCGGCCGCCTCGACGACCTGCCCCCAGCGCACCCCGGCCGCCACGCGCGTGATACGCGCCCCGGGGTCGATCCGGACCGCGTCCATCCGCCGCGTGGTGATCAGCACCCCGCCGTCGATCGCGCCGGGCAGCCCGTGCCCCGTGGCCTGGACGGAGACCGGAAGCCCGCGTCCGGATGCGTACCCGACGGCCGCCCGGACGTCCTCGGCGCCGGTGGCGCCGACGACCAGCTCGGGGCGGAGGGCGAAGCCGGTCTGGAAGCCCGCGAGCTCCTCGGCGTACCCAGCATCGCCGGGACGGAAGACGTACCGCGCAGAGATGGACATGAGAAAGCTCTCCGTTCCGTGGGGGTTTCCCTGGATACGGAGAGCTTCTCGTTCATACCTGACAGAACCCGTCGGGTATGGATTCAGTCCTTCGTGACGGGCTCCGCGGGCGCCGCGGACTTCGCCCCGAAGCGGTCACGGACCAGCGAGATGGCGATCACGAGACCGGCCACCAGCAGCGACAGCAGGACCTGCTCACGGGCGGAGCCGCCGTTGTAGAGCATGTAGCCGAGGACGAAGACGATCATCGCGATCGTCGCCCAGGTCAGGTACGGGAAGAGCCACATCTTGACGAGCAGCTTCTCCGGGGCCTCCCGCAGGATGATCTTCCGCATCCGCAGCTGCGAGAAGCAGATGACCAGCCAGACGAAGAGCGCGATGGCGCCGGACGCGTTCAGCAGGAAGGCGAAGACCGTGTCGGGCCACTTGTAGTTGAAGAAGACGGCGACGAAGCCGAAGATCACCGATCCGATGATGGCGGCCGTCGGCACGCCCTTCGCGTTCGTCCGGCCGAAGGCCTTCGGAGCGTCACCGCGGCGGCCGAGCGAGTAGGCCATGCGGGAAGCGGTGTAGAGGCCCGAGTTCAGGCAGGAGAGCACCGCGGTCAGGATGATCACGTTCATGATCTGGCCGGCGTGCGGGATGCCGATCGAGTCGAGCGCCGCGACGTACGAGCCGTCCTCCTGCAGCGACGGGTCGTTCCACGGCAGCAGCGAGACGACCACCAGGATCGAGCCGAGGTAGAAGATGCCGACCCGCCAGATCACGCTGTTGGTGGCCTTGGCGACCGCGCGGCGCGGGTCCGACGACTCGCCGGCGGCGAGGGTGACGATCTCGCTGCCCATGAAGGAGAAGACGACCATCAGGATGCCCGTGAGGATCGCGCCGTAGCCGTTGGGCAGGAACCCGCCGTGCTCGGTGAGGTTGCTCAGCCCGGCGGACGAGGTGTCCGCGCCGGGCAGGACACCGAAGATCGCGAGCCCGCCGACCACGATGAACGCGGCGATGGCGACGACCTTGATGCCCGCGAACCAGAACTCGAACTCGCCGTAGGAGGCGACCGAGCCGAGGTTGGTGACGGTCAGGACGACCATCACGATCAGCGCCCAGGCCCACTGCGGGACGGCCGGCATCCAGCCGTTGAGGATGTCCGCGCCCATGGTCGCCTCGACGGCGAGCACGACGACCCAGAAGAACCAGTACAGCCAGCCGATCGAGAAGCCGGCCCAGCGCCCGAGCGCCCGGTCGGCGTGGGCCGAGAAGGAGCCGGAGGTCGGGTTGGCCACGGACATCTCGCCGAGCATCCGCATGACGAAGACGACCATCGTGCCCACGAGTGCGTACGACAGCAGGATGCCGGGGCCGGCGGCCTTGATGCCGGCCGCGGAACCTCCGAAGAGTCCGGCGCCGATGACGCCACCGATGGCGATCATCGAGAGGTGTCGGTTCTTGAGACCGGCCTTGAGTCCGTCGGAAGACTGCGAATCACCGGTGTTTCCGGTGACCTCGCCTTCCTTCGCAAGGGTCGGCTGCGTGTTCATGAACGCTTCCTTACGTGTGTGGGGCGCTCGGGTCACGAGCCCGAGCATTCAACACCGGGGGACGGGGTGATCGGAAGGGCCGATTCCGATTCGTTGCGTAAGGGGCGAAGGTCCATACCGACTCGGACGAAGGCCCCGACCCCGCTGACCGCTACCCAGGGCGGGCCGTGCCACACTCGGATCATGCGCGTGTACCTCGGCTCCGACCATGCCGGCTTCGAACTCAAGAACCACCTCGTCGAGTGGCTGAAGGCCCATGGCCACGAGCCCGTCGACTGTGGTCCCCACATCTACGACGCCCTGGACGACTACCCGCCGTTCTGCCTGCGTGCCGCCGAGAAGACGGCCGCGGACCCGGACAGCCTGGGCATCGTCATCGGTGGCTCCGGCAACGGCGAGCAGATCGCCGCGAACAAGGTGAAGGGGGTGCGCGCCGCCCTCGCCTGGAGCGAGCAGACCGCCGCCCTCGGCCGCGAGCACAACAACGCGAACGTCGTCTCCATCGGCGGCCGGATGCACACCCAGGAAGAGGCGACGAAGTTCGTCGAGATCTTCCTCTCCACCCCGTACTCGGGTGACGAGCGCCACACCCGCCGGATCGACATGCTCAGCGCCTACGAGACGACCGGCGAGCTCCCCGCGATCCCGGCCCACCACCCGCAGGAGCCCACCGCCTGATGCCCGAGGGGCACACGATCCACCGACTGGCCGCCGACCACCGGGAACGGTTCGGCGGCCGGTCCGTGCGGGTGACCAGCCCGCAGGGCAAGTTCGCCGACTCCGCCGCCCTGCTCGACGGCGCGGTCCTCGAATCCACCGAGGCACACGGCAAGCACCTCTTCCTGGGCTTCCCCGGCGAGGAGTGGGTCCACATCCACCTGGGCCTCTTCGGCAAGGTCACCTTCGGAGACGCCCCGGCGCCGCCGCCCACGGACACCGTGCGGCTGCGGCTCGCGAACACCGAGTCGTACGTCGACCTCCGCGGCCCCACCACGTGCGCGCTGATCACGGACGCCGAGAAGCGGGCGATACACGACCGCCTGGGCCCGGACCCGCTCCGGGCGAGCGACGACCCGGCCAAGGCGTGGAACCGGATCACGAAGTCCCGCACGACGATCGCCGCCCTCCTGATGGACCAGAAGGTCATCGCGGGCGTCGGCAACGTGTACCGCGCCGAGGTGCTCTTCCGGCACGGCATCGACCCGTACCGCGCGGGCAAGGACGTCACGCGCCGCGAGTGGGACGCGATCTGGACGGACCTCGTGGCCCTGATGCGCGAGGGCGTCCGCCTCAACCGCATCGACACGGTCCGCCCCGAACACACCCCGGAGGCGATGGGCCGCCCACCCCGCGTGGACGACCACGGCGGCGAGGTCTACGTCTACCGCCGGACGCTCATGCCCTGCCACATCTGCGGCGGCGAGATCCGCACCGCCGACCTCGCCGCCCGCAACCTCTTCTGGTGCCCCACCTGCCAACAGCGCTGACGCGGCCGGCGCCCTAGAAGCCGTGCGGCAACCACGGCGCGACGGGCGACCCGAACGCCACGGACGCCTCGGTCAGGGCCCCGGCCCGAAGCTCCCGCACGCGCCCGGCGGCGGCCAGCGAGACCAGCGAGATCCCGCCCAGGTACGCCGCCCCCAACTCCCGTACGGACAAGGCGAGATCCGCGGCCTCATCCGTACGCACGCACACCGCCCCCGTGGCGTCCCCCGTGACCCGCCACCGCCCCTCGTTCCAAGGGCAGAACGCGTCCGTCACCTCGAACACCACATCCACCGGCGTCTGATACGTCCGCGCCGCCAGCGCCGCCCCCACGTCCACCAGACGCAGATGCAGCGCGTCCCGCTGGGTCGGCGAGCACCGCCGCAGGTCCGACACCAGGTGCTGCCAGCCGTCGTCCACCGGCCGGCTGTGGAGCCGTACCGACGACGTCAGATCGATCGACCAGAGGTACCGCCACAGCGCCGCCTCCGCCGCCGGGTCCAGCGCCTCCAGGTCCTTCACCTGCACGATGCCCTCCGCCCCGGCGTGCGACCACTCCGGCTTGATCGCGTACAGCGCGTACCCGACGACCTCCCCGTCCCGCTCCGCGAGCACGCACTGCCGCGGCGACGCCCCGCCCCGCTCGCCCGCCGGGTCGAGGAGCGGCAGCTGCTCCCACTTGGGCTGCCGGGCCAGCATCCCGGGCCGCGCCGTGACCCGGCGCGCGTACACCGCCTCGCAGGCCCCCGACGCCTTCACCGGGTCCGCCTGGCGCAGCACCACGTCGTCCGTGCCCTCGGGCACGGTCAGCGACACCCGGTTCGTGTCGATCGTCGCCCGCGTTGAGTACGTGGCGATGCCGTACCCGAACCGGCCGTAGATCGCCGGCTCCGAGGCCGTCAACACGGCCAGCGGCTCGCCCCCCGCCCGTACGTCGTCGAGCTGGCGCCGCATCATCGAGGTGAGGATCCCGCGCCGCCTGTGCGTCGCCGCCACACCCACCATCGTGACGCCCGCCGCCGGCACGAGCGCCCCGCCGGGAACGGAGAGCCGGAACGAGAACGCTCCCGCCGTACCCACACACCGCTCGCCGTCCCAGACGCCGATCGAGCGGTCGTACTCGATCAGCTCCTGCCAGAGCTCACTCTCCTCCGGAGCCTCCGGCACACCGCCGAACGCGAGCACCAGCGTCCCGTACCACTCGTCCCACTCCGCCGGCCTGAGTACGCGCAGTTCAGTCGTCATATGCCATCGATACCAGCGCGGACCAGCCCGAGGCGACCCGATTTCGCGCGCAATGTCTCAGGGGTCCCCCTGCACGAGGTCCGACCGGGTGGATAGGGTCCAGGCCAATGGGAAGTCGCGTGGGTGTCGCCTCGTACTCGGCCCGGATGCGCAGGAGCGCACACCGGGTCCGCATCTCCCTGCGCAAGTCCGGTGTCGACTACTTCCGCGGCGAGGGCTCCGACTGGGTCGCCTTCGCCGGCCTCCTGCTGACGATCCCGGCCATCACCGTCGGCACCCTCGCCAACCCGGTGTGGTGCGCGCCCGCCGCGCTCGTCCTGCCGATCGTCGCCGGAGGACTGCTGCTGCGCCCCGCGAGCCTGCTCGGGCTGTACGCGGCGGCCGCCGGCGCCCTCATCGTCGAGTCCGTCGTGCTCGGCCCGTACACCCAGGGCCCCGCCCGGGTCACCCCGGGAACGGTCCTGACCGTCGCGGCCTGCGGACTCTTCGGGCTCCTCATCGCCCAGTTCAGGGCCCGTGTCGGCGTGCCCTGGCGGCGCGGCGGCACCATGCTCTTCGACCTGCGCGAGCGGATCCGGGCGCAGAGCGCCCTGCCCCGGCTCCCCAAGGGCTGGCACCGCGAGATGGCGCTCCGCCCGGCAGGTGGCCAGTCCTTCTCCGGCGACTTCGTCGTCGCGGCCCGCACCCACGGCGGCCGGACCCTGGAGGTCCTGCTCACCGACGTCTCCGGCAAGGGCATGGACGCCGGCTCGCGCGCCCTGCTGCTCTCCGGGGCCTTCGGCGGACTGCTCGGCTCGCTGCCGCCGCACGGCTTCCTGCCGGCCGCCAACGGCTATCTGCTGCGCCAGGACTGGGACGAGGGCTTCGCCACCTCCATCCACCTGGTCCTCGACCTGGAGTCGGGGGACTACGAACTCCTCTCCGCGGGCCACCTGCCCGCACTCCAGCTCCACGCGGGCACCGGCCGCTGGGAGGAGAAGTCCGGCGAGGGCCCGCTCCTCGGTGTCTACGACGGCGCCGAGTTCCACCCCGTCAAGGGCTCGCTCCAGCCCGGTGACGTCCTGATGCTTTTCACCGACGGGCTCGTCGAGGCCGCCGACCGGGACATCGCCGAAGGCATCGACCGGCTCACGGGCGAGGCCGACCGCTATGTCGCCTCGGGCTTCGAGGGCGCGGCCTGGCACCTGATCGAGGCCTGCGCCAAGGACGTCAACGACGACCGCGCGCTCCTGCTCATCAGCCGCCAGACCTGAGCTCCCCAGGAAGGGTGCTCCTCGGGCCGATCTCCACGGGTCTGTCCGCACGCGCCGCACCGCCCCGCCCCGCGCCGTAGAGTCGGCGCATGCCGCACCTCACCCTCGCCCAGGTCGAATCCCTCGCCGTCGCGGCCCACGAGGGCCAGACCGACAAGGCCGGCCGCCCGTACGCCGAACATCTGCGAGCGGTCGCCGAGGGGGTACGGGCCCGGGGCGGGAGCGAGGAGCAGATCGCCGCGGCCTGGCTGCACGACTCCGTCGAGGACGACGCGCTCTCCGCGGAGTGGCTGGAATCAGCCGAACTCCCGTGCGCCGTCAAGGACATTGTGCTCGCCCTCACCAAGCGGCCGGGCGAGGACCTGGAGTCGTACACCCGCCGGATCCTCGCGGTCCCGGGCGCCCTGCTCGTCAAGGAGGCCGACCTCGCGCACAACGCCGACCCGGCCCGCCTGGCCGTTCTCGACGAGCCGACCCGGACGCGGCTGACCGTGAAATACGCCACCGTACGAGGACTCCTCGGGCTCTCCACCGGCTGACGCCCGCCGCTGACGATCAAGACGAAATATCGCGGTTGGCTCGATTCCTACGTCGACGATTCGTCACCCGGCGTCGGTGGGCAAGAAGTTGGTGGCACGATGGATGCAGCGGGGGTGTTCTGTGACGTGCGCTCCCGGGCGGCTAGGTGGGACCGACCGAGGGTGTGATCAGTTGTGGCCATTTCGCTATCCGTGGTGCTGCTGTTGGCGATCATCCTGGTGGTGCTGATCCGCGGCGGAAACCTGAAGGCCGGCCCGGCCGTCGTCGCGGTGCTCTTCGGCTTCTTCCTTGCCTCCACGGGCATGGCCGACGACATCCAGCGCTTCCTGGACTCGATAACGCAGACCGTGAGCTCCATCAAATTCTGACGACGCCCGACGCCCGACGCCGGCCGTCCGGGCGGCGACAGCGGACCCCGCGCGGCTCAGGCCGTCTTCGCGGCGGTCCGCTTCGTCCGTGTGCGCTTGACGGGCGCGGCCTTCCGGCTCCGCACCGGCTTCTCCGGGCTCTCGGCGGCCTCCGGCGCTTCTGGCGCCGGCTTCGCAGCGGCCCTCCGCGGCCGCCCCGTCGGCCAGGTGAACTCGATCTCCAACTCGATCTCCCCGTCGCTGACCTCGAACTCCACCTCGCCGCGGAGGTCGTCGGGGATCCGCAGACTCAGGGTCCCGGAGCCGAACTGCAGCTCCGCCTCGCCACCCTTCCGCAGCGCGTCCGCGAGCGCGGTCAGCTGATCCGCCGCCTCGATCCGGGACAACGAGCGCTTCTGCTCGAACTTCAGATCCTTCACGGCTGCCTCCGGTGCGGCAGTAAAAATGGACAAACAGGGCCATTGCCCATTCTGCGGCCGCGCACCGGCTCCGGCATCGGGAAACGCATCAGGGCCAGGCCGGAGGATGATCCTCTGACCTGGCCCTGAGCCATGTGGAGCGGGCGACGGGAATCGAACCCGCGTAGCTAGTTTGGAAGACTAGGGCTCTACCATTGAGCTACGCCCGCAAAGGCCGCGCCGCAGGTCACGAGGGCCGCGGCACGGACAGCATCGTAGCGGGTCCCGGGCGGTCCCCGCACACCCCTTGAAGAGGGGGCGTCGCACTGTCTCCGTGCATGTACCCTACGTGTCGCACCGACGGGGTGTGGCGCAGCTTGGTAGCGCGTCCGCTTTGGGAGCGGAAGGCCGTGGGTTCAAATCCCGCCACCCCGACCACCAAGATCACGGATCACAAGATCGCGTTGTGGGCGTCATCCCGCTTGCGGTTACTATGCAAGCTGCGTGCCCGTGTGTCTCTCTGACCGGGCCGATCGGCCGGAACCGCCACCAAGCGGCACCGGCAGAATCCAAGAATCAGCCACCAAGGAGACCGAACCGTGAAGAGCGCCGTGGAGACCCTGAACCCGACCCGGGTTCGGCTCACTGTCGAGGTGCCCTTCGAGGAGCTCAAGGACAGCCTCGACGCGGCGTACAAGAAGATCAACCAGCAGGTCACGGTCAAGGGCTTCCGCAAGGGCAAGATCCCGGCTCGTGTGATCGACCAGCGGTTCGGTCGTGGTGCGGTGCTGGAAGAGGCCGTCAACGACGCGCTCCCGAAGTTCTACACCGAGGCCGTCAACGAGGCCGAGGTCAACCCGCTGGGTCAGCCCGAGGTCGACATCACGGAGCTGAAGGACGGCGAGCTGCTGGCCTTCACCGCCGAGGTCGACATCCGCCCGACGATCGAGATCCCGGACTACTCCGGCATCGAGGTCACCGTCGACGCGGTCGAGGTCACCGACGAGGACGTCGAGAAGTCCGTGCAGCAGCTGCGCGAGCGCTTCGCCTCCACCAACCCGGTCGAGCGCGCCGCCGCCGACGGTGACGTCGTCACCATCGACCTCGAGGCCAAGGTCGACGGCGAGGTCCTGCCCGACGGTGTCGCCCAGGGCGTCTCGTACACCATCGGTTCCGGCGAGCTCCTCGACGGCATCGACGAGGCCGTCACCGGCCTGGAGGCCGGCGGCGAGGCCACCTTCACCTCGCAGCTGAAGGGCGGCTCCGCCGAGGGCAAGGACGCCGAGGTCACCGTCAAGGTCACCGCCGTCGCCGCCCGTGAGCTCCCCGAGCTGGACGACGACTTCGCGCAGCTCGCGTCGGAGTTCGACACCCTCGACGAGCTCAAGGCCGACAGCCGCAAGCGCCTCGAGAACATGAAGCAGTTCGACCAGGCCACCCAGGCCCAGGAGCGCGTCCTCGACGAGCTGCTGAAGCTGGCGGACGTCCCGATGCCCGAGAAGCTGCTCGAGGACGAGATCAACACCCGCAAGCACAACCTGGAGCACCACCAGCTCGGCCAGATGGGCCTCACCCTCGAGAAGTACCTGGAGATCCAGGGCAAGACCGAGGAAGAGTTCCTGGCGGAGACCAAGGAGCAGGCCGAGAAGGGCATCAAGACGCAGTTCATCCTCGATGAGCTCGTCAACAAGGAGAAGCTGAACGTCAGCCAGGAGGAGCTCACCGAGCACCTCATGCGCCGCGCCGCCTCCTCCGGCATGTCCCCCGACCAGTTCGCCCAGGCCGTCGTCGAGGGTGGCCAGGTGCCGATGCTCGTCGGCGAGGTCGCCCGCGGCAAGGCCCTCGCGGTGGTCGTCGAGTCCGCCAAGGTCGTCGACACCAACGGTGAGGTCGTCGACCTCGAGGACGACGAGGACGAGACCGAGGCCGCCGCGGAGGCGGTCGAGGCCGTCACCGGCGAGGCCGAGGTCGCCGAGGAGAAGAACGAGGCCTGAGCCTCGCGCTGAACCGCAGGTCCACGGGCCCGGACGCACTGCTGTGCGCCGGGCCCGTGCCCGTACACGGAGGCTGACGCGAGCCTCGGGCCCCTTGCGCGGGGTCAGGACACGGGCCTCGGGGCCCCTTGCCCGGCGGCCCGCGCGAGGCCCGGGCGCCGGCCTGCGCAAAGAGCCGCCGCACACCCCCTACGCACGCCCCGTACGGGCCCCCTCGCGCCCCTGACAACCTTGCGCTCCCAGCGAACAGTTCGGGAACCGGGATGGCGTTGTCCTACCTGCGCGTTAGGGTCCATGAATACGAGGGCACTGCCCTCTGAACGAGACGCTGAGACGGCCTGGGGGCCGTCGGAGACGAGCAGGTGGATACGTGACGAATCTGAAGCCTTACGCCGCGGGTGAGCCGTCCATCGGTGGTGGCCTCGGCGACCATGTCTACAACCGGCTGCTCGGCGAGCGCATCATCTTCCTCGGCCAGCAGGTCGACGACGAGATCGCCAACAAGATCACCGCGCAGATGCTCCTCCTGGCCGCCGACCCGGAGAAGGACATCTACCTCTACATCAACAGCCCCGGTGGCTCGGTGACGGCCGGCATGGCCATCTACGACACCATGCAGTACATCCCGAACGACGTCGTCACCATCGGTATGGGCATGGCGGCCTCCATGGGCCAGTTCCTGCTCACCGGCGGCTCCGCCGGCAAGCGCTTCGCGCTGCCGAACACCGACGTCCTGATGCACCAGGGCTCCGCCGGCATCGGCGGTACCGCCTCGGACATCAAGATCCAGGCCGAGTACCTTCTCCGTACGAAGAAGCGCATGGCCGAGATCACCGCGCTCCACTCCGGTCAGACCGTCGAGACGATCATCCGCGACGGTGACCGCGACCGCTGGTTCACCGCGGAGGAGGCCAAGAACTACGGCCTCATCGACGACATCATCACCCACGCCGCGGGCGTTCCCGGCGGCGGCGGCACGGGCGCCTGAGCCCGGCAGCCGTTGAAGAGCCCCAGCCCCCGCCGAACGCCACCAGGACGGTGAACATCCAGATGCAGAACAACCTCTCCCCGAGCGGCCTCTACACCGGCGCGCCGATGGACAACCGGTACGTGGTCCCGCGCTTCGTCGAGCGCACCTCGCAGGGCATCCGCGAGTACGACCCGTACGCGAAGCTCTTCGAGGAGCGCGTGATCTTCCTCGGCGTGCAGATCGACGACGCCTCCGCCAACGACGTCATGGCGCAGCTGCTGTGCCTGGAGTCGATGGACCCGGACCGCGACATCTCGATCTACATCAACAGCCCCGGTGGCTCCTTCACCGCGCTGACCGCCATCTACGACACGATGCAGTTCGTGAAGCCGGACATCCAGACGGTGTGCATGGGCCAGGCGGCCTCCGCCGCGGCCGTGCTGCTCGCCGCCGGTACGCCCGGCAAGCGGATGGCCCTGCCGAACGCCCGTGTGCTGATCCACCAGCCGTCCGGCGGCACCGGCCGTGAGCAGCTCTCCGACCTGGAGATCGCGGCCAACGAGATCCTGCGCATGCGCACGCAGCTGGAGGAGATGCTGGCCAAGCACTCCTCGACGCCGATCGAGAAGATCCGCGACGACATCGAGCGGGACAAGATCCTGACCGCCGAGGACGCCCTGGCGTACGGCCTGGTCGACCAGATCGTCTCGACCCGCAAGAGCACGGCCGCCGCGGCAGCCTGACGCTCGACCTTCCCCTGGCACGGTCCGTGTGGCCGAATCACGACCATGTGAACCGTGCCAAGGGGGGCCCGAACGGGGGGCCCGGCAAGGTACCGTCGAATATGAGGCACCAGGAGTCGCTGAACCAAGCGCTCCCAGGCGAAGGGGAAGCACCTCGTGGCACGCATCGGTGATGGCGGCGATCTGCTCAAGTGCTCGTTCTGCGGAAAGAGCCAGAAGCAGGTGAAGAAGCTCATCGCGGGACCCGGTGTGTACATCTGCGATGAGTGCATCGACCTCTGCAACGAGATCATCGAGGAAGAACTCGCCGAGACGAGCGAGGTGCGGTGGGAGGAGCTCCCCAAGCCTCGCGAGATCTACGAGTTCCTCGAGGGGTACGTCGTCGGGCAGGAGCCCGCGAAGAAGGCCCTCTCGGTCGCGGTGTACAACCACTACAAGCGCGTCCAGGCCGGCGAGAACGGCGGCGGGGCGGGCCGTGACGACGCCATCGAGCTGGCGAAGTCCAACATCCTGCTGCTGGGCCCCACGGGCTCCGGCAAGACGCTCTTGGCCCAGACGCTGGCGCGCATGCTCAACGTCCCGTTCGCCATCGCCGACGCGACGGCGCTGACGGAGGCCGGGTATGTCGGCGAGGACGTCGAGAACATCCTGCTCAAGCTGATCCAGGCGGCCGACTACGACGTCAAGAAGGCCGAGACCGGGATCATCTACATCGACGAGATCGACAAGGTCGCCCGCAAGAGCGAAAACCCGTCGATCACGCGCGATGTGAGCGGTGAGGGCGTCCAGCAGGCGCTCCTCAAGATCCTGGAGGGCACCACGGCCTCCGTGCCGCCGCAGGGCGGGCGGAAGCACCCGCACCAGGAGTTCATCCAGATCGACACGACGAACGTGCTCTTCATCGTGGGCGGCGCCTTCGCCGGCCTGGAGAAGATCATCGAGTCGCGTGCGGGAGCCAAGGGCATCGGCTTCGGGGCGACGATCCGCTCCAAGCGCGAGATCGAGGCGAGCGACCAGTTCCAGGAGGTCATGCCGGAGGACCTGGTGAAGTTCGGGATGATCCCGGAGTTCATCGGCCGCCTCCCGGTCATCACCTCGGTCCACAACCTCGACCGCGAGGCCCTGCTCAAGATCCTCGTCGAGCCGCGCAACGCGCTGGTGAAGCAGTACCAGCGCCTCTTCGAACTCGACGGCGTGGAGCTGGACTTCGACCGCCCGGCCCTGGAGGCCATCGCCGACCAGGCGATCCTGCGCGGCACGGGAGCGCGTGGCCTGCGGGCCATCATGGAAGAGGTCCTGATGTCGGTGATGTACGAGGTCCCGTCCCGCAAGGACGTGGCCCGCGTGGTCATCACGGCGGACGTCGTCCACAACAACGTGAACCCGACGCTGGTACCGCGGATCGTGAAGAACGACGGGCGGCACGAGAAGAGCGCGTAAGCGCCGAAAGCAGCACGAGAGAGGGGCGCCCCCGGCCGGGGGCGCCCCTCTCTCGTGCTGCTGCGTCAGGCCTTGACGCGGACTTCCTTGCGGAACTTCGCGGTGATGCTCGCGGCGTCCTCGGGCGACGTGCCCTTGCCGCTCAGCAGGGAGGCCATGTCCATCGGCACCACGACAGCGAGCGTGCTGTGGTCGCCCCACACGCACACCGACATGGTGAACTCCTGCGGACCGGCGGCGGCACCGCTGCTGCCGCCCGTGTCGGGCTTGCTCTTGATCTGCTGGCACTTCAGGAGCCCGCTGTCGCCGAGCTCCGCGGGCTTGTACTCCTTGGGGCTGCCGAGGAGTTCGGCTTCGCCGTCCTTGCTCTTCTTGGACTCCGCCTCGATGGTCGCGAAGACGCCGTCCACGGCCTTCTCCGGATCGTCGATCTCGCCGTAGACACCGCTGAAGCTGAGCAGCTTGCCGCCGAGCGGGTTGCTCGAGTCCTTCACCTCGTAGGAGGCGTTGACGTCGGTGCCGTTCTTGACGCCGTTCTTCTCGGCGTCCTTCAGGAAGTCGTCGTCGTCGTTCGAGCTGCTGCTGCTCTTGGCGGACTTCTTGTAATCGGTGAGCACGGTGTCCGGCGTGATCAGCTTGTGGGCGCCGTCGTTCGCGACCGAAGCGCTGCCGCCGCCACCGGCGGTGAAGTACCAGGCGCCGCCCGCGATCAGGGCCAGGGCCACGACCGTCGCGCCGACGATCAGGCCCGTCTTCTTCTTCGGGGCCGGCGGCGGGGGCGGCATGTAGCCGCCGGGGGCCTGGCCGTAGGGCGGCTGCTGGGGCGGCTGACCGTACGGGCCCGGCTGCTGCTGCGGGTAGCCGTACGGCTGCTGGGGCGGCACGCCCTGGGGTGCCTGCTGCGGGTAGCCGTAGCCGGGCTGCGGCGCTTGCGGCGGCTGGCCGTACGGGCCGGGCTGGCCCGGCTGACCGTACGGTCCGGGCTGCTGAGGCTGACCGCCGTACGGACCCGGCTGGTTGTAGCTCATGGACAGGTTCCCCTCACAGGATGTTTATGCGTAGCGAACATCCTGTCGGAAGCCGTGCCCCGCAGGGGCGGCGGGGGGCACACCGTTACGGAACTATCGGGTTTCGGGACAGCCCTGTCGCACCCCTAAACTGACCCCGTGACCGAGAACACTCAGCAGCAGCCAGCAGCCAACCCCGAACTGCCGACCCAGTACGCGCCGGCCGAAGTAGAGGGGAAGCTGTACGAGCGCTGGGTAGAGCGTGGTTACTTCGAGGCCGACGCGAACAGCGACAAGCCGGCGTACACCATCGTCATCCCGCCGCCGAACGTCACCGGGTCGCTCCACCTGGGCCACGCCTTCGAGCACACGCTGATCGACGCCCTCACCCGCCGCAAGCGGATGCAGGGGTACGAGACGCTGTGGCAGCCCGGCATGGACCACGCCGGCATCGCGACCCAGAACGTCGTCGAGCGTGAGCTCGCCAAGGAGGGCAAGTCCCGCCACGACCTGGGCCGCGAGGCGTTCGTCGAGCGTGTCTGGCAGTGGAAGGCCGAGTCCGGCGGTCAGATCTCCGGCCAGATGAAGCGCCTCGGTGACGGCGTCGCCTGGTCCCGCGAGCGGTTCACCATGGACGAGGGCCTCTCGCAGGCCGTCCAGACCATCTTCAAGAAGCTGTACGACGACGAGCTGATCTACCGCGCCGAGCGCATCATCAACTGGTGCCCGCGCTGTCTGACGGCCATCTCGGACATCGAGGTCGAGTACCAGGACGACGACGGCGAGCTCGTCTCCATCCGGTACGGCGAGGGTGACGCGTCCATCGTCGTCGCCACCACCCGCGCCGAGACGATGCTCGGTGACACGGCCGTCGCCGTCCACCCGGACGACGAGCGGTACAAGCACCTCGTCGGCACCGAGATCGAGCTGCCGCTGACCGGCCGCCGGATCCCGGTCGTCGCCGACGAGCACGTCGACCCCGAGTTCGGCACCGGCGCCGTCAAGGTGACCCCGGCGCACGACCCGAACGACTTCGAGATCGGCCAGCGCCACGGCCTGCCGAACCTCGCCGTCATGGACGAGCGCGCGGTCATCACCGCCCACGGCCCCTTCCAGGGCCTGGACCGCCTGGAGGCCCGCTCCGCCATCGTCGCCGCGCTGCGCGCCGAGGGCCGGATCGTCGCCGAGAAGCGTCCGTACGTCCACTCCGTCGGCCACTGCTCGCGCTGCAAGACCACCATCGAGCCGCGCCTGTCGATGCAGTGGTGGGTCAAGGTGGGCCCGCTCGCGCAGGCCGCCGGTGACGCGGTCCGCGACGGCAAGGTCAAGATCCACCCGCAGGAGATGGAGAAGCGGTACTTCGACTGGGTCGACAACCTCCACGACTGGTGCATCTCGCGCCAGCTGTGGTGGGGCCACCGCATCCCCGTCTGGTACGGCCCGAACGGCGAGATCGTCTGCGTCGGACCGGACGAGCAGCCGCCGGCCGGCGAGGGCTGGCACCAGGACACGGACGTCCTGGACACCTGGTTCTCCTCCGGCCTGTGGCCGTTCTCCACGCTCGGCTGGCCGGAGCAGACCGAGAGCCTCGCGAAGTTCTACCCGAACTCCGTCCTGGTCACCGGCTACGACATCCTCTTCTTCTGGGTCGCCCGGATGATGATGTTCGGTCTGTACGCGATGGACGGCACCCCGCCGTTCCACACCATCGCGCTGCACGGCATGGTCCGCGACCAGTTCGGCAAGAAGATGTCGAAGTCCTTCGGCAACGCGGTCAACCCGCTGGACTGGATGGACGAGTACGGCTCCGACGCCGTCCGTTTCACCCTGGTCAACGGCGCCAACCCGGGCGTCGACGTCCCGATCGGCGAGGACTGGGTCAAGGCGTCCCGGAACTTCGCCAACAAGATCTGGAACGCCACCCGCTTCGCCCTGATGAACGGCGCGACGGTCGAGGGTCCGCTGCCGGACCCGTCGGAGATGTCGGCGACGGACCGCTGGGTCCTCTCCCGTCTCAACAAGACGGTCGCCGAGGCCGACGCGTACTACGACGACTACCAGTTCGCGAAGCTCGCCGACGCGCTCTACCACTTCGCGTGGGACGAGGTCTTCGACTGGTACGTCGAGCTGTCGAAGACCACGTTCTTCGCGGGCGGCGAGGGCGCCAAGGTCTCCGGACGGGTCCTCGGCGAGGTCCTGGACGTGATGCTGCGCCTGCTCCACCCGATCGTCCCGTTCGTCACCGAGACGCTCTGGACCACGCTCACGGGCAAGGAGTCGGTCGTCATCGCCGACTGGCCCGCCGACTCCGGTTTCCGCGACGAGGCCGCGGAGAAGGAGATCGAGCTGGTCCAGCAGGTCGTCACCGAGGTCCGCCGGTTCCGCTCGGACCAGGGTCTGCAGCCCGGCCAGAAGGTCCCGGCCCGTCTGGACCTGACCGGCACCGCTCTCGCCCCGCACGAGGCGGCCATCCGCCAGCTGCTCCGGCTCCAGCCGGAGGGCGAGGCCTTCTCCGCCACCGCCTCCCTGCCGGTCGCCGGCGCGACGGTCGCGCTCGACCTGTCCGGCACGATCGACGTGGCGGCGGAGCGCAAGCGCCTCGCGAAGGACCTCGCGGCCGCGGAGAAGGAGAAGGCCCAGGCCAACGGGAAGCTCGGCAACGAGGCGTTCCTGGCCAAGGCCCCGGACAACGTGGTCGACAAGATCCGTACGCGCCTGGCCAAGGCGGACGAGGACATCGCCCGCATCCAGGCACAGCTGGAGCGCCTGCCGCAGGCGTAGGCACCGAAGAGGGGGCCCGGAACCGATACGGTTCCGGGCCCTTCTCATTTGTCCGTAGTGCGTGATATCACACGACTTGTGACCTAGGTCATGCTCCCCGGGGCCGAAGGGCCTTGGATGATGGAAGGCATGTCCCGACTCCCCACCTTCCCCGCGCTGCGCCGCCGCGTGGACCGGTGGGCCGTCTCCCCGCCCGCCCTCGACGTCATCACCGCCGTCAGCGCCTTCGCCCTGATGGTCCTGGACGTCCCCGGCCTCGCGCGCGCCGACAACTCGCTCACCGGGGTCACCGCGACCCTCGTCCTGGCGGCCGGCGCGGCCACGCTGGTGCTGCGGCGCCGGCTGCCCTGGATCCCGTACCTCGTGGCGCTCGCGCTGATGGGCTGGCTGCACGAGCTGACGATGATTCAGTTCGCCCTGTACTCACTGGGCCGGTTCCGGGGCCGTAAGGTCGCCGTCGCCGCCACGGTGCTCTACGTGGCCGTGGCGTACGCGCTCTTCCACACCCCCGGCTGGCCCGCCCGGCACGGCGAGACGCTCAGCGACTTCCTCAGCCTCGTCGTCCCCATCGGCGTGCTCGCGGCCGGCGTCGGCATCGCCGCGTACCGGCAGGACCTGGTGCGCGCCCTGGTGTCCCAGCGCGCCGAGGCCGCGGCACGGCAGGCGGTGCAGGAGGAGCGGATCTCGGTCGGCCGGGACGTCCACGATCTGGTGGGGCGTGAACTGACCGTGCTCGCCGTGCGCGCCGAGGTGCTCGCCGTACGGGCCCGTGGCGAGGCGCACATGAAGGACTTCGAGGAGCTCGCGGACACCGCGCGGCGGGCCCACCACATGCTGAACGAGACGATCGTGCGCCGGGCGGACCACGGCGCGGCGACCCCGGGCCTCGAAGGGCTCGCCGCGCTCGCGGACGAGAGCGAGCGAATGGGCAACCCGGTCGAGCTCACGGTCGCCGAGGAGGCCAAGGCGCTCTCCCCGCTGCGGCAGGCGGCCGTCCACCGGGTGGTCCAGGAGTGCCTGACGAACGCGGCCAAGCACGCGCCGGGCCTGCCGGTGACGGTGGCGATCGCGGTGGCGGGGCAGGACCTGCGCATCGACGTCCGCAACGCCCTCCCCGAGTCCCCGCCCGACCCCGCGCCCGTCTCGACCGGCACGGGCCTGTTCTCCATGGAGGAGCGCGTCACGAGCATGGGCGGCACGCTCACCGCGGGCAGGTACGGCACCACGTACGCCGTGACGGCCCTGCTCCCGACGGGCTTCGCCCCCGCGTAGCCGACGGCACGGCCACGCGCGCGTGGAGCCGCCACCGGGCGTGGAACCGCCGGCGTGCGGGAGCCGCCGGTGGGGCGAAAGTCCCGAAAGGGGTGGGTCCACGGTCCTGTCGGTACCCCTCCGTAGACTGGGCCCGTGAGTGAGCCCCGCGACCAGTTCGACGAATCCGAGCAGTCCGACCAGTTCGACGACATCGTCGCCGCCGAGACCGACCGAGACCCTGACCTGGCGGTGATCGAGGCAGGCAGCCGCACGCTGCGCGCGCAGGCCGGTCCGCCCCAGGGCGACCCCGTGCCCGCCCGACCCGCCGACCCGGAGGTGGACAGGGCGCTGCGCGAGGTCGAGACCGAGCTGTCGTCCCGCTGGGGCGAGACCAAGCTGGAGCCCTCGGTGACGCGTATCGCGGCACTGATGGACGTCCTCGGCGAACCCCAGCGCGCGTACCCCTCGATCCACATCACCGGCACGAACGGCAAGACGTCCACGGCCCGGCTGATCGAGGCGCTTCTCGCCGCCTTCGACCTCCGCACCGGCCGGTACACCTCGCCGCACGTGCAGACCATCACCGAGCGCATCAGCCTGGACGGCGCCCCGATCTCCGCCGAGCGGTTCATCGAGACGTACCAGGACGTCAAGCCGTACGTCGAGCTGGTCGACTCCCGCGAGGAGTTCCGGCTCTCGTTCTTCGAGGTCCTCACCGGAATGGCGTACGCCGCCTTCGCGGACGCCCCGGTGGACGTGGCGGTCGTCGAGGTCGGCATGGGCGGCACCTGGGACGCTACGAACGTGATCGACGCCCAGGTCGCCGTCGTCACCCCGATCGACCTGGACCACACCGACCGGCTGGGCGGGACGCCCGGTGAGATCGCCGGCGAGAAGTCCGGGATCATCAAGCAGGGCGCGACGGTCATCCTGGCCCAGCAGCCGGTGGACGCGGCGCAGGTGATGCTGAAGAAGGCCGTCGAGGTCGACGCGACCGTGGCCCGCGAGGGCATGGAGTTCGGTGTCGCCTCCCGCGAGGTCGCGGTCGGCGGCCAGCTGCTGACGCTGCGCGGGCTCGGCGGCGAGTACGAAGAGGTCTTCCTGCCGCTGTACGGCGCGCACCAGGCGCACAACGCGGCGGTCGCCCTGGCGGCGGTCGAGGCGTTCTTCGGAATCGGCGCGGAGCACGCCCGCACCCTGGACATCGACACCGTCCGGCGGGCCTTCGCCTCCGTCTCCTCCCCGGGCCGTCTGGAGGTCGTCCGCAAGTCCCCGACGGTCGTCCTGGACGCGGCGCACAACCCGCACGGCGCGCGGGCGACGGCCGACGGCGTCAGCGAGTCGTTCGGCTTCTCCCGGCTCATCGGCGTGGTCTCCACCAGCTCCGACAAGGACGCCAAGGGGCTGCTCGAAGCGTTCGAGCCGATCTTCGCGGAGGTCGTGATCACGGCGAACTCCAGCCCGCGTGCGACGGACGTGGACGCCCTCGCGGCGATCGCGGTGGAGGTCTTCGGCGAGGACCGGGTGGTCGTCGAGCCGCGTCTGGACGACGCCATCGAGGCCGCCATCACGCTCGCGGAGGAAGAGGGCGAGTACGCCGGAGCGGGTGTGCTCGTGACCGGTTCGATCTTCACGGTCGGGGACGCCCGGCTGCTGCTCGGAAGGCGCTGAATTCGGATGCGTACGCTCTGTGCGTCGACGTTGATCGGCGAGTTCTTCGTGATCGGCTTCGCCGGGCTCGTCGCCATGAAGGACGACAGCCTGTCGATGGCCACGGTCTGGTGGGTCTGCGGCGCCGCGATGCTGCTCTCGGTCCTGCTGTGCGGGATGATCACCCGCCCGGGTGGTGTCCAGCTCGGATGGGCGCTGCAGATCGCCCTGATCGCGAGCGGCTTCGTCGTGCCGGTGATGTTCTTCCTCGGCGCGACGTTCGCGGCCCTGTGGTGGGCCTCGTGCCACTACGGCGCCAAGATCGACGAGGTCAAGGCCCGCTGGGCCGCCCAGGCGGAGACCCAGCCCGAACCAGAGGCGAGCTGAGCCCGCCGTCGCGGCCGGAGGCGCGCGCCCCGAGCCGCGGCGGCGGTGGCCCGCCGGGCCGGGCCCCCGCCGTAGCGTGCCCCCGAGCCGCCTCGCCGGGCCCGAGCCCGGCCCGAGCGGGGGCCAGCCCGAGCCCGGCGCGTCCCGGGCCGCGGCCGGGTGGCTCGCCGGGCCAGGCCCCCGCCGTAGCGCCGCCTCGCCGGGCCCGAGCCCGGCCCGAGCTGGGGTGCAGCCCGAGCCCAGCGCGTCCGGAGCCGCACCCCGGCCGAAGCGGGCCCCGGCCCCAGCCCCGGCCGGCCTCGGCCACGGCCCTGCCCGGCCCAGCCCCCGGTCCGACGCAGCCCTACTCCGGCCCCAGCCTCCGGCCCCCGGTTCGGCCCACCCTCGGCCCCAGCCTCCGGCCCGGCCCACGCCTCCAGCCCCCCGGCCCACGCCCCGGGTCCCCGGGCCCGGGCCACGCCGCGAGCCTCCGGCCCCAGCCCCCAGCCCGGCCCACGCCGCCTTCCCCCGGTCCCTGGGCCCGGCCCCCGGCCCAGCCCCGGCCCGGCCCACGCCCCCGGCCCCCGGTCCGGCCCACACCCCCGGCCCCCAGCCCCCGCCCGGCCCGCGCCCCCGGCCCGCAGCCCCCGGCTCTCCCCCTCAGCCCCGGGCGGGGCGCGCGGCGGGCTGGGGAGGGCCTGACGCTGCGTAATCGGCGGGCGGGGCGGCCCTGTAGCCTCTGAATCCCGCACACCGGATTTGAAGGAGTCTCCACCGTGAGCCAGCGCACGCTCGTCCTGCTCAAGCCCGACGCCGTCCGCCGTGGCCTGATCGGCGAGATCATCGGCCGTATCGAGCGCAAGGCGGGCTGGACCATCTCCGCGCTCGAACTGCGCGAGCTGAGCCAGGAGACGCTGGAGCAGCACTACGGCGAGCACAAGGGCAAGCCCTTCTACGAGCCGCTGATGGGCTTCATGCAGTCCGGCCCCGTCGTCGCCCTGGTCGTCGAGGGCGAGCGCGTCATCGAGGGTCTGCGGACCCTCGCCGGCCCGACCGACCCGATCGCCGCCGCCCCCGGCTCCATCCGAGGCGACTTCGGCACCATCGTCCGCGAGAACCTGATCCACGCCTCGGACTCCGAGGAGTCCGCCATTCGGGAAATGAAGATTTTCTTCCCCGGCCTGGCGTGATCCGGGGCTGACCGGTTCGGCCCGTTCTGACCTGGTGTCAGCCATCCTCCGCAACGACCTGGGGCGACCGAAGGAATTTCGGTCGCCCCAGGGCATATGAACGAAGCAATCGGGAACGCATCGCTGCGTCCTGTCGTCACCTGTACAGAGGTGGATCCACCGCGCGGTATCCGCGAGGGCGGCACTACGATGGAAAACTCCACGCCGCAGCACTCGAACACCCACCACCTCGCCTACCTGAGAAGCCGTCAACGCTCCGATTGGGAAGGCTCGACGCATCCTCATGGGAAACAAGGGGAACTCAATGTCGTTCATCGGCCGTGACATGGCTATCGACCTCGGGACTGCCAACACGCTGGTGTACGTCAGGGGGCGCGGCATCGTCCTCAACGAGCCGTCCGTCGTCGCTATCAACACCAACACCGGCGGCATCCTGGCAGTCGGCGCCGAGGCCAAGAAGATGATCGGGCGCACGCCCGGCAACATCGTGGCCGTGCGGCCCCTGAAGGACGGTGTGATCGCCGACTTCGAGATCACGGAGCGCATGCTCCGCTACTTCATCCTCAAGATCCACAAGCGCCGCTACCTGGCCCGCCCCCGGGTCGTCGTCTGCGTGCCCTCCGGCATCACCGGAGTGGAGCGCCGCGCCGTCATCGAGGCCTCGACCCAGGCCGGCGCCCGCCAGGTGCACATCATCGAGGAGCCCATGGCCGCGGCCATCGGCTCGGGCCTCCCGGTCCACGAGGCCACCGGCAACATGGTGGTCGACATCGGCGGTGGCACCACCGAGGTCGCCGTGATCTCACTGGGCGGAATCGTCACAGCACAGTCGATCCGGGTGGCCGGCGACGAGCTCGACAACGCGATCATCCAGCACATCAAGAAGGAGTACTCGCTCCTCCTCGGTGAGCGCACCGCCGAGCAGATCAAGATCACCATCGGCTCGGCCTACGACCTCGACAAGGACGAGCACACCGAGATCCGCGGCCGTGACCTCGTCTCCGGTCTGCCCAAGACCGTGGTCATCTCGGCCGCCGAGGTCCGCAAGGCCATCGAGGAGCCGGTCAACGCGATCGTCGACGCCGTGAAGACGACGCTCGACAAGTGCCCGCCCGAGCTCTCCGGTGACGTGATGGACCGCGGCATCGTTCTCACAGGTGGCGGCGCGCTGCTGCGCGGCCTGGACGAGCGGCTGCGCCGCGAGACCGGGATGCCCATCCACATCGCCGAGGACCCGCTGGACTCCGTGGCGCTGGGGTCCGGCAAGTGCGTCGAGGAGTTCGAGGCCCTCCAGCAGGTCCTGGACGCCCAGCCGCGCCGGTAACAAGTGCGCACCCATTCGCCTCGATTCCTCTGTACGGGTGGCAAGACCCCCCGTACAGAGGATCGTTGATATAACGCCACAATCCGCACGGAACAACCGAACCGACAGGAAAGGCACGGCCGCCGCACGTGAGGGACACACGAGAGAGCCGGCTGCTCCTGGTGCTGCTGATCGCCATCGCGTTCGCACTGATCACGGTGGACATCCGCGGCGGCGAGGAGTCACCGGTCGACGGCGCCCGGCAGGCAGCCGCAGCGGTCTTCGGCCCGGTCGAGAACGGGGTCGCGTCCGCCGTCGATCCCATCGGCAACGCCATAGGAGCGGTACGCGACTCCGGCGAACGGCACGACCGCATCGCCGCCCTGGAGCGCGAGAACGCCGCCCTCAAGGCCAAGCTCGGCAGCGACGACCGCAACCGCAGCCGCGTCCGCGAGCTGGACACCCTGCTCAAGACGGCCGGCGCAGGCCAGTACGGCATCAAGGGCGCCGAGGTCATCGCCATAGGAGCCGCCCAGGGCTTCTCCTGGACCGTCACCATCGACGCCGGCGCCAACGACGGCATCGAGCGGGACATGACCGTACTGAACGGCTCCGGTCTCGTCGGCCGCGTGACCACCGTCGGGCCCTCCACCGCGACCGTCCTGCTCGCCAACGACCCCGACTTCACCGTCGGCACCCGGATGGAGAACTCGGACGAGCTCGGCTTCGCCACCGGCCAGGGCAACGGCCCGCTCCTCGTCCAGCTCCTCAACGGCAAGGCGAAGGTGAAGCCCGGAGACCGGCTCGTCACCTTCGGCTCGCAGGCGAACAAGCCCTTCGTGCCCGGCGTGCCGGTCGGCGAGATCGTCCGCGTCGACCCGCTGGGCGGCGGTCTGACCCGCAACGTCTACGTCCGCCCGTACGTCGGCTTCTCCAAGCTCGACATCGTCGGCGTCGTCGTCCAGGCCCCGCGCACCAACCCCCGCGACATGGTCCTGCCGCCCAAGCCCAAGCCGGCCCCGACCGTCACCGTCACGGTCACCCCGCCGCCACCCGAGGGGGAGCAGCCGCAGGGGGTGTCGGGGAACCAGCAGCCGGGGCAGCAGCAGCCGGGACGAGAACAGCAGCCGGGGCAGAAGCCCGAGAACGAGCAGCAGGGGGAATGACGTGAAGTTCAACCGGATCCTGCTCTCCAGCACCCTCGTCGTCGTCGCCCTGGTCATCCAGGTCTCCGTCCTCGCCCGCCTCCAGCTCCCCGGCGCGGTGCCCGACCTCGTCCTGCTGACCGTCCTGGGCCTCGCACTCGTGTACGGGCCGGTCAGCGGCTCCCTCATCGGCTTCGGGGCCGGACTCCTCTCCGACCTCGCCCCGCCCGCCGACCACGCCGCCGGCCGCTACGCCCTGGTCCTCTGCGTCATCGGCTACCTCGCCGGACTCGCCCGTCCCGACAACGGCAAGCTGAAGTCCGCCAGCGGCCCGATGGCCGTCGTCGTCGCCGCGGCCCTCGGCTCGACCCTGCTGTACGCGGGTGTCGGCGCCCTCGTCGGCGACACCGCCGCCCGCCATGTCGGCCTCGGCTTCCTGCTGTTCACCGCGGCGATCTACGACCTCCTCCTCGCGCCCTTCACGGTGCCGCTGATCATGGCGCTGGCCCGGCGCGCGGAGAACGACCCGCTCGCCGACACCTCCGGTGGCGCGACCGACGTCGCCTCCGGCTGGCTCAGCTCGGGCACGGGCCTCCAGATCGGCAGCCAGCGCGGCGGCCTGCGCGTCAAGGCCGCCCGTACGAGAGCGGCACGCGCCGGACGCATCAAGGGAGTCAAGCGACTGTGACCGAGGGGGCACCGGCAGCATGAGCAACATCCCGGAGACCGGACGGACCCCCAGGGTCCAGATCCGTCTCGTCATCATCCAGATCCTCGTCTTCTCCCTCCTGCTCACTCTCGGCGGACGCCTCTGGTACCTCCAGATCCGCAACGGCAAGGAGTACACCGACCAGGCGAAGAGCAACCACGTCCAGCGGGTCGTCCAGCCCGCCGTCCGCGGCTCGATCCTCGACGCGCGCGGCGTGCCGCTCGCCGACAACGAGACCCGGCTCGTGGTCTCCGCGTCCCGCACCGAGCTGATGAAGATGAAGGACGACGGCAAGGGCGTCCTCACCCGCCTCGCGGGCGTCCTGGGCATGGAGCCCAAGGAGGTCATGGACAAGGTCCGGCTCTGCGACTCCCAGACCCCGCAGCCCTGCTGGAACGGTTCCCCCTACCAGCCGATCCCGATCACCGACGAGGCCACCACGCAGCAGGCGCTGCGGATCCGGGAGAGCACCGAGGACTTCCCCGGCATCACCGCCGAACTGGCCGCCGTACGCCGCTACACGGCGCCCGGCGACGCCCGCACCGCGCAGGTCCTCGGCTACCTCTCGCCGGTCACCGACGAGGAGATCCAGAAGGCCAAGGACACCGACTCGCCGTATCTGCGCTCCGACCAGATCGGCCGCTCCGGCATCGAGCGCACCTACGACAAGGAGCTGCGCGGCAAGGCCGGCGTCACGTCGTACGAGGTCGACAAGGTCGGCCGTGTCATGGGCCAGACCCAGTCCGATCCCGGCGTGCCCGGCTCCACCCTCGTCACCAGCATCGACGCCCGGGTCCAGTCGGTCGCCGAGTACGAACTCCACCAGGCGATGAAGACGGTCCGGGGCGAGACCGACAAGATCACCGGCCGGAAGTACGAGGCCGACGCCGGTGCCGTCGTCGTGATGGAGTCCAGGACGGGCCGCGTCGTCGCGATGGCCTCCCAGCCCGACTACGACCCGAACGCCTGGGTCGGCGGCATCTCCGGCAAGGACTACGCCCGGCTCACCAGCAAGGACTCCAACTACCCGCTGCTCAACCGAGCCATCCAGGGGCAGGCGCCCGCCGGCTCCGTCTTCAAGGTGGTGTCGGCGAGCGCGGCCGTACGGGCCGGCTACGACTTCAACGACAAGTACCTCTGCAGCAGCTCCTACAGCATGGGCAACCGGAGCTTCGCGAACTTCGAGTCCCAGGGGCACGGCCCCATCACCCTCGGCGACGCCCTCAAGTACTCCTGCAACACCGTCTTCTACCGTCTCGGCCACCAGGAGTGGAACCGCGACGGCGGCCTCAAGCCGAAGAAGGACGCCCACGACTGGTTCTACCGGACCGCCCGTGACTTCGGCTTCGGCTCCGAGACCGGCATCGACGTGCCGAACGAGGTCGCGGGCCGCATCCCGGACCGCCAGTGGAAGCAGAAGTTCTGGGAGGCCAACAAGGACGCCTGGTGCGATCAGGGCAAGAAGGGAGGCACCTACGTCGAGCAGATCGCCTATGAGAGCTGCCTCGAGGGCAACCAGCTGAAGGCCTACGACAGCATCAACTTCTCCATCGGCCAGGGCGACGTCCTCATCACGCCCGTCCAGCTGGCCACCGCCTACGCGGCGATCAGCAACGGCGGCACCCTCTATAACCCCACCATCGGCAAGGCCGTGATCAGCCCCGACGGCAAGTCGGTCAAGGAGATCAAGCCCAAGGCCCACGGCAGGCTCCCGGTCGACGCCCAGACGATCAAGAACCTCGACAAGGGCCTGCGCTCCGTCGTGGAGCCCGGCGGCACCGCCGCCTGGCGGTTCGGCGGCTGGCCGCAGGACAAGATCCCGATGCGCGCCAAGACCGGTACCGCCCAGGTCTACGGCAAGCAGACCACCTCCTGGTTCGCCACGTACACCGACGACTACACGATCGTCATGACGATCTCCCAGGGTGGTACGGGCTCCGGCGCCTCCGGCCCCGCCGTGCGCAACATCTACGACGCCCTCTACGGCCTCGACGACGCGGGCAACCAGGACCTCAAGCGCGCCCTCCTGCCCCAGCCGCAGAAGACGCTGCCGAAGGTCCAGCCGGACGGCTCCATCGACGCGCCGGACATCAAGCCGTACGACCCCAAGTCGCAGCTCGTCGACGCCTCCGGGACGGGTGACGGAGAACAGCCACTCGCGGGGCCGCCGCCCGGCAGGACGGGAGACTGACCGATGACCGCACCCCACGGCTTCTCCGTCTCCCGCTACGCCCCCGAACGCGGTCCGATCGCCAAGCTCACCGCCCGCGACTCGATGCTGCGCCGGCTGGACTGGCCGATCCTCCTCTCCAGCCTCGCGCTGTCGTTCCTCGGCTCCCTGCTCGTCTGGTCCGCCACCCGCGGCCGAACCGAGCTGAACCAGGGCGACCCGTACTACTTCCTCTTCCGGCACGCCCTGAACACCGGCATCGGGCTCGCCCTGATGATCGGCACCATCTGGCTCGGCCACCGCACCCTGCGCGGCGCCGTGCCGGTCCTGTACGGCATCTCGATCCTGCTGATCCTCGCCGTCCTCACCCCGCTCGGCGCCACCATCAACGGCGCCCACGCGTGGATCGTGATCGGCGGCGGCTTCTCGCTCCAGCCCAGCGAGTTCGTGAAGATCACGATCATCCTGATCATGGCGGTGCTGCTCGCCGCCAAGGTCGACGCCGGCGACCAGGCGTATCCCGACCACCGGACTGTCGCCAAGGCCCTGGCTCTCGCCGCGCTGCCCATGGCGATCGTCATGCTGATGCCGGACCTCGGCTCGGTGATGGTCATGGCGGTGATCGTCCTCGGCGTGCTCCTCGCCTCCGGCGCCTCCAACCGCTGGGTCCTCGGCCTCATCGGCGCCGGCGTGGCGGGCGCGGTCGCGGTCACCGCGCTCGGCCTGCTCGACGAGTACCAGCTCAACCGCTTCGCCGCCTTCGCCAACCCCGAGCTCGACCCGGCGGGGGTCGGCTACAACACCAACCAGGCGCGCATCGCGATCGGCTCCGGCGGGCTCTACGGCGCGGGGCTGTTCAACGGCCACCAGACCAGCGGCCAGTTCGTACCCGAACAGCAGACCGACTTCATCTTCAGCGTCGCCGGCGAGGAGCTCGGGTTCCTCGGCGGCGGACTGATCATCCTGCTGATCGGCGTGATCCTCTGGCGGGCCTGCCGGATCGCCCGGGAGACCACGGAGCTGTACGGAACGATCGTCGCGGCCGGGATCATCGCCTGGTTCGCCTTCCAGTCCTTCGAGAACATCGGCATGGCGCTCGGCATCATGCCGGTGGCCGGTCTGCCGCTGCCGTTCGTGTCGTACGGAGGCTCGTCGATGTTCGCGGTGTGGGTGGCGATCGGACTGCTCCAGTCGATCAGGGTCCAGCGGCCGATGACGGCATAGCCCGCCGCGTCGGCAGCGGCCGGGACGGCCGAATCGTCACCAGCTGGTCACCTCTTGGGCTCAAGGCGGTCTGCCCTTCCGTTCACTTCACGTCTAGATTCGATTCATGGCGGAGACGAAGCGTGAGATCGAGCGGAAGTACGAAGCCACCGAGAAGACGGGACTCCCGGACCTGACGCGGTCGGCCGGGGTCGCGTCGGTCGTGGACCAGGGCGTCGCCGAACTCGACGCCGTCTACTACGACACGGCCGACCTGCGGCTGGCCGCGGACTCCCTGACCCTGCGCCGCCGCACCGGCGGCGACGACGAGGGCTGGCACCTCAAATTCCCGGTCTCCTCCGGGATCCGCGACGAGATCAGGGCCCCGCTCGCCGACACCCTCCCGAAGCCCCTGGCGGGGCTCCTGCGCTCCCGCATCCGCGACGAGGACGTCGTCCCCGTCGTACGCCTCCGCTCCTCCCGGAAGGTCCAGCACCTCATGGACGAGTCGGGTGCCCTGCTGGCGGAGGTCTCGGTCGACACGGTCCACGCCGAGCGCCTCCCGAAGGGCCCGGACGCCTCCTGGACGGAGATCGAGGTCGAGCTCGCGGACGACGTGGACCCCGCGGTCCTCGACGCGGTCGAGAAGCGCCTCAAGAAGGCGGGCATCCGCCCGTCGTCGGCGCCGTCGAAACTGGCGCGGGCCCTGGAGGAGACGACGGAATCCGCGGCCGACGGAACCGACGCGCTTCAGGCCGACGCATCCGCAGCCGAAAAAACCGCGTCCGGCCCTCCCCGGACCGACCGGCCGGGCGATGACACCGCAGGGGGCCGGGTCCTCGCCTACGTACGGGAACAGGTCGAGGCGATCATCGCCCTCGACCCCGCCGTCCGCCGCGACCTCCCCGACGCCGTCCACCAGATGCGAGTCGCCTGCCGCCGCCTGCGCAGCGCCTGCAAGACGTACCGGAAGGTCCTCGACCGCACCGTCACCGACCCCATCGGCGACGAGCTCAAGTGGCTCGCCGGAGAACTCGGCCACGCCCGCGACCAGGAAGTCCTCGCCGCACGCCTGCGTACCCGCGTCGACGCCATTCCCGACACCCTCCTCCTCGGCCCCGTCCACGCCCGCCTGCGGCTCTGGGACACGGCCGCCGGCGCCGACGCCCGCCGCAAGGCCCTCGCCGCCCTCGACTCCGACCGCCACCTCGCGCTCCTCGCCACCCTCGACGCGCTCCTCGCGGACCCGCCCCTCCGCAAGGCCGCCACCGACGCCCCGGGACCCGTCCTCGCCCGCGCGGTCCTCAAGGACTACGACCGCCTCGCCCGCCGCGTCGACCACGCCCTCGCCGAAGCGCCGGGCCACGCCCGCGACCTCGCGATGCACGAGGCCCGCAAGGCGGCCAAGCGCGCCCGCTACGCCGCCGACGCCGCCCGCCCCACGCTCGGCAAACCGGCCAAGCGCTTCTCCAAGCGCATGAAGGCCGTCCAGAGCCTCCTCGGCGACCACCAGGACAGCGTCGTCGCCCGCGAGACCCTCCGCGGCCTCGCGATCCAGGCGCACGCGGCCGGCGAGTCCGCCTTCACCTGGGGACTCCTCCACGGCCAGGAGGAGGCGGCCGGCACGGACCGCGAGCGCGAGTTCCCCCAGGTCTGGGCCAAGGCGTCGGCCCCGGAACTGAGGGCGGCACTGACCCGCTGAGCACCGGGTACGCTTGAGAGTCGCCCCCTGCCAGCTCACGAAGGTTCGAGATGTCTGCTGCCGAGTCTGTCTTCCCGCAGCTCGAAGCTCTGCTCCCGCACGTGCAGAAGCCGATTCAGTACGTCGGTGGAGAGCTGAACTCCACGGTCAAGCCGTGGGAGTCCGCCGACGTCCGCTGGGCGCTCATGTACCCGGACGCGTACGAGGTGGGTCTGCCCAACCAGGGCGTCATGATCCTCTACGAGGTACTGAACGAGCGCGAGGGCGTCCTGGCCGAGCGCACGTACAGCGTGTGGCCGGACCTCGAAGAGCTGATGCGTGAGCACGGCGTGCCGCAGTTCACGGTCGACAGCCACCGTCCGGTCGGCGCGTTCGACGTCTTCGGCCTGAGCTTCTCCACCGAGCTCGGCTACACCAACATGCTGACCGCCCTCGACCTGGCGGGCATCCCGCTGGAGTCGAAGGACCGCACCGTCGACCACCCGATCGTGCTCGCCGGCGGCCACGCCGCCTTCAACCCCGAGCCGATCGCGGACTTCATCGACGCGGCGATCATCGGCGACGGCGAGCAGGCCGTCCTCGACATGACCGAGATCATCCGCGCGTGGAAGGCGGAAGGCCGCCCCGGCGGCCGCGAGGAGGTCCTCCTCCGGCTCGCCAAGACCGGATCGGTCTACATCCCGGGCTTCTACGACGTGGAGTACCTGGCCGACGGCCGGATCGCCCGCGTCGTCCCGAACCGCTCCGGCGTGCCGTGGCGCGTGTCCAAGCACACCGTCATGGACCTCGACGAGTGGCCCTACCCCAAGCAGCCGCTGGTCCCGCTCGCCGAGACGGTCCACGAGCGGATGTCCGTCGAGATCTTCCGCGGCTGCACCCGCGGCTGCCGTTTCTGCCAGGCCGGCATGATCACGCGCCCCGTGCGGGAGCGAAGCATCACCGGCATCGGCGAGATGGTCGAGAAGGGTCTCAAGGCCACGGGCTTCGAGGAGGTCGGCCTCCTCTCCCTCTCCTCCGCGGACCACACCGAGATCGGTGACATCGCGAAGGGCCTGGCGGACCGGTACGAAGAGGACAAGATCGGCCTCTCCCTGCCGTCCACCCGCGTCGACGCCTTCAACGTGGACCTCGCGAACGAGCTGACCCGCAACGGCCGCCGTTCGGGCCTCACCTTCGCCCCCGAGGGCGGCTCCGAGCGCATGCGCAAGGTCATCAACAAGATGGTCTCGGAGGAGGACCTGATCCGGACCGTCTCGACGGCGTACGGCAACGGCTGGCGCCAGGTGAAGCTGTACTTCATGTGCGGCCTGCCGACCGAGACGGACGAGGACGTCCTCCAGATCGGCGACATGGCGGTCAAGGTCATCGCCGAGGGCCGCAAGGTCTCCGGCCAGAACGACATCCGCTGCACGGTCTCCATCGGCGGCTTCGTCCCGAAGCCCCACACCCCCTTCCAGTGGGCGCCGCAGCTGTCGGCGGAGGAGACGGACGCGCGCCTGGAGAAGCTCCGGGACAAGATCCGCGGCGACAAGAAGTACGGCCGCTCGATCGGCTTCCGCTACCACGACGGCAAGCCCGGCATCGTCGAGGGCCTGCTCTCGCGCGGCGACCGGCGGATCGGCGCCGTCATCCGCGCGGTGTACGAGGACGGCGGCCGCTTCGACGGCTGGCGCGAGCACTTCTCGTACGACCGCTGGATGGCGTGCGCGGACAAGACGCTGCCCGCCATGGGCGTCGACGTCGCCTGGTACACCACGCGTGAGCGCACGTACGAGGAGGTCCTGCCCTGGGACCACCTGGACTCCGGTCTCGACAAGGACTGGCTCTGGGAGGACTGGCAGGACGCCCTCGACGAGACCGAGGTCGAGGACTGCCGCTGGACACCGTGCTTCGACTGCGGCGTGTGCCCGCAGATGGACACGCACATCCAGATCGGCCCGACGGGTCAGAAGCTGCTGCCGCTGACGGTCGTCAAGTAGCCGCGTAACACTCCGGCGACGGCCCGGCGTGAGGGGAAACCCTTCGCCGGGCCGTCGCGTCATGTCCGGCATGAGCATGGAGAAGTCCCAGCCACGGCCGGCCGAGCCGGAGGGCTGTCTGACGGCGGTCATCAGGATTCCGGTGCGGATCGTGGTGCTGGTGATCGTCGTTCCTGTGCGGATGGTGTGGGACGTGCTGGTCGTCTGCGCCCGCGCCCTCGACCGCACGGTCCTGCGTCCGACGGGCCGCGCGCTGGCCTGGCTGGGGAGGGCGCTGTTCGTATGGCCGTGGGTGTGGCTGTGGCGTCGGATCGTGCTGCCGGTCGTGCGTCACGCGCTCGTCGTTCCCGCCGTGTGGCTGTACCGGCAGGTCCTGACTCCGCTGGGGCACGGGCTGACCTGGCTGGTCACCACGGTGGGGCGGGGCCTCGGCATCGCCGCCGGCTGGTTGGGCAGGGCGCTGTTCGTGTGGCCCTGGGTGGCCCTGTGGCGGTACGTGATCGTCCCGGTCGCCCGCTACGGGATCGGGGTTCCCGCCGCATGGGTGTACCGGTGGATCCTCACCCCGCTCGGTGCCGGCGTCGCGTTCCTGGTCGCCGGGCTGTGGCAGTACGTCGTCGTCCCGGCGGCCCGCTACGGCATCGCGCTGCCGGTCGCCTGGCTCTACCGCCACGTCCTCACCCCGCTCGGACACGGTCTGGCCTGGGTGTTCACGGGCCTGTGGCGCGGACTCGTCGTGGTGGGTGCCGGGGCGTGGGCCGGGGTCGTCCTGCTCGGCAAGGCCGTTTTCGTGTGGCCGTGGGTCGCGTTGTGGCGGTACTTCGTCGTGCCCGTCGTGCGGTACGCGATCGTCGTCCCACTCGTCTGGCTGTACCGCCGTGTCCTCACCCCGGTCGGGCGCGAGCTCGTCGACGCGCTGCGGGTCTGCTGGCGGGTCGCCGGGTTCGTCTCCCGGGCCGTCGGGCGCGCCCTCAAGTGGGTCGCCTGGAATCTGCTCGGGCGCCCCACCGTCTGGTTCTACCGGAGTGTCTGCGCCCCCGTGGGGCACTGGGTCCGCGACCAGGTCTGGGCGCCGGTGCGGCGGGCGGCCGTCGGGGCCGGGCGGGCCGCGCGGGAGGCCCTCGCCGCGGCGCGCGCGACCGTGCGGCAGGCGCGCAGGGACGCGTGGCGTGCGCTGGTCGGGGGACCCCGGGTGACCGAGCCTGTGGAACCGGTGGTGGCCTCTGCGCGTACTCTGGGTAGTACAACAACCGCCTCCGGCGCGGCGCCCGCACCCGAGATCTCCCTGCGAAAGCGGGGGTGAGCCGGTCGGGCCCCCCAGAGGCCACCCGTATTTCGTGGGCGGCGCGCCACCGCGCCCGCCCCGCACCGAGGAGAAGAACCACTGGGCAAGCGACAGCCCGAAGGCCCGCCGCCCGCACCGGCGGTGCAGCGCATCCGACTGCGCTACACCAAGCGCGGCCGCCTCCGGTTCACCAGCCATCGTGACTTCCAGCGCGCTTTCGAGCGTGCGCTGCGCCGCGCCGAGGTGCCCATGGCGTACTCGGCCGGCTTCACCCCGCACCCCAAGGTGTCGTACGCCAACGCCGCCCCGACGGGTACGGGCTCCGAGGCCGAGTTCCTGGAGATCGCCCTCACCGAGCAGCGGGATCCGGAGACTCTGCGGCTCCTGCTCGACGAGTCGCTCCCGGACGGCCTCGACATCACCGACGCCGTCGAGGCCCGGACCTCCGGACTCGCCGACCGGCTCACCGCCTCCGTGTGGGAGCTGCGGCTCGACGGCGTCTCCGTCGAGGACGCGGAGAAGGCCGTCGCGGCCTTCCTCGCGGCCGACACCGTGGAAGTACAGCGCAAGACCAAGAACGGCATCCGCACCTTCGACGCCCGCTCGGCCGTCGCCGACCTCGTCGCGGACCGTCCACAGGCACGTTCCGAGGCTGATAGGCCCCTGGACAATGCCTGTGCGATACTGCGGCTGGTTGTTCGGCACGTGACACCTGCCGTACGACCCGACGACGTCCTGTCCGGTCTCCGAGCTGTGGCCGACCTGGCGCCGCCGGTCCCCGCAGCGGTGACCAGGCTGGCGCAGGGGCTCTTCGACGAGGAGTCCGGCACGGTGACCGACCCGCTCGCGCCCGACCGCGAGGCAGTCACGGCCGCTCCACCCACGGCCGCCGCGACCGCCTCAGCGACGGCGCAGGGTGCAGGTTCCGCGTAGGGAGCGGTCGTTGTAGCGCAGCCCTGGTACTCGGGAGCCACCTGGGTCGGGCAGCGCACTGACCAGGAGACTTTCGCCAGGCCGTACGTAGAAAGCGTTCGGAACCGGCGAGCCAGACATCAGCTCCCGTGCGGCGCCCGCGCCCCGGACGGCGGCACCGCGCACTGTGCGCGATCGTGCCGCCGGACCGGAACAAGGCGCGGCGCCCGGGGGCGTGACGGGAGAACCGCCCGCATGCTCGAACAGCACGAAGAGAACACCGACAACAACGCACCTGGTGACAAGCTGCCGCCGCGCCGCAGGCGCCGAGCGGCTTCCCGCCCCGCCGGTCCGCCGGTCGCGGCGGAGGTCACCGACACCGTGGCCGAGGTCGTCGTGGAGACGCCCGCCACCCCGGAGCCGGCCGCCGAGCCCGCTCCCGCCCGTACGCGCCGCCGCGCCACGCGGAAGGTCGCCGCCCCCGAGCCGGCCGCCGCGGCACCCGAGGCCGCCGTCGTGGAGGAGGCTCCTGTCGAGGAGCCCGCCCCGGCGCGCACCCGTCGCCGTGCGACCCGCAAGGCCACCACCACCAAGCCGGTCGCGGAGCCGGCCGCCGAGGCAGCGGCCGAGGCCGCCGCCGTCGTGGAGGAGGCCCCCGTCGAGGAGCCCGCCGCCCCCGCTCGTACGCGCCGCCGTGCCACCCGTAAGGCCACCACGCCGGAGCCGGTCACCGAGGCCGTCGCCGAGCCGGTCGTCGAGGCCCCCGCGGCCCCCGAGGCCGCCGCTGTCGTGGAGGAGGCTCCTGTCGAGGAGCCCGCCCCGGCGCGCACCCGTCGCCGTGCGACCCGTAAGGCCACCAGCCCCGAGGTCACCCCCGGCGGAGGCGAGACCCTGCCGCACGAGGCCGTCGCGCAGATCACCGCCGAGGAGGCCGAGCCGGAGGTCGCCGCCGCCGAGAAGGCCGCCACCCGTGGCCGTACCCGCCGCCGCGCGTCTTCGCCGCAGTTCACGGCCGAGCCGGTCTCCGCCCCCAAGGCGGAGGAGGAGCCCCGCGGCCGTCGCGCCGCGCGCCCCGCCGTCGCCGTCTTCCAGGCCCCGGTCTTCACCGAGCCCATGTTCCAGACCCCGGAGACGGCTGCCGCGGCCGCTGCCGCCGGCGCCGTGGAGCCGGAGGAGGACGAGGAGGAGACGGTCGAGGTCGAGGAGACCGCCGCCGTCGCCGAGCCGGCCGAGCGTCCGGAGCCCGCCGGCCGTCGCCGTCGTCGCCGTCGGGGCGAGCCCGCCGAGCCCGTCGCCGTCGAGCCGGTGCCGGCCACCGTCGCCGACGAGCCCGAAGTCGAGGCCGAGGAGCCCGAGGCGGAGGCCGAGGCCGAGGAGTCCGACGAGTACGGGGACCGTCCGTCCCGCCGTCGCCGCCGTGGCGGCCGTCGCCGTCGCCGCGGTGAGCTCGCCGAGGCCGAGGAGGCCGAGGAGAGCGAGGAGTCCGACGAGGCCCGCGCCGAGGACGAGGAGTCCGAGGAGGAGGGCGAGTCCGACGAGTACGAGGGCGGTGCGTCCTCCGGTGGTTCCAGCAGCTCGCGTCGCCGTCGCCGTCGTCGCCGCCGCAGCGGTGACGCGTCCGGCGAGGCCGAGGCGGGCGAGGAGGACGGCGTCCGTACGGTCGTCAAGGTCCGCGAGCCCCGTCCGGCCCGCGAGAAGGCCGAGCCGTCCGACGAGGTCCAGTCCATCAAGGGCTCGACCCGCCTGGAGGCGAAGAAGCAGCGTCGCCGCGAAGGCCGCGAGCAGGGCCGCCGTCGCGTCCCGATCATCACGGAGGCCGAGTTCCTGGCCCGCCGTGAGGCCGTCGAGCGCGTCATGGTCGTCCGCCAGAACGGCGAGCGCACCCAGATCGGCGTCCTGGAAGACAACGTGCTCGTCGAGCACTACGTCAACAAGGAGCAGGCCACCTCGTACGTCGGCAACGTCTACCTGGGCAAGGTCCAGAACGTGCTGCCGTCGATGGAGGCCGCGTTCGTCGACATCGGCAAGGGCCGCAACGCCGTCCTGTACGCCGGTGAGGTCAACTTCGAGGCGCTCGGCATGGCCAACGGGCCGCGCCGCATCGAGACCGCCCTCAAGTCCGGCCAGTCGGTCCTCGTCCAGGTGACGAAGGACCCGATCGGCCACAAGGGCGCGCGTCTGACCAGCCAGGTCTCCCTGCCGGGCCGCTACCTCGTGTACGTCCCCGAGGGCTCGATGACCGGCATCAGCCGCAAGCTCCCGGACACCGAGCGCGCCCGGCTGAAGACCATCCTCAAGAAGATCGTCCCCGAGGACGCGGGCGTCATCGTGCGCACCGCCGCCGAGGGCGCGAGCGAGGACGAGCTGCGCCGTGACGTCGAGCGTCTGCAGGCCCAGTGGGAGGACATCCAGAAGAAGGCGAAGAGCGGCAACGCCCCGACCCTTCTCTACGGTGAGCCGGACATGACCGTCCGCGTCGTCCGCGACATCTTCAACGAGGACTTCTCGAAGGTCATCGTCAGCGGCGACGACGCCTGGGAGACCATCCACGGCTACGTGAACCACGTCGCCCCGGACCTGACCGACCGCCTGTCCAAGTGGACGAGCGAGGTCGACGTCTTCGCGACGTACCGGATCGACGAGCAGCTGATGAAGGCGCTGGACCGCAAGGTCTGGCTGCCGAGCGGTGGCTCGCTGGTGATCGACAAGACCGAGGCGATGATCGTCGTCGACGTCAACACCGGCAAGTTCACCGGTCAGGGCGGCAACCTCGAAGAGACCGTGACGAGGAACAACCTCGAAGCGGCCGAGGAGATCGTGCGCCAGCTGCGCCTGCGCGACCTGGGCGGCATCGTCGTCATCGACTTCATCGACATGGTCCTGGAGTCCAACCGCGACCTGGTGCTGCGCCGCCTCCTGGAGTGCCTGGGCCGTGACCGGACCAAGCACCAGGTGGCCGAGGTCACTTCGCTGGGCCTGGTCCAGATGACCCGTAAGCGGGTCGGTCAGGGTCTCCTGGAGTCCTTCTCCGAGACCTGCGTCCACTGCAACGGCCGTGGCGTCATCGTGCACATGGAGCAGCCGACCGCCCCCGGTGGCGGCGGCAGCGGCAAGCGTTCGAAGAAGCGTGGCCGTGGCGGCGCCGAGCACCACGAGCACGAGCACGTCGATGTCGTGGAGACGGACTCCGAGACCGAGACGGTCGAGACCGAGGCCGAGGTGGCCGCGGAGATCGCCGCCCCGGTGGCCGTGGAGGAGCCCTTCCGCGCCGACGAGGAGCTGTACAGCAGCGCCGCCGAGGCCGAGGCCGCCGCCACGCGCGGTCGTGGCCGCCGTCGCGCGACCCGCAAGGTGTCCGCGCCGGCCGGTCCGCCGGTCGCCGCTGCCCCGGCCCCGGTGGTCGTGGAGGAGCCCGAGCCGGTCGTCGAGCCCGAGCCCGCCGCCCCGGCCCCGGTCGCCGAGGCCGCGCCCGTCGTCGAGGAGGCCCCCGTGGCCGCCCCGCCGCGTGGCCGCCGCCGGGCCACCCGTAAGGCGACGGCCCCGGCCGGTTCGCCGGAGACGGTGATCGAGACGGTCGTCGAGCCGGTGGTCGCCCCGGAGCCGGTCGTCGAGGCCGAGCCCGCTGCCGAGCCGGCGCCCGCGCCTGTCGTCGAGGAGGCCCCCGTGGCCGCCCCGCCGCGTGCCCGCCGCCGGGTCGTCCGCAAGGTGACCGCTCCCGCCGGCTCGCCCGCGGGTGCCGAGGACGCCGCCGTCGTGGTGGTCGAGTCCCCGGCCGCGGCCCCGGCCGAGGTGCCCGTCGCGGAGGCCGAGACCGAGGCCGAGGCTTCCGCCCCGGCCAAGAAGACGGCCGCCCGCAAGACGGCGAAGAAGGCCACCGCGAAGAAGGCCGCCACCAAGAAGACGGCGACGGCCAAGAAGACCGCGGCGAAGAAGACGACTGCGAAGAAGGCCACCGCCAAGAAGACGGCGGCCCCCGCGCAGGACTGACACGGCCGGTGTGGGCCGTTCCGTACCGGGACGGCCCACACCGCCCCAGAGGTCGAAGTCACCGAATTTGACCCCTTGAGGCACCGGCCCGTAACCTTGACCGTCGGCGTGTCGTATGACGCGCCATCCCCCTGAGCACCCTCCTCCCGGTTCCGGGAGAGGCCGCTCGTCCACTTCCGGATCACCGCAGGCCTCGGCCCGCGTGAGCGGCTGGCATCAGGGGACCGTTCCCGAGTGAGAGAGAGATCCGCGTGTACGCCATCGTGCGCAGCGGTGGTCGCCAGCACAAGGTTGCTGTCGGCGACATCGTTGAGGTTGACAAGATTTCCACTGCCAAGGTTGGCGACACCGTAGAGCTCTCTACGCTGCTCGTTGTCGACGGCGACGCCGTGACCAGCGACCCGTGGGTGCTGGCCGGTATCAAGGTCACGGCCGAGGTCGTGGACCACCACAAGGGCGCGAAGATCGACATCCTTCGCTACAAGAACAAGACCGGTTACCGCCGTCGCCAGGGCCACCGCCAGCAGTACACGGCGATCAAGGTCACCGGCATCCCCGCGGCTGCGAAGTAAGGGACTGAGGAGAGATGGCACACAAGAAGGGCGCATCGTCCACCCGGAACGGTCGCGATTCCAATGCTCAGCGGCTCGGCGTGAAGCGCTTCGGCGGTCAGGTCGTCAGCGCCGGTGAGATCCTGATCCGCCAGCGCGGCACCCACTTCCACCCGGGCTCGGGCGTCGGCCGTGGCGGCGACGACACGCTGTTCGCCCTGCAGGCCGGTTCGGTGCAGTTCGGCACCCACCGTGGCCGCAAGGTCGTGAACATCGTTCCGGTCGCCTGATCGGTTCTTTTGCGGAGGCGGACCTCACTTCCCGGCAGGGAAGCGGGTCCGCCTTTCGCGTGTTACTAGATAGACATTCCACCCCGTAGTACCCCTTGTAATTGGAGGCACAACCATGACCACCTTCGTGGACCGCGTCGAGCTGCATGTCGCCGCGGGTAACGGAGGCCACGGCTGCGCCTCCGTACACCGGGAGAAGTTCAAGCCGCTCGGCGGCCCCGACGGCGGCAACGGCGGCCGTGGCGGCGATGTGATCCTGGTCGTCGACCAGGCGATCACCACGCTCCTCGAGTACCACCACTCACCGCACCGCAAGGCGACCAACGGTCAGCCCGGTGCGGGCGACAACCGCTCCGGCAAGGACGGTCAGGACCTCGTCCTGACCGTGCCCGACGGCACCGTCGTCCTCGACAAGCAGGGCAACGTCCTCGCCGACCTCGTCGGTCAGGGCACCACCTTCGTCGCGGGCCAGGGTGGCCGCGGCGGCCTCGGTAACGCCGCGCTGTCCTCCGCGCGCCGCAAGGCCCCCGGCTTCGCGCTCCTCGGCGAGCCGGGTGAGGCGCGGGACATCGTCCTGGAGCTGAAGACCGTCGCCGACGTGGCGCTGGTCGGTTACCCGAGCGCCGGCAAGTCCTCGCTGATCTCCGTCCTGTCGGCCGCCAAGCCGAAGATCGCGGACTACCCCTTCACCACGCTCGTCCCGAACCTGGGCGTCGTCACGGCCGGTTCGACGGTCTACACGATCGCCGACGTGCCGGGTCTGATCCCGGGCGCCAGCCAGGGCCGCGGCCTGGGCCTGGAGTTCCTGCGCCATGTGGAGCGCTGCTCGGTGCTCGTGCACGTCCTGGACACGGCGACGCTGGAGTCCGACCGTGACCCGGTCACCGACCTCGACATCATCGAGGAAGAGCTGAAGCAGTACGGCGGTCTCGAGGACCGTCCGCGCATCGTCGTCCTCAACAAGATCGACATCCCGGACGGCCAGGATCTGGCGGACATGATCCGCCCGGACCTGGAGGCGCGCGGCTACCAGGTCTTCGAGGCGTCGGCCGTGGCCCGTACGGGTCTGAAGGAGCTGTCCTTCGCGCTGGCCGACATCGTCGCCAAGGCGCGTGCCGCCAAGCCGAAGGAGGAGTCGACGCGGATCGTCCTCCGTCCGAAGGCGGTCGACGACGCGGGCTTCACGGTCACGTACGACGAGGCCGAGGACGTCTACCGGGTGCGCGGCGAGAAGCCGGAGCGCTGGGTCCGCCAGACCGACTTCAACAACGACGAGGCCGTCGGCTACCTGGCCGACCGCCTCAACCGGCTGGGCGTCGAGGACGCCCTGATGAAGGCGGGCGCCCGCGCGGGCGACGGCGTCGCGATCGGATCCGAGGACAACGCGGTCGTCTTCGACTGGGAGCCGACGATGATGGCAGGCGCGGAGATGCTCGGCCGCCGCGGCGAGGACCACCGCCTCGAGGCCCCGCGCCCGGCCGCGCAGCGCCGCCGCGACCGCGAGGCGGAGCGGGACGACGCGCAGCGCGAGTTCGACGACTTCAACCCCTTCTAGGGGGGCCTGCCCCCTGGCTCGGCCGGTCCGAACGACGAGCGCCGCCGTACCCCTTCGGAGGGGCACGGCGGCGCCCGCCGTTCAGGCCCCGGGCCGCACACGTCACACGCCCCACGTGCCACTTCGGCCGTGGGGCGCTTGCGCGTTCAGGCGGGTCGGGCGGGTCAAGGCGTCAGGCGGGCAGGGCCCTCAGGACGCCTGGCTGTCCGCCATGTCCCGCAGGCGGGTGATGACCGGGCGGCCCGTCAGGCCGAGGGTGACCACGGCCGCAGGAGCGCCGCCGGCCGCCGGCACCGCTGCCGGGCTGCCCACCGTGACCGCGGTCTGCCGGGCGCGGGCCTCGGCCACTCCGCCGTCGCGGACGTCGTAGACCAGGGCCTCGCCGCCCCCGGCCGCGGCCGCCATCAGCAGCCCGTCCGCGCTCGGCTTGCGGCCGCCGATCAGGCTGACCCGGCCGTAGCCCGGTACGACCGGGTTCGCCACGGTCGTCCAGCGTCCCGTCCGCCCCGCGGCGAGCCGTTCGACCATCACGCGGTCGCTCGTCACCGGCCGGTATCCGAGCAGCACGGAACCGTCCGAGGCGGTCACCGCGTCCGGAACGTCCCCCGGCCTCGCGACGAAGCGCCGTGAGCCCTTGCGCAGTTCGGCGGACGGCTTGCGCTGTGCCCAGTGCTCCACCCAGCCGGGCGCGGCGGCGAAGACATGGATGAGCCCGCCGCCGTCCACCGTCGCGGCGAGGCCTTCCTGGACGTACCCGCCGGGAAGCGACCGCCACGGCGACCAGGTGCCCTGCTCGTCGAGGACGCGGGTGCTCACTCCCTTGTCCCCGTTCCGTACGAAGACGTGGACCCGGCCGTCGGAGCCGGTCACCGCGGTCGGCGGACCGGTCAGCCGGGAGCGCCGGGGGCGGCTCTCGGGGTTGCCGAGCCCGACCCAGCTGGACTCGAACCTCCCGCCGGGCGTCCGCTGCCGCAGCATGACGATCTCGCGGACGTTGCGGGAGGTGCCGCCCTCCAGCCGGGCGAAGCGCAGGGCGAAGATCAGCTGGCGCCCCTTCGCGTCCGTGGTCACGGAGATCGCGGGTGCCAGCGGCCCGCCGCCGAGGTCCTCGGGGGCGCCCAGGACCCCGGCGGACGTGCCGGTCCAGCGGGCGAGGCGGGTGCCGAGCACGGCGTACACGGTCAGGGTGCCGTCCTCGGCGGTCACGACCCGGGGCCCGGCGTTCGGGTAGCGCCGGTGGGTGCTGCGGACCCATCCGCGCCGTGACGTCAGGACCCGGTCGTTTCCGATCACGTAGTCGCCGCAGCCGGAGGCGTTGCCGCACTCCCAGGACGGGTCGCCGCCGTAGGCGTTGAGGTACTCGGTCTTGAGAGCGACCGTCTCGGGCGGCAGATTGTGCGGCCAGCGCTGGTTGTAGTAGCCGCGGTACGACTCGGTCTGGAACGCGGGCGCCTTGCCGCTGCGCGCCGTGCCGTCGGCCCACTCGGCCAGCGCGCGCCAGGTGAAGAGCGCCGTCGCGGTGTGGTCCGGGTGGTCGGAGTAGCCCGCCTGGTCGCTGCCGCGCGGATGCCGCTTGTCGTGGACCTGGGAGTCGGGGTCGGGGTCGAGCGTCCGTATCAGGGTGGGCCGGTAGCGCCGCAGCAGGGAGACGAGGGTGCCCACCAGGTCCTCGCGACCGTAGGAGAACGAGCCCCGGACCGGGGACTCGGGGGTGGGCTGGGTGGGGAGGCGGACGCCGGGCGTGCCCCAGAGATGGGCCATGTTGACCGGCCGGCCCCGGTCCTTCGCGTGCATCCGTATGTTGAGGAAGATCAGCTCCGCGCGTCGTCCCTGGTGCTCCAGGACGTTGAGCTCGGCCTCCCGGCCCCCGGGCAGCGGGAGCGTGGTCCGCTCCCACGTGGTGAAGAGGGGGGCGCCGAGCATCCGCGCGTATGCCTGCCGCAGGCCCTGCTGGCGTGAGGAGACGTACGCGGGTAGGTTCGCGGGCGGCTTCGGTCTGCCGGGTACGGCGTTCACGCCGAAGGAACCGCCGTCCGTGACGTACACGGAGATCACGGGCACGCGGTTCGACAGCGTGTGGATCACGTCGGGGTTCATGAAGAAGAGGTCGTCGTCCGGGTGGGCCACGATCTGCATCACCCGCGCACCGCCGGGCTCCGCGAATCCGTTCCGCGGCTCGGCGCCCAGCTGCCGCACCGGCATTCCGGAGCCGCCTCCGCCCGCGCGGTCGCCGGGAGGCACGGTGGCGGGTGTGGTGGCGCAGCCGCCGACGAGTCCGGCCAGCGTCACGCCGGCGACGGATCCGAGCAGCGTGCGTCGCGACGGCACAAAGTGGTCGAGGTTGATCCGGCGGCCCATCTTCCCCCTGCTTTCCTGCTGGCGATCCGGCGAGATCGCCACAGGTAAAGAGGGGAAACGGCCATACAGGTTTCACTTGATCGAGTGATTGCGGTCACATAATGGTCAAATCAGGAGTCAACTTGCCATTGAACTTCGTCCTTGACAGCATGTGCCGCTGACTGTCAGCTGAGAATGGAAGCCGGGATTCGCCGTGAGTGACTCACTGCTGCCCTACGCGGTGGGCGCCGCCAAGCGAGCCCGCCGGGTGGCTGTACGAATGCGCCGCCGCGTCGAGCGACTGCATACCGCGCCCGCTCTCGGCAGCGGGATCCGGCCCCGTCCCCTTCTTCGCCCCGTGCACTTCTCGGTCCTTGGCGGCCGGACGATGAACGTGGCCCTGCTCGCCCCTGGTGCCCTCGCCATCGCATCCGCGAATCTGGAATTGATTCGCGGCGGACAGCGCCACCGGATCGCGCTGGAATCCGAACCCCAGAGTGACGGCTCCCGTCTGCTGACAGCGACGACGGCGTTGTCGCACGCCGCCCACCCCGAGACCGGCACGTCCGGGATCGCGCTCTCCAGTGGTCTGTGGCGCATGAGCGTCGTGATCGTCGGTGAGGACGGCCGTGAGGTGCGCGCCGGTGTGGCGGCGGCGACGGTCCGGACGACGGACGGGCCGACCCTGCCGGTCTCACCCTCTCCTCGCAGCGGTGCCCAGTTCCGGCTCATGAGGTCCGTCGACGGCCTCGCGATCCTCAAGGTGCGCGCTCCGGATCACCAGGCCGAACTCGACTCCTTCGACCTTCGCTGGGATCGCATCACGGTGCGTGGCCGGCTGATCGCCTCACACGCCGCTCCCGCTTCCTATGCGGCCCAGGCCGTCCGACGCGGCAGCGGTGCGGTGGTCGAGGCGCCCGTCGAGTGGGAAGGAGACGCGTTCACCTTTGATCTCCCCCTTGCTGCCATGGCGTCCGGGCGGCGCACCCAGCGATGGGACGTCCAGCTTCAGCACGGGCGTACGCGTCTCAAGATCGCGCGGAGGCTGACTGACGTGCGTCGACGGAATCAGGTGTTCCGTACCTCGTTCCGTATCATCGCACTGGAGAACGGCTCGCTCCTGCGGGTACATGCCTACATCACGTCGGCCGGAGCGCTCGCCGTCTCCTGCGCTGAGTTCGAAGGCGCCCATGACGGCGCGAAGGAAGTCGCATGAAGATCACCATTCTGCTCACCTGGGGCGACGCCATGGGCGGCACCGAGATGGCTGCCTACACCCAGGCCGCTCAGCTCATGCCCCGCCACGAAGTCGAGATCCTCAGCGTCTTCAAGACCGAGTCGGAGCCGTTCCTGCCCGAGGCCAAGGGCCTTGCGATCCGCTACCTGGTGGACCGCTCGGGCCGTACGCCGCGACCGGTGCGTGCGTCGTCCCTCACCGCCCAGGAGTGTGAGGCCCTGGCCTCGCTGCCCAGCGAGCTGATCCAGACGTCGTGGGAGCCCACCTTCGACCGGCTGTCCGACATCGAGATGACGGCGGCCCTGACGAGCATCGACACCGATGTTCTCATCACGACCACGCCCGCTCTCATGGCGGCCGCCGTCTCGCTCGTGCCCTCCCGCGTGGTGACCATCCACCAGGAGCACCGCGTCTCCCAGCTGCGTGGTGCCACCGGAGAGCCGCTGCTCACCCACGCCCCGCAGCTCGACGCCCTCGTGTCGCTCACCGAGCTGACCACCGACTGGTTCGCCGAGTCGCTGGGCGCTTCGGCTCCTCGCCTCGCCACCATCCCGAACGCGATGCCCGACGGCTACCGGCCCCGCTCCGACCTCGGAAGCAAGACCATCGTGGTCGCCGGCCGCATGGTGCCGGAGAAGCAGCTCGACCACGCCGTCCAGGCGTTCGCCGACATCGCCGACGACCACCCCGACTGGTCCCTGCGCCTGTTCGGTGACGGTCCCCAGCTCGTCAATCTGCGCCGCCTGGTCGAGGGCCTCGGGATGCACAACCGGGTCGAACTCGTCGGGCGCAGCCAGCAGATGGCGGAGGAGTGGGCCAAGGCGGCGATCTGCCTGATGCCGTCGCGTGTGGAGTCGTTCGGACTGGTGATGCTGGAGGCGTTCACCGCGGGCGTCCCGGTGGTCGCGTACGACGCCCTGACCGGACCGTCGCAGATCGTCCGCCACGAGGTGGACGGCCTGCTCGTGCCCGCCGACGACGTCGCCTCGCTCGGTGCCGCCATGTCCAGGCTCATGGGTGACGACGAACTGCGCGCCGCCTACGGTGCCGCCGCGCGCGCCGGAGCGCGCGAGCGCTTCGCCCCCGAGATCATCACGGGGCAGTGGGACGAGCTGTTCGCCGGGATACTCGCCGAACGGGACAAGCCGGGGCGGGTCGCCGACCGTGCCGACCGCGTCGCCCGCCGTATCGCGGCGGGAGGCAGCCGGAGTTTCGCCCTCTCGGCTCCGATCAGCAAGCTCTCGCCGTCGTCCGACGAGCAGAAGGCGCGCGAGGTCATCCTGCAGGCGCAGGACCGCACCTCCCTGGTCCGCTCCGCGGGCCGGCTCGCCGAGGTGAGCGACGAGACCCTGGCCTGGCGCATGGGCGAGATGAATCTCGAACTCTGTGCCCAGGCGTTCGAACGCCACGACGTGCGCTACATCCTCCTGCACGACCCGGCGACCGTCAGCCACCGCCTTGCCGTACGCGCCGACGACCGTGAACGCGCACTGCGCGCGCTCGGCACGGAGACGAGCGGACGCCCGGTCTACGCCGAGCTCGTGACCCCTCGGACGGCCGCCCCCGGCGCCGTCCTGGCCGAATCGCTCACCGCCGCCCCCGACGTCGACGGCGTCCGTGTCTTCCGGCCGCTCGTGAGCGAGAGCCGGACCCTGCGGTACGGGCCCGCCTACGGCTGCCGCGTCGAGTTCTGGTCGCTGGACGACAGCGGCTGGTTCGCCGCGCCCACCGGTACGACGCTCGTCGGTCCGCGCCTGCCCTCGCTGGACGAGTCCGCCCGCATCACCGTCGGCGACCGCGACTACCCGACGTCCGACGTCTTCACGAAGTCGCTGATGTGGAACGTCGACTTTCCCATCGACGCCGTCTACACCTGGGTGGACGACACGGACCCGGTGTGGCGCCAGAAGCGCGACGCCGCGCGGAAGGCCCACGGCCTCCCCGTCGACGGCGCCGAAGCGGGCGATGTCCGCTTCCGCAACCGCGACGAACTCCGCTACTCGCTGCGCTCGCTGGCGACCCATGCGCCGTGGATCCGGAAGATCTTCCTGGTCACGGACGACCAGACCCCGTCGTGGCTGAACACCGAGCACCCGGACATCCAGGTCGTGAGCCACAGCGAGATCTTCGCCGACCCCTTGTGGCTGCCGACGTTCAACTCGCATGCGATCGAGTCCCAGCTGCACCGCATCGAGGGGCTCTCCGAGCACTTCCTGTACGTGAACGACGACGTCTTCTTCGGTCGTCCGCTGGCGCCGAACAAGTTCTTCCAGTCCAACGGCAACTCCCTGTTCTTCCGCTCGCCGACCGCTGTCCCGCCGGGCGAGATCACGGAGGAGACCGAGGGCTACTTCGTGGCGGCGAAGAACAACCAGGCCCTGCTGGAAGAGGAGTTCGGGCGGGTCGCCACCCACGGCTTCCTGCACACGCCGCACCCGCTGCGCCGGAGCGTCCTGGAGGAGATCAGCGAGCGCTGGCCCGACCGGACCCGCGAGACGGCCGCCACGCCGTTCCGCGGCCGGGCGGACCTCTCGATCACCTCGTCGCTGCATCACCACTACGCCTACCTGACGGGCAAGGCGGCGCAGGGCGGCATCTCCTGCGGCTACGCCAACATCGGCGACTACAAGCACCACGTGATGCTCAGCCGACTCCTGGCGGCCCGGCACCGGGACGTCTTCTGCATCGGCGAGTCGGCGGAGGCCGAGGTTCCGGTGGATGAGCAGGACCGCGTGCTGCGCGCGTTCCTGGAGGCGTACTTCCCGGTCCGCTCGCCGTACGAGCGGGACTGACGCACGACGAACGCGAAGGGGCGCCGGGACCGATCAGGTCCTGGCGCCCCTTCGTCGTGTGTGACGGCGAGGGCGGGCCGTTCGGACCCGCCCTCGTGTCTACTTCTCGTACGGGCTCGGCACCGGGAAGTACGCCTCCAGGAAGGGCGTGATCAAGTCCTTCTGCTCGGTCACGTCCTGCTCCGTCGACACCGTGTCGTTGACACAGAACACGGCCTTGTCGCGGCTGGCGAGCAGCCGGCCGAGCCGGGTCTCCGTCCACGGATGCGTCAGGTCCAGATACGCGTACGGCAGCTGGGACGGCACCGCCCGCTGCGTGTGGAAGGCGTAGTAGTGGTGCAGCGACGACGAGATGGAGATGTCGTCGATGCTGCGGAACCTGCTCGCCTCCGTACGGCGGTACTCGGCCTCGAACTCGGTCTCGATCTCCGTCAGCACGCTGCGGCGCAGCGGGTGCGGCATGTGCTTCATCTTCTGGACCAGGACGGCGCCGTAACGCTCCTCGATCAGGCGCCGGTTGTTCTTTCCGGCCGCGGCGACCGGCGGGTCGTCGACGGTCCGCTCGCCGAGCGGCACCAGGGCCGGGGACGGGAAGAACTTGGTCAACCCGTTGGAGTGGAAGAAGTCCTGCGGGGTGACCTCGTTGCCGAGCATCACATCGTCGTTGAAGTAGAGGAAGTGCTCGGACAGCCCCTCGATGTGGTGAAGCTGGCTCTCGATGGCGTGCGAGTTGAACGTCGGCAGCAGGTCGGGGGAGCGGAAGACGTCCTTGTGGCTGACCACCTTCAGGCCGGGGACCTCGGCGTCCAGCCAGTCGGGCTGCTGGTCGTCCGTCACCAGGTAGATGGTGCGGACCCACGGCGCGTACATGTGCAGCGAGCGCAGCGAGTACCGCAGCTCGTCGCGGCTGAGGTAGCGCGCCGCGTTGGCCGCCTCCGCGTGGTAGGCCTCGCCCGAGAACTCGGCGCGACGGCGCAGCCAGGCGGGGTCGGAGCCGTCGACCCAGGTGTAGACGACGTCGATCGGGAAGGTGACCTCGTCGGTGTGGACGACGGCCGTCTCCGCGCGGGCCGGGACCTGGGCCGCGTCGGCCGACTCGCGGGGCGCGAGGCTGGTGAAGTACGACTCCGGCACGGTGACGGTCTCGCCCCGCAGCGGCAGCGCGGAGGCGATCTTGCCGGGCCTCGGCGCCACCAGCTCGCCGTCCTCCTCGTGCCAGAACTCCACGTCGCAGCCGTACCGGTCACCGAGCTTCAGCAGATGCGTGGGATCGGTGCGGTACCAGGTGAGACGCAGCACGTCGGCGTCGCGCAGCCGCTGCCAGGTGGCCGCCTCGAAGCCGGGCTGGGAGGTCGCCGAGACGGCGCTGCTCCCCCCGACCGGGGCGACATAGCCCGGCAGCCGGTTGCAGGCGTCGGTGAGCGCCGTGATGACGGCCGCGCGGTCCTCGGCCCGTACGGCCACGGCGGCGGCGGTGTCCGACTGGCTCCGTACGCAGAAGTGCTCGATCCCCGCACCGGACAGCGCGCTCAGCACGGAGTCCAGGTTCGCGCGGCGGGCCTCCAGCGGGGTGATCCCGGTGGAGACCAGGGCGACCTTCGACTCGCGGCCGACGGTGATCACGGCGCGGTCGGGGGCGGCGGTGAGCGCCTCGTACCGCTTGGCGACCCGGCCGCTGCGCAGCCGCTCGGCCGCGGCCGTGCCGTTCGCGATCCGGATCTTCAGACGGCGGCGGACGTCGGCGTCGACCTGCGCGACGATGGCCTTCCGCACGCGTTCCGGTATGGCTCGGCGGTAGACCCCAAGCAGCCGGGGTGCCTCGGGATTGCGCACTGCGGTCGACTCCTGAACCTGGACATACGGACATGTGAACGTATCCAGTATGACGGGTGACGGCCCCCCTCCCGGAGGGGCCCGGAGCGCCCGGGACGAACGCAGCCCGGCGCGCGATGCGGCGGGCGCGCGTCCCGTAGGATCCCCGATGTGAGTAGCGTCACCCCGCCTCAGGTAGCGGGCAAACTCGGTGTCGTGGTAATCGCACACAATGACGAGGCCCTGGTCGCTGAGGCGATCCGGTCCGTCCTCGACCAGGGACCCGTGGTGGCGGAAGTCATCGCCGTCGACGACGGTTCGAGCGACGGCACGGCGCGGGTCCTGGACGAGCTGGCCGCGCTCCACCCCCGGCTGCGCGTGGTCCACCGCACGGTGAACAGCGGCGGCTGCGGCACCCCGCGCAACGACGGCGTCCGCGCGGTCACCGCTCCCGTGGTGATATTCCTCGACAGCGACGACATCCTCCCCGAGGGGGCTGCCGAGGCGCTGGTCGCCGCGGCCGAGCGCCATCGCGCCCCCGTCGCCGTCGGCGCCTGCGTACGGCGCGAGCTGCCCGAAGGCCGCGACGTGCGCTGGCAGCCCGCCCTCTACCACGAGCCGGCCCTCCTGGAGACGGCGGCGGACCTCACCCCGCTGGTCCACGACACGCTCTGCGTCAACAAGGTCTACGACCGGTCGTTCCTCGCCGAGCACGGCATCCTCTTCCCCGAAGGCCACTGCGTCTACGAGGACTTCCTCTTCACCGCGCGCGTCCTGGCCGCCGCGCCACGCGTCGCCGTGGTCCCCGACACGGTCTACGTCTGGCACGTGCGCCGCGCCGCCGCCCATCTGTCGATCTCCCTCGACCGGGACGGCGTCACCAACTGGCAGGCGAGGGTCGCCGCCCACCGCACCGCCGTCGAGACCTTCGAGGCGGCCGGCCGTACCGAGCTCGCCGCCGCCTGCCGCACCAAGTTCCTCGAACACGACCTGCGCCTGTACGCCCGCGAGTTGAGGCGGCGCGACGCCGCGTACCGCAGCGAGTGGTGGGCGGCGACCCGGGAACACCTCAAGACGTTCGACGAGAGCGACCTCGCCGCGGCGGCGGCCCCCTCACGCTGGATGGCCCGCTTCATCCTGGCCGCCGACGAGCCCCGGGACCTGACCCGACTGTCCCGGCTCGCCGCCGACCCGGCCCGGCTCCTCCCGCCGTACGCCCGGAGCGGAAGCGCCGCCGTCTGGTCCGACGACCTTCCCGGCGCGGAACTGGACGGCATCGACGCCCTGCCGCCGGCCGCCCTCCCGGTGGTCGTCGACGCCGCCCTGTACGGCGACCGGGGCGGTGAGCTGCGGTTCACGGTGCGCGATCTGTACGGCAGGCTGAGCGCGGCAGTACCCCGTACCGCCCAGGTCTCGTTCCTGCCCCGCGGCTCGGACGTGCCCGTCCGTACCGAGCGGGCCGAGCTGCGCGAGGTGGCGGGCGGCTGGACCGGCCGCGTCCCGGCCGGACTCACCGCCCTCGCGCTGGCCGGCCGCGGCCGGGGAGACAGAGGCCTCCAGCTCTGGGACCTCCGGATCACGGTGGGCTGCGCGGACGGCGAGTCCTTCGTGACCGCGCTGCGGCTGCCGGAGGAACGGCAGCGCCGGTGGGTCCGGCCCAGCAGCCGGTACGGTGTGTTGCTGGTGCAGCAGTACACCACGGCCAACGGCTCGCTCGCGGTGCGGATCGCACCCGGGGTCCGCGACGGACTCCGGACAGTCGGAGCCAGGCTACGCAGGCTCTTCCGCGGTGCTTAGGAGAGGAATGTGGGCGCTATGACTTATCTGATCACCGGTGGTGCCGGATACATCGGCTCGCACGTGGTCCGCGCCATGACGCAGGCGGGGGAGCGGGTCGTCGTCCTCGACGACCTGTCCACGGGCTACGAGGAGCGGGTCCCGGAGGGCGTGCCCCTGGTGGTCGGTTCGACCCTGGACCGCGAGGTGCTCGACCGGACCATCGCCGAGCACGGTGTCACGGGCGTCGTCCACCTCGCCGCGAAGAAGCAGGTCGGCGAGTCCGTCGAGCAGCCTCTGCACTACTACCGCGAGAACGTGCTGGGCCTCACCGTTCTCCTCGAGGCCGTGGCCGCCGCCGGCGTGCGCAACGTCCTCTTCTCCTCCTCGGCCGCCGTCTACGGCATGCCCGACGTCGACCTCGTCACCGAGGAGACGCCCTGCCTGCCGCTGAGCCCGTACGGCGAGACCAAGCTGGCCGGCGAGTGGCTGGTCCGCGCGGCCGGCAAGGCCCACGGCATCTCCACGGCCTGCCTCCGCTACTTCAACGTGGCGGGCGCCGCCACCCCCGAGCTGGCCGACACCGGTGTCTACAACCTGGTCCCGATGGTCTTCGAGCGGCTCGACGCCGGTGAGGCCCCGCGGATCTTCGGCGACGACTACGCCACCCCGGACGGCACCTGCGTCCGCGACTACATCCACGTCGAGGATCTCGCCGACGCGCACCTCGTGGCCGCGCGCAAGCTCGCCGAGTGGGCCGCCGCCGGCGAGCCGCGCGATCTCACGGTCAACATCGGCCGTGGCGAGGGCGTCTCCGTCACCGAGATGATCGACCTGATCAACGAGATCACCGGCCACTCCGCCGCGCCCGTCGTCGCCCCGCGCCGCCCCGGCGACCCGGCCCGCGTCGTCGCCTCCGCCGACCGCATCGCCACGGAGCTGGGCTGGAAGGCCCGCCACGACGTCCGCGACATGATCGACTCCGCCTGGGCGGGCTGGGTGGCCCGCCGCGGCGTCTCTGCCTGATCCGAGGCCGGTACGAGGCCGGTACGCAGCCGATACGAGGGGAGGGCCGCCGGTCACCGGCGGCCCTCCCCTCGTCGTCCATGGGGCCTCGCGCCTCCGGCGGCCCCTCGGCTCCCTAGCGCTCCAGCAGCGCGAAGAGGGACTCCCAGCGCGCCACGATCTCGTCCGTCGAATACCGCTGGATGTCGACGCGGGCCCGCTCGCCCATCCGGTCCCGCAGCTCCTTGTCGGAGATCAGCTCGTCGAGCCTGCGCGCGAACTCACCCGTGTTGCCGGGCGGCACGACGAGCCCGTTCTCCCCGTCCGCGATGATTTCCCTGACACCCGGGGCCACGTCGAAGGCGACACACGGCACGCCCGTCGCCATCGCCTCCATCAGGGCGAGCGGGAAGCCCTCGCCCCGCGAGGACAGCGCGAACAGCGAGCCGCCCCGCAGCGCGCCCGGCACGTCGTCCGTACGCCCCATCCACTCCACGGAGTCGGTCAGCCCGAGCCGGGCGGACTGCGCCTTCAGCGCCTGCTCCTCCTCGCCGGAGCCGTGGACCCGCAGGACCCAGTCGGGGTGGCGGGGCGCGACCTCGGACCAGGCGTCCAGGAGCAGGTCGACACCCTTCTCCTCGTGCAGCCGGGCGATGCTGACGACCGCCTTGGCCGTACGCGGGGACGGCTCGTCGGGGAAGAACGGCAGCGGGTTCGGCATGGCGCCGACGTGGTCGAAGCGCTGGCGGATCCACAGGTCCGCGTCCTCCCGCGTCAGCGCGAGCATCCGGTCCACGTCCTGGTAGTACCGCTTGACCCGCTGGAAGCGGGACGAGGCACGGCACGTCTGGAAGGACTCGTGGCTCATGCCGATCACCCGCAGCCCTGAGGTGTCCGCGAGGGCCACCCACTCCATGGCCCAGACCTGCGTCACGACGACGACGGAACCCGGGCGCACGGAGCGCAGGATCCCCGTGAGCTTCGCCGCCTCCCTGCGCATGCCCGACGCGCGCGAGGCCCTGCGCCGCCGCTCGACGAGGTCGAGCCGGCCCTTCACGCCGCGCCGCGGCTTCAGGACCGGCGGATGGGCGTCGTACAGCGTCGTCGTCCGGTAGGGCAGATCGGTACCGAGGTCCGCGCGTCGCTCCTCCGGGGCGGGGACGATGCCGACCACATGGACCTGGTGGCCGCGCTCGCTGAAGAGCCGGGCCATCTGGTGCGACCAGCTGGTGATGCCGCCGATCTCGTCGACGCTGTTGGAGACGAGGACGATGTCCCTGGTCGTCGTCCCGGTCGTTGCCTGCATCGTCTCGGTCATCGACGGCTCCACCCGGAGAAGAACTTCTGGACGATCGAGTGCGCGGCGTCGCCCTGGTCGTACTCGCCGAACTCGGCCACGAAACGCTTGCGCGCGTCGGAGTACTCCCTGCCCTCGGACTCGAGGTTCCGCAGCGAGGCGTGGAGTTCGTCCTCCGTGCGGAGGACCGGGCCGGGCGCGTGCTCCAGCAGGTCGAAGTACGTCCCGCGGTCCTCGTGGACGTACGTCTCGTAGTCGTACGTGAAGAAGAGCATCGGCCGGTCGAGCAGCGCGTAGTCGAACATCACGGAGGAGTAGTCCGTGATCAGCGCGTCGGCGAGCTCCATCAGCGGCATCACGTCGTGCTCCGAGGAGACGTCGACGACCTTGCCCTCGACATCGGGCGGCAGCACCACGTGGTTGAAGTAGTGGGCCCGCACCAGCAGCACGTAGCGGTCGCCGAACTCCTCGGCGAACCGCTCCACGTCGAAGGGCAGCGCGAAGCGGCTGGCCTTGCCCGCTGTGCGGAAGGTCGGCGCGTACAGCAGCACGGTCCGGTCCGCCGGGATGCCGAGCTTCTCGGCGAGCGGGCCGCGCACCCGGCGCCCCGCCTCCTCCTCACGCTGCCGGGCCTGGACCAGCACGTCGTTGCGCGGGTAGCCGGAGCGCAGCAGCGTCCGGTCCTTCAGCCGGAAGGCCTTGGCGAGGGTGCGTACATCGTGCTCCGACCGCACCAGGAAGTGGTCGAAGCGGTCGAGGTGTTCCTGCTGGGCCTCCTGTTGCTGCCGCGTCTGCGCCTTGAGGCTGGGCTGGTCGAACCCCATCTTCTTGAGCGCGGAGCCGTGCCAGGTCTGGATGTACGTCGTCTCGGGCCGCTTGGTGAGCTTCAGCGGATAACTCTGGTTGTCGACCCAGAACTCGGCGCGGGCCAGCGCCTTGAGGTACGGCAGCGACCAGCGGCGTACGAGCTGGACGTCCTCGGGGAAGTCCTCGGGTGTTCCGGCGTACGACCAGACCGCGTGGAAGTCCAGGCCCTGGCGGCGCATCTCCTCGTAGATCGCGCGCGGGCTGTCGCTGTACTGCTTGCCCAGCTGGCTCTCGAAGACGACCGTCCGCTTCTTCACGGGCAGCCGGCTGTACACCTCGTGGTAGAGCCGCAGCTTGGTCTCACCGGAGGTGAGGGTCTTGCGCAGCGCCTTGGCCCGCCGCAGGCCGGACTTGGCGACCTGTCCCGGCTTCCCCCGCAGGCCGCGCTGGACGAACTCCTCGATCCGGTCACTGTCGCCCTTGGACGAGACCAGACGGAAGGCGAGATGCCCCTTGGCGGTGGGGTGCGGCTCTATGCGGTCGCCCACCAGGCGCGTCAGCCGTGGCTTGACGGGGAGCGCTCCGCCGCCCAGATCGTGCTGGTCGACGGTGAGCCGGGTCCGGGTGCGGACGCCGTTCGCCCGGAGGATGACGCGGACGTCCCACACCGGGTCGATGACGCCGAGGGGCCGGAGCGTCGAGCTGATGTCGGCCTCGGTCTCCCAGCGGACCGTTTCGCCGTCGTGGCGCAGCGAGGTGATGGGGAAGAGGTACGTCCGCAGGCTGCGGCGGCGGGCGCGGAACTCCAGCTCGGCGGTGAGGGCGTCCCCGGGGGCCACGATCCCCAGCGGGTTGGTGATCCGGCCGGCGAGGCGCGCGGTGCCGTCGGACTCCGTGTAGGAGGTGAGTTCGTTGCGCAGGAACAGCCTGTCGATCGGCTTCTGGTGATAGCCGAGTTCGGTGACGTCGAGGACCTCCCGGCCGAACGCGTCGTCGAGGTGCTCGGCGCACCAGTAGACCCGGCCGTCGCGCCGGGCGAGCGGGGAGGAGACCTTGTCGCGGTGGATCAGGGTGTCCACGGCGGGCAGCAGGTTCTCCCAGTCGCCCTTCTCCAGGAGGTACGCGCAGATCGCCTGGATCTTGGCCGCCTTGCCGTACGCCTCGCGGTCCAGGCCCTGGAGGTACGGCCGGGAGAGCTCGGCGAACTCGCGGCGGTAGGCCTCGTCCCGGAAGGGAAGATCACGCAGATGGAGGACGAGGTCGTGCTTGAGGAACTTGACGTCCTTGGCGGCCCGCAGCTCCTCCAGACCGTGCCGGTCGAGGAGCGCGTCGATCCGGCGGTGGATCTCCAGCCGGTGCCGGTAGTTCACCATCTCGTGGCGGCTGTTGGTGACCGACTTGACCTCGGCCTGCTCGTAGACGTGCCAGAAGTAGACCTGGTTGGGGATGAGGGTGATCTTCTTCGCCGCGAGGTAGGCGTCGGCGACGAACATCAGGTCCTCGTAGAACATCCCCTTGGGGAAGCGGAGGCCGTTGTCGAGGAGGAAGTCGCGGCGGTAGCACTTGTTCGTGGAGAGCGTGTCCCAGACGAACAGGTCGGGCAGTTCGGTGACGGACTCCAGGGTGCGGGTCGCCGAGTAGAGCCACGCGTACCACTCGTTGCGCTTCTCGTGCCGGGTGTCCTTGGTGAGGCGCACGCACAGCCCCGAGACCAGGTCGGCGCCGGTCTCCTCGGCGGCCGCGACCATGTTGCGGCAGGCGTTGCGCTCCAGGACGTCGTCGCTGTCCAGGAACATCACGTACCGGCCCCGCGCGTGGCCGATGCCGACGTTGCGCGGCTCGCCGCCCGCGCCGCTGTTCTCCGGCAGCCGGTAGGCCCGGACCCGCTCCGGCTGGGCGGCGGCCAGTTCCTGGGCGACCTCGAAGGTGCGGTCCCCGCTGCAGTCGTCGACGATGACGACCTCGACGCTCCGCAGTGTCTGGTCCAACACCGATCGCACGGCCGTCGGGAGACGCTCCGCGTCGTTGTAGGCGATGACGATCACTGAGACGTCAGGCACTGGCACCTCGATCCATTTTCGTGCGCAGGCTGCCTCGACGGCACCTCGCGTTCACTTTCCGACGGTCCGATGGGGTGGGAGGCGTCCGGGTGGGGGTCCGCGCCCGGATGACGGGGCGCTCCGCGATCGGATTCGTCGATTTTTAAGGGGCAACCCTATCGGCTCCGTCCTCTTCCAAGAGATGTGTGCGCATCGGGTCATAACCTGTTTGTGCATAAATGGACGAGGGAAAGTGACGGGCCGTTCGAATGTCGACCAGGAGTTCGGAATTCAGGGATGTCCGCCGTGCTGAATCCCTCGCTTGAGAAGGGCGCCGGCCGGCGAGGAGGCGATTCCTCGCCTGAGGTGACACGGACCGGGCCGGCGCTCGGAAGAGACCTCAGGGCGCGGCGGACCGCGCCCTGGTTCGCCGCCGTGACGGCCATGGGGGCGTACTGCCTCGCCATGGCCGTGCAGGGCACGTACCCCTTCGGCGGCAGATCCCGCGCGGTGAACGACCTCGGGAATCAGTTCGTGCCGTTCCACGCGCGCCTCTGGGACCTGATGCACGGCGAGACCCATGGCGACCTGTTCTTCAATTGGGCCAGCGGATACGGCACGCCCTTTCTCGCCGACTTCTTCACCTATCTGATGAACCCGTTCTCGTGGCTGGTCGGGGTCTTCCCCCGGGACGGTGTCGAGTTCCCCGTCTTTCTGGTGACGCTGTTCAGTGTCGGGCTCGCCGCCGCGATGATGACGGTCTTTCTCGGCCGACTCCACGAGGGAAGTCCCTGGCTGCGCGCCCTGCTCTCGGTCGGATTCGGACTGAGCGCCTGGATGATCTCCGACGGATTCTCGGACCCCATGTGGATGTGGGGCCTGGTCGCCCTTCCGCTGCTCGGCATCGCCTACGACTGGTGCCTGCGCCGCCGCCGCTGGGTGACCGGCTCGCTGCTCGTGACGGTCTGCTGGGCCGGCAACTTCTACACCGCCGCGATGGCCACGATCGGGATGGGCTTGGTCCTGCTCGTACGGGTGCTGCTGGACGGGCGGCCCACGGCGGAGCGGCTGCGCGTGGTCGCGCGGGCCGCCTCCATGACCGGCGCCGGGATCCTGCTGGCCGCGCCCGTGCTGACCGTCAGCCTCAGGGCCAGCAAGCTCTCCCAGCCCGCACCCGAGGCCGTCTATCAGGGCCCACCCGCGCCCCTCGACTATCTGGCGCACCTGATCCCGGGCGGCCTGGTCGGCCGCGCGCCGCACGTCTCCGTCGGCATGCTCGCCCTGCTCCTGGTCGCCACCTACCCCTTCATCGGCCGCGCGCCGCGCAGGGAGCGGATCGCCTGGCTCGCCCTGATCGTGCTGATGGCCGGCTCCCTGGTCTGGCAGCCCACGATCCTGCTCTGGCACGGACTGGCCATGCCCAACGGCAGCCCCTACCGCGCCTCGATCGCCCTCACGGCCGTGCTCGTGTGCGTCGCCTGGCTGGCGCTCGCCCGCCGGCCCCGCCTCCCGGAGCTGCTCGGCGGCGCCGCCCTGGTCCTCGTCCTGGTCCTGTGCGTGAGCACCACCGCGTACATGACGACGGGACCCTGGATCCTCACCGCAGGCGGAGTCGTCCTCCTCGGCCTGCTCCTCGCGCTGGACCGCTTCCGGGACGACCGCCGGGTGCGCCGCGGCCTCACCGTGGCCCTGGCCGGAGCCGTCTTCCTCTCCTCCTCCTACACCGTCCTGTCCACGACACGGATCCGGGACGGCATCGAGTGGTGGAAGCCCAAGCACACCTTCGACGAGCAGTCGCTCGCCGCGTACGCGCAGCTGAAGGCGGCGGACGCCTGGCCCGCGAGCCGTACCGACCCGGGTCCGCACTCGTTCGCCTCCAACGATCCGATGCTGCTCGCCGGGCAGGGGGGTGGCTACTACAGCAGCTATCTGCCGGCGGTCACCGCCGACGCCCTCCACCGGCTCGGCGGCGGCTGGTACATCCAGGGCCGCCACACGCGCAGCTTCAACGACCCGGTCGGCCGCGCCGTCATGGGCGTCGGAAGCTACCTCGAACCGGACGCCGGACCCGACGGATTCGTCCGGCGCGCGGCCCTCGCCCCGCCCGTCGTCACCCTGCGCCCGTCCGGTACGCCCCTCGACGGGACCGTCCGTGACGTCTCGCTCTTCTCGCGCCAGGAACGGGTGCTCGGCGCGCGGGTCTACGAGGTGCCGACGCTCGCGCGGAGCGGTGGCGGTGACCTCGTGCCCGGCCGCGGCTGGCCGCTCAAGGCGGACGGCGCGGGTGCCGGTACCACGTTCACCGCCGTCTGCACCCCGGGCTCGGAGGTGTACTGGTACGCGCCCTGGCTGCGCGGCCGGGTCGACGCGCTCGGCACGACCCTCCGGCCCGTCGGCAAGTACCGCATGACCAGCAACCCGCTGTACCGCCTCGGGACCGTCCCCGCCGACGGCCGGGTCGCGGTCGGGGTCCGCTCGGCGCAGCGCCAGTACATCCCGGAGAGCCCCGTCGGCTGCCTCGACCGCGCCGCGCTCGAACGGGCCGTGCGGCATCTGCGCGCCACCGGCCCCGACCGGGTGGACGCCGCGGGCCACGGCATCGGCGCCGCATTCTCGCCCCGCACGGCGGGGACCGCGGTCCTCTCCGTGCCCGCCACCCCCGGCTGGCGGTGCGCGGTCGACGGCGGTCCCGCGCGCGTGCCGCGCACGCTCGGCGGCCTGATGGCCGTGGAGCTCGGCGACGGCGCCTCGCGGCTCTTCTGTTCCTACCGCACCCCGGGGCTGCGGCTCGGTCTGGCGGCGAGCGGGGCCGCCGCGGCGCTGCTGCTCGCCGTCACCGCCGCCCACCTGCTCCGTACTCGCACCTCCGGCCCGTCCCGTACGCCCCGTACATCGCGCACGTCCCGCACGTCTCGCACGTCCGACTCGTCCCGTAGATCGCGTTCGTCGTTCAGGAGCCAACGTTCATGATCAAGTTGTCCGTCGTTGTCCCCTGCTACAACGAGGAAGCGGTGATCGACCAGTTCGACACCCGGATCCGTGAGGTGCTGGGCGGCCTGCCCATCACGTACGAGATCTGCTACGTCGACGACGGCAGCAAGGACGACACCTTCGTCCGGCTGCGGGCCATCGCCGCCGAGTTCGAGAAGGAGACCCGGTACGTCTCCTTCAGCCGGAACTTCGGCAAGGAGGCCGCCATGCTCGCCGGGCTCCGCGAAGCCACCGGGGACGCCGTCGTGATCATGGACGCGGACCTTCAGCACCCGCCGGAGCTCATCGAGCGCATGCTCGAACTCCACGCCCTGGGCCATGAGCAGATCATCGCCCGGCGCACCCGCGAGGGCGACAAGAAGCTCCGCAGCGCCCTGAGCCGGCTCTACTACCGCGGCGTCAACAAGTGGATCGACGTCGAACTGACCGACGGCGTAGGCGACTTCCGCCTGCTCTCGCGCGCGGCCGTGGACGCGCTGCTCTCGCTGCCCGAGTACAACCGCTTCTCCAAGGGGCTCTTCTCCTGGATCGGCTTCGACACCGTCACCTTCGACTACCAGAACGCCGCGCGCGAGGCGGGCGAGACGAAGTGGAAGTTCAGCTCCCTGCTCAACTACGGCATGGACGGGCTGATCTCCTTCAACAACAGACCGCTGCGCATCGCGATCTGGCTCGGTCTCACGCTCACCGGTCTCGCCGCGCTGTACGTGATCTGGATCGTCGTGGCCGCCCTCACCCAGGGTGTCAGCGCCCCCGGATATGTCACCCTGGTCGCGATCATCGTCGGGCTCGGCGGCGTACAGATGATCATGCTGGGGCTGATCGGCGAGTACATCGGCCGGATCTACTACGAGACCAAGCGCCGGCCGCACTTCCTCGTCAAGGAGACCGACCGCACCCGGACGCGCCGCCCCCTCGCCGGCAGCGCCTATGCTGCGGGCCGCCGGGACGGCCGCGTCGCCCGCGTCGCGGCGACCGAACGGGAGATGTGATGCGCGGCCAGCTCGGCCAGATCGTCCGCTTCGGCGTGGTGGGCGGGATCAACACAGGGACGTTCTACGGGTGCTATCTGCTGCTGCACCCGTGGATGCCCTACTTCGCCGCCTACTCCATCGCCTTCGTGCTCAGCATGGTCGGCTCCTTCTTCCTCAACACGTACTTCACCTACCGCACCCGGCCCACGTGGAAGAAGTTCGCGCTCTTCCCGCTCACCAACCTCACCAACTACCTGGTGCAGAGCGTCGGCCTGTACGCCCTGGTGACATGGGCCGGGATGGACGACCGGATCGCACCGCTGGTCGCGGCCGTCGTGGCCATTCCGTTCACCTATCTGCTGGCGAAGAAGATCCTCGTGCCGGGCGGGCGCAAGGCGCAGGCGGATTCCGCGGGCTCCACCGGTGATTCCGGCGTCGAGCCGGACTCCGTCGCCTCGCGCTGACCAAAGGCCCGGCGACGCGGCGCCGGTCCGTTCCGCTGGGTGGAATGGACGGGCGCCGTCCGTCCCGGCTCGCGTAGATTGCCTGGCAGACATCCGAGTGGGGACGACGCAGGTGACGGCGGTACAGGTGACAGAGGCAAGGCAGTTCGTGACGGAAGCCCGACGGATCGTCGTCAAGGTCGGCTCCTCCTCGCTCACCACCGCGTCCGGCGGCCTCGACGCCGACCGGGTCGACGCCCTCGTCGACGTCCTCGCCAAGGTCCGCAGCGGTGGCGAGAAGGAGATCGTGCTGGTCTCCTCCGGCGCCATCGCCGCCGGTCTCGCCCCGCTCGGCCTCACCCGCAGACCCAAGGACCTCGCCCGCCAGCAGGCCGCCGCCAGCGTCGGCCAGGGCCTCCTCGTCGCCCGCTACACCGCCTCCTTCGCCCGCTACGGCGTTCGCGTCGGCCAGGTGCTGCTCACCACCGACGACACCAGCCGGCGCGCCCACTACCGCAACGCCTACCGGACCCTCGACCAGCTCCTCGCCATGGGCGCCCTGCCGGTCGTCAACGAGAACGACACCGTCGCCACGGACGAGATCCGCTTCGGCGACAACGACAGGCTCGCCGCCCTCGTCGCCCATCTCGTCCGCGCCGACCTGCTCGTCCTGCTCTCGGACGTCGACGGGCTCTACGACGGCGACCCCGCCAAGCCGGGCTCCTCGCGGATCGCGGAGGTGGCGGGACCCGAGGACATCGCCCATGTCGAGATCGGCTCCGCCGGCAAGGCCGGGGTCGGCACCGGCGGCATGGTCACCAAGGTCGAGGCCGCCCGGATCGCCGCCGCCGCCGGCACCCCCGTCGTCCTCACCTCCGCCGTCCGCGCCGCCGACGCCCTCTCCGGCCGCGACACCGGTACGTATTTCCACCGCACCGGCCGCCGCTCCGCCGACCGGCTGCTCTGGCTCGCCCACGCCTCCACCCCGCAGGGTCATCTGACCCTGGACGAGGGTGCGGTACGGGCCGTCGTCGAGGGCAAGAAGTCGCTCCTCGCGGCCGGAATCGCTGCCGTGGAGGGGGAGTTCGTGGCCGGCGACCCGGTGGAACTGCGCGACACCGACGGCCGGGCCGTCGCCCGCGGGCTCGTCAACTTCGACGCCAAGGAGATCCCCCGGATGCTCGGCCGCTCCACTCCCGAGCTCGCCAAGGAGCTCGGCCCGGAGTACGAGCGGGAGGTCGTCCACCGCGACGATCTGGTCGTCGTCCGCCCCTGATGCGCCCCCTCGTGAGCGGCGTGTGGAGAAACGGCTGAAAGACCGGCCATCCGGTAGGGACCTTTACCAAAACCGCCCCGGATGCCGCCTCGGGCTGGTCAACTTTGTCTCGGGGACAAGACAAGGGCGGGGTACAGCACCACACGCATCAAACAGGAGGCCGCCGGTGAGACGAGCGCGCCCAGGGGCACCGCCCCGAGGGACTGCCGAACGCGCCCTGACCAGTGTCGAGGCCGGAGCCGACTTCGACGAGGGACAGGACACCGACACAGCTGGGACACGCGTCGAGGAACGGCCGGTGGTCGACTCGAAGCTCTGGCACATCACCCTCAGCGTCTCGGGCGCCGAGGCCCCGCTGAAGGAGGTCAGGCGCGGCCTCGAACAGCTGGCGCATGACCATCCCTTCCTGCTGACCAGCCGCTACGCCAATGATCACGCCGAGATCCGCTACTGGGAAGAGGCCCGTGACCTGCACGATGCCGCGGCGGTCGCGCTGCGGCTGTGGGGCGAGCACCGGCAGAGCGCCAAGCTGCCGCCGTGGGAGATCGTCGGCCTCGAGGTCATCGACCGCGAGACCTACCACCAGCGCATCGCCGAGGGCTACGGCCCCCCGCCGGCCGCCCCGGTGGGGGTCCACCCGTACTGAGAACGGCGCCTCTGAGACCAGCGTCTCGGAGTGCGGGATACGAACGGCATTCGTGAGGGATGTCCGCAGAGGTGCCAGTACCCTGCGGGCATGACCTCGCTCACGCCCCTCGACAACCTGTCCCCGGTCGCCCGGGCCGCCTACCGCGCCCGCGCCGCCGCCGCCGAAATCGCGCCACTTCCGCGCGCGGCCAAGGACGACGCCCTGCTGGCGATCGCGGACGCCCTCGAGGTCCGCACCGCCGAGATCGTCGCGGCGAACGGCGAGGACGTCGCCCGCGCCCGCGAGGCCGGCACCAGCGAGTCGATCATCGACCGGCTCACCCTCACCCCGGAGCGCGTCCGCGCCATCGCGGCCGACGTACGCGACGTGGCCGCCCTGCCCGACCCGATCGGCGAGGTCGTCCGCGGCTCGACCCTCCCCAACGGGATCGATCTGCGCCAGATCCGCGTCCCCCTCGGCGTCGTCGGCATCATCTACGAGGCCCGCCCCAACGTGACCGTGGACGCGGCCGCCCTCTGCCTCAAGGCCGGAAACGCCGTGCTCCTGCGCGGCTCGTCCTCCGCCTACTCCTCCAACACCGCCCTGGTGAAGGTCCTGCGCGACGCCGTCGGGGGCGCCGGCCTGCCCGCCGACACCATCCAGCTCGTCCCCGGCGAGTCCCGCGACTCGGTACGCGAGCTGATGCGCGCCCGCGGGCTGGTCGACGTCCTCATCCCGCGCGGCGGCGCCTCCCTGATCCGTACCGTCGTCGAGGAGTCCACCGTCCCGGTCATCGAGACCGGCACCGGAAACTGCCACGTCTACGTGGACGCCCAGGCCGACCTCGACATGGCCGTCGACATCCTGATCAACTCCAAGGCCCAGCGCCCCAGCGTCTGCAACGCCGCCGAGACCCTCCTCGTCCACCAGGACATCGCGGACGCCTTCCTGCCCCGCGCCCTCGCCGCCCTGGCCGACGCCGGAGTCACCGTCCACGCCGACGAGCGGGTGCTCGCCCGGGCCGAGGGCTCCAAGGCCACCGTGGTGGCCGCGACCCCGGAGGACTGGGAGACCGAGTACCTCTCCTACGACATCGCCGCCGCCGTCGTCGACTCCCTCGACAAGGCCGTCGAGCACATCCGGCTCTGGTCCTCCGGTCACACCGAGGCGATCGTCACCACCTCGCAGGCCGCGGCCCGCCGCTTCACCCAGCTGGTCGACTCCACGACCGTCGCCGTCAACGCGTCCACCCGTTTCACCGACGGAAGCCAGTTCGGCTTCGGCGCCGAGATCGGCATCTCGACCCAGAAACTCCACGCCCGTGGGCCCATGGGCCTGCCCGAGCTGACCTCGACGAAGTACATCGTCACCGGCGACGGCCACACCCGCTGACCTCGGAATCCCCCGATCGGCCCCGCCTCCACGGGGCCCGGGGGAGCCGGACGGGCGGGGATAGTTCGCACTCTCCCTGCCCAAAACCACCTCCCAGGTCTACTCTGAAAAACGTGCCGGACGACGTGGGGGGCAAGCCGTTCCCGGACGGCAGGGACCCTGAGAACGCTGACGACCGCGGGGGTGCGGACGACTTCGCCACCGTGGTGTTCGACGAGGACTTCGTACGGGCCGCCGAGGTCCATGAGCCGACCGCCGTGGAGCGCCTCCTCGCGGCCGCGCAGGCGCGCGCCGAGGCGGAGGCCGCCCGTGCCCGGGCCGGCGGCGGGCCGGGCGACGACGACCTCTACGAGGACGGCTACGACCCCTCGGACCCCCTCGGCGGCCGCTACGGCCCGGACTACGACCCGGACGACCCCGACGGCGACTCCGGCCCCTACGGCCCCCATGGCGGCGCCCTGCGCCCCTACCGGGGCAGCGCCCGCTGGCACCGGCCCGTCGCCTGGGTGCTCGCCCTGGTGATGGGCGTCGGCATGGTCGCCCTCGCCTTCACCGCGGTCTACCGCGGTGCCTCCGCCAACCGTCAGGACCAGGTCCCCGCCCCGGCGACCACCGGGATCGACAAGCCGCGTGTGAACCCTCCGGCGGTCACCGCGCCCTCGGCCTCCGCCGAGTACTCCGCGCCCCCCGTCCCCGCCGTCCCCCGAACGCCGTGAGCCCTGCGATCCGAGCCCCCGGGAGCATGTGCCCTGGTGGCCGGGTCTTTCGTCGGAATTCTTCGGAACTTGTCGTGTACCTGGGCGTTTACCGGGGCCGCGTCCGACCTACTCTGAAGGTATGGCAGGGCGTGGCGACCCGCCTGAGGGGCCGGCTCCCGACCCCGGCGGTGGTGAGGACGAGTACCGATCCGTCGTCTTCGACGAGTCGTTCGTCCGTGCTGCCCGGCTCCAGGAGTTCTCCGCCGAGGAGCGGATGGGGGAGCACTCCCAGGCCGTACGCTCCCGCCCCACCTGGGCCGAGGCCAGAAGCGGCTCCCGCCAGGCACTCCTGCTGGTCCTGCTGATCCTCCTCGCCTTCGGTACGGCCATATATCTCGGCGTCCGCAACCCCTACCAGCCCCCGGTCGACCAGCGGGCCGAACCGCTGCGGATCACCATGGTCCCGCTCGCCCCGCAGGGCCCCGTCCCGGGCGGCGAGCCGGCCCAGCTCCTCGCCCACAGTCCCGCCGCCGAGTACCGCACGGGCGCCGCCGGCATCAACCTCCCGGACACCGGACGCACCACCCACTTCTCGGAGAGCCAGGTCGTGACCGCCCTCACGATCGCCAAGGACTATCTCGTGGCCTCCTCACTGGAGCCCGACGTCCTGACGGGCGTGACGGTCCGCCCCGCCCGGCTGCTCCTCGACCCCGACCAGCTGGCGCAGTTCGACCAGAGCGTCGAGACCTCGCTCGACGACGGCCGCCACGCGGTCGGCGGCTGGCTGGTGCGGTTCGACCCCGCCGAGGTCGCCCTGGCGGACCGCTCGGTCCGCGTCCAGGGCACCCTCCGCTTCGCGGAGACGGCGACCGACATGCTGGAGGTCACCTCGGACCACACCTTCACCTATGCCCTGCGCCCCGCGACCTCCGGTGCCGGGCCCGTGGGCGAGGCCTCCCTCTTCACCGTCCACCGCGAGACGCACTTCCGCTTCGACCGCGAGGACCTGCGGATGCACCGCGCCGAACTTCTCGCCAGCACCGTCCATGCCGGTCCGCAGGCCTGCGGACCCGACACAGCCGGCGCCCTGCGCCCGCTGCTCGCCGGCGAACGGGCCCCCGACTCGGGCGGGGCGGCCGTCACCGACCCGTACGCCACCGGCCGGCCGGCCGTCTCCTCGCTCTGCGGGACCCTGGCCCCGAGCGCTCAGCCCTCCTTCTGACCGCCGCCCGTGCCGCCGCCGTCACCGGTGGTGCCGTCGCCCTCGCCGTCACCGCGGCCGCCCGTGCCGCCGTCCGTGCGCGGGGCCCCGCCGCCGAACCGGCTGCGCAGCTTCCCGCCCAGATCGCCCGCCAGGTCGCCCGCGCCGCCGGCTATGTCGCCGACCAGCTTCATCAGCGGATCCTTGCTCGTACGCACCGATTCGGCGTAGTGCCCGGCCGACTCCCGGAAGGAGTCGGTCACCGAGGTGTCCTTGTCCTCCGACCGCCGCGGGTAGTGCCCGTCCATGATCCGCTGGTAGTCCCGGGTCTCGGACCACTTCTTCAGCTCGGCCGCCCGGACCGTGGTGAAGGGGTGCGTCCGCGGGAGCACGTTGAGGATCTTCAGGACGGAGTCGCGCAGGTCGCCGCCCTTCTCGTACTCGTCGGCCTGGGCGAGGAACGCGTCCACGTTCATCTCGTGCAGATGGTTGCCGCCGGCGATCTTCATCAGACCGCGCATCGACGCCTGGAGGTCCTGCCCGACCAGGAGACCCGCCCGGTCCGCGGACAGCTCGGACTTGCGGAACCACTCCCGCAGCGCCGTCACGATCGCCATGATCGCCACGTTTCCGAGGGGGATCCAGGCGACCTTGACCGCCAGGCTGGTGAGGAACAGCAGGATCGTGCGGTACACGGAGTGACCCGAGAGGGCGTGGCCCACCTCGTGGCCGACGACCGCCCGCATCTCCTCCTCGTCGAGCAGCTCCACGAGGCCCGTGGTGACCACGATGATCGGCTCGTCGAGACCGATGCACATCGCGTTCGGCTTCGGGTCCTGCGCCACGTACATCGGCGGGACCTTCTCCAGGTCCAGGATGTAACACGCGTCCCTCAGCATGTCGTTGAGGTGGGAGAACTGGGCGTCACTCACCCGCACGGAGTCGGAGAGGAAGAGCAGTCGGAGGCTGCGCTCGGGCAGCAGCCCGCTGAGGGCCTTGAAGACCGTGTCGAAGCCGGTGAGCCTGCGCAGGGCCACGAGCGCCGAGCGGTCCGCGGGATGCTCGTAGGCGCGTGAGGAGATTTCCGGGAATCGCTTGCGCTGCCTGCTCGGCACGTTCCCCTGGTCGTTGTCGGACTTCTCGGTCATGGATGCCCCCTGTTCGTACGAGACCTTGCTCGTCCCCCTGACGAATCCCAGCCTAGGTGCTGGGGTCCCCGGACGCCGGAGCCTGTGGATAACTCGGGCATGGGGGACAACGACGGGGTACGACAGCCCGGACAACGACTGAGTCGGCGTGAGCGTGCCCGGACGGCCCGCATACGATGTGCGCGAAGTCTTCTCCCGTCCCCGATCGATAGGTCCTGTTGAAGATGAGCCTCCACAGCACCGCCGTCAGCCTGGTCACGCTCGCCGAGGGCGCCGAGCACGGTGGCAACCACGACAGTCTCAACCCCTACCTCACCGGTTTCGGCGCGCTCGGTGCGCTGCTCCTGCTGCTGTGGATCACCACCCGCTTCAACCGCGACCGCTGAGCCGGCGACCGGACCGAAGGCGCCCGCTGCCGTGCCAGTAGGCTCTGCACGCATGGGAGAGCAGGAAGTGCCTACTGGCGGCCGCGGCAAGCGCCGACTCGGCGTGATGGGCGGAACGTTCGACCCGATCCACCACGGACACCTGGTGGCCGCCAGTGAGGTGGCCGCCCTGTTCCACCTCGACGAGGTGGTGTTCGTGCCGACCGGGGAGCCGTGGCAGAAGAGCCACAAGGCCGTGTCGCCGGCCGAGGACCGCTATCTGATGACGGTCATCGCCACGGCGTCCAACCCGCAGTTCTCGGTCAGCCGTATCGAGATCGACCGCGGCGGGCCGACGTACACCATCGACACCCTGCGGGACCTGCGCTCCCTCAACGGCGACTCGGACCTCTTCTTCATCACGGGGGCCGACGCGCTGTCGCAGATCCTCACGTGGCGCGACGCCGAGGAGCTCTTCTCGCTCGCCCACTTCATCGGCGTCACCCGGCCGGGCCACGACCTCACGGACGACGGCCTGCCCAAGGGCGGCGTCTCGCTGGTCGAGGTTCCCGCGCTCGCCATCTCCTCCACCGACTGCCGGGCGAGAGTCGCGCAGGGCGACCCGGTCTGGTATCTGGTGCCGGACGGCGTGGTGCGCTACATCGACAAGCGCCAGTTGTACCGCGGCGAGTGAGCCTCGGAGAGGGGCACCGGTGAACGATCAGAACCCGTACGACCCGTACTACCCGCAGCCGCAGATCATCGGCTACGACGAGTACGGGCAACCGGTGTACCAGCAGGTCCCACCGCAGGCACAGCAGTCGTACGACGCCTACGACCCGTACGCCGCCCAGCAGCAGCCGCAGGGGCAGCCGCACGCGCAGCAGCAGCCGCAGGCCCCGCAGCACGGGCAGCAGCAGGGGTACGGCTACGACGCCTACGGGCAGCCCGCCCAGCCCAGGCAGCCGCAGTACGACCCGTACGGGCAGCAGCAGCCGCAGCAGCAGGGCTACGGGTACTCCTCGTACGACACCGGGCAGCAGTGGGCCGTCCAGCCCGAGACGGCTCCCGCGCCCGCTCCGCCCGCTCCCGTGGCCGCTCCGGCCGGCGTGCCGGGCCAGCGCTCCGCGCCGGAGGACGGCGGCGAGCGCGACTACCGCACCGAGCAGTTCTCGTTCATCGAGGAGCCCGACGAGGACTCCGAAGACGTCATCGACTGGCTGAAGTTCACCGAGAGCCGCTCCGAGCGGCGCGAGGAGGCCAGGCGCCGGGGCCGCAACCGGGTCGTCGCCCTGATCGTGGTCCTCGCCCTCGCCGCCGTCGGCGGGGTCGGCTACCTCTGGTCCGCCGGCAAGCTCCCCGGGTTCTCGAGCGAGGAACAGAAGCAGAACACCGCGACGGGCCCGCAGAAGCGCGACACGATCGTCGTCCATCTCCACGACCTCAAGGGCGGCGGCACCTCCACCGCCCTGCTCGTCGACAACACGACGACCGGGCAGGGCACCACCGTCCTTCTCCCGAACGAGCTCTCCGTCTCCACCGACGACGGCACGTCGACCACGCTCGCCAAGTCCGTCGAGGACGACGGCTCCAGCGGCACCCGAGAGTCGATCGGCAACCTTCTCGGTACGGAGATCGCCGGCACCTGGCGGCTGGACACTCCGTACCTGGAGAACCTGGTCGAGATCGTCAGCAACATCGACCTCACGACCGATGTCACCGTGCCCAGTGACAAGAAGGGCGAGGACCCGCTCGTCACCAAGGGCGAGAACCAGACGCTGAACGGCCGCGCCGCCGTCGCCTACGCGACCTACCGCGCGCCCGGCGAGGCCGAGGCCAAGCAGCTCCAGCGGTTCGGCCAGGTCATGTACGCCGTGCTGCGGAAGATGTCCGACGACCCCAAGGCCAACGCGGACACCATCGCCACGCTGGTCATGATCCTCGACCCGTCCCTGCCCGAGAAGGACCTCGGCGCCTCGCTCGCCGGGCTGGCCAAGCACGCCAAGGGAGGCGACTACAAGACGGCGCTCCTCCCGGTGCAGCAGGACGGCTCTCTGGGCGAGGGCGCGGCCGACAGCGTGGTCAAGGACATCCTCGGCGGCAAGGTCAGCCCTCCCGATCAGGGCGGCGCGGCCCGCGTCTCGCTCCGCGACGCGACCGGCAAGGACGCCACGGAGGCCGCCAGGGTCGTCCTGGTCAACGGAGGCTTCGCCTTCGTGGGCGGCACCGAGGCGGACACCCAGAAGAGCTCGCAGGTCCTGTACGGCGACGACGCCCAGAAGGCGACCGCGGTCGAGGTGGCCAAGACGCTCGGCCTCCCGGAGAGTGCGGTCAAGAAGGGCAAGCCCGCCGGAAACGCCGCGGTCACGGTGGTTCTGGGCCAGGATTACAAGATCCCCGGGAGCAAGAAGTGACCCGTTCGTAATCGTTTGCGGGGCGGTCGGCGGTACGTGAGACCCTTGATGTGTCTCTGACCGCCGACGAAAGCCTGCTTGTGACCGCCACGGATCGCTCCATCGAGCTCGTCAACGCCGCCGCCCAGGCGGCGGCCGACCGGCTCGCGCACGACATCATCGCGTACGACGTCAGCGATGTGCTGTCGATCACCGACGCATTCCTGCTCGCCTCCGCACCCAACGACCGCCAGGTCAAGTCGATCGTCGACGAGATCGAGGAGCGGCTGAACAAGGACCTCGGCGCCAAGCCGGTCCGCCGTGAGGGCGACCGCGACGCCCGCTGGATCCTCCTGGACTACGTCGACATCGTCGTCCACGTCCAGCACAGCGAGGAGCGGGTCTTCTACGCTCTGGAGCGGCTCTGGAAGGACTGCCCCGAGATTTCCCTTCCCGAGGACGCCCTGAAGACGCGCGGCAAGGCCGCCGAGCACGCCGCGCTGACGGGTGCCGCCGAGGAGACGGACGGTGAGCTGAGCTGAGCACGACCAAAGGCGGCAGCGGCCGCCGCATCGTCCTGTGGCGGCACGGTCAGACCTCGTGGAACCTGGAGCGCCGCTTCCAGGGCTCCACGGACATCGAGCTGACCGAGACCGGTGTCGCCCAGGCGCGCCGGGCCGCCCGGCTGCTCGCCTCGCTCAAGCCGGACGCGATCATCGCCTCCGACCTGAAGCGGGCGGCGGCCACCGCGGCCGAGCTGGCCGCGCTCACCGGTCACCCCGTCGCGTACGACTCCGCCCTGCGCGAGACGTACGCGGGGGAGTGGCAGGGGCTGACGCACGACGAGATCGTCGTGCGGTACGGCGAGCAGTACGCCGCCTGGAAGCGCGGCGAGCCCGTGCGCCGGGGCGGCGGCGAGCTGGAGACCGAGGTCGCCGACCGGGCCGCCCCGGTCGTTCTGGAGTACGCGGACAAGCTGCCCGACGACGGCACGCTCGTCGTCGTGAGCCACGGCGGCACTATCCGCACCACCATCGGCCGGCTCCTCGGCCTGGAGGCGCCTCACTGGGAGAGCCTCGGCGGGCTCTCCAACTGCTGCTGGTCCGTCCTCGGCGAGGGCGCCCGCGGCTGGCGGCTCATGGAGCACAACGCCGGCACGCTGCCCGAGCCGGTTCTCGGCGACGACGACTGAGTCGCCCGCGGACCCGGATTTCACTTTCCGGCAGGTCACAGGCTAAAGTTCTTCTTGTTCGCAGCGCGGAGCGCGAAGAACACGAGGGGCTATAGCTCAGTTGGTAGAGCGCCTGCATGGCATGCAGGAGGTCAGGAGTTCAATTCTCCTTAGCTCCACAGTCACCGAATCCCGTCCCCACCAGGGGGCGGGATTCGTCGTTTCCATCACGCCCAGGTGTCCACCCCCTCGGTGCGCAGCGTCTCGACGGCCCGCCGGCTCTCCTCGTCGTTCGGCGTGTACGCCACGATCCGGCACTCCGGCATCCCGTTGATCGAGAGCGACACCGACGTCATCCGGAGCTCTCCCACCGCGTCGTGACGGAAGGTCTTGATCTGGCTGCGGGGCGGCACGACATCGCCGCTCCGCCACATCCGCGCGAACTCCGGGCTCGCCTCCGTGAGCCGCCGGACGAACGACTCCCAGGCGGGCTCGCCGGCATGCCGGCCGTACGCTCCCCGCATCTGGGCGACCATCAGCGGCAGCTCGCGCTCCTTGTCGACGACCGGGCACTTCTGGTCGGCGATCGTGAACAGCGTCCACAGGACGTTGCGGACGCCGGGTGACGTGGCCTCCGGGACGGAGAACAGCAGCCGGTACGTGGAGTTGGTCGCCAGCACGTCGTACCGGCTGTTGTAGACGACCGCCGGATGAGGCGCCAGGGCGTCCAGGATGCCCTGGATCTCCGGGCTGACCACGTCCACGTCCTCGGCGCCCTGGTCGGGCGCGAACGGCACCTCGGCCAGGTGGTACAGATGCTCCCGCTCGGGACGGTCGAGCCGGAGGACCCGGGCCACCGCGTCGAGCACCTGGGCGGAGGCGTTGATCGGGCGTCCCTGTTCCAGCCAGGTGTACCAGGTGACGCCGACGCCGGAGAGCTGGGCGACCTCCTCGCGGCGCAGCCCTGGTGTGCGGCGGCGCAGGCCCGGTGGCATGCCCACGTCCTCCGGAGTCACCCGGGCCCGGCGGCTGCGCAGGAACGCGGCCAGTTCGTGTCGGCGTCGGCGCGATGCCGGTGCCGGAGTCGGTTTCGGTGCCGGAGCCGGTTGTGGTGCCGCTGCTGCCAAGATCGTCACACCCCCCATGGTCGAGTCCCCCTGCCGCCGTTGCCAGGTGGTGTCAGTACCAGCATCAGCGGGCTCTCGTTACCCGTATCGGATCGGCGTCACGCTGCCTGTCATGACGACGACCACAACACGTCCCGTACTCAGTAAAGACCGCGGCACTGACAACCGGCGGCGGCTGTTGCTCGCCGTGCTGCTCGCCGCTCAGTTCATGGCACTGCTCGACGTCTTCATCGTCAACGTCGCGGCGCCCACCATCCGTACCGAACTCTCCGCCTCCGGAGCGGGACTTCAGCTCGTCGTCGCCGGATACACCATCGCCTACGCGGTCCTGTTGGTCACCGGCGCGCGGTTCGGCGACCGGCTCGGCCACCGCCGCACGTACCTCGGCGGACTCGCCCTCTTCACCGCCGCCTCGCTCGCCTGCGGACTGGCCTCGGGAACAGGCCAGTTGATCGCCTTCCGGCTCGTCCAGGGCGCCGGAGCGGCCCTGATGATCCCGCAGGTGCTCAGCCTCATCCAGCGGAACTTCACCGGGGAGGGCCGCGTCCGGGCCCTCAGCGCGTACTCGGCGGTGCTCGCCACCGGCGCCGCCGCGGGTCAGGTCGCCGGCGGCGTCCTCGTCAGCGCGGACCTGTTCGGCAGTGGCTGGCGGCCGGTCTTCCTCGTCAACGTACCCATCGGCCTTGTCCTGCTGGCCCTGGGCGCCCGCGTGCTGCCGCGCGACGCGCGCACCGAACCCGAACGCTCGCGCTCCCTCGACCTGCCCGGCCTGGTCCTGCTCGCCGCCGCCGTCTCCCTCCTGACCGTGCCCCTGGTTCTCGGGCAGGAGGAGGGCTGGCCGCTGTGGTCCTGGCTCTCGCTCGCGGCGTCCCTCGTGCTCCTCACCGCCTTCGGCGCGTACGAATCGCGGCTCGCCCGCCGTGGTGGTGCCCCGCTCATCGCCCCGCACGTCCTGCGCGCCCCCGGCATCGGACGGGCCGCGTTCCGGATCGGCGTGGCGATGGCCGTCAACGCCGGGTTCCTCTTCACCATCACCCTGCACCTGCAGGGAGGGCTCGGGTACAGCGCCCTGCGCGCCGGGCTGACGTTCGCCCCGGCCGCCGTCGTCTTCGGCGTGATCGGTCTCACCTGGCGGCGCTGGCCCGCCCGCGTGCAGCGCTTTCTGGTCCCGGGAGGATTCCTCGCCGCGGCGGCAGCGGCGGTGGCCATGGGAGGCCTCCTCAAGGGCGGCGACAGCGGCGGCTGGGCGCTCCATCCGGCTCTCGCCGCCATGGGCGGGGGGCTCGCCCTGGCCTTCAGCCCCGCCCTGACCGGCGCGCTTGCCGGCGTACGGCCCGAGGACGCGGCCGACGCCAGCGGTCTGCTCGCCACCGTCACCCAGCTCGGCCAGCTGATCGGAGTGGCGACCTTCGGCACGCTCTTCCTCGGCCGGCTGGACGCGCCAGGGGCGCACGCCTCCGCCGACGCGCTCTGGGTGTGCGGTCTCGCGCTGGCCGCGGCATCGATCTTGGGCGCGTCGACCGCCCTCGTACGCCGACCTCGCTGACCCCCTTGCGGGGCCATGGCAGAATCGGACGGCCGGAGGGGAACGAGGGTCCGGGCGGGAGGGAGTGCGCGTTGGCCGTGAGTGGTGCCGAGGATGCCGAGGCCCATGCCGTCGCCGAGCCCGCAGCGGTCCCAGACGCGGTCCCACGCGCGGTCCGCGCCGCCGTCGAGGGGGCCGGATCCCGGCTCGACTGCCCCTCGTGCGGTTCCGCCCAGGTGGCCCAAATGCTCGGTGACAACGGCGGAGTGTCCTATGTGTGCACGTCCTGCGGCCACAGCTGGAGCTGAGTGATGGGAGCACACAGGCGGAAATGCGACTGGTGCGGCAGCGGCACGCCCATCGTCCGGGACATGGATCCGGTCAATTCCGAGTACCAGTACTGGTGCGAGGAGTGCGCGCGGGCGCTGATCATAAAGGGCGACCCGATCGAGACGTACCGTGAGCTCGAAGGAGAGCCGATCTACGGTCGCCTCCTCGACGAGCACTGCACCCTCAAACGGTTCTACTCCTTCGCCACGGCCTGACGCCGGCGCGTGAGGGCGTAGCCCACGAAGAGCGCCGCGATGGTCAGCGGATAGACCCCCGACAGCAGCATCTGACCCGCGTTCTGGTCGAGTTCGGGGCGACCCGGGTCGTGCGGCACCCACCACAGCGCGAACGAGGCGAAGACCAGCGCCACCGCGCCCGCGGTCCACCGCGGGCGCACCCGGTCACGGCGGTCCACCAGCAGCACGAGCAGGGGGACGCACCACACCCAGTGGTGGGACCAGGAGATCGGGCTGACCATCAGCGCCGTGATCGCGCAGACCACGACGGCCAGGGCCTTGTCCCCGCGCAGCGCGGCCCGGACCGCGAGTGCCATCGCGGCGGCTCCGAACAGCACAGCGACCACCAGCCACCACAGGCCCGGGTCGTCGGTGTGCATCAGCCGGGCCAGCACGCCACGCAGCGACTGGTTGGCCGTCTCTTCGGCGAAGCCGACCCGCCCGGTCTCGAAGAGGGTCTCGGTCCAGAAGCGCTTGGAGTCGTACGGCAGGACCAGCGCGCTCGCCAGTGTCGTCCCGAGGAACACCGCCGTCGCCGTGGCCGCCGTGCGCAGCCACCGGTTCCAGCGCCTCTCCCGGCGCCACTGGAGCACCCCCGCGACCACCAGGAACACCACGAACAGACCCGGTGTGAGCTTCACCGCAGTCGCCAGACCGATGCCCACGCCCGCCCAGCGGTGTCCTTCGCGGCGTGTGAAGTCCCACAGCACGGCCACCGCGATGAGCAGGTTGATCTGCCCGTACCGCAGCGTCGTCCACACCGGCTCGCACCAGACCACGACCGCCGCCACCAGCAGCGCGGCGCGCCACAGCCGCGCCCCCGAAAGGGACGGACGGACCAGTTGCAGGGAGAGCTGCACCAGCGCGACCACGAGCAGCAGGTTCCCCGCAGTCGCGAGCGTCCGCATCAGCGGAACTCCGACGAAGGTCAGCGGGACGAACAGCAGCCCCGCGAAGGGCGGATAGGTCATGGCGAGGTTCGCCGAGGTGGCGCGCATCGCGTAGAGGTCGCCGCCGGCCCGGACGGTCTCCCCCTCCGCCCGGTAGACCATGACGTCCAGCATGTTCACGTGGGCGAGCCGCTGGGCCACCCAGAACGCTATGAACGACAGGAGACAGGCAGCCGCGGCGGTGGCGAGAGGCCACTGGCGGGCGCGGGTTCGGGCGAGCACGGACACGGTCACAGAGGGGGACCCTACCCGGCACCGTCGGGCCGCCAGGGAAACGATTTGGTGATCCCACGGGGAGCCGGTTAATGTTCTGTCTGTCGCCGCGGGGGAAACCCGGACGGGGCGGACAGCAAGGGGCTATAGCTCAGTTGGTAGAGCGCCTGCATGGCATGCAGGAGGTCAGGAGTTCAATTCTCCTTAGCTCCACAGAAAGAGAAGCGGACCATCCGAATCGGATGGTCCGCTTCTTCGTTATCCGGTGGTCCCGGACCGGGGGTGTTCCGGTCCGGGACCACCGAGTGCTCAGGGTGCTCCGGGTTTTCCGGGCGTCAACCTCTTCCGCTGCCCAGTGCCTTACGGCCACCGCCCGGCGGCAGGGCAGGCCGCTCCTGCGGCCCCTGCTCGATCCGGAGCGCAAGCGCGGGGCAGCGGCGTACGGCCCGCTGCGCCCGGCCGCGCAGGTGCATCGGCACGGAGGCGTCGGCGAGCGCCGGATAGCCGTCCGGGCCCAGCCTGATCAGCTCCGGCACGATGTCCGCGCAGAGCCCGTGCCCCTGGCACAGCGTCCAGTCCACCGCCAGCTTCTCGCCGCTCGGAATCGACTCCTCCGCGTCCTGGTAGCCAGGGGAGGGGAGGGGGAGCACGCCGACGGTCGGGCGGCCGCAGCCGCCGTCGAGGACATGGGCGGCCAGGTCGTCCGTGAAGGCCGAGATGGTCGAGTTGAAGAAGCGGGCCGAACCGTCCGGGTGCTTGCAGGCCCCGCGGCCCTTCACCGCCTGGGTGACCTCCCGCAGCGCCTCCAGGGCGGCCGGACCGCCCCCGTTCAGGACGTCGGACAGGCCGCCCGCCGCAGCGGGAAGGCCGAGCCGGCAGGGTCCGCACTGGCCCGCGGTCTCCGCCGCCAGCCAGTTCGCGACCCGCAGCGACTCGCCGAGCGGGCAGGTCTCCGGGCCGATCGGCAGGATGGCCCCGGCCCCCAGCGCGCCGCCGACGGCCGCCAGCGACGCGCGCGAGACGACGGCGTTGTCGACCGAGACCGAGTCGATCCAGTTGCCGTGGTAGCCGCCCGTGAGGACGCCCTGGGGCAGCAGCGGGGCGCCCGCGAGCTGGAGCACGTACCGCAGCGGGACACCCGTCGGCACCTCGACGACCATGGGACGTGCGACGGCCCCGGAGAGGGTCAGCAGGACCGTGCCGGGCTCCGACTCCAGACCGGCGTGCCCGTAGCGGCGCGGGCCGACTCTGGCGGCCACGGCCAGCTGGGCGTACGTCTCGGCGTTGGACAGCAGCGTCGGCGCGCCGCCCACGCCCGACTCCGCCGCGCGCTCGCGGCGTCCGGCCGGCAGTGCGGGTCCGCCGCCGGCCGCTCGGATCACCGCCGACGCCTCCCCGGAGACCATCCGTTCCGGAGTGCGGACGACACGCGCGCGTAGCGCCTGCCCACGCCGGTCGGAGAGACCCCGCTCGGCGAGCGCCGACCGGATGGAGATCTCCGTGGAGTTGCGCGTCACGGCGACGATCAGCGTCCGGGCGCCGAGCGCCTCGGCGGCCAGCAGCGCGCCGTCCAGGATCAGGTGCGGGGCACGGTTGAGCAGGACCGTGTCCTTGCGGCAGGCGGGCTCGCCCTCGCTGCCGTTGACCACGACCACGGGGCGTACCCCGCGCCGGATCGCCGCCTTGCCGACCGCCCTGAGCTTGCGGCCGAAGGGAAATCCGGCGCCCCCGCGCCCGTGCAGGGATATCTCGTCCGCGAGCTGGGCGAGCTGGTCGCCGCTCATGGGATCCAGGGGCCCGTGCACCTTCAGGTGCATGTCGAGCCCGAGCCGCTCGACCAGGTCGAAGCCCTGGGTGAGCTGGGGCAGACCGACGACGCGGACCTCGGGGACGTCGGGGAGCGGGGCGTTCACGGGCGGTCTCCTGCGGGTGCGGTCCAGGGCTCACCCGCGGGAGGCGGGGTGGCGTAGGTCGGCGTCGGGGGCGGGGTCGTGTACGTCGGCACCGGGGGCTGCGTGTCGTACGTCGGGACGGAGGGCGGCGCCGTGTACATCGGCGGGGACGGCGGGGCCGCGTACGTGGGCACCGACGGTGGGGACGTGTACGTCGGCATCGTCGGGGAGGGAGCGGGCCAGTAGCCGGGACGGACGGGTGTGTCGGGGACGACGGGGAGCTCCTCGGTCATAGGGATGCGTTCGGCGAGCGGGGCAGTGCCATCGGGGGCGTACGGAGCGGGCTCGGGCGCCGGAGCGGCGCGGGACACCGCGCGGTAGGCGGCCGAGAAGCCGCCCGGGACGCCCGGCGAGGGGCGGTCGAGCCACTCGGTGGACACGGTGGGGGGTTCGTAGCGGGGCTCCTCGTCGACCGTGACAGCCGGGTCGGCCGAGCCGGCGACCAGGCCGGGCAGCTCGGTGCTGCGGGGCTCCGGGGGACGTGTGCGCCCCTCCAGGGACGCGAGGAGCCCGGCGAACCGGTCGGCGAGCGCCCGCTGCGTCGGGGCGGGCAGCATCCTGAGTGCGACGGCGGAGGCGACCGCGGTGAGCGCCAGGCAGTACATGACGACGACCCAGGTCGCGGCCGGCCGTCCCGCGTACAGACCGTGCACGAGGGCGAAACACCAGGCCGGATAGGCCAGCATGTGCAGCGGCCGCCAGCGGGCGGCGAAGCGGCTACGGCCCGCCAGCGTGCTGCGCAGGGCGCCGGTGGAGGCGGCGACGACCATGAGGAGCCCGGCGAGCGAGCCGAAGCCGATGAGCGCCGACGTGCCCGTGATGCCCAGGCCGAAGGGGACGAGGGCGCCGATGAGCTCCACATGGCCGAGCGAGACCTTGACGGTGCCGTGCAGCAGCAGGAAGCCGAGCGAGGCGATCGCGGTGGCGCGGTGGATGCCCTGGGCGAGCAGCCGGTGCCGGGTGGAGAGCAGCAGCCGGTCGGTCGCGATCAGACCCCACGCGACCGACGCGGTCAGGGACACCAGCGACAGCACGCCGCTGGTGAAGTCGAGCGCGGCCCGGAATCCGTCACTGCCGCCGAGGGCGAGCAGAGGAATGATCACCAGCGCCGCGACCGATATCCCGCCCTGAACCGGTCTGCTCATACCGGTGCGCTGGGCGGGGTTGGAGCGGATCTTGCGATGAGGGTTCATGGGGGCGACTCCGAATGGTGCGGATTAAGAGGTCCCGTTGCCGCATGCTAGGTCGCTCCATACCAGGCGGTAGGTGGTTTGCTGGTTTACAGGCCGCAGGACGCGGAACTGACTTTTGGGTTGCCCCGGATAAGGGCGATACGCGGAGTAACCCGGGCGGCTCGGACGCCCCGACCGCACGGTGGAACGCCGGTGCGGCCCGCACGGGCCCTGCGGTACCCTGACGCCATGCGTGCCGTACGCCTTCTGCTTAGCGAGCCGCGCTGATCAGTCCCGACGGATGAAAGATCCTGTCGGTATCGGCGCGGCGTCCCCTCCTGTGCGAGGGGATTTTTCATTTCGTGGCAGTGCAGTTCGCGGGCAGTGGGCAGAGACGATCGATGGAGCTTCAAGGATCATGAGCGAGATGAATTCGGCTGCCGAGACGGCGGCCCCGCATCGTTATACGGCGGCCATGGCCGCCGACATCGAGGCACGCTGGCAGGACTTCTGGGACGCCGAGGGAACCTACGAGGCGCCGAACCCGACGGGTGACCTGGCGGGTGATCCGGCGATCGCCTCCCGCCCCAAGAAGTTCATCATGGACATGTTCCCGTACCCCTCGGGCGCGGGCCTGCACGTCGGTCACCCGCTGGGCTACATCGCCACCGATGTCTTCGCCCGTCACCAGCGCATGACCGGCCACAACGTGCTGCACACCCTGGGCTTCGACGCCTTCGGCCTGCCGGCCGAGCAGTACGCCGTGCAGACGGGCACGCACCCGCGCGTGTCCACCGAGGCCAACATGGAGAACATGAAGGTCCAGCTGCGCCGGCTGGGTCTGGGCCACGACAAGCGCCGGTCGTTCGCGACGATCGACCCGGAGTACTACAAGTGGACCCAGTGGATCTTCCTGCAGATCTTCAACTCCTGGTACGACGACGAGGCGAAGACGGCCCGCCCGATCGCCGAGCTGGTCGAGCAGTTCGAGAACGGCACCCGTGACGTCCCCGGCTCCTCCACGCGCGCGTGGAGCGAGCTGAACGCCGCCGAGCGCGCCGACGTCCTGGGCGAGTACCGCCTGGCCTACGCCTCCGACGCGCCGGTCAACTGGTGCCCCGGCCTGGGCACCGTCCTGGCCAACGAGGAGGTCACCGCCGACGGCCGTTCCGAGCGCGGAAACTTCCCCGTCTTCAAGGCCAAGCTGCGCCAGTGGAACATGCGCATCACCGCCTACGCGGACCGCCTGCTGGACGACCTGGACGCGCTGGACTGGCCCGAGGCCATCAAGCTGCAGCAGCGCAACTGGATCGGCCGCTCCGAGGGCGCCCGCGTCGACTTCCAGGTCGGCGAAGCCGGCGCGATCACCGTCTTCACCACCCGCCAGGACACCCTGTTCGGCGCCACCTACATGGTCCTGGCCCCGGAGCACGACCTGGTCGAGAAGATCGTCCCGGACGCGTGGCCGGCCGGCACGCACGACGTGTGGACGGGTGGTCACGCCACCCCGGCCGACGCCGTCGCCGCCTACCGCAAGCAGGCCGCCTCCAAGTCCGACGTCGAGCGCCAGGCCGAGGCCAAGGACAAGACCGGCGTCTTCACCGGCGCGTACGCGACCAACCCGGTCAGCGGCGAGCAGGTCCCCGTCTTCATCGCCGACTACGTCCTGATGGGCTACGGCACCGGCGCCATCATGGCCGTCCCGGCGCACGACACCCGCGACTTCGCCTTCGCGCGCGCCTTCGAGCTGCCGGTGCGCTGCGTCGTCGAGCCGAGCGACGACCGCGGCACCGACCCGTCCACGTGGGACGACGCCTTCGCCTCGTACGAGGCGAAGCTGGTCAACTCCGCGAACGACGAGATCTCCCTGGACGGCCTGGGCGTCGTCGAGGCCAAGGCGAAGATCACGACCTGGCTGGCCGACCGCGGCATCGGCGAGGGCACCGTCAACTTCCGTCTGCGCGACTGGCTGTTCAGCCGCCAGCGCTACTGGGGCGAGCCCTTCCCGATCGTCTACGACGAGGACGGCATCGCGCACGCGCTGCCCGAGTCGATGCTGCCGCTGGAGCTGCCCGAGGTCGAGGACTACTCGCCCCGCACCTTCGAGCCGGACGACGCCGACACCCAGCCCGAGACGCCCCTGTCCCGCAACGAGGACTGGGTCAACGTCACGCTGGACCTGGGCGACGGACCGAAGAAGTACCGCCGCGAGACCAACACCATGCCCAACTGGGCCGGTTCCTGCTGGTACGAGCTGCGCTACCTGGACCCGAGCAACTCCGAGAAGCTGGTCGACCCGGCGATCGAGCAGTACTGGATGGGCCCCCGCGAGGGCATGCCCACCGGCGGCGTCGACCTGTACGTCGGCGGTGCCGAGCACGCCGTACTGCACCTGCTGTACGCGCGGTTCTGGTCCAAGGTGCTGTTCGACCTGGGCCACATCTCCTCGGCCGAGCCGTTCCACAAGCTGTACAACCAGGGCATGATCCAGGCCTTCGTCTACCGGGACGCGCGCGGCATCGCCGTGCCGGCGGCCGAGGTGGAGGAGCGCGACGGCGGCTTCTGGTACGCGGGCGAGAAGGTCACCCGCGTGCTGGGCAAGATGGGCAAGTCCCTGAAGAACGCCGTCACGCCGGACGAGATCTGTGCCGAGTTCGGCGCGGACACCCTGCGTCTGTACGAGATGGCGATGGGCCCGCTGGACGTCTCCCGTCCGTGGGACACGCGCGCGGTGGTCGGCCAGTACCGGCTGCTGCAGCGGCTGTGGCGCAACATCGTCGACGAGGCGACCGGCGAGGCGACGGTCGTCGACGCCGAGGACGCCGACATCGACGAGGACACCCTGCGCGCCCTGCACAAGGCCATCGACGGTGTCTCGCAGGACATGGCTGCCATGCGCTTCAACACCGCCATCGCCAAGGTCACCGAGCTGAACAACCACCTGACCAAGGTGGGCGGCCCGGTCTCCCGGTCGGTCGCCGAGCGCCTGGTCCTGCTGGTCGCCCCGCTGGCGCCGCACATCGCGGAGGAGCTGTGGCGCAAGCTGGGTCACACCGACTCGGTCGTCCACCAGGACTTTCCGGTCGCCGACCCGGCGTACGTCGTGGACGAGACCGTGACCTGCGTCGTGCAGATCAAGGGCAAGGTCAAGGCCCGGCTGGAGGTCTCCCCGGCGATCACGGACGCGGAGCTGGAGGCGCTGGCGCTGGGTGACGCGAACGTGGTCGCGGCGCTGGGCGGCGCGGAGATCCGCAAGGTGATCGTGCGCGCGCCGAAGCTGGTCAACATCGTCGCCGGATAACTCCCGCGGCGAGGCATGGGGGCTTTCCCCTACGGGCAGGTTGGGGGTTCCAAGGGAACCTCCTGCCTGCCCGTTCCGTTTACCGTGGAAGAACGACAGCCGAGGGAACTCGACACACGCCGGAGGGGCGCTCATGGAAGCCGCGATTGTGATCATGGCGCTGCTCTTCTTCGCCTTCGTGGCGTTGGGGGTCTACGCGACCGTGAAGGCGGTCAAGGCCGCCAAGCGCGGCGTCGACCGCACGATCCACCAGGCCAGGCGCACCGTCGAGGACACCACCCTGCGCGCCAAGAGCTTCGGGCAGACCGGGGTCGGCGGTGAACTGGCCCAGCTGCGGCTCTCACTGCGCACGTCGATGCGTGCGACGCAGGACGCCCTGCAGGCCGGTGTCGCCGAGGACGCCTCGCTGAAGGAGTCCCTCGACCTCTTCCATCGGCTCACCGCCCACGGCCGTGAACTGGACGAGGACCTCAAGCGCCTGGAGCGGGAACCCGACCGGGCGCGGGTCGCCGCACAGCTCACGGACCTGCGGGAACGCACGGAGCGGATCACGCACTCGGCCGACTCGCTGCGCTGGGCGGCCCGGGACCGGGCACGGCAGTTCGCGGAGGACGACCTGACCTCCCTGAGCGCGCAGATCGACCTGGAGGCGGGCGCGCTGCGCCACTGGTCGGGGGCTACCGCCCAGGACCCCGCCTCGGACGACTTCTCCTGGCCCGACGCGAGCGCCGCCGCGCCCGGAGCCGAGCGGGATCAGGTGTGGCCCGGCGAGGCCGATGGCCGGGCCGCGGCGTCCGCCGACGCGGACGGCGCGAACGCCGGGCAGCGCCCGGACACCGCGGCCCCGGGGCAGCAGCCGCCGCAGGCCATCACGGCACGCGATCCGCGCCGGACCGCCTACCCGTGGGAGAAGACGGCGCGCCCCGAGACCACCAACTGACATCGGTCCGGCGTCGCCGAACGCGGGGCCGGGCTGCCGCGGGGCCGCCCCTGCGGGTAACCTCCCGCTCATGTCCCGGCATGTCGCGATCGTCACCGATTCCACGGCCTACCTGCCACCCCAGACGATGGAGCGGCACGGCATCACCGCGGTCCCGCTCACCGTCGTCATCGGCGACAGAGCGCTGGAGGAGGGGACCGAGATCTCGGCCCGTTCACTGGCCCAGGCCCTCCAGAAACGACGGCCGGTGACCACCTCGCGGCCGAGCCCCGACGTCTTCGCGGCGACCTACCGCGCGGCGGCCGAGGCCGGGGCGCGGGGCATCGTCTCGCTGCACCTCTCCGGCGAGTTCTCGGGTACGTACGACGCCGCCGTCGTCGCCGCCAAGGACGCCCCCGTGCCGGTCAGGGTGGTCGACACCCGCATGGTGGGGATGGCGCTCGGCTTCTGCGCGCTGGCGGCGGCAGAGGTCGTGGACGCCGGCGGCTCGATCGACGAAGCGGTCGCCGCTGCCGAGAAGCGCGCCGCCGGCACCTACGCCTTCTTCTACGTCGACACGCTGGACTATCTCCGCCGGGGAGGCCGGATCGGGGCCGCGCAGGCTCTGCTCGGCTCCGCGCTCGCCGTGAAGCCGCTGCTCCAGCTCGACGGAGGGCGGATCGAGCTGCGCGAGAAGGTTCGGACGGCGTCGAAGGCGATCGCTCGGCTGGAGGAGATCGCGGTGGAGCGGGCGGGCACCGGAGCCGTCGACATCGCCGTGCACCATCTCTCCGCCCCCGAGCGGGCCGCCGTGCTGGCCGACCGGCTGCGGGAACGGGTGCCAGGGGTAGAGGAGTTGCAGGTCAGCGAGGTGGGAGCGGTGATCGGGGCGCACACGGGCCCGGGGCTTCTCGCCGTTGTCGTCTCACCCCGCTGATGGTCATGTCCCTCGTGTGAGTGACGGGTTTTTCCACAACTGGGCGTCTGTCCACGGAAATCGACGCGTCTCAGCGGATTCGGACGGATGTGCCTACCGTCCTGTCCATGGCTCTTCGTACACATCTCGCATCCCGTCCGCCGACGCGTGACTCCGCGCGTCGGACTGGTCGTCACTTCGGTCCTCCTGCCGGTCGTCATGCCGTGCGTCAGGCGGTGCCGCCCGCTGCTGCCCCCTCGGTGAGGAGGGCGGCGGCGTCCAGTGGTCCCGGTCGTGCGTCCGGATCGGACGGCCGTATCCGCGTCCGCGGGCGCGGTTCGCCTGCCGTGCGGGGCCGAGGCCGGGTGCGGGGGAGAAGCGCGGTCGCGGTGAGCGGCTCCGCCGTACGGCGCCGGGGCGAGCCGCTGTTTCTCGACGCGGCCCGGCCCGCCTTGCCGCTGCCCCCGTCGGAGTGGGGCGCGGCGGAGATCGCCGCACCGCCGGGCCGCCAGGAGGAGCGGGCGGTCGCCGGGTGGTGGGAGCGGCTGAGGCTCGCGCTGAGCGAGCGGTTACCGGTGTGGGTGCAGTCCCGGTGCGGCCTCGAACCGCGGACGCTGGCAGCGCTCGCCGTGGTGCTCGTCGTGGCGGCCGGTTTCGCCGGACGGTACTTCTGGACCGGGCGGCCGGAGGCGGTCAGGGCGCCGGAGATCGTGCGCGCGGCGCCGCCGCCGGGGAGCGGAGCGTCCCCCGCGGTCCCGGCGGCGCCAGCCCCAGGTCCGACGAGCGGAGCGCCGCCGTCGGGTGTCGTGGTCGATGTGAGCGGCAAGGTGCGGCGGCCCGGGGTGCTGACGCTGCCGGCCGGGTCGCGCGTCGCGGACGCGCTGCGGGCGGCCGGAGGGGTCCGGCCGGGGACCGATCTCACCGGGCTCAACCGCGCCCGGATCCTCATGGACGGCGAACAGGTCGCGGTCGGCGTGCCGGCCGCCGCCGTCGCGGGCGGCGGTCCGGGTGTGGGTACGGGGACGGGCCCCGCTCCGGGAACGCGGGCGGCTCCGCTGAGCCTCAACACCGCGACGGTGGAGCAGCTTGACACCCTGCCCGGGGTGGGGCCGGTGCTGGCCCAGCACATCGTCGACCACCGTACGGAGCACGGTGGATTCCGGTCGGTGGCCGAGCTGCGCGAGGTCAACGGCATCGGAGAGCGTCGGTTCGCCGATCTGTCACCCCTGGTGCGGCCATGAGTGCGCCCCACCGGCCCGGGGTGGCCGAGGCGCTGCCCGCGGTGTCCGGCGCGGATGAGGAGTCGGAGCGTGGGCGGCGCGAACGGGACGAGGGGCCGGTCGATCTCCGGCTCGTGCCACCGGCGTTGGCGGCCTGGGGAGCGGCAGCGTGGGCGGTGGGGGCCGCCGGATGGTGGGTGGTCGCCGGGGTACTCGTCTGCCTGGCGGGGGCGGCGGCCCTCGTCACGGCCCTCCGTGGGCGGCCCGGGTGGGCGCTGCGGGCCACCGCGGGCGGGGCCGTGCTCCTCTGCGCCGCCGCCGGTGCCGCTTCGGGCGGCTTCCACGCGGCGGACCTGACGCGGGGGCCGGTGCCCGGCCTCGCCGAGGAGTACGCCCGGGCGAGGGCGGAGATCACGGTCACCTCCGACCCCCGGCTCACCCGGGCCCGGGTCCGGGGCGACAGGACGGCGCCGGTCTCCGTCGTGCTGGACGCGGAGGTGTCCCGGATCGAGGTGGCGGGCGGGGCCGCGCACCGCACCAGAACCCCGGTTCTGGTGATCGTGCCGGCCGGAGAGACCCAGCGGGAGTGGCTGCGGCTGCTGCCCTCGACCCGGCTGCGGCTCACCGCACGGCTCGCACCCCCGATGCACCCGGACGACCGGTTCGCGGCGGTGCTCCGGGTCCACGGGGCGGGTCCGCCCCGGATCACGGGGCCTCCGAGCACCGCGCAGCGCACGGCCGGGAAGCTGCGGGCGGGACTGCGCCGCGCGACCGAGGGCCTCGACGCGGACGCCCGGGCCCTGTTGCCCGGGCTGGTCGTCGGCGACACCTCACGGATCGAGCCGGAGCTGAGCGACGCCTTCCAGGCCACGGATCTGACCCACCTCCTCGCGGTGTCAGGTTCCAACCTCACCATCGTGCTGCTCCTGCTCATCGGGCGGCCGGGTACGGCGATGCGGGCGGAACGCGGCGGGCTCGCGCCCCGGCTCGGAATCCCGTTGCGCTCCACCGCGCTCATCGGGGGAGGGCTGACGCTCGCCTTCGTCCTTGTGTGCCGACCGGACCCGAGCGTGCTGCGGGCGGCGGCCTGCGGCGCGGTCGTCCTGCTCGCCATCGGTACGGGCCGCCGCAGGTCGCTCGTCCCCGCGCTGGCGGCGGCGGTGCTGATCCTGGTGCTCTACGATCCGTGGCTCGCGCGGAGTTACGGATTCCTGCTCTCGGTCCTGGCCACCGGGGCGCTGCTCACGATCGCGCCGCACTGGAGCGATGCGCTGCGACGGCGCGGGGTGCCGGGGAGGCTCGCCGAGGCGCTGGCGGCGGCTCTGGCCGCCCAGGCGGTGTGCGCACCCGTGGTGGCGGTCTTCGCCGCCCGGGTGAGCCTGGTCGCGATCCCCTGCAACGTGCTCGCCGAACTGGCCGTCGCGCCGGCCACGGTCCTCGGGTTCGGGGTGCTCGCGCTGGCCCCGTTCTCGCTCCCGGCGGCGGAGCTGGTGGCGAGGGTCGCGGCCTGGCCCACGGGGTGGATCGCCGGTGTGGCCCGGGCCGGTGCGTCGCTGCCCGGAGCGGAGGCGGAATGGCCCGGCGGATGGTGGGGCGCGCTGCTGCTGGCCGGTCTCTTCGGCCTGGTGGTGCTCGGGGCGTGGAGGCTGCCCTTCCGGCGGAGGATCGCGGCGGGCTGTGCCGTCCTGCTGTTCCTGGCGGTGGTGCGACCGCCGCCGCTGACTCGGCTGGTCAACGGCTGGCCGCCGCCGGGCTGGGCCTTCGCGATGTGCCAGGTGGGACAGGGCGACGCGACCGTGCTCGCCGCCGGCGGCGGTTCGGCGGTCGTCGTGGACGCGGGGCCCGACCCGGCCCTGGTGGACCGCTGCCTGCATGACCTCGGGGTCAGCACGGTCCCCCTGGTGGTGCTGACGCACTTTCACGCGGACCATGTCACGGGGCTGCCCGGGGTGCTCAGGGGGCGGTCGGTCGGGGCGATCCAGACGACAGGGCTCGAAGAGCCCCGGGGACAGGCGGCGTTCGTGCGACGAACGGCCGCGGCGGCGGGAGTGCCCGTCGTGCGCGCCGGGCCCGGAGAGCGCAGACGCCTGGGCCCGCTGGAGTGGCAGGTGCTGTGGCCTCGGGTGTTCCCCGGGGCGTTGGGGGCGGAAGAGTCGGGTCCGAACGACTCCAGCGTCACGCTGCTCGTCCGGACCGAGCGGGGGCTGCGGCTGCTGCTCCTGGGGGACCTCGAACCGCCCGCGCAGCAGGGCCTGTTGCGTGCGTACCCGGGGCTCGCGCCGGTGGACGTGCTCAAGGTCGCCCACCACGGTTCCGCCCACCAGGATCCCGGGCTGATACGCGCGGTCAGTCCACGGCTGGCGCTGGTGTCGGCCGGCCGGGACAACCCGTACGGCCACCCCTCGCCCCGGACGGTCGCGGCGCTGCGGGCCGGGGGCGCGGAGGTGCTGCGGACGGACCGGGACGGCGCGATCGCGGTGACGGGGGCCGGGGCCGGGCTGGTGGCTGTGCCGAGTGTGCCGCGACCCTTCTAAACACATGCTTGTAAAGGAGTCTTTCTAAAGATAGCTTTACATCATGTCGGAGAACGAGACGGCGGCCACGCCGCCCGGCGACGAGCAGCAACGCAGCATCAGTCTCACGGACCCTCGCGCCCTGCGGGCCTACGCCCACCCGACGCGGATGACCCTGGTCGGACTGTTGCGGCGGAGCGGACCCTTCACCGCGACCCGGGCGGCCGAGCTGACCGGGGAATCGGTGGCCAGCTGCTCGTACCACCTGCGGATACTCGCCAAGTACGGGCTGGTGGAGGAGGCGCCCGGCGGCCGGGGGAGGGAGAAGCCCTGGCGCGCGACGGCCCGGTACACCGACTGGCCGGGCGACAGCGAGGACGCCTCGGTCGCGGAGGCGGCGGACGCGCTGAGCGCCGCGGTCGCCGAACGGTACTTCGAGCGGGTCCTCCGGGCCATGAAGGACCGGCACCGGCTGCCGAGGGAGTGGCGGGAGGCCGAGATGTTCGGCGACTCCCTGCTCTACCTCACGCCGGACGAGCTGGCCGCCTTCAGCCGGCGGGTCGACGAACTGCTGCAGCCGTACGAAGGCCGCGAGTCCGACGTCTCGCTGCGGCCGGAAGGAGCCAGGCCGGTCAGCGTGGTGCGCATCGCGTACCTGGACCGCGAGATTCCCGAGGAGATCCCCGAACTCCTCCGCGACGACGATGAGGAGTGAGCGATGAGCGTGGCGGAACGCATACCCGCGCTGCTGCGGGAGCGGACCTTTAGGCGGTACTGGACCGGCCAGACCGTCTCGCTCGTCGGCGACCAGATCTCCCTCATCGCGATTCCGCTGGCGGCCGTGCTCGTGCTCGGAGCCGACGCCGCGGAGATGAGCTGGCTCAAGACCGCCGAACTGCTGCCCGCGCTGCTGCTGAACCTCCCCCTCGGGGCCTGGGCCGACCGGCAGGCGAAGCGACGGCGCGCCATGATCGCGGCCGACCTCGCACGGGCCGCGCTGCTGCTGACGCTCCCCGCCGCCTATCTGCTCGACGCCCTCACCCTCGGGCAGCTCTACGTCGTGGCCTTCGGGGTCGGCGCGCTGGCCGTGCTCTTCGAGGCCTGCAACGCCTCGCTGTTCGTGGCGCTGGTCCCGCCCGAGCGCTATGTGCAGGCCAACTCACTGACCAACGGCAGCCGTTCGATGGCATGGCTGGCGGGCCCCAGTGCGGGCGGTGTGCTCGTGCAGGTACTGACGGCGCCCATCGCCATGGTCGCCGACGCCCTCACCTATCTCGTCTCGGCCGGATATCTGGCCCGGATCAGACCCGTGGAGCCCCCGCCGGCGCCTGTCGGCAAGGGGCACTTCACCGAGGGGCTGCGCTGGCTCGTCCGGGAGCGGTCCATGCGGGCGCTGTTCGCGGCCTCCGGGACGATCCAGTTCTTCAACTACATGTTCCACACGCTCTTCGTGCTCTACGCAACCGTCGAACTGGGCCTCAGCGCGGGTGTTCTCGGTGCCGTGCTCGGCGCGGGTGCGGTAGGTGGGCTGATCGGCGCCGCGTGCAGCGGGGCGGTCGTACGCCGCTTCGGGATCGGCCCTTCGATCGTGTTCGGCTTCGTCGGCTTCACCGCCCCGCTGCTGCTCATACCGCTCACCCAGGGCCCCACCGCTCTCGTCGTCGCGCTGATGTTCACGGCCGAGTTCCTGTCCTGCGTCGCCGTCATGATCGTCGACATCGCCGCGGCGTCGTACCAGATGGCGGTGATACCCGACGGCATCCGCTCCCGGGTGATGGGCGCCTTCCGCACCCTCAACCACGGCTTCCGCCCGGTCGGAGCGCTCGCCGCGGGGGTGCTCGGCACGGCCCTCGGGCTGCGTCCGACCCTGTGGATCGCGACCGTCGGAGGACTCTTCGCCGTGCTGTGGCTGCTGCCCTCGCCGCTCGCCCGCACTCGTGAACTGCCCACGCCCGCCGAGGATCCCGTACCCGCGGCCTGAGCCGTCTGGCCGTGGCCGGCCGTCAGACCAGCCACTCGCCGTCGCGCATCAGCAACCGCTCGGCCAGTTCGTTCTCCTCACGCCAGGCCTTCACCGACCTGGGGGTGACCCGGAGATAGACCCAGGCGGGCCGGTCGCGCGGATCCCAGGCCAGCTTGGCCGCGAAGGCGTCGCCCGAGGCCGTCGACAGGTCGGTGCCCTCCACCAGCTCGGCCGTGCCGTCGATCAGCACCACGTCCCGGGTGTGGCCGAGGCTGAGCCGGACCTCGCCCTTCGGGGTGAGATTACGGGCCGTGGGATTGGTCCGCTTCGTGCACAGCAGAAGAGTCCCGTGGTCGGGCAGCCCGTTCTGAACGTCCCAGGCGAAGGAGAGCGGCACCAAGCAGGGTTCGTCGCGGGCGGACGCGGTCGCGACCCAGAGGTCGTTGTCCTGGCGGAGGCGGGTGAGGACGTCCTCCTTGCGCTGCGAGCGGGGGCGGGGAAGAGGAATGGACGGGTCATGATCGGGCATGATCCGGACGGTAGTTGAAGGGGCGCGGGGGCGCCTCGGGCCGTGGGTCTCGGACATCGGACCTAGGACCAGCGACTCATGGGCGGCCCGAGGGACGTGGCGGCAGACTCGGAGCATGACCACTCATACCCAGCGGGCCTCGGACGCGGCAGTCACGGCGGGCGCGGCGGACATGGCGGAGGCGGCGGACGTACCGGTCGACGCGTATCTGCGGCGCATCGGAGCGGCCCGGCCGGACCGTCCCGACGTGGCCGCTCTGCGCGACCTGCATCTGCGGCACCTGAAGGCGGTCCCCTTCGAGAACCTGTCGATCCACCTCGGCGAGGACATCGTCCTGGAGGAGAAACCGCTGCTCGACAAGATCGTCGGGGCCGGCAGGGGCGGGTTCTGCTACGAGATCAACTCCACCTTCGCCGTCCTGCTGCGCGAACTCGGCTTCGCGGTCACGCTCCTTCAGGCACGCTGCTTCGGCAAGGGCGGCCGACTGGGCATCCCGTACGACCACATGGCGGTCCTGGTGGAGACGGCGGAGGAGGGGCGGTGGCTCGCGGACGTCGGGTTCGGCGACCACAGCCACTTCCCGCTGGCGCTGGACGAACGGGGCGACCAGCCCGATCCCGGGGGCACGTTCCGCGTCGTGGAGACCGAGGACGGCGACCTGGACGTGCTGCGCGACGGCGAGCCGCAGTACCGGCTGGAGCGGCGGCCGCGCGTGCTCGCCGACTTCACGGCCGGGGCCTGGTACCACCGCACCTCCCCGGACTCGCACTTCACCCGCTCCCTCGTCTGCTCCCGGCTCACCGAGGAGGGCCGGATCACCCTCAGCGGCCGCAAGCTCGTCACGACCGTGTTCGGCGGGGAGCGCCAGGAGCGGCTGCTCGACGGGGACGACGAGGTGAGGGCGGCGTACCGGGACCTGTTCGGCATCGAGCTCGGCGAGCTGCCGGCCGTACCGCCGTCGCGGGAACGTGGAGCCGCCGCCACCGCCACCGCTGCCGCGCCCACTGCCTCCGGCTCCGCCTCGGACGGCTCGGCCCCCGACGGCTCGGCCCCGGACGGTTCGGACCCGTCCGCGTAGGGGCAGTCCTGGTCCCTACGGTGCTTCCAGCCAGCCCTCGTACTCCGCGGCGAGTTCGTCGAGCGCCGCGGAGTCCAGCCGGCCGTCCGGGTCCTCCACGACCACCAGCCACTGCGCGTCCTCGGCGTCGTCCTCGCCGGCCAGCGCGTCCCGTACGAGCTGAGGTTCCTCGGCGACCCCGAAGCGGGCGGGAAGCTCTTCGGCGACCTCCTCGGCGGCGTCGCGGTCGGGCAGTACCAGTACGTGTCGTTCACTCACCTCGCCATTCTCGGGCATGGGGATCGCTGTCAGTGGCCCGTGGGATGCTGGACGGGATGGCCACCAGGAAGAATTCGAACGACGACCTTCTCGCCCCCGTCACGCTCGCCGTGGGCCAGGAGGACCTGCTCCTCGACCGTGCCGTCCAAGAGGTGGTGGCGGCCGCGCGGGCCGCCGACGCCGACACGGACGTACGGGACCTCACCTCCGAGCAGCTCCAGCCCGGGACGCTCGCGGAGCTGACGAGTCCGTCGCTCTTCGCCGAGCGCAAGGTGCTGGTCGTGCGGAACGCGCAGGACCTGTCCGCGGACACGATCAAGGACATCAAGGGGTACTTCGACGCGCCCGTCGAAGAGATCACGCTCGTGCTGCTCCACGCGGGCGGCGCGAAGGGCAAGGGCCTGCTCGACGCGGCGCGCAAGGCGGGCGCGCGGGAGGTGGCCTGCCCGAAGACGACGAAGCCCGCGGAGCGGCTGACGTTCGTTCGGCAGGAGTTCCGGGCGCTGGGGCGGTCGGCCACGCCCGAGGCGTGCCAGGCGCTGGTCGACTCGATCGGCAGCGACCTGCGGGAGCTGGCGTCGGCGGTGTCGCAGCTGACGGCGGACGTGGAGGGGACGATCGACGAGGCGGTCGTCGGGCGGTACTACACGGGGCGGGCGGAGGCGTCGTCGTTCAACGTCGCGGACCGTGCGGTGGAGGGGCGGGCGGCGGAAGCGCTGGAGGCGCTGCGCTGGTCGCTCTCGACCGGCGTCCCGCCGGTCCTGATCACCAGCGCGCTGGCGCAGGGCGTCCGGGCGATCGGCAAGCTGTCGTCGGCGCGGGGCGGGCGGCCGGCGGATCTGGCGCGGGAGCTGGGGATGCCGCCGTGGAAGATCGACCGCGTGCGGCAGCAGATGCGGGGCTGGACGCCGGACGGGGTGTCGCTGGCGCTGCGCGCGGTGGCGGAGGCGGACGCGGGCGTGAAGGGCGGCGGGGACGACCCGGAGTACGCGCTGGAGAAGGCAGTGGTCGCGGTGGCGCGGGCGGCGCGGCTTCGGAGGTAGGGCCTCCTCTCAGGCCCTCTCGGGCCTCCCGGGCCTCCCGGGCTCCGTCTCGTCCCGCCGCGGAGCGGCAGCTTCGCGCCGCCGGTGGGGCCTCCCGGGCTCGGTCCCGTCCCGCCGCGGAGCGGCAGCTCCGCGCCGCCGGTGGGGCCTCCCGGGCTCGGTCCCGTCCCGCCGCGAAGCGGCAGCTCCGCGCCGCTGCCCACGGCGCTCCCGCTCCGGCCCGTAGCGAGCCCACGCCAGCTGCGCGCCGTACTGCCGGCGCCCCGGTCCTGTGGGTTCGGGTACCTGCGCTGCGGCGGGCAGCGCCATACGCCCCCGGGGATTCACGGCTGCTTCGTGCCGCCGTCTGAGCGGTCCGCCCCCTGGGCGGGTGCCCCCGGCGGCGGCCCGGCCGGCGGCAGGTGCTCGTGGTGAGCGCTGGTCGGAGCGGGGGGTACGACTAAGGCCCCGGGCTCCTGGGGAAGGAGGTGGCGGGGCCTTGTCGTGGTGATGGTGGGCTCGTGCACGCGTGGCGAACGCGTATCGCGCACGAGTCCGGGGTGCCGGCTGGGAGCGGGAGAGAGGGCCCGCTGGGTCCCGTCCGGCGTTACATCAGAGGGCTCAGCCCTGCAGAGCGGCAACCTTGGTGGCCAGCGCCGACTTCTTGTTGGCGGCGGCGTTCTTGTGGATGACGCCCTTCGAGACAGCCTTGTCGAGCGCGCGGGAGGCGGCGCGAGAAGCCACGACGGCCTTCTCGACGTCACCCGCGGCGACGGCCTCGCGGGCCTTGCGGATCGCGGTCTTGAGCGACGACTTGACGGCCTTGTTGCGCAGGCGCGCCTTCTCGTTCGTCTTGTTCCGCTTGATCTGGGACTTGATGTTCGCCACGAAAAGAGCCTTTTCAGGTTCGGTGTTGTTTCTGAGGTGTGCCTCTTCGCTGAGAGGGCGTACGAGACACAGCTGTCCACGATATCAGGGCCCGTAACCTCCGCCCAAACCGAGCGGAGCCGCTCACTCGTGGGACCATGGAGCCTACGTATCGATCCGACCATCGCCCCGAGACGAGACCCTGCGTGCCCGCGACTCCTACCAACGTGCCTGAGCCGAGCCGTACCGACCCGGCGCTGATCCGCAATTTCTGCATCATCGCGCACATCGACCACGGCAAGTCCACGCTTGCCGACCGGATGCTCCAGCTGACGGGTGTGGTCGACCAGCGGCAGATGCGTGCCCAGTACCTCGACCGGATGGACATCGAGCGCGAGCGCGGCATCACGATCAAGTCCCAGGCGGTGCGTCTTCCCTGGGCGCCCACCGAGGGCGAGGGCCAGGGGAAGACCCACATCCTCAACATGATCGACACCCCCGGGCACGTCGACTTCACCTACGAGGTGTCGCGTTCCCTGGCCGCCTGCGAGGGCACGATCCTGCTCGTCGACGCGGCCCAGGGCATCGAGGCGCAGACCCTCGCGAACCTGTACCTCGCGATGGAGAACGACCTCACGATCGTTCCCGTACTGAACAAGATCGACCTGCCCGCCGCGCAGCCGGAGAAGTTCTCCGAGGAGCTCGCCAACCTCATCGGCTGCCAGCCCGAGGACGTGCTCAAGGTCTCCGCCAAGACCGGCCTGGGCGTCGAGGCGCTGCTCGACCGCGTCGTCGCGAACGTCCCGGCCCCGATCGGTGTGGCCGACGCCCCCGCCCGCGCGATGATCTTCGACTCCGTCTACGACTCCTACCGCGGCGTCGTGACGTACGTCCGTGTCGTCGACGGCCAGCTCAACAAGCGCGAGCGCATCAGGATGATGTCGACCGGCGCCACCCACGAGCTTCTGGAGATCGGTGTCTCCTCCCCGGAGATGACGCCGTCCGACGGTCTCGGCGTCGGCGAGGTCGGCTACATCATCACCGGTGTGAAGGACGTCCGTCAGTCCAAGGTCGGTGACACGATCACCTCCCTGAGCAAGGGCGCCACCGAGGCCCTCGGCGGTTACAAGGACCCGAAGCCGATGGTGTTCTCGGGGCTCTACCCGCTGGACGGCTCGGAGTACCCCGACCTCCGCGACGCCCTCGACAAGCTGCAGCTCAACGACGCCGCGCTGGTCTACGAGCCGGAGACCTCCGCCGCTCTCGGCTTCGGCTTCCGTGTCGGCTTCCTCGGCCTGCTCCACCTGGACGTGATCCGCGAGCGCCTGGAGCGCGAGTTCGGTCTCGACCTGATCGCCACCGCCCCCAACGTGGTCTACCGCGTGGTCATGGAGGACGGCAGCGAGCACACGGTCACCAACCCGAGCGAGTTCCCCGAGGGCAAGATCAACGACGTGTACGAGCCCGTCGTACGCGCCACGATCCTCGCCCCGAGCGAATTCATCGGCGCGATCATGGAGCTCTGCCAGACCCGCCGGGGCACGCTGCTCGGCATGGACTACCTCTCCGAGGACCGGGTGGAGATCCGCTACACCCTCCCCCTCGCCGAGATCGTCTTCGACTTCTTCGACCAGCTGAAGTCCAAGACGCGCGGCTACGCCTCCCTCGACTACGAGCCCACCGGCGAGCAGGCCTCCAGCCTGGTCAAGGTCGACATCCTGCTGCACGGCGACAAGGTCGACGCGTTCTCCGCCGTCACCCACAAGGACGCCGCGTACGCGTACGGCGTGCGGCTCGTCGCCAAGCTGCGTGAGCTCATCCCGCGGCAGGCCTTCGAGGTGCCCATCCAGGCCGCCATCGGCTCCCGGGTCATCGCCCGCGAGACCATCCGCGCCATCCGGAAGGACGTCCTCGCCAAGTGCTACGGCGGTGACATCTCCCGTAAGCGGAAGCTGCTGGAGAAGCAGAAGGAAGGCAAGAAGCGGATGAAGATGGTCGGCTCCGTGGAGGTCCCGCAGGAGGCCTTCATCGCCGTCCTGTCGAGCGACGACTCCGCCGGCGGCAAGAGCAAGAAGTAATCGGCTGATTAGCTGACTGATACATCGAACGGGTCTCCGCGCGGACAGTGCGGAGGCCCGTTCGGCGTTCGTTCTGTTATCAACCGGGTATGAAGAGGCGGCCGCCAGGCACTTACGCGCCGGACTTCGGCCATCTACTCTGATCCCCGAATCGAAGGTTACTCGCCAGTTAGAACGCACCGCCAGATCGCACCACCCGCAGGCATCGCCGCCGCCCGGAGGACGTCGTGAGCGACACACAGACCTTGATCGAGAACCGGCCGCCCTCCGTGGCGACCCTCTTCCTTGAGCGCGTCGAGCGGACTCCGGATGCGGAGGCCTATCGCTATCCGGTACCGGCCGTTTCCGGCCAGGGTCCGGACGAGTGGAAGTCGCTCAGCTGGGGACAGGCCGCCGAGCGGGTCTACGCCATCGCGGCCGGTCTGATCGACCTGGGAGTGCAGGCGGAGGAGCGGGTCGCCCTGGCCTCCTCCACCCGGGTGGAGTGGATCCTCTCCGACCTCGGCGTGATGTGCGCGGGAGCCGCCGTCACCACGATCTACCCGCAGACCAACGCCGAGGAGTCGGCGTTCATCCTCTCCGACTCCGATTCCAAGGTGCTGATCGCAGAGGACGCGGCGCAGGTCGCCAAGGCCCGCGAGACCCGCGCCGAGCTGCCCGGCCTCCACCACGTCGTCGTCATCGACCCGACGGGCGTCGAGACCGACGACTGGGTCCTCTCCCTCGCCGATCTGGAGAAGCGCGGCCAGGCGTACCTGGAGAAGCACGCCGACGCGGTCAAGGCGCGCGTCTCGGCCATCACCGCCGACCAGCTCGCCACCCTCATCTACACCTCGGGCACCACGGGCCGCCCCAAGGGCGTCCGCCTCCCGCACGACAACTGGTCGTACATGGCCAAGGCCATCGCCGCGACCGGTCTCGTCACCGGGGACGACGTCCAGTACCTCTGGCTGCCGCTCGCGCACGTCTTCGGCAAGGTGCTCACCTCCGGCCAGATCGAGGTCGGCCACGTCACCGCCGTCGACGGCCGCATCGACAAGATCATCGTGAACCTGCCGGTCGTCCAGCCGACCTACATGGCCGCCGTGCCCCGCATCTTCGAGAAGGTCTACAACGGCGTCGCCGCCAAGGCCCGCGAGGGCGGCGCGGCCAAGTACAAGATCTTCCAGTGGGCGGCCGGAGTGGCCCGCGAGTACGCCAAGGTCACCCAGGACAACTTCCGCCGCACCGGCACCGCCTCCGCGCCCTTCGCTCTCACCGCGAAGCACAAGGTCGCCGACGCGCTCGTCTACAAGAAGCTCCGCGAGGCCTTCGGCGGCCGGCTGCGCGCCGCCGTCTCCGGCTCCGTCGCGCTGGCGCCCGAGATCGGCTTCTTCTTCTCCGGCGCGGGCATCCACATCCTGGAGGGCTACGGCCTGACGGAGTCCAGCGCCGCCTCCTTCGTCAACCCGGGCGAGGCCTACCGCACCGGCACGGTCGGCAAGCCGCTGCCCGGCTGCGAGGTCCGGATCGCCGACGACGGCGAGATCCTGCTGCGCGGCCCGGGCATCATGGAGGGCTACCACGGCCTGCCCGAGAAGACGGCCGAGGTCCTGGAGGCGGACGGCTGGTTCCACACCGGGGACATCGGCGAGCTGTCCGCCGACGGCTACCTGCGGATCACGGACCGCAAGAAGGACCTGTTCAAGACCTCGGGCGGCAAGTACATCGCGCCGACCGAGATCGAGGGCCAGTTCAAGGCCGTCTGCCCGTTCGTCTCCAACATCGTCGTCCTTGGCGCCGACCGGAACTACTGCTCCGCGCTCATCGCGCTCGACGAGCCCGCCATCCTCGGCTGGGCCGCCGAGAACGGCCTCGGCGGCAAGGCGTACGCGGAGGTCATGGCGGCGCCGCAGACGCAGGCGATGGTCCAGGGGTACGTGGACCGGCTCAACGAGGGCCTGCAGCGCTGGCAGACGATCAAGAAGTTCCGGCTGCTGCCGCGGGACCTGGACGTCGAGCACGGTGAGCTGACCCCGTCGCTGAAGATGAAGCGACCGGTGGTCGAGCGGACGTACAAGGACCTGATCGAGGAGATGTACGCGGGGGCGCGGGAGGCGTAACCGCCGCGGGGCAGCCGGCCGTGGCCGGCCGGTTGTCCACAGGCCGGCGGCTTACCTCGGGCAGTACGGGACAATGGGCTCATGCCTTCCGTACTGCCCGATGGTGAGCCCATGCCCGAGGACGGGGTGCTGCCCGCGCACGCCCTGGAAGGGGCCGGGGAGCGGCCGCTCGGGTTCTATCTGCATGTGCCGTACTGCGCGACCCGCTGCGGCTACTGCGACTTCAACACGTACACCGCGAGCGAGCTGCGCGGTGCCGGAGGCGTGCTCGCCTCCCGGGACAACTACGCGGGGCAGGTCGTCGAGGAGATACGCCTCGCCCGGAAGGTGCTGGGCGACGACCCGCGGCCGGTGCGGACCGTCTTCGTCGGCGGCGGCACGCCGACGCTGCTCGCGGCCGGTGATCTCGTACGGATGCTGGGAGCGATCCGGGACGAGTTCGGGCTCGCGGACGACGCCGAGGTGACCACGGAGGCGAATCCGGAGTCGGTGGATCCGGCGTACCTGGCGGAGCTGAGGGCCGGAGGCTTCAACCGGATCTCCTTCGGCATGCAGAGCGCCCGGCAGCACGTCCTGAAGGTCCTCGACCGGACACACACCCCGGGGCGGCCCGAGGCGTGCGTCGCGGAGGCGCGGGCGGCGGGCTTCGAGCACGTCAACCTGGACCTGATCTACGGGACGCCGGGGGAGTCCGACGACGACTGGCGTGCGTCGCTCGAGGCGGCGATCGGGGCGGGTCCCGACCATGTCAGCGCGTACGCGCTGATCGTCGAGGAGGGAACGCAGCTGGCGCGGCGGATCCGCCGCGGCGAGGTGCCGATGACGGACGACGACGTGCACGCGGACCGGTATCTGATCGCCGACTCCGTCTTCGCGGAGGCCGGCTTCGAGTGGTACGAGGTCTCGAACTGGGCCACGTCGGAGGCCGGGCGGTGCCTGCACAACGAGCTGTACTGGCGCGGCGCCGACTGGTGGGGCGCGGGGCCGGGGGCGCACTCGCACGTGGGCGGTGTGCGGTGGTGGAACGTGAAGCATCCGGGGGCGTACGCGGCGGCGCTCTCCTCCGGGAGGTCGCCGGGGGCGGGGCGCGAGGTCCTCTCGGCGGAGGACCGGCGCGTGGAGCGGGTGCTCCTGGAGCTGCGGCTCCGGGAGGGCGTGGAGCTGGAGCTCCTGCGGCCCGTGGGCCTCGCGGCCGCGGAGAAGGCGCTCGCGGGCGGGCTCCTCGCGGCGGAGCCGTACGCGGCGGGGCGGGCGGTGCTGACGCTGCGGGGGCGGTTGCTGGCGGACGCGGTGGTTCGGGACCTGGTGGACTAGGGCGCCCGGGTGGGGCGGTGCCCCTGTGCAGGTGCCCCTGTGCGGGTTCGAGGAGCGCCGCCCCTGTTCCGGGGGCCCGAGTCGGCGCCGCCCCTGTGCCGGGGCCCGAGGAAGGCGCCGGCCCTGTGGGGTTGTGCCCACCCGTTCCGCCCTGCGGAACGATTGCCCACAACGGGTGGGGCTGAACGGCGCCCACAACCGTGTGGGGGCGCCGGCCGCTGAACGGCGCCCACAACGGGTGGCGGGTGGGGTCAGGGGGCTGTGACGAAGTCGATCAGTTCTTCCACTCGGCCCAGGAGCGACGGCTCCAGGTCCTTGTAGGTGTGGACCTTGGACAGGATGTGCTGCCAGGCCGCTCCCGTGTTCTGCGGCCAGCCCAGCGCCTGGCAGACGCCCGTCTTCCAGTCCTGGCCCCGGGGGATCACCGGCCATGCCGCGATGCCCACCGACGACGGTTTCACCGCCTCCCAGACGTCGATGTACGGGTGGCCCACGATCAGGACGTCCGGGGACGAGACCTGTGCCGCGATGCGGGACTCCTTCGAGCCCGGCACCAGGTGGTCGACCAGGATGCCCAGCCGTGCGTCCGCCGCCGGGGCGAAGTCCGCGACGATCGCCGGGAGGTCGTCGATGCCCTCCAGGTACTCCACCACCACGCCCTCGATCCGCAGGTCGTCGCCCCAGACCCGCTCCACCAGCTCCGCGTCGTGCCGGCCCTCCACGTAGATCCGGCCGGCCCGCGCCACCCGGGCCCGCGCGCCCGGGACGGCGACCGAGCCCGAGGCCGTACGAGTGGGGCGCGTCGGGGTGGCCGAAGGGCGGGTCAGCGTGACCACCTTGCCCTCCAGCAGGAAGCCCCGCGGTTCCATCGGGAACACGCGGTGCTTGCCGAAGCGGTCCTCCAGGGTCACCGTGCCCGCCTCGCAGCGGATCACCGCCCCGCAGAAGCCCGTGGAGACCTCCTCCACCACGAGGTCCACCTCCGCCGGTACCTCCGGCACCGGGGCGGATCGCTTCCAAGGGGGCGTCAGGTCCGGGTTGTAGCTGCGCATTCGGGCGACGTTATGCGACGGAGAAGCGCCGTGCCAGCTCATCGCGCTGGCGCCGTACGAAGGCCGCGTCCACCACCGCCCCGTGCCCCGGCACGTACACCGCGCCCTCCCCGCCCAGCGCCAGCAGCCGGTCCAGGGCCGCCGGCCAGCGTGACGGCAGCGCGTCCGGGCCCGCCTGGGGCTCTCCCGACTCCTCCACCAGATCGCCGCAGAAGACGACCTCCGGCACGCCGGGCACGAAGAGCGCCAGATCGTGCGCCGTGTGGCCCGGGCCGATGTTCGCCAGCAGCACCTGGCGGCCCCCCAGGTCGAGCGTCCACTCCCCGGAGACCGAGTGGTGCGGCGCCACGAGCATGTCGGCCGCCTCCGCGGCTGCCCACTCCTCCACCCCTTGCCGTACCGCGTCCTCCCGCAGCGCGTCCCGCTCCCGTCGCAGCAGCTCGTCCACGCCCACCGCGCCGAACACCTCCGCCCCCGCGAACACCGCCGTGCCCAGCACATGATCGAAATGGGGGTGGCTCAGTGCGATGTGCGTCACTCTCCGGCCGCCCGTGAGCGCCTCCGCCTGAGCCCGCAGCTCCGCGCCCTCGGCGAGCGTCGAGCCCGTGTCGTACAGGAGGACGGCCTCCTCGCCGATGACCAGGCCCACCGTGGCGTCCCAGCCGGGCAGCCGCCGCCTCCCCACCCCGTTACCGAGCCGCTCCCAGCCGTACTCTTCCCAATCGGCATCCATACCGCGACGCTATCCGCAACGACGCGACCTCCGAGCGGCCTCCTTGCCAGGAGCGATGCCCGCCGCCGTACACTGGCCGGGGGATTCCTGGCACTCGAACAGGGCGAGTGCCAAATGCGGAGCAACCGATACGACAGCTGGAGGTGTGCGCGATGCTCAGCGAACGCAGACTCGAGGTGCTGCGCGCCATCGTCCAGGACTATGTCGGGACGGAGGAGCCGGTCGGCTCCAAGGCGCTCACGGAGCGCCACAAGCTCGGCGTCTCGCCCGCCACCGTGCGCAACGACATGGCCGTCCTGGAGGACGAGGGCTATATCGCCCAGCCTCACACCAGCGCCGGACGTATCCCGACCGACAAGGGCTACCGGCTCTTCGTCGACCGGCTCGCCGGCGTCAAGCCTCTGTCGACGCCCGAGCGGCGTGCGATCCACAACTTCCTCGACGGAGCCGTCGACCTCGACGACGTCGTCGGGCGTACGGTCCGGCTGCTCGCGCAGCTGACCCGCCAGGTCGCCGTCGTGCAGTACCCGTCGCTGACGCGCTCGACGGTCCGGCACGTGGAGCTGCTCTCGCTGGCCCCCGCCCGGCTGATGCTCGTGCTGATCACGGACACCGGCCGGGTCGAGCAGCGCGTCATCGACTGCCCGGCACCGTTCGGCGAGACCTCACTCGCGGACCTGCGCGCCCGGCTCAACAGCCGGGTCGTCGGCCGCCGTTTCGCGGACGTGCCGCAATTGGTGCAGGATCTTCCGGAGTCCTTCGAGGAGACGGAGGACCGCGGCACGGTCTCGACCGTGCTCGCGACCCTGCTCGAAACCCTGGTGGAGGAGCATGAGGAGCGGCTGATGATCGGCGGCACCGCCAATCTCACCCGCTTCGGCCATGACTTCCCCCTCACGATCAGGCCCGTCCTCGAAGCCCTTGAGGAGCAGGTCGTGCTCCTCAAGCTGCTGGGCGAGGCCAAGGACTCGGGCATGACCGTACGGATCGGGCACGAGAACGCCCATGAGGGCCTCACCTCCACGTCCGTCGTCGCGGTCGGCTACGGTTCGGGCGACGAGGCAGTCGCCAAACTCGGCGTGGTCGGACCGACCCGCATGGACTACCCCGGAACGATGGGAGCGGTACGCGCAGTGGCACGTTACGTCGGACAGATCCTGGCGGAGTCGTAAGTGGCCACGGACTACTACGCCGTACTCGGCGTACGCCGCGACGCGTCCCAGGACGAGATCAAGAAGGCATTCCGGCGGCTCGCCCGCGAGCTGCACCCGGATGTCAATCCCGATCCGAAGACGCAGGAGCGGTTCAAGGAGATCAACGCCGCCTACGAGGTGCTGTCGGACCCGCAGAAGAAGCAGGTCTACGACCTCGGCGGCGACCCGCTGTCCGCGTCCGGCGGCGGCGGTGGAGCCGGTGGCTTCGGCCAGGGCGGCTTCGGGAACTTCTCGGACATCATGGACGCGTTCTTCGGTACGGCGTCGCAGCGCGGGCCGCGCTCGCGCACGCGCCGCGGCCAGGACGCCATGATCCGGCTGGAGATCGACCTCAACGAGGCCGCCTTCGGCACGACCAAGGACATCCAGGTCGACACGGCCGTCGTCTGTACGACCTGTTCGGGCGAGGGCGCCGCGCCCGGCACGTCCGCCCAGACCTGTGACATGTGCCGCGGCCGCGGTGAGGTCTCGCAGGTCACGCGGTCCTTCCTGGGCCAGGTCATGACCTCGCGCCCCTGCCCCCAGTGCCAGGGCTTCGGCACCGTCGTCCCGACCCCGTGCCCCGAGTGCGCGGGCGACGGACGGGTCCGCTCGCGGCGCACGCTCACCGTGAAGATCCCGGCCGGTGTCGACAACGGCACACGCATCCAGCTCGCGGGCGAAGGCGAGGTCGGCCCCGGCGGCGGCCCCGCCGGCGACCTGTACGTCGAGATCCACGAGGTCCCGCACGAGACCTTCCAGCGGCGGGGCGACGACCTGCACTGCACGGTCACCATCCCGATGACGGCGGGTGCCCTCGGCACGAAGGTGCCGTTGCAGACGCTCGACGGGGTGGAGGAGGTCGACATCCGCCCGGGCACCCAGTCCGGCCAGTCGATCCCGCTGCACGGGCGCGGCATCACGCACCTGCGCGGTGGCGGCCGTGGCGACCTGATCGTGCACGTCGAGGTGACGACGCCGTCGAAGCTCGACGCCGAGCAGGAGCGGCTGCTGCGCGAACTGGCGAAGCTGCGCGGCGAGGAGCGGCCGACAGGTCAGTTCCAGCCGGGGCAGCAGGGGCTGTTCTCGCGGTTGAAGGACGCGTTCAACGGCCGGTAGGACCGGTCGTGTCGTGCCTGGAAGGGCGGTATCCGCAGGGCGGATGCCGCCCTTCCGTATGACACGATGCCTGCATGTCCACCGCGCTGAACGATCTCTCCCGATACCCGATCGTGCAGGCCCCCATGGCGGGTGGAGCGTCCTGCCCGGAGCTCGTAGGGGCCGTGTGCGAGGCCGGCGGGCTCGGGTTCCTCGCCGGGGGGTACAAGACCGCCGGCGGGCTGTACCAGGAGATCAAGCAGGTGCGCGGGCTGACCGGGCAGCCCTTCGGCGTCAACCTCTTCATGCCGCCCGGCGGGCAGCCGGGCGACCCCGCGGCCGTCGAGGTGTACCGGCACCAGCTCGCCGGCGAGGCCACCTGGTACGAGACGTCCCTCGGCGACCCCGACAACGGGCGCGACGACGCCTACGACGCCAAGCTCGCGATCCTGCTCGAAGACCCGGTCCCCGTCGTCTCGTTCACCTTCGGCTGCCCCGACCGGGACACGTTCCACGCCTTCGCCCGCGCCGGTACGTACACGATCGTCACCGTCACCTCGCCCGACGAGGCCCAGGCCGCCCAGCGGGCCGGCGCCGACGCGGTCTGCGTGCAGGGCGTGGAGGCCGGCGGACACCAGGGCACGCACCGCGACGACCCGGACGCCGCGCTCGCAGGGACCGGACTCCTCACGCTCATCACCCAGGTCCGGGAGGCCGTGCGGCTGCCGATCGTCGCGGCCGGCGGGATCATGCGCGGGGCGCAGATCGCCGCGGTCCTCGCCGCGGGGGCCGACGCCGCCCAGCTCGGCACCGCGTTCCTCGTGTGCCCCGAGTCGGGCGCGCACACGCTGCACAAGCAGGCCCTGACCAACCCCCTCTTCGTCCGCACCGAGCTCACCCGGGCCTTCTCCGGCCGCCCGGCGCGCGGGCTCGTCAACCGCTTCATGCGCGAGCACGGGCCGTATGCCCCCGCCGCCTACCCCGAGATCCACCACCTCACCGCGCCCCTCCGCAAAGCCGCCGCCACCGCGGGCGACGCGCAGGGCATGGCCCTGTGGGCCGGCCAGGGACACCGGCTGGCCCGCGATCTCCCGGCCGGCCAGCTGGTCGAGGTGCTGGCCGCCGAACTCGACACCGCACTCACCGCGCAGGCCCACAGGAGCGCCTCATGACCGCACCCGTCTTCGTCGTCGAGGCCGTCCCCGGCCCCGGCACCTTCCTCCTCGACGGTCCCGAGGGCCGCCACGCCGTCTCCGTGAAGCGGATGCGCGAGGGAGAGGAGCTCGTCCTCACGGACGGGCGGGGCGCCTGGGCCGACTGCGTCGTGCTCACCGCCGAGGGCAAGGACCAGCTGACGGTCCAGGTCTCGGGAGCGTACGAGGATCCCGAGCCCGCTCCCCGTATCACCGTCGTCCAGGCTCTGCCGAAGGGCGACCGGGGCGAGTTGGCCGTCGAGATCATGACGGAGACCGGCGTCGACGCGATCGTGCCCTGGGCCGCGTCCCGCTGCATCACGCAGTGGAAGGGCGACCGCGGTCTGAAGGCGCTCGCCAAGTGGCGGGCGACCGCGCGCGAGGCGGGGAAGCAGTCGCGCCGCACGCGCTTCCCCGAGGTCGCCGACGCGATGACCACCAAGCAGGTCGCCACGCTCCTCGCGGGCGCCGACTTCGCCGCCGTCCTGCACGAGGACCGGGACCACCCGAGCGGCGCGCTCGCCGACGCGCCCCTTCCCGCCGGTGGCGAGATCGTGCTCGTCGTCGGGCCCGAAGGGGGCGTCTCGCCCGAGGAGTTGGCGGCGTTCGAGGCGGCGGGCGCGAAGCCGTACCGGCTGGGCCGCAGCGTTCTGCGTACCTCCACGGCCGGTACGGCGGCCACCGCGCTGCTCCTCGGCCGTACGGGCCGCTGGAGCTAGGGGCAGAGAAGATGACCGAGCAGATCCACCCCGTCGACCACGAACTCATCCAGGCCGCGGCGCACCTCGCTCGCACTCGCTGCCGGGGCGACAACCACACCATGGCGGCCGCGGCCCGTGCGCTGGACGGCCGGATCATCACCGCGGTGAACGCCTACCACTTCACGGGAGGCCCGTGCGCCGAGCTGGTCCTCATCGGCGCGGCAGCCGCCCAGGGCGCGTACGAGCTGGACACGATCGTCGCCGTGGGCGACCGTGACCGGGGGGTAGTGCCCCCGTGCGGCCGGTGCCGTCAGGTCCTCCTCGACTACTTCCCCACCCTCAAGGTCATCGTCGGCGAACACGAGCGCGTCCGAACCGTCCTCATCACCGACTTGCTCCCCGCGAGCTACGTCTGGGCCGACCATCAGCTCGACGCCGAGTAGAGCGCGCCACTCAGGCTGACACCAGCGCGTCGAACAGCGGCCAGCAGTCCGTCTCGTGGAGGCCGTGGGTCGTCGGGAGGAGGTCGCGTTTCGTGGCCTCGTCGAGGAAACGGCGCACCACCCCGGGCTCGTTGAGGTTGAGGTAGCCGTCCTTGGTGTCCGCGACCTGACCGGCGCCCATGTACCCGCCCTGCGTCACCCGGCCCGGGCCCTCCTGGAAGACCAGGCGCAGTTGGGCGTGCGGGGCGTCGGCGCGGCGCAGGGTCAGCAGTTCCCGGCAGGGCGGATGCAGATGCCCGACCGACCAGAGCCAGACCGTGCCGTCCACCACCAGCCTGCGCGGTACGCGTTCTCGTCGACTCATCTGCGCACGCTATGCCGGGAACCCGGGGGTCCGGCAACCGGAATTCCGGGAACCCGGTGGGCGCGTGAGGCGGGTCGGTTCATAGGGTGACCGCATGTCCGACGAGTCTCCCCTGATCCGTAGCCTGCGCGTCGCGGTCGCCGCCGCGCCCGAAGACGTGCCCCTGCGGCTCCACTTCGCCGAACTGCTGCTCGCCGAGGGGCGGGGCGACGAGGCCGTCACCGAGGCCGCGGTCGCGCTCCAGCACGCGCCGGGCGACGAGGCGGCCCGCGCGCTGATGGTCCGCGCGATGGGACTGCCCGCCCCGGCCCAGGTAGCCCCCACGGCCGACACGGCCCGCGCGGCCGAGGAAGCCCCCGCGGCCGCCACGGCCCCCGCCGCCGACGCGGCCCCAGTCGCCGACGCCGCCCCGGCCGTCCCCGGGACCCCCGCCCCTCCCTCCCCCTTCGACTGGCAAGCGGCCGAGCAGGAGGTCGGGGATCTCGTCGGGCCCCGGTTCGTCCAGAGCGGCAGCGGTACCGGCGACGACCTGGAGCAGCCGCTCACCGCCGACGGCAGCGGCGACCCAGGGGACGCCTCCGCCTGGGACGTCGACGCCCCCGGCTCCGTACGCCTCGCCGACGTCGGTGGCATGCAGGAGGTCAAGGACCGCCTGGAGGCCGCCTTCCTCGCCCCCATGCGCAACCCCGAACTCCGCAAGCTCTACGGCAAGTCCCTGCGCGGCGGCCTCCTCCTCTACGGCCCGCCCGGCTGCGGCAAGACCTTCATCGCGCGCGCCGTCGCCGGTGAACTCGGGGCGAGCTTCATGTCGATCTCGCTCTCCGACATCCTCGACATGTATCTCGGCACGTCCGAGAAGAACGTCCACGACTTCTTCGAGAGCGCCCGCGCCCAGGCACCCTGCGTCGTCTTCCTCGACGAGCTGGACGCCCTCGGCGCCAAGCGCTCCCATACGCACCACGGCGGGCTGCGCAACGTCGTCAACCAGCTCCTCACCGAGCTCGACGGCATCGACGGGGCGGAGAACGAGGGCGTCTTCGTGCTCGCCGCCACCAACGTCCCCTGGGACGTGGACCTCGCGCTGCGCCGCCCCGGCCGCCTCGACCGGACCCTGCTCGTCCTGCCGCCCGACGCCCCGGCCCGCGAGGCGATCCTCCACTACCACCTGCGCGAACGCCCCATCGAGTCGGTCGACCTCGGCAGACTCGTCAAGGTCACCGAGGACTTCTCCGGTGCCGACCTCGCCCATCTCTGCGATACGGCCGCCGAGTCCGCGCTCCTCGACTCCGCCCGCACCGGCACCGTACGCATGATCAACATGAAGGACCTGCTGGGCGCGGCGAAGCAGATCAAGCCCTCCAGCGAGTCCTGGTTCGCCTCCGCCCGCAACGTGGCGATGTTCGCCAACGACGGAGGCATGTACGACGACCTGGTCACCTATCTGAAGAAGAAGCGGAAGCTGTGAGCGTGAAGCACCCGCAGTTCGAACAGGCCGAGCTGCTGTACGACATGGGCCGGTACAGCGAGAGCCGGGAACGGGTCGCCCGATGCATCGCCGAGACCCCCGACGACCCCCACGCCCTGCTGCTGCTCGCTCGCTGCCTGATCGCCGAGGAGCGGCCCGCCGAGGGCCTCGCAGCCGCGGACGCGGCGCTGACCCACGCACCCGACTTCGCCTTCGGGCACTACATCCGCGGCGTCGCGCTACGCCGGGAGGGGCGGGCCCACGACGCCGAAGAGGCGATGCGGGAGACCATCCGTCTCGACCCGCACTACTGGGCGCCGCGTGCCGTGCGCGCCGAGCTGATGCCCTTCGTGCGCGACCGGTTCCCCGGAGGCGACGCGGCGGCGGTCGTCGAAGGGCTCGCGGAGGCACAGGAGGCCGTCCGGCTCGGACCGGACGAGACCCGCGCGTGGGAGGCCCTGTACAAGCTCGCCCTCTTCAACCGGCGCCCCGACCTCGCCGACGAGGCCATCCGGCAGCTCCTGCGGATCGACCCCACCAACACCCTCGCCGTGACGACGGCCACCGAGGAGGAGGCCGCCAAGCCCGGCACCTCCGTCGCGCAGGCCGCCGACCTGTACGCCGGCGGTCTCGCCGCCGCGCCCGACGCCAACTGGCTGCGCAGGGACCTCGACAAGGCCGTCTACCGGATGCTGCGCGGCACCCGGTGGCTCGCGCTGCTCTGCCTGGTCATGGCGGGCGTCGTCGTCGACGTCTTCCCGACCGACGGCGAGGACGCGAAGGAACTCCCGGTCCACCTCGGCACCCGGCTCTGGGCGCTCGCGCTGATGGCGGCGGTGTGGGGCTTCGGCGCCCTGCGCCGCTATCAGCGGATGCGCACCGGCGCCCAGCTGACCGTACGCGCCCTCGTGCGGCGGCTGTTCTGGCCCCGGGTCGTCCTCGGGCAGGCCGTCCTCGCCACGCTCTGCGCCCTGCTGATCGTCCTCGTGCCGTGGACCGACCGGACCGTTCCCCAGGTCCTGTTCTGGCTCGGACTCGTACCGAACCTGCTCAGCATCACGCACGACCGGAACAAGGTCTGATGAGCCCCGCGTTGGCCCGGGCCGACGCTCTCTTCGACGTCGGACGGTACGAGCAGGCCGCCGCGCTCGCCGCGCAGCATCTGGCCACCGACCCGCAGGACGCCTCCGCGCTCGTCCTGCTGGCCCGCTGCCGGCACCGGCTGTCGCGCGAGCGGGAGGCCCTCGAATCGATCGAGGCGGCTCTGCTCGCCGAACCCGACTCGCTTCCGGCCTGGCTGATGCGCACCCACGTCCTGCTCGCGCTGAAGCGGTACGAGGAGGCGGAGCGGTCCGCCCGGTACGCCGTCGAACTGGCCCCGCGGTACTGGGGCAGCCACTACGCCCTCGCCACAGTCCTCGACCGGTCCGTCCGCGTCGAGCGCCGGCGCGAGGGGTACGAAGCGGCGCGGGCCGCCGTCGCGCTCGCCCCCGAGGAGAGCGACGCCCACTTCCTCGTCGGCCTCACCGCCCAGCGCACCGGCAACCATCGCGTCGCCCAGCAGGCCTACGAGACGGCGCTGAGCCTCAACCCGGAGAACAGCGAGGCGCACAACAACCTCTCCCTGCTGCATCTGCGCCGCCGCTGGCTCCGGCCGGGGGCGTGGACGAAGGCCGCCGAGGGTTTCGTCGAGTCCGCGGCGCTCGACATCAACGACCGGCAGGCCCGCCACAACCTGGAGACCATGGCCTGGGGCACCGCCGCGGGCGCCCGCTGGGTGGCCCTGCTCGGCTTCTTCGCCGCCGGCCTCGGCGGGGCGCCGCTGCGGAACGGCGGGTCGGGCGCGGACGCCCTCGTCCCGTACCTGATCGGCGCGGTCGTCCTCGTCGGCGGCTGGGCATGCTGGGCGGTGTGGATGGCCCGGCGCGTCCCGCCGCGGCTGCGCCGCCCGCTGCTCCTCGTCGCGCGCAACTGCCGGCCGGTGCTCGCCATGGCGATCTCCGTCGGACTGCTCGCGCTTCATTCGGTGGTGTCGATGGCCGTGGGGACGCTGGGTCCCTCCGTCGTCGTGGCACTCGGCTTCCCGTGCTTCTGGGCCGTGATCATCACCTACTGGGTGAGCCGTTCCGCCCTGCAGCGCCGCGCCCCCGCGGCCGAGCGCGGTCGGTGACACGGCCGATACGATGCCGGAGTAACCGATCATCCAAGGCGAGGAGGCCCGGGCCATGGCCGGAGAGCCGCAGAGCGACTGCCTGTTCTGCAAGATCGCGGACGGGGAGGTGCCGGCGACGATCGTGCGCGAGACGGAGACGACCCTCGCCTTCCGGGACATCAACCCGCAGGCGCCCACGCACGTGCTCGTCATCCCGCGCGTCCACTACCCCGACGCCGCCAGCCTCGCCGCCGCCGCGCCGACCATCGCCGCCGACGTGCTGCGCGAGGCCGGCGAGATCGCCGCGCAGGAGAAGGTCGACGGCACCGGATTCCGGATCGTCTTCAACACCGGGGTCGGCGCGGGCCAGACCGTCTTCCACGCCCACGCGCACGTCCTCGGCGGCCGCGGCCTCAACTGGCCCCCCGGATAAGCCGTGTCCGTACGTGAACTCGTCGTGCTCGGGACCGCCAGCCAGGTCCCGACCCGGCACCGCAACCACAACGGCTATCTGCTGCGCTGGGACGGTCAGGGCATCCTGTTCGATCCCGGTGAGGGCACCCAGCGCCAGATGCTGCGGGCCGGGGTCGCCGCGCACGACATCGACCGGATCTGCGTCACGCACTTCCACGGCGACCACTCGCTCGGCCTGGCCGGGGTGATCCAGCGGATCAACCTCGACCAGGTCCCGCACCCCGTCACCGCGCACTACCCGGCGAGCGGGCAGCGGTTCTTCGAGCGGTTGCGGTACGCGACGGCCTACCGCGAGACGGTCAAGCTGACGGAGGCCCCGGTGGCCGCCGACGGGCCCCTCGCCGTGTCCGACACGTACACCCTCGACGCGTACCTGCTCTCGCACCCGGTGGAGTCGTACGGCTACCGGATCACCGAGCCCGACGGGCGCCGCATCCTGCCCGAGCGGCTCGCCGCGCACGGCATCAAGGGCCCGGACGTCGGCCGGATCCAGCGCGAGGGCGTCCTGGACGGGGTGACGCTGGACGAGGTCAGCGAGGTCCGGCGCGGCCAGCGGTTCGCGTTCGTCATGGACACCCGGCTCTGCGACGGCGTGCACGTGCTCGCCGAGGGCGCCGACATGCTCGTCATCGAGTCGACCTTCCTCGACGAGGACGTCCGGCTCGCCACCGACCACGGCCATCTGACGGCCGGACAGGCCGCCGCCGTCGCGCGCGACGCGGGGGTGCGGCACCTCGTGCTGACCCACTTCTCGCAGCGGTACGGCGATCCCGCCGAGTTCGAACGGCAGGCGCGGGCGGCCGGGTTCGACGGCGAGCTGAGCATTGCCCAGGACCTCATGAGGGTCCCCCTACCGAAAAGATAGATCCATGCCCCTCCCCAAGGCCGAACTCCACCTCCACATCGAAGGCACCCTCGAACCCGAGCTGGCGTTCGCGCTCGCCGCGCGCAACGGCGTCACCCTGCCGTACGCGGACACCGAGGAGCTGCGCAAGGCGTACCTCTTCAGCGATCTGCAGTCCTTCCTGGACCTGTACTACGAGCTGATGGCCGTCCTGCACACGACCGAGGACTTCACCGAGCTGGCCGACGCGTATCTGGCGCGGGCCGCGGCGCAGGGGGTGCGGCACGCGGAGATCTTCTTCGACCCGCAGGCCCACACGGCCCGGGGGGTGCCGATCGGGACGGTGATCGAGGGGCTGGCCCGCGCCCTCGACCGGGCCGAGGAGAGGCACGGCGTCTCGACGTGGCTGATCATGTGCTTCCTTCGCGACGAGTCCGCCGAGTCGGCGATGGCGACGCTGGAGGCCGCGCGGCCTTACCTGCACCGGATCACGGGCGTCGGCCTGGACTCGGCGGAGGTGGGCCACCCGCCGTCGAAGTTCCGCGAGGTGTACGCGGCGGCCGAGGCGCTCGGTCTGCGCAAGGTCGCCCACGCGGGCGAGGAGGGCCCGCCGGCGTACATCCGCGAGGCGCTGGACGTCCTCGGTGTGGAGCGGATCGACCACGGGCTGCGCTGCATGGAGGACCCGGAGCTGGTGGAGCGGCTCGTGCGTGAGCGGGTGCCGCTCACGCTCTGCCCGCTGTCGAACGTACGGCTCCGGGCGATCGACGTCCTGGAGGACCACCCGCTGGCGGCGATGCTGGGCGCGGGCCTGATGGCGACGGTCAACTCCGACGACCCGGCGTACTTCGGCGGCTACGTGGGCGACACGTTCGACGCGGTGAGGGGCGCGCTGGGTCTTGACCGGGAACAGCTGCGGACGCTGGCCCGCAACTCGTTCGAGGCGTCGTTCCTCGACGACGACGAGGACCGCAGGGCGCGGTACCTGGCCGAGGTCGAGGCGTACGACTTCGACGCGGAGTAGAGGGCGGGGTGTGCGGGATGGGGCGCCTGCGGCGGGCTCCTTCCCCACCCCGCCCCGCCCCTTCTCGACCCGGGGCTCCGCCCCGGACGCCCTGTACGGCCTCCGGCCCCGAGGCGCGGGGTCCGGGGTCGGTGCCCCGGGTCGGGAAACGGGCGCTCAGCCCCGGTCGCTCGGGCGGGCCAGGCGGAAGGCGCGGCGGTCGGCCCGGCGCCGGGAGGGGACCGGGATCTCGGTGACCTCCTGCTCCGGGGCGCCCATCTGCGGCACCAGGCCCGTCGCGGCGGTTGTCGTGCCGGCGAGCACCGCCGCCGGGGCGCCGCCGCGGCGGCGGACGGAGCCGGGGACCAGCGGGCGGCCGGAGGTGTGCAGGGCGACCGCCGTCATCGGGACAGCCACCAGCAGGAGCAGGACGCACAGGACCAGGCCCATGCCCGGGTATCCGGCCTGCTCGGACAGGACGCTGCCGGTGACCGGGCCGCAGGCCACGCCCAGGGAGGACGCCGAGCCCACCAGCACGGCCCAGCGGCCGCGCGGGTCGAGGGAGGCGGCGAGACCGAGCAGGTACGACAGGACGACCGGGTAGAAGACGTTCCAGAGGATCTCGCCGGTCGCGAAGGCGGGCAGGCTCTCCGCGCGCGAGCTGACCAGCACGCACACGGCGATGATCACCGTGCCCGCCCCGACCGGCGCGGCCCGGCCGATCCGCGAGCCGAGCGCTCCCGCGGCCGTGACGCCCGCGAGCCCGGCCCCCAGCGCCACGGCGAAGACGGCGCCGACGGTGACCTCGCTCAGCCCGGCCTGGGTGAGCCCGATCCGGCCGCTGACACCCCAGAGGGCGTTCTGCGCCAAGGACCAGCACAGGATCGCCCCGGCGAGTACGAGACCGGAGCGCCGGTGGGGGAGCGGGGATCCCGCGCCCCCGCCCTTGGCCGGCTCCGTGGCCGGGCGCCTGATCCCGCCGGTCGAGCCGCCCGCGAGGCCGCCCGTCAGCGGCCAGACCAGCGCCGCCGCGACCGCGATGGACGCGAACGGCAGCGCGTGGCCGCTGCCGAGGTGGGGGAGCGAGAGGTAGAGCGCGCCGGCCGTCGCCGAGACGGCGAGCAGGCCCAGCGTCGAGGCCCGGTGGGGGTCCCGCTGGGCAGCGATGCCGGACGCGGCCACGGCCAGCGTCGTACCGGAGCCGAAGCCGCCCACGACCGCGCCGCCGACCACAAGCGGAACGCTCATGGTCAGCGCCGCCGAGCCGTAGCCGGCGACCATCGCGAGGAGGCCGATACGGGCCGCCCGGCGCGGGCCGAGCCGTTCCACGCGCGCGGCCAGCGTGAAGCCGGCCGAGGCGGAGGAGAGGAGCAGTACCGAGCCGACCAGGCCCGCCTGGGCCGGGGTGAGGCCGAGCCCGGCGGAGAGTCTGCCGACGACGGTCGGGAGCAAATACGGAGCGAGATAACCGGCCGTGAACAGGGCGACAAGAGGCCCCAGGGCACGCGGGCGCGACGACATGGGCGTTCCAGAGAACGGGAGGGAGGGGAGGGGCGCCCGGTGTTGCACGGGATCGCGGGACATATGTATCAAGCACGTGAGGGTCCCGAGAACCCCGAAAGGGATGGAAACCCCGCATTCGGAATGTGATCTGGGTCACTATGGGTTTGGGGTCTGATTCCCCGGGTAGACGCGAGCGATTTTGATCTCGCCGCACCCGCCACTCGGACCCCATCGGGCACACTTGACCTGATCCGCACGAGTTCGGGGAGCCTGCCGTGACCACACCAAGGGGAGACCACCAACACGACGCGGGCGTCGACCCGTTGGTGCGCCTGCGCGAGCCCACCGACCCCGCCTGCGACGTCTTCCTCACCGGCACGGTCTTCCTCGACATCATCTTCACCGGCCTCGACTGCGCCCCCGTGCGCGGCACCGAGTCCTGGGCCAGGGGCATGGGCTCCAGCCCCGGCGGCGTCGCCAACATGGCCACCGCCCTCGCCCGCCTCGGCCTGCGCACCTCGCTCGCCGCCGCCTTCGGGGACGACCACTACGGCGAGTACTGCTGGGACGCCCTGGAGCAGGGCGAGGGCATCGACCTCTCGCTCTCCCGGACCGTGCCCGGATGGCACTCCCCGGTCACCGTCTCCATGGCGTACGAGGGCGAGCGCACGATGGTCTCCCACGGCCACGAGGCCCCGCCCCTGGACGACGCCCTGCCCGCCTATCCGCCGCACGCCCGGGCCGCCGTCGCCTCGCTCGTACCGGGCCGCGGCGAGGAATGGGTCGCCCAGGCCGCACGGGGCGGCGCGAAGGTCTTCGCCGACGTCGGCTGGGACGACACCGGCCGCTGGGACCTGAACGGACTGGCCGACCTGGACCACTGCGAGGCCTTCCTGCCCAACGCCCAGGAGGCCATGCGCTACACCCGCACCGACTGCCCGAGGGCCGCCGCCCGCGCGCTCGCCGACAAGGTCCGCTACGCCGTGGTCACCCTGGGCGCGGAGGGCGCGTACGCGGTCGACGGCGCCACCGGCGAGACCGCCGAGGTGCCGGCCATCGCGGTCTCCGCCCTCGACCCGACCGGCGCCGGGGACGTCTTCGTGGCCGGATTCGTCACCGGCACGCTCGCGGGCTGGCCCCTCGCCGACCGGCTGGCCTTCGCCGGGCTGATCGCCGCGCTCTCCGTCCAGGAGTTCGGCGGCTCGCTCTCCGCGCCCGGCTGGGGCGAGGTCGCCACCTGGTGGGAGCACGTCCAGGAGCACGTCTGCCAGGACCCGGAGGCCCTGCGCGACCGGTACGCCTTCCTGGAGCGGCTGCTCCCGGCCGCGACCCGCCCATGGCCCCTGCGCCGCGCGGTTCCGACGATCGGGTTCAGAGCTGCGCAGCTGTAAAAGCCTTCGGCCGTGCCGGTGACAAGTCGTAGGCTTGGTATCCCAGAGGTTGTCGAGCAGCGAGAACCCTGCAACGGGAGGTATGTGCAGGCCACAGTGCCGGCCCATGACTCAGACACCCACAGCCCCCAATGGCGCGCCGGGCGAGGCCCGCGCCCACTTCACCGTCCCCGCCAAGCATCCGATGGTGACCGTTCTCGGCTCCGGTGACGCACTCCTGCGTGTGATCGAGAAGGCGTTCCCGAAGGCCGACATCCATGTCCGGGGCAACCAGGTCAGCGCGGTGGGCGAGGCGACGGAAGTCGCCCTCATCCAGCGACTGTTCGACGAGATGATGCTGGTGCTCCGCACCGGGCAGCCGATGACGGAGGACGCAGTGGAACGCTCGATCGCCATGCTCAGGGCGAGCGAGAACGGCAAGGCGGAGGACGGCCAGGAGAGTCCGGCCGAGGTGCTCACGCAGAACATCCTCTCCAGCCGTGGCCGCACCATCCGCCCCAAGACCCTCAACCAGAAGCGGTACGTCGACGCGATCGACAAGCACACGATCGTCTTCGGCATCGGTCCCGCCGGTACCGGCAAGACCTATCTGGCCATGGCCAAGGCGGTCCAGGCCCTGCAGTCCAAGCAGGTCACCCGGATCATCCTGACCCGGCCGGCCGTCGAGGCGGGCGAGCGGCTCGGCTTCCTGCCCGGCACGCTCTACGAGAAGATCGACCCGTACCTGCGGCCGCTCTACGACGCGCTGCACGACATGCTCGACCCCGACTCGATCCCGAAGCTGATGGCCTCGGGCACGATCGAGGTCGCGCCGCTGGCGTACATGCGAGGACGGACGCTCAACGACGCGTTCATCATCCTCGACGAGGCGCAGAACACGAACCCCGAGCAGATGAAGATGTTCCTCACCCGTCTCGGCTTCGAATCCAAGATCGTCATCACCGGTGACATCACCCAGGTCGACCTGCCGGGCGGCACGAAGAGCGGTCTTCGTCAGGTCCGGGAGATCCTGGACGGGGTCCAGGACGTCCACTTCTCGATGCTCACCTCCCAGGATGTCGTCCGGCACAAGCTCGTCGGCCGTATCGTCGACGCGTACGAGCAGTACGACAGCCGCAACGGGAAGTAGCAGAGAAGCACCATGTCGATCGACGTCAACAACGAGTCCGGAACCGAGGTCGACGAGCAGGCGATCCTCGACATCGCCCGCTACGCGCTCGCGCGGATGCGCATCCACCCGCTCTCCGAGCTCTCGGTGATCGTCGTCGACGCCGAGGCGATGGAGCAGCTCCACATCCAGTGGATGGACCTGCCGGGCCCGACGGACGTCATGTCGTTCCCGATGGACGAGCTGCGCCCGCCGACGAAGGACGACGAGGAGCCGCCGCAGGGCCTCCTCGGCGACATCGTGCTCTGCCCCGAGGTCGCCACCCAGCAGGGCAAGGACGCGCCGACGCAGCACTCCATGGACGAGGAACTCCAGCTCCTCACCGTCCACGGAGTGCTGCACCTGCTGGGCTACGACCACGAGGAGCCTGACGAGAAGGCCGAGATGTTCGGCCTCCAGGCGGCGATCGTCGACGGCTGGCGCGCGGAGAAGGGCCTGACCGGCCCCTCCCCGGCGCCGACCGTCTCCTGAGCCCCCGATGAACGCATCGCTGATCCTCGGCGCCGTCGGCCTGGTCATCGTCGCCTGGCTCGCCGCCTGCGCCGAGGCCGGTATCGCCCGCGTCTCCAGCTTCCGCGCCGCCGAGGCCGTACGGTCCGGGCGGCGCGGCGCCGACAAGCTGGCGCAGGTCGCCTCCGACCCGACGCGCTACCTCAACGTGGCGCTGCTCGTCCGTGTCGCCTGCGAGATGGCGGCCGGCGTCCTCGTCACGTACGCCTGCCTGGAGGAGTTCACCGAGACCTGGCAGGCCCTGCTGGTCGCCATCGCGGTGATGGTGCTCGTCTCGTACGTGGCCGTCGGCGTCTCGCCGCGCACCATCGGCCGTCAGCACCCGCTGAACACGGCGACCGCCTCCGCGTACGTCCTGCTGCCGCTGGCCCGCATCATGGGCCCCATCCCGCAGCTCCTCATCCTCATCGGCAACGCGCTCACCCCCGGCAAGGGCTTCCGCAAGGGCCCCTTCGCCTCCGAGGCCGAGCTGCGGGCCATGGTCGACCTGGCCGAGCAGGAGTCGCTGATCGAGGACGACGAGCGCCGGATGGTGCACTCCGTCTTCGAGCTCGGCGACACGCTCGTACGGGAGGTCATGGTGCCGCGCACCGACCTCATCTGCATCGAGCGGTACAAGACCGTCCGTCAGGCCCTCACGCTCGCGCTGCGCTCCGGCTTCTCGCGGATCCCGGTCACGGGTGAGAACGAGGACGACATCGTCGGCATCGTGTATCTGAAGGACCTGGTCCGCAAGACGCACATCAACCGCGATGCCGAGGCCGACCTCGTGTCGACGGCGATGCGCGCGGCCGCCTTCGTGCCGGACACCAAGAACGCGGGTGACCTGCTGCGGGAGATGCAGCAGGAGCGCAACCACGTCGCCGTCGTCATCGACGAGTACGGCGGCACGGCCGGGATCGTCACGATCGAGGACATCCTGGAGGAGATCGTCGGCGAGATCACCGACGAGTACGACCGCGAGCTCCCGCCGGTCCAGGAGCTGGGCGACGACCGCTACCGGGTCACCGCCCGCCTCGACATCGGCGATCTCGGCGAGTTGTACGGCTTCGGCCCGGACGAGTACGACGACGAGGACGTGGAGACCGTCGGCGGACTCCTCGCCAAGGCGCTCGGCCGCGTGCCGATCTCGGGCGCCAAGGCGGTCGTGGAGCTGCCCGACGGCCGCTCGCTGCGGCTGACCGCCGAGTCCCCCGCGGGCCGCCGGAACAAGATCGTGACGGTGCTCGTGGAGCCCGTACCGGCCACGTCCGAAGGGACCGGGGATGACGCCTGACCAGCTGCGCGCCTTCTGCCTGGAGTTCAACGACGCGACGGAGGAGTTCCCCTTCGGGCCGGACACCTCCGTCTTCAAGGTCGCCGGGAAGATGTTCGCGCTGTCCTGGCTCGACGGCAGGCCGCTGCGCATCAACCTCAAGTGCGAGCCGGAGGAGGCGGTCCGGCTCCGCGAGGAGTACCCGGCGGTCGCCCCCGGCTATCACATGAACAAGCGCCACTGGAACACGGTGACCGTCGGCGGGCTCCCGGACCGCATGGTCCGGGAGCTCGTCGAGGACTCGTACGACCTGGTGGTCGCGGGGCTCCCGAAGGCGGTCCGCCTCCGCCTCGACCGGCCGTAGGGGGCCAAGGCCTAGGAGTTGAGGCACGGGGGCCAAGGCCCGGGAGCCTAGGCCCTGCGGCGCAGGCCCAGGGCGATCAGGAGCGCCGCCGCCAGCACGATCGCCGCGTCGACGGCGAGGACCGTGCGCACCCCGTCGTACAGGCTCGGGCCGGTCGTCGCCAGGACGCCGAGCAGGGGGATGCCGACGGTGATGCCGACCTGCTGGGTCGTCGTCACCAGGCCGGTCGCCAGGCCCTGTTCCTCGTCCGGGACGCCGGAGGTGACGGTCACGCCGTACGCGATGATCGCGCCGAGGTGGCACATGCTCGCCAAGGAGACGCCGACCGTCGCGAACACCGCGCCCGACTCCGTGCCGAGGCCGAGCAGCGTCGCCACGAACACGCCCTGGCCCAGCAGGGAGACCACCAGCGTGCGGCGGGCGCCGAACCGGCCGATGACCTTCGACGCGACCGAACCGGCGAGCACCGACAGGACGCCCTGCACCCCGAAGACCAGGCCGGTGCCGAAGGCCGAGAGCCCCAGCGTCTCCTGGAGGTAGAGGGTCAGGACGAAGACGACCGTGGACATCATCGAGAAGGTCACGAGCCCGCCCAGATTGCCGAAGGCCACCGTCCGCCGGCGCAGCATCGGCAGCGAGACCAGCGGGGCCTCGTGCCGGGACTCGAACACCACGAAGGCCGCGAGGAGCAGGACGCCCAGCACCAGGGTGACCAGGATGTCCGTACCGCCGAACCCGCGCTCGGCCGCCGTCGACAGGGCGTAGATCACGGCGAGCAGTCCACCGGTCACGGTCACCGCGCCCGGCACGTCGAGCCGGGGCCGGTCCGAGGTCCGCGACTCGGGCAGCAGGCCGGGTGCGAGCGGCAGCACGACCGCGCTGAACAGCGCGAGCACTCCCATGGTGGAGCGCCAGCCCAGCGTGTCGGTCATGACACCGCCGAGCACCATGCCGATCGTGAAGCCCAGGGACATCAGCGTGCCGGAGATGCCGAGCGCCCGGTCCCGCTGCGGTCCCTCGGGGAATGTGGTGGTCAGCAGCGACATGCCGGTCGGCACGATCGCCGCCGCGCCGAGGCCCTGCAGGGCACGCGCGGTCAGGAACGAGGCCGGGTCCCAGGCGAAGGTCGCGAGCAGCGAGGCCGCCCCGAAGAGCGCCAGGCCCGCGAGGAACAGCTTCCTGCGCCCGTACAGATCGCCGATCCGGCCGAAGAGCAGCAGGAACCCGCCGGACGGCAGGGCGAACGCGGTCACCGCCCACTGCAGCGCGGACGGGCTCATCCCGAGGTCGGCGCCGAGCACGGGCAGCGCCACGTTCAGTACGGAGAAGTCGAGCGCCACCATGAACTGGGCGGCGCACAGCACGAAGAGGATCAGCCGGGAGCGGCCGGTCAGGGCCGGCCGGGTCGGGGCCGGGGGAGTGAGGGTCGTCGACATGCCCCCACCCTCGGAGCGCGGGAACATCCGTGGGGAGCGTGAACTTATCCTGTTGGTCGCACCACCAGGCATCCAGGGGGAGGAAGCAGCCGTGGCCACTGCGGTCGGGAACGACGCTGCCAAGGCACACCGACTGGCCGAACTGCGCGAGTTCCTGATGAGCCGTCGGGCCCGGGTCACGCCGGCCGAGGCCGGCCTCCCGGACGGCGGGGCCCGGCGCCGCACGCCCGGCCTGCGCCGCGAGGAGGTCGCCGTCCTCGCGGGCGTCGGGGTCTCCTGGTACCAGTGGCTGGAGCAGGGCCGGGACATCACGGTCTCGCCCCAGGTCCTCGACGCGGTCGCCCGGGTGCTGCGGCTCAGCGCGGCGGAGCGCCGCCATCTGTACGTCCTCGCCGCCCTCAACCCGCCCGCGCCCGAGGTCGATCCGGCGGCGCGGGACATGTGCGCGGGGCTGCGGCGGCTGATCGACGCGTGGATGCCGTTCCCGGCGCACATCATGGACGTGTACTGGAACACGATCATGTACAACGACTCGGCGTCGGTCGTCCTGGGCATGCGGCCCGAGATCTCGCAGAACTGCCTCATCTCCTTCTTCACCGACCCGCTCTACCGCTCCCGGTCGGCCGACTGGGAGCGCCTCGCGCCGCAGGTCGTCGCCCAGTTCCGGGCCGCGTGCTCGGAGTGCCCGGACGACGAAGGCTTCCGCGCGGTGGTGGAGGAGGCGAAGGAGGTGAGCGCGGAGTTCGCGGAGCTGTGGGAGCGGAGGGACATCGCCCCGGGCGGCCAGATCCGTAAGGAGATCGGGCATCCGGTGGTGGGCGAGCTGCACCTGGAGTCGACGCAGTTGCGGGTGCCGGCGCGCCCCGACCTGACGATCGTCATGCACACCCCGTTGCCGGCGGCGGACACGGAGGCGAAGCTGACCTGGCTGGTCTCCCCCGAGGGCCGGCGCGGGGCGATGTACCCGATCGCGGGCTGACCGAGCCGCCCGGGCGGCCCCTCCGCACAGGAATGTCACAGGTGGCGTATATCCTCCTCGCGATCCGGCCGTCCCCTCCCTCCGGTGCCGGTTTGCCACGTCACTGCACCCACAAGGGGTATTTCCACCATGCGTACTCGCATTCGCCACGGCCTGGCCGCCGCTCTCACCGTCTCCGCGCTCTCCCTCGTCGCCGCGTGCGGCGGATCGGGCGACGCCAAGGACACCAAGGACAAGGCGGGCGACAAGCCGGCTGCCGGGCAGACGTCGGCGGCTCCGGCGCCCGCCACTCCGCTGACCGCCGCGCAGATGAAGGCCGGCATCCTGGTGTTGAAGGACCTGCCGTCGGGCTGGAAGGACACCACGGCGAAGCCGTCCACGGACGTCTACAAGGCCGACAAGCCGGAGTGCCAGCCGTTCGCCGACGTGATGGGCGACGAGATCGCCGGCGCCACGAGGGGCGCGAGCGTCGACTTCACCGTGGGTGAGAGCGAGTCCGAGCTCAGTGAGGAGATCGTGACCTTCGCCGGTACCGGCGCGGCCGACTTCACCAAGAAGGTCGGCACCGCGCTGGGCAGCTGCACCGAGTTCACGGTCGAGATCGAGGGCAGCAAGATGAAGTCCTCGGTGAAGAAGATCACCGCCCCGCAGGGGGTCGAGGAGGCGCACGCCTTCACCCTCTCGATGGAGGTCGCGCCCGGCATCAAGATCGAGCCGAGCCTCGTCGTCGCCCGTCAGGGCACCGGTGTGCTGAGGTTCCTGCACCTCGCCGACGCCGCCACCGCGAAGAAGGACTTCGACGCCCTGGCCAAGCTCGCCACCGACAAGTTCGTGAAGGGCGCGCAGAGCTGATTCCGTGCCCCGACCTATCCTCGGGGCATGACGATTCAGCCTGACCACGGTGGCCTCGGCGCCGAGGACCTCAAGATCATCACGCTGGCGCGCAGCGCCCGCGCCCGCAACGGTGTGCCCGAGGGCGCGGCGGTACGGGACGAGACCGGCCGCACGTACGTGGCCGGGACCGTGGCCCTGGAGTCGCTCAAGCTGAGCGCGCTCCAGACCGCGGTCGCGATGGCCGTGGCCAGTGGCGCCCAGTCGCTGGAGGCCGCGGCCGTCGTCTCGAACGCCGACGCCGCCTCGGACGAGGACCGCGCGGCGGTGCGTGACCTCGGCGGTCCGGACACCCCCGTCCTGCTCGCCGGGCCCGACGGGCAGCTGCGCGCGGCGGTCACGGCGGGCTGAGGCCCGGACAGACCCGAAGGGGGCCCGGCAGCACGCCGGGCCCCCTTTGCGCGTTTGTGAAAAATCAACGAACCTTCTCTTGTCTTCCCCGGTTCGTTGCGCGTCAATGACAGCGGTCCGCCCGACGGGCCGTCAGATTTACGCCTTCACGCAGCGTCCGCACCCCTGCGTGCTTCACCGGAAGGGGTACGACCTCATGAGAGGCAGCAACTTAGGAATCGGTGCCGTCCTCGCGGGCGCGCTCGCCGTGACCGGACTCGCCTTCGCCCCGGCGGCCGCCGCCGTGACGCCGGGCACCGCCACGGCCACGTACGACTGCGGGTTCTGGGGCGGCGGGCTCGCCACCCTCCAGGCCACGCAGAGCGGCACGGCCGCGACGATCACCCTCACCTCCGCCGTCAAGACGCCGGTCGCGGTCGGCGCCGACACCATCAACGCCCAGTTGACGATGGCCAAGGGCGGGGGCGGCACCCGCGTGTTCAGCGGTAAGAAGAACCCGGCCCTGGCGGCGAACCAGTCCGTCACCATCGGTCCGCTGAGCGGGACCGTGGCCGCCGGCGACAGTCTCAACTCGTACTTCGCGGGCACCGCGCTCACGATGACGATCTTCGGCGTGGCCGTGAACTGTGACGCGGTCACCTCGCAGTCGCCCGGGCCGTTCGTCTTCTGACGGACTGCCCTGTCCCACCTGTCGCACCTTCACCGGCGTCGCCTGAGGCGACGCCGGTACCTGTGGTGTGCACACGCCTGACCAGCCAAAACGCCGATCTTGACAGCATCTGATGGGCCATCAGTCGGTGCATTTCGATTCCATTGACTTCTCCTCACGCCCGGCCGTCAATGGCGCCCTCTCATCCCTCAGGAGGGGGCACACACATGGCTTTGAGAAACCCGCCCCGAAGACGGCGCTGGACCGCCGCCCTCGGGGCCACCGCCCTGGTGTTCGGCGTCGGAGGCGCGCTGGCGTCACCGGCCGGCGCGCTCGGGCCCGCGTCCCAGGCCGTGGACTTCATGACCCGCTGCGTCCCGCCGCCGATCGCCGGCATCCCGCCGATCGAAGGCACCACGACGGCAGAGATCACGGTCGACAAGCCCACGCCCAAGGTCGGCGACACCGTCACGGTCACCTACACGGTCACCAAGCCCGCCGCGTCGAACCCCGTCGACCTGGCCCTTCCGGCCGACATCATGACCCCGAGCGGCAAGGTCGTCCTCGGCGGCGCCCAGTCCGGCGCGGTCACCGTCACCGGCCCCAAGAAGAATCCGCCCGTCCCCGGCAAGGGCACGTTCCCGTCGTTCTCGATGACCGGTACGTTCACGGTCACCGCGCCCGGCTCGATCAGCCTCTCGCCCGGCGACTACAACATCCACACCAGCTACATCATGGAGCTGGACACCCCCTGTACCGTCCTGAACCCGCCCGCCCCCGTCTCCGAGACGGTCGTCGCGAGCGCCCAGCCGGGTGCCAACGAACGCAGCATCGCGCTCGACGCCGCCTCCGGCGCACCGGGCGTCCGGGTCACCGTGACCGGTGCCAAGTTCACCCCGCTCGCCGAGGTCACCGTCGTCGGCAGGTCCGGCGCGGCGGAGACCGCCGACAAGATGACCGTCACGGCCGACAGCGAGGGCGGATTCGTCGCCCGGCTGAAGGTCAACGACAAGGCGACCACCGGGATCGTGGCGTACGAGGGGACGGCCTGGGACGCGGAGAAGGGCGCGGGACCGGCCGCGTACACCGTCATCGACGACACCCCGCAGCCGCCGAACAGCCAGAAGCTCACGGCGTCCGTCGCGGCGGGGCAGCTGTCGATGACCCAGGCCGGTGACGCCGTCCAGCTGTCGTCCGTCGACTTCGGTCAGGGCGGCGCGGCGACCGGCGATCTGAAGACGGTGACGGTCAAGGACTTCCGCGGCGGCCCCGCGGGCTGGTCCCTGACCGGCAAGGTCACCGACTTCACCGGCCCCGGCGGCTCCATCGGCGCCGGAGCCCTCAGCTGGACCCCGGCCTGCACCACGAAGGCCGGCAGCCCGAGCACCTGCGTCCCCGGCTCGGCGGGAACGGTCGGCAGCGGCGGGGCGACCCTCGCCTCGACCCCGAACGGCGCGCTCACCGGCGGTGAGTTCACCGTCGACGCCAAGGTCTCCCTCGACGTCCCGGCGTTCACCGCGCCCGGTTCGTACGCGGGCGTCCTGACGCTCACGCTCAGCTGATCCGCAGTACGCACACAGCGGGCCGGGCGCGCACCCGGTCGGCCCGCTCCCGAATCCCGCTCCGCATCCCGCTCCGCATCCCGCTCCGACCCCCGGGAGGGTCCGCACCGTGCGCACCAAGCTGTACGTCCTCCTCGTCGCGGCGGCGCTCGTGCTGCTCGGCGCGCCGTCCGCCCAGGCCGCCGACAACGGGGAGTGGGCCGTCCACCCGGCCGCCTCCCAGCTCGGCAGCCGGCCGTACTTCTATCTCTCCGCGGACCCCGGCACGACCGTGACCGACGAGGTCACCGTCGCCAACAAGACCGGCACCCCCCTCACCTTCCGGCTCTACGGCGCCGACGCCTACAACACCGAACGCGACGGCGGCTTCGCCATCCGCACCAGCCACGAGAAGCAGACCGGCGCCGGTGCCTGGATCAAGCCCGCCCGTACCCGCATCACCGTCCCGGCCCGTTCCTCCGTCACCGTGCCGTACACCCTGACCGTCCCGGAGGACGCGGAGCCCGGCGACCACCCCGGCGCCGTCGTCGCCCTCGACGAGCGCGTGGAGGCCGGCGGGCAGGGCTCGGTCGCGGTCGGCGTCCAGCGGGCCGTCGGAGCCAGGGTCTACCTCCGGGTCAACGGCCCCACCGTCCCCGCCCTCGCCGTCGAGGACGTCACCCTCGACCAGGACCGGCCGCTGGTTCCCGGCGCCGGTACGAGCACCGCCCTCATCTCGTACACGCTCCACAACCGCGGCAACGTCACCCTCAACCCCAGGGTCGCCCTGCGTGCCGAAGGCGTCTTCGGCCGCACCCTGCTCGCCCGCGACCTGGCGAAGATCCCCTCCGAGCTGCTGCCCCGCCAGAAGATCCGGCTCACCGAGCGGTGGACCGGATCGCCGCAGTTCGACTGGGGCGAGGTGACCCTCACGGCCACCGCGAAGGACGTACGGGAGTCCGGGCGCGCCTCCTTCCTCGCGCTGCCCTGGCTCGCCGCGGCCGCCGTGCTCGCCGGGGGAGCGGCGGCGCTGATCGGGCTGCGGGTGCGGCGTCGCAGGGGCTCCGGCGGGCACTGAGTACGTGACGACGTCCCGCATCGGGGAGAATGGCCCCCATGAGCGCTCGTAACCAAGAATCCGAAGCCGTCCACCGGGCCGGCTTCGCCTGCTTCGTCGGCCGCCCCAATGCGGGCAAGTCCACCCTCACGAACGCTCTGGTCGGCCAGAAGGTGGCAATCACCTCCAACCGGCCGCAGACGACCCGGCACACGGTGCGCGGCATCGTGCACCGCCCGGACGCGCAGCTGATCCTCGTGGACACGCCCGGCCTCCACAAGCCGCGCACGCTCCTCGGCGAGCGCCTGAACGACGTCGTGCGCACGACGTGGGCGGAGGTCGACGTGATCGGCTTCTGCCTGCCCGCCGACCAGAAGCTCGGCCCCGGCGACCGCTTCATCGCCAAGGAGCTCGCGGGGATCAAGAAGACCCCGAAGGTCGCGATCATCACCAAGACCGACCTGGTCGACTCCAAGACGCTTGCCGAGCAGCTCATCGCCGTCGACCAGCTCGGCAAGGAGCTGGGCTTCGAGTGGCAGGAGATCGTGCCGGTGTCGGCCGTCGGCGACAAGCAGGTCCAGCTCGTCGCGGACCTGCTGATCCCGCTCCTCCCGGAGTCCCCGCCGCTCTACCCGGAGGGCGACCTGACGGACGAGCCGGAGATGGTGATGGTCGCGGAGCTGATCCGCGAGGCGGCGCTGGAAGGCGTACGGGACGAGCTGCCGCACTCGATCGCGGTGGTGGTCGAGGAGATGATCCCGCGCGAGGACCGCCCGGCGGACAAGCCGCTCCTCGACATCCACGCGAACGTCTACATCGAGCGCCCCAGCCAGAAGGGGATCATCATCGGCCCCAAGGGCAGCCGCCTGAAGGAGGTCGGGATGAAGTCGCGCAAGCACATCGAGGCGCTGCTCGGGACCCCGGTCTTCCTCGACCTCCATGTGAAGGTCGCGAAGGACTGGCAGCGCGACCCCAAGCAGCTCCGCAAACTCGGCTTCTGACCCCCGCCTCCCACCCTGCCGCGCCCCGGGGCGGCTAGGGGGCGCGGTCGGGGTCAGGCGCCTTCCTTCAGGACCTTCGCGATCAGGGCGCGCTGCGACTCCGTCAGGCGGGGGTCGCGGCAGCGGACCGTCTCGTCGTCGACCGTGATCTCGTACGAGAAACCGTCCGGCACACCCCCGGCGCCGCCGTCCCCGTCCCGCAGGACGGCGACGGCCAGCGTGTGCCAGTCCCCGGCGTCCGGCCGGCCGGAGGTGTCCACCTCGGCCGACCGTTCGATGCCCGCGAAGCCGCCCGTACGCCGCACTCGAATACGCATGCCCCCGGTCTATCAGTCCGTCGGCACGCCGACAGCCCCCCAGGCCTTCAGCACGGCCTGGATCTCCTCCCCGTCCCCGTACCGCTCCCGCGCCGCCGCCACCGTCGCCGCCGCGAACTCGGAGAACCGGGTCTCGGGGGTGAGCGCCCCGCCTGTCATCACGTCGTACCAGATCTGCCCCGCCCGCTCCCAGGCGTTCCCGCCCAGCTCGGTCGCCGCGAGGTAGAACGCGTGGTTCGGGATGCCCGAGTTGATGTGCACCCCACCGTTGTCCCGGCTCGTGCGGACGTAGTCGTCCATGTGCCCCGGCTGGGGGTCCTTGCCGAGGACGTCGTCGTCGTACGCCGTGCCCGGCGCCTTCATCGAGCGCAGCGCCGTCCCCTCGACGTTCGGGTGGAACAGGCCCTCGCCGATCAGCCAGTCCGCGTCCTGCGCGCTCTGGCCGAGCGTGTACTGCTTCACCAGGGAGCCGAAGACGTCCGAGACGGACTCGTTGAGCGCCCCCGACTGGCTGAAGTACTCCAGGTTCGCCGTGTACTGCGTGAATCCGTGCGCCAGCTCGTGGCCGATCACGTCCACCGGCAGCGTGAAGTCGAGGAAGATCTCGTCGTCTCCGTCGCCGAACACCATCTGCTCGCCGTTCCAGAAGGCGTTGCCGTAGTTCCGGTCGTAGTGGACCGTCGCCAGCAGCGGCAGCCCCGCGCCGTCGATCGAATCCCGGCCGAAGCCCTTCCGGAAGAGGTCGAAGGTGGCGCCGAGCCCGGCGTACGCGCGGTTGACGGTGGCGTCCCCGGTGGGCTCCTGGCCCTCCTCGCGGACCACGGTGCCCGGCAGGTCCGTGCCGTTCTCCGCGTCGTGCACCGTGCGGCGGGGGCGGGCCGACTCCGCCGGTTCCGTGGGTCCGGCGGACCGGGTCACGGCCGGCTGGGAGAGGACGCGGCTGGTCCGGTTCATCGCGTCGGCGACCAGGGTGCGCCGGGCGGCGGCCGCGACGGCGGGGTCGGCGGACGAGGCCAGGTGCTCCAGCAGATGCGGCGGCACGATCGTGCAGAAGACCGGGTGGGCGGGGACGTACGCGGGGGAGGTCATGCCAGCAATGTGGCACTGGGTCACGTCACTGTCACTAGGGGCGACCATGATCCGCGAAATGGAGTGATTCGTCACCCTTTCGTATTGTCGGCCCGGCCGTCCCGCATACTGAACAGGACGTCCGCGCTCCGCGGACGTGAGCTAGGCTGCGGCACATCATGCGTTTCGGGCTGCTTCTCCTTAGCTGCCGCGGTGAGGGCCTGTAGTCGTAGGCCGACCCCCTCCCCGCGGGACCTGGTGTTGCGTCGAAAAGTCGGCCTCCCCCGAGCTCTCTTCACGAGCAGGGGGGACCCCCACTCCCGCTGAACCCGAGGAGCCCCGCGCGATGTCCCAGCCTGTCGGCCGCCCGACGCCCATCACCAACGCCACCCGGACGCAGAAGCCGTCCGGCATGCCGATCCACAAGTACGGCCGGTACGAGGCCGTGCACATCCCCGATCGCACCTGGCCCGAGCAGCGCATCACCAAGGCTCCCCGCTGGCTGTCGACCGATCTGCGCGACGGCAACCAGGCGCTGATCGACCCGATGAGCCCCGCCCGCAAGCGCGAGATGTTCGACCTGCTGGTGCGCATGGGCTACAAGGAGATCGAGGTCGGCTTCCCGTCCTCCGGCGAGACCGACTTCAACTTCGTGCGCTCCATCATCGAAGAGGGCGCGATCCCGGACGACGTCACCATCTCCGTACTGACCCAGGCCCGCGAGGACCTGATCGAGCGGACCGTGGAGTCCCTGGTCGGCGCCAAGCGCGCCACCGTCCACCTGTACAACGCCACCGCGCCCACCTTCCGCCGGGTCGTCTTCCGCGGCTCGAAGGAGGACATCAAGCAGATCGCCGTCGACGGCACGCGCCTGGTCATGGAGTACGCCGACAAGCTGCTGGGCGACGACACGGTCTTCGGCTACCAGTACAGCCCGGAGATCTTCACCGACACCGAGCTGGACTTCGCCCTGGAGGTCTGCGAGGCGGTCTGTGACGTCTGGCAGCCCGAGGAGGGCCGCGAGATCATCCTCAACCTGCCTGCCACCGTGGAGCGTTCGACGCCGTCCACGCACGCGGACCGGTTCGAGTGGATGTCCCGGAACCTGACCCGCCGTGAGCACGTCTGCCTGTCCGTCCACCCGCACAACGACCGCGGTACGGCGGTGGCGGCGGCCGAGCTGGCCATCATGGCCGGCGCCGACCGCATCGAGGGCTGTCTGTTCGGCCAGGGCGAGCGCACCGGCAACGTCGACCTGGTGACCCTGGGCATGAACCTGTTCAGCCAGGGCGTCGACCCGGAGATCGACTTCTCGCAGATCGACGAGATCCGCCGCACCAGCGAGTACTGCAACCAGATGGAGGTCCACCCGCGCCACCCCTACGCGGGCGACCTGGTCTACACCGCCTTCTCCGGCTCCCACCAGGACGCCATCAAGAAGGGCTTCGACGCCATGGAGGCCGACGCGGCCGCCCAGGGCAAGACCGTGGACGAGATCGAGTGGGCCGTGCCGTACCTGCCCATCGACCCGAAGGACGTCGGCCGCTCCTACGAGGCCGTCATCCGGGTCAACTCGCAGTCCGGCAAGGGCGGTATCGCGTACGTCCTGAAGAACGACCACAAGCTGGACCTGCCGCGCCGGATGCAGATCGAGTTCTCGAAGATCATCCAGCAGATGACGGACTCCGAGGGCGGCGAGGTCACGCCGGCCGCGATCTGGTCGGTCTTCCAGGACGAGTACCTGCCGAACCCCGACAACGCCTGGGGCCGTATCCAGCTGCGCTCCGGCCAGACCACCTCGGACACGGACGGCACCGACACCCTGACCGTCGAGGCGGTCGTCGACGGCGTCGACACCGTCCTGACCGGATCCGGCAACGGTCCGATCTCCGCCTTCTTCGCCGCGCTGCAGGCGATCGGCGTGGACGCCCGACTGCTGGACTACCAGGAGCACACGATGAGCGAGGGCGCCTCCGCGCAGGCCGCCTCGTACATCGAGTGCGCCATCGACGGCAAGGTCCTGTGGGGCATCGGCATCGACGCCAACACCACCCGCGCCTCGCTGAAGGCCGTCATCTCGGCCGTCAACCGCTCCGCGCGATGATCCGCCGCCCAAACCCGGCGGCGGTCCCCGTCACCCTTTCCGGTTGACACCAGGCAGTCCCCGAAGGGGGCCCGTCCACACGGACGGGCCCCCTTTGTCGTGCGGCGACGGCTCCGGACCCCGCTCGCGGCGGTGTCGTGTCTCGGCCAAGTCGATGGCGATCTGGCGACGAGGTGCTGACGCCACATCAAGGATGTGGCTAACATCACTCCCCACGTCGGCAAAGTCGCCGGTTCGTCAAGGGAGGTGCGGCGTGCGGTCTGCCCGAGAGTCACGCGGACGAAAAGTGATCCTCTGCGGCGTTCGTACCTCCTGGAACACCGTCGGAGACGGCGAGTTCTTCTGCGAGGAATGCGGCGGCGACCGTAACTACCGCAGGCGGACGGGACGCCGCCGGTTCGCGGTCCTGGGCGTGCCCCTGCTGCCGCGCGGCCACGCCGGTCCGGTCGTCGAATGCACCGCGTGCCACACGCGCTTCGGCACCGAGGTGCTCGACCACCCGACCACGAGCCGCTTCGCCGCGATGCTGCGCGACGGTGTGCACACGGTCGCCCTGGCCGTCCTGGCGGCGGGCGGCACCTCGTCGCGTACCGCCGTGGACACCGCTGTCACGGCGGTCCGCGCCGCCGGATTCGACGAGTGCACCGGCGTCCAGCTCACCGACCTCGTCGAGGCGCTCGCCGCCGACACCGGCCGGTTCCTGCCCGACGCGGGCAGCGGCGGCGCGGCCCTGGCCATCGAGCTGCACGAGGCCCTGGAGCCGCTCGCCCCGCATCTCGCCGCCTCCGGGCGCGAGTCGATCCTGCTCCAGGGAGCCAGGATCGCGCTCGCGGACGGGGCGTACAGCCCGGCGGAGCGGGACGTGCTCCACACCGTCGGGAACGCGCTCGCGCTCTGCTCCGACGACACGGCCCGGCTCCTCGCCACGGCGAGGACGCTGCTGTAGCGACGCCGGAAGGTGCTCACGGCTCGATGTTGTGGTTGAGGCGGAACAGGTTGCCGGGGTCGTAGCGGCGCTTGACCGTACGCAACCGGTCGTAGTTCTGCCGGTAGTTGGCGCGCACCCGGTCCTGGTCGTCGGTGTCCATGAAGTTGATGTAGCCGGCCTCCTCGGTGTGCGGCCGCAGGTCCCGGTCGTACGCCCGCGTCCAGGCGATGTTCGCCTCGTTGTCGGCCGGGTCCGTGTGCGTCGTGCCGAACGCGGCCGAGAACGAGGCGTCGCGGTACGCGAAGGCGGTGTCCTCGGGGCCGACGCGGTGGCACGCGCCGTCGATCGGGAAGATGGCCGTGTCGCTCTCCATGGACGGCAGCGTCCGGCCGTAGCGCATGTGCACGTCGATGGCGCCGTCGCTGAGGTCGCGGCTGAAGTTGCCCTTCCAGTAGTGGTACAGGCCCGGCGGCAGCTCGTCGTCGAAGAGCGTGTTGACCACCGGGTACGGCATCCGCTCCATGAGGCTGCCGATGACGGGGCCCAGCTCGTCGAGGAGGCCGAGGATCTTCTCGTCCTCCGTCGCGGGGCCGCTGTAGCAGGTCAGCAGGCCGCAGACCGGGCGGCCGTGCCAGCGCTCCGGCAGGAACGGCAGGTCGGGACCGAGGACGATCACGAAGATCGCGTTGAGCTCCTCGGGCGCTTCGGTGATCATGTCGCGCCAGCGCCGGGCCACGTCCCCGTCGAGCGGGTAGAGGACGATCCCTCCCAGGACGTCCGCCACCGGGTGCAGCCGGTAGACGAGCGAGGTGACGACCCCGAAGTTGCCTCCGCCGCCGCGCAGCGCCCAGAAGAGATCGGGGTGCCGTTCGGCGTCGCAGGTGACGAGGGTGCCCTCGGCTGTCACCACATCGGCCTCGACGAGGTTGTCGCAGCTCAGCCCGTAGCGGCGGGCCAGGTTGCCCATCCCGCCACCGAGGGTGAGACCGCCGATACCGGTGCTGGAGACGACGCCGCCGGTGGTGGCGAGCCCGAAGGCGTACGTGGCGTGGTTGAAGTCGCCCCAGGTGCAGCCGCCGTCGGCCCGGGCGGTACGGGCCGCGGGGTCGACGCGGACCGAGCGCATCCGGGACAGGTCGACGACCAGCCCGTCGTCGACGGTGCCGTGACCCGCGACGGCGTGGCTGCCGCCGCGGACCGCGAGCGGCAGCGCGTGGTCGCGGGCGAAGCGGACGCCGGCGATCACGTCGCCCGCGTCCACGGCGCGGACGACGACGGCCGGGTGGCGGTCGTGGAGGGCGTTGTAGACCCGGCGGGCCTCGTCGTAGGCGGGGTCGCCGGGGACGACGACGTCGCCGCGGACGGAGTCGCGCAGGACGTCGAGCGGGAGCCCGGCGGTGAGGGCGCCGGGGGTGAGCGTGTCGATGGTGTCCATGAACCCGTTCTAGGCCGCGGGGTGCGGCGCTGGCATCGCCCGAACCACCCAGGTCGGGCGGTGGGCGGGTATGGGCGAAACGGCCTATGCGGGGCTTCCGGCGGCCCGGGGGCCCGGCTGTCCGGGGGCTCCGGCCAGCCCGTGCGCGTAGGCGTAGGCCGTGGCGGCGGTACGGGAGGTCACGTCCAGCTTGGCGAAGATGTTGTTCAGGTGGCGGGCGACCGTGTGCTCGCTGATCACCAGGGCCTGGGCGATGTCCCGGTTCGTGCCGCCCTCCGCGACCAGCCGGAGCACCTCCGCCTCGCGGGCCGTCAGGCCGCCCGGGAGCGCGTGACGCCGCCCCGCCGTCAGCAGGGCCGCCGCGCGACGGGCGTCGGGCAGCGCGCCGAGCCGCTCGAAGGCCGCCCGGGCCGCCATGAGCTCCAGCCGCGCCGCCTCCTCGTCGCCCGCGGCCCGGTCGGCCGCGGCGAGCAGCATCCGTACCTGCGCGGCCTCGTACGGGACGCGCAGCTCCAGCCAGCCCGCCAGCGCCCGGCGCAGCGGACGCACGGCGGCCGGCTCGTGGCGGGCCAGGCCGAGGGCGCCCCGGGCGGTGTCGGCGACGGCCCGCAGGAGCGGCGCCTCGCCGGGCAGCGCCTCCAGCTCGGCGACCGCCTCCGCGGCATCGTCCCGGTCCCCGACGGCCAGCGCCACCTCCGTCCGCGCCGCGAGGAGCCGGGCCCGGCCGAGGAGGTCGTGGACCGGGTCGCTCTGACAGGCCAGGGCCAGCTTCAGGCCCGTCACGGCGGCGTCGGCCTTGCCCTGGGCGAGCCGCAGCAGAGCCAGCCCCGGCTGCGGGATCCGGCCGAGTTCATGGGCGTGTGCGTACGCGGTGGCGGCGGCGTCGAGGCGGCCCTGACGCCGCCGGATCTCGCCGGCCGCGTAGTACGCCTCGGCCGCGACGTCGAGGCTGTCCACCGGCACCTCGGCGCACACCCGGGCCGCCTCGGCCTCGGCGAGCTCCCAGGCCCCGCGCAGATCGAGCACCTCGACATGGTGGATCCGGCACAGGCCCCGGAAGGGGTTGTCGGTGACCGACTCGGGGGTGGGGGCGGCGATCGGTGACGCGGGCGCCGCTCCCGGCACCTTTTGGGATCCCTCCGTGCCCGCCGTACGGACGTGCTGGGACCACGGGACCTCGCACCAGGCCATCGCCGCGTCCGTCCACTCCACCGCCCGGCCGAGGTCCGCCGCCTCCATGCACTCGGTCAGCGCCAGGCAGAAGAGCCAGCCCGTGAACATCCCGCTCAGCTCGCCCGCCGTCACCGCGCACATCGCGTCGTCGAGGAGCGCCAGCCCCTCCGACCTGCGGCCGTTCGCGAGGAGGACCGCCGCGTGGGCCTGGCGGCTCAGGGCGATCAGATCCGGGCTCCCGGAGTCACGGGCCAGACGCTCCATGCGACGCGCCGCGGCGAGCGCCGCCTCCGGGTCGCGGTGCTCCTGTGCCTCCTCGGAGTCCGTCCAGGCGAGGAAGCACTGCTCGGGGCAGTCCGGTTCGCCCTCCAGGTGGTGCCGGGACCGGTGCAGCCACCCGGCCGCCGCCGCGGGCCGCCCCAGACAGCGGTATTCGAAGTGCAGCCACCAGGCCACCTGGCCCGCCCCGCGATGGTCGCCCGCAGCCACGTACCCGGCGTGGGCCCGCAGCCGGGCGGTGACCGACTCGTCCACGTGCCCCGCCCACCAGGCGGCGTCCGCGAGGAGGTCGAGATCCGCGGGGTGCAGCGCGGCGGAGGGGTGGAGGTCGGCCTCGCGCAGTAGGACGTACGCCTCGGCCCATGCGTCCCGGGCCGCCGCGTCCCGCGCCCGCTCGACGGCGTGCGCCTCGTCAACGGGGACGGCCATCGCCGCTCACTTCCCTTCCGGCCCAGCCGGTGCTTCCAGAATATGAGCGCGCCGCGCGCACGGCCTCCTGTGCGGGGGCCTCACGTACTCCCGTGGGGTAGCCGGGCCGTCGCCCCGCACCTGGTCGCGCCGAGTCGCCGACACGGACCGGGCCCCCACCGGCACACGACCGATGGGGGCCCGGGAGGCGCGGGACCGGGGTCAGCCCAGCTCGACGCCGCTCGCGCGGAGCATGTCCTCGCGCTCGACGATCTTCACGCGCTCGCGGCCCTGCGGCTCGCCCAGCGCCTTCTCGGCGGCGTCGAGGGCGTACCAGCCCTCCCACGTCGTGTACGTGATGCCCTTGCCCTTCAGGAAGGCGACGACCGCGTCCGTCTCGGGGGTCTCGGGGGTGAGGAGCCGGCCGTTGGCGAAGTCGTCGAGCAGGTTCGCGACCGTCTCGTTGGCGTCGCCCTTGGTGTGGCCGATGAGGCCGACCGGGCCGCGACGGATCCAGCCGGTGACGTACGTCGACGCCAGGTGCGCGCCGCCCTCCTCGATCACGCGGCCGCCCTCGTCCGGGACGGTGCCGGAGGCGGTGTCCCAGGGGAGCTTGGGCAGCTCGTCGGAGAGGTAGCCGACGGCGCGGTAGACGGACTGGACGTCCCAGTCCGTGGTCCGGCCGGTGCCCTTGACGTTGCCCGTGCCGTCCAGCTCGGTGCGCTCGGTGCGGAGGCCGACGACCTTGCCGTCCTCGCCGAGGATCTCGACCGGCGACTCGAAGAAGTGGAGGAAGAGCTTGTGCGGGCGGTCGCCGATGTCGCGGATCGCCCAGTTCTCCAGGGTCTTGGCGACCATGTCGGTCTGCTTGTTCTTGCGCCGCTCGGCGATCGAGCCCTCGTCGTAGTCGATGTCCTCGGGGTTGACGATGACCTCGATGGTGGGGGAGTGGTCCAGCTCGCGGAGCTCCATCGGGCTGAACTTCGCCTGCGCCGGGCCGCGGCGGCCGAAGACGTGGATCTCCACGGCCTTGTTGGCCTTCAGGCCGTCGTAGACGTTCGGCGGGATCTCGGTCGGCAGCAGCTCGTCCGCGGTCTTGGCGAGGATGCGCGCGATGTCGAGGGCCACGTTGCCCACGCCGAGGACGGCGACCTTCTCGGCCTCCAGCTCCCAGGTGCGCGGGACGTCCGGGTGCCCGTCGTACCAGGACGCGAAGTCGGCGGCGCCGAAGGAACCGTCCAGCTCGACGCCGGGGATCTTCAGCTCGCGGTCGGCCATGGCACCGGTGGAGAACACGACGGCGTCGTAGAAGGCGCGCAGGTCGTCCAGGTGCACGTCGGTGCCGTAGTCGACGTTGCCGAAGAGGCGGACCTGCGGCTTGTCGAGGACCTGGTGCAGGGCGGTGATGATGCCCTTGATCCGCGGGTGGTCCGGCGCGACGCCGTACCGGATGAGACCGAAGGGGGCCGGCATCCGCTCGAAGATGTCGATCGACACGCCCGGCTCGGCGGCGGCCTCGGACTTCAGCAGCGCATCGGCGGCGTAGATCCCGGCGGGGCCGGCGCCGACGATCGCGACCCGGAGAGGGCGGGGCATGTCAGGTTCCCTTCGCGAAACGACGTGACGACGATGGCTGTCGTCACTTAGGTCACCCTAATTAACGCCTCGAGCGAGTCGGTACCCGCCCCCGGTCTATGGCCTCATAAGGCGGGCTTATGGCTTCCCCAAGGGAGGGCTGGGGTGCGCGGCCGCGGCGGGACTGTGGGCGCACAGCTTCGTCGCCGGCGTCCCGGCTCGAAATACCGCGCATACGGCGCCTTGTCGGAGGGCTTGCGCCACGTGCGTTCGAAATTCCGCCGGTTCGCGGTACCTCGTCGATTTGCTGTGCCGCGTCCAGTCGCGCATTTCGGATTCCCTGCTCGAACAGTCCGATGTTCCGACCGATACGAACACCAGTCTGCCGAGATCGCCCTGTGAAAGGTTTCGCCGCCTGTGGCCATGGCTTAACGCCCAACCTCTGCGCCGCAGTTGCCCGACCTGCGCATCTGCCGATTCTACGGATCCGTCCCCACCCTGGATGCGGAAATCCGGAAATGGATTCAGGGAGAGATGTGTTGTGAAGGAACTGGTCGAGCGACCGTCCACGGGGGCCGTTCAAGACGCTCAGGAGGCGTGAGGGAATTGCGCGACGTACTCGCGAGGTCCGGAATGATCCTGACCTCGCCGGGGCTCGACCCTCTCACCCTCGCAGCCGAACCCCCGCGGCCGCTCATCGAATTGGGACGCTGCACGGCGGAAACGGCACGGCTGCCGGCCGTCGCCGTACAGCCAGGGGAAAGGGGCCGGTCATGAAACTGCCCATCGGGTCGTACGTCGTCGAGATCCGCACCGGGCGTGTGGGCACGGTCATGGGGCACGAGGGCCCGTACATCCAGCTGCGGCCGCTGGGCGGCGGGCGGGAGTGGGACGCCGAGCCCGAGGGGGTCCGCGAGGCCACCTCGGCCGAGCGCCTCCGCGCCGCGACCGCGCACGCGAACGCGCGGAGCCGGGGCGAGGTGCCATGAGCCGGATTCGGCGGCGCGGACGGGGGACGGTGCCCGCCGGGCACCGTCCCCCGGGCGTCCGGTCGGGGAGCGGCGTCGTGGCGGGTCCCGTCCGCGTCCGCGCCGCCGGGTGGCGGAAGCGCGGAGGGGCCCCAGGCCACTCCTCCCGTACGGGAGAATGGGCCGCATGAGTCTGTTCCGCGACGACGGCATCGTGCTGCGCACCCAGAAGCTGGGTGAGGCGGACCGCATCATCACGCTGCTCACGCGCGGTCACGGCCGGGTACGCGCCGTAGCGCGCGGGGTGCGGCGGACCAAGTCCAAGTTCGGGGCCAGGCTCGAACCCTTCTCCCACGTCGACGTGCAGTTCTTCGCCCGCGGGAGTGATCTCGTGGGCCGCGGGCTCCCCCTGTGCACCCAGAGCGAGACCATCGCCGCGTACGGCGGCGGGATCGTCACCGACTACGCCCGCTACACCGCCGGGACGGCGATGCTGGAGACGGCCGAGCGGTTCACGGACAACGAGGGCGAGCCGGCCGTGCAGCAGTACCTGCTGCTCGTCGGCGGGCTGCGCACCCTCGCCCAGGGCGAGCACGCGCCCCATCTCATCCTCGACGCCTTCCTCCTCCGCTCCCTCGCCGTCAACGGCTACGCGCCGAGCTTCGAGGACTGCGCGAAGTGCGGGCTGCACGGACCCAACCGGTTCTTCTCGGTCGCGGCGGGCGGCGTCATATGCGGCGACTGCCGGGTGCCCGGCAGCGTCGTACCCTCTCCGGAGGCCATCGGCCTGCTCAGCGCGCTGCTCACCGGCGACTGGGCGACTGCGGACGCGTGCGAGCCGCGTCACGTCAGGGAAGGGAGCGGGCTGGTGTCCGCCTATCTGCACTGGCACCTGGAGCGCGGCCTGCGCTCGCTGCGGTACGTAGAGAAGAGCTAGGAGATCCATCGCCATGGCCATCGCACGACGCGGAATCCTCGGACGGCAGCGCCGGGAGTACAAGGTCCCCGAGCCGCACCCCTCCGGTGCCCGTCCGCCGAAGCTCCCCGCCGAGCTGGTGCCCAACCACGTGGCCTGCGTGATGGACGGCAACGGCCGCTGGGCCAAGGAGCGGGGCCTGCCGCGCACCGAGGGCCACAAGGTCGGCGAGGGCGTGGTCCTCGACGTGCTCAAGGGCTGCCTGGAGATGGGCGTCAAGAACCTCTCCCTCTACGCCTTCTCCACCGAGAACTGGAAGCGCTCCCCCGAGGAGGTCCGTTTCCTCATGAACTTCAACCGGGACGTCATCCGGCGCCGGCGTGACGAGATGGACGAACTGGGCATCCGTATCCGCTGGGTGGGCCGGATGCCGAAGATGTGGAAGTCGGTCGTCCAGGAGCTCCAGGTCGCCCAGGAGCAGACCGTCGGCAACGACGCGATGACCCTCTACTTCTGTGTGAACTACGGCGGCCGCGCCGAGGTCGCCGACGCCGCGAAGAAGATCGCGGAGGACGTGGCGGCGGGCAGGCTGGACCCGGCGAAGGTCAACGAGAAGACCTTCCAGAAGTACCTGTACTACCCGGACATGCCGGACGTCGACCTGTTCCTGCGCCCAAGCGGCGAGCAGCGCACCTCGAACTACCTGATCTGGCAGAGCAGTTACGCGGAGATGGTCTTCCAGGACGTCCTGTGGCCGGACTTCGACCGCCGTGACCTGTGGCGCGCCTGCGTGGAGTACGCCTCCCGCGACCGCCGTTTCGGTGGTGTGGACGCGGCGGACATGGCCGTCCTCGACAAGGGCTGAGCGGCCCTGGCGAGCGCCGGCGGCCCGGCCTGAGCCCCGGGGCCACGGTCGGCCTCCCAGGCACCGCTACGATCACGGCTGCCAGTTGCCGGAGCCGGGAGGGGCCGTGACCGAAGAGCAGTACGAGACGACGCGGGAGACCGTGGAGCTGACCTATCTGCCCGTCGTCTCCGACGCGACGGAGGCGCTCCGCGCCCGCATGCGAGCCACGTCGGCGGGACGGCTGCAGAACGCCGTCCTGCTGGCCGCCGGGGGCCTGATGCTCCTGGCCTTCGCCCTGACGTTCACGGGGCCGAAGGGGCCGAGCCTGGGCACCACCGTGATCTGCCTTCTCGCGCTGGCGCTGATCGCCGCCATGTACGTGATGATCCCCGGCATCCAGGGGCGCCAGGTGCACCGGATGTTCGGCCCGCAAGGGGAGTTCCGGGGCTTCGTCGACGAGGCCGGGGTGCGCGTGGTGTCGCGGGACAGCGACACCACGTACCGGTGGACGATGCTCACCAGGTACGCCGAGACACGTGACCTCTTCGTCCTGCTGACCCCCGACAAGCACGGCATAGGCCTGGTCGTCCTGCCGAAGCGCGGGGTCGCGGAGCCGGTGGAGATCGACCGGCTGCGGGCCGTGCTCGACCGCTACAGCAGTCGGGTCTGAACCGCCGTACGAGACATACGGAAGGGGCCCCGCCGGATCTCTCCGGCGGGGCCCCTCGTCCGTGTCGCTGCGCGGTCGTCTACTTGGCCGCGCACTCCGCGCACGTGCCGAAGATCTCGACCGTGTGCGCCACGTTCACGAATCCGTGCTCCGACGCGATCGTCTCCGCCCACTGCTCCACCGCCGGGCCCTCCACCTCGACCGCCTTGCCGCAGACGCGGCAGACGAGATGGTGGTGGTGGTCGCCGGTCGAGCAGCGGCGGTAGACCGTCTCGCCGTCGCTGGTGCGCAGCGCGTCGACCTCGCCTGCGTCCGCGAGGGTCTGGAGCGTCCGGTACACCGTCGTGAGGCCCACGGAGTCGCCGCGGTGCTTGAGCATGTCGTGCAGCTCCTGGGCGCTGCGGAACTCGTCCACTTCGTTCAGTGCCGCCGCGACCGCGGCCCGCTGCTTCGTCGAGCGGCCGCGTACGGGGGGTCCTGCCGTCGCCACAGGGGCCTCCTAGTGATGTCGTCGCCCCCGCCATTCTGCCAGGCTGCTCAGACCGTCACGTCGTCCGTCGGCCGGCGGGTGAGCGGGACCTGTGCGTCACACGCCTTCGAGGCCGCCTCCGCGGCCCGGGCGCGGCGCCTGGCCAGAGGTGCCGAGAGCGCCGTCAGGACGATGAAGACGCCGATCGCGAGCAGCACGATGAGCGAGCCCGGGGGGAGGTCCTGGTAGTACGTGGTCACGGTGCCCGTCAGCGTGACGCCGGTGCCGATGACGATCGCGAGGACGAAGGTCGCGCGGAACGACCGGGACAGCTGCTGCGCCGCCGCCACCGGGACCACCATCAGCGCGCTGACGAGCAGCAGGCCGACGACCCGCATCGCGACCGTGACGGTGACGGCCGCCGTGATCGCGACGAGCAGGTTCAGGGCGCGCACCGGCAGGCCGGTGACGCGGGCGAACTCCTCGTCCTGGCTGACCGCGAAGAGCTGGCGGCGCAGGCCGATGGTGACCAGGACGACGAAGGCGGCGAGGACGGCGATCGCGGTGACGTCCTCGGACGACACCGTGGACAGCGAGCCGAAGAGGTACGAGAGCAGGTTGGCGTTGGAGCCGCCGCCGACCTGGATCAGCATGACTCCGCCCGCCATGCCTCCGTAGAAGAGCAGGGCGAGCGCGAGGTCGCCGCGGGTGCGTCCGTACGTCCTGATCAGCTCCATCAGCACGGCGCCGGCGACGGCGACCAGGGTGGCCATCCACACCGGGCTGCTGTTCAGCAGGAAGCCGAGGCCCACGCCGGTCATGGCGACATGGCCGATGCCGTCGCCCATCAGCGCCTGGCGGCGCTGGACGAGGAAGATGCCGACGGCGGGCGCGGTGATGCCGACGAGGACGGCGGCGAGGAGCGCCCTCTGCATGAAGGCGGGTTCGAGGAATTCCATGATCAGGTCAGCTTCCTCAGGTCAGCAGACCCGTACGGAGCGGCTCACCGGCCGCGTGCGGATGGACGTGGTCGTGGCCGGGAAGCGCGTGCTGGCCGACGGCCTGCGGCGGCGGGCCGTCGTGGACGACACAGCCGTCGCGGAGGACCACGGCCCGGTCGATCAGCGGCTCCAGGGGGCCCAGTTCGTGCAGCACGAGCAGCACGCTGGTGCCGCCCGCGACCTGCTCGCGCAGCGTGCCGGCCAGGATCTCCTGGCTGGCGAGGTCGACGCCGGCCATCGGCTCGTCCATGATCAGCAGCTCGGGCTCGGAGGCGAGCGCGCGGGCGATCAGGACGCGCTGGTGCTGGCCGCCGGAGAGGGCGCTCACCGAGTCCTTGGCCCGGTCGGCGAGGCCGACGAGCTCGATGGCCCGGTCGACGGCGGCCCGGTCGGCCTTGGTCAGCCAGCCGAACGTACGGCGGGAGAGCCGGCCGGAGGAGACGACCTCGCGGATCGTGGCGGGGACGCCGGAGGCGGCGGTGGTGCGCTGCGGTACGTAACCGACGCGGGCCCACTCGCGGAACCGCTTCTGCTCGGTGCCGAAGAGGGAGATCGCGCCGCCGGTCAGCGCCACCTGGCCGATGATCGCGCGGACGGCGGTGGACTTGCCGGAGCCGTTGGCGCCGAGCAGCGCGACGACCTCGCCGGGGTGTACGGCGAGGTCGACGCCGCGCAGGACGGGGCGCGCGCCGAGGGTCGCCGTGGCTCCGCGGACGGAAATGACGGGCGTGTCGGGCGCGCTCACGGGTGCCTCCTGCTGTGCGTGGATCACTTGGCGCCGAGGGCCTTCTTCAGCGCGGTGAGGTTGGACTGCATGACCTCGATGTAGTCATCGCCCTTGGACCGGTCCGTGATTCCCTCCAGCGGGTCCAGGACGTCGGTCTTGAGGCCGGTGTCCTTCGCGAGGGTCTTCGCGGTCTTGTCGCTCGCGAGGGTCTCGAAGAAGACGGTGGAGACCTTCTCCTGCTTCGCGGTGGACTGGAGCTCCTGGACGCGGGCGGGGCTCGGCTCGGACTCGGGGTCGAGGCCGGTGATGCCCTCCTGGTCCAGGCCGTAGCGCTCGGCGAGGTAGCCGAAGGCGGAGTGCGTGGTGATGAAGGTCTTGGTGGTGGTGTTCTTCAGGCCGGTCTCGAACGCCGTGTCCAGGTCACCGAGCTTCTTCACCAGGGCGTCGGTGTTCTTCTTGTAGTCGGCGGCGTGGTCCGGGTCGGCCTTCTCCAGGGAGGCGCCGACACCCTTGGCGACCTCGGCGTACTTCACCGGGTCGAGCCAGATGTGCGGGTCGGTACCGGCCTCGGACTCGTGGCCGTGGTCGTGGCCCTCTTCCTCGTGGCCGTGCTCCTCGGCGCCGTGGTCGTGGCCGCCCTCGGTGCCGTGCGCTTCGAGCTTCGTGAGGGTGGCGGCGTCGACGGTGTGCTTGACGCCCGCCTGCTTGATCGCCTCGTCGACGGCGGGCTGGACGCCCTTGAGGTAGAGGATGTAGTCCGCGTCGCCGAGCGAGCCGATCTGCCTCGGCTTGAGCTCCAGGTCGTGCGGCTCGACGCCCGGCGCGGTGAGCGTCTCGACGGAGACGTGTGCGCCGCCTATCTGCTCGGCCAGGTACTGCATGGGGTAGAACGACGCCACGACGCTGAGCTTGCCGTTCGCCTTGTCGGCGGCGTCGGACGTTCCGGAGCACGCGGACAGGGTCACGAGACCGAGCGCGACGGCTCCGGCGACGGCGGTGGCGGGTATCAGACGGCGTACGTTCATGACACTCATTTTCAACAAAATTGGAAACGGTTGTCAATTGCCTTTCCTGTGTTCCGCCCCACTACAGTGCGGCCATGCGGCGCACGGAGATCAACGGCATCCCTCTGTACTGGGACGAGCTCCCCGGGCCGTTCACCGCACACCTCGTGTTCGGTACGGGGATCGAGGACGAACCGTTTCCCCGTCTGGGCATCACCGAGCTCGCCGGGCAGCTCGCCCTGGCCGCCGTCGCCGCGCGCGCGTGCGACGAGATCGCCTTCGCTGCCGAGGGCCGTTTCACGCGCTTCTCGGCCTCCGGTGAGCCCGAGCGGGTCGCCGAGCTCGTGAACCTGCTCTGCCGGGCCCTCGCCGAGCCTCCGGTGGACGGGCTCGCCGCCGCCGTGCGCAAGGTGCAGGCCCGCCGGCTCCGCGAGAAACGCTGGGACCGGTTCCAGGAGCGCGAACTCGGCTTCCGCTACGGGCTGCGCGGGCCCGGCAAGGTCGCCTGGGCCGCCCCCGCCGTCGCCCACATCGGTGCCGCCGATGTCCGTGCCTGGGCCGCCGAGCGCTTCACCCGCGACGGCGCTGTGCTCGTAGTCGGCGGGCGGCCGCCGGAGGCCCTCGACCCGCGACTCCCGGAACCGTCGCACGGACCGCGCGCCGGACGGCCCGTCGTGGAGCCCCTCCCCGACGTCACCGGCTGCTGGATCGAGGGGCCCGACGGGTACGGCGAGCAGGTCACCGTCTCCTTCGAGGGGCCCGCCACGCCCGCCGGTCATCTCGCGGTGGACATCGCCCGAGCCCGGGCCCTGCGCGACGAACGTATGACGGTGAACCTGACCGGGAGCCTGGAGGTCTCCTCCAGCTACGTGGGCGGCGGGCGCATGCTCTTCTGGCTGGTGGCCGAGACGGACGAGCTGGGTGTCCAGGCCGTCGCCGAAGGGCTCGACGCGACGCTCCGCGAGCTGGTCGAGCGCGGCCCGGCCGAGGACGAGGTACGGCGGGCCGAACGGGCCTGGTCCGAGCGGCTCGACGGGGACGACCAGGTGCACGGCCAGCTCGTCACGGCGGCCCTCGACCACCTCGCCGGCCTGGAGGTCTTCGACATCGCGGGCGTACGGGCCGCCCTCGCGTCGCTCGGCCCCGCCGACATCCGCACCGCCCTCGTCGCGTACCCCTCGACCGCCGTGCTCACCCTGCCGGAACACTGCGCCCCCGGCCCGGACAGCCCCTTCGCGCCCGAGCCGGAACGCTCCGGAGGAGGGTTCCACGAGGCGTACGAGTACCGGCCGAAGCTCTTCGGGCCCGCCGGACGCGCGGAGCGGATGTATCTGAGCGACGAGGGCCTCGCGCACTGGACGACGTGGTGCCACCACGTCGTTCGCTGGCACCAGGTGGCCGGTCTGGGGGTGTTTCCCGATGGGCGGCGGGTGCTCTACGGGGAGCGCGGCACGGTCATCGATATCCGGGCAGACTGGTACAAGTCGGGAGGCGATCTGATCGCCACCGTCGACGCCCGTGTTCCGGCCTCCCTGCGCTTCCCGATGAGCGAGGCCGGACCGATTTGATACGGGGGGTGCGGGCGCCGGTAATCTGAAGCATTCGCACTTCGTCGTCGTAATGAAGAGAGCACCGTGGCCGCCGACAAGATCGACACCATCGTCAGCCTGAGCAAGCGCCGTGGCTTCGTCTACCCGTGCAGTGAGATCTACGGCGGCCAGAAAGCCGCCTGGGACTACGGACCGCTGGGTGTCGAACTCAAGGAGAACATCAAGCGTCAGTGGTGGCGTTACATGGTCACCTCGCGCGAGGACGTCGTCGGCATCGACTCGTCGGTGATCCTGGCCACCGAGGTCTGGGAGGCCTCGGGGCACGTCGCCACCTTCACCGACCCGCTGACCGAGTGCACCTCGTGCCACAAGCGCTACCGCGCCGACCACCTGGAGGAGGCGTACGAGGAGAAGCACGGCCGCCTCCCCCAGAACGGCCTCGCCGACCTGAACTGCCCCAACTGCGGCAACAAGGGCACCTTCACCGAGCCCAAGCAGTTCTCCGGGCTGCTCTCCACGCACCTCGGCCCGACGCAGGACTCCGGCTCGGTCGCCTACCTGCGCCCCGAGACCGCGCAGGGCATCTTCACCAACTTCGGCCAGGTCCATCAGACCTCGCGCAAGAAGCCCCCGTTCGGCATCGCGCAGATGGGCAAGTCCTTCCGGAACGAGATCACTCCGGGCAACTTCATCTTCCGCACCCGCGAGTTCGAGCAGATGGAGATGGAGTTCTTCGTCAAGCCGGGCGAGGACGAGCAGTGGCACGAGTACTGGATGGAGCAGCGCTGGAACTGGTACACGGGCCTGGGTCTCCGAGAGGAGAACATGCGCTGGTTCGAGCACCCGCAGGAGAAGCTCTCCCACTACTCGAAGCGCACCGCCGACATCGAGTACCGCTTCCAGTTCGGCGGCAGCGAGTGGGGCGAGCTCGAGGGCGTCGCCAACCGCACCGACTACGACCTGAAGGCGCACTCCAAGGCCTCCGGCAACGACCTGCTCTACTTCGACCAGGACGCCCAGGAGCGCTGGACTCCGTACGTCATCGAGCCCGCCGCCGGTGTCGGCCGGACGATGCTGGCGTTCATGCTCGACGCGTACAACGAGGACGAGGCCCCCAACGCCAAGGGCGTCATGGAGAAGCGCACCGTCATGCGCCTCGACCCGCGCATCGCGCCCGTCAAGGTCGCCGTCCTGCCGCTGTCCCGCAACGCGCAGCTCTCCCCGAAGGCCAAGGGCCTCGCGGCCGACCTGCGGCAGAACTGGAACATCGAGTTCGACGACGCCGGCGCCATCGGCCGCCGCTACCGCCGCCAGGACGAGATCGGCACGCCTTTCTGTGTCACGGTCGACTTCGACACCCTGGACGACAACGCGGTGACCGTGCGCGAGCGCGACACCATGAAGCAGGAGCGCGTCTCCCTGGACCAGATCCAGGGCTACCTGGGCAGCCGCCTCCTCGGCTGCTGACCCGCCTGATCGCATACGGCGAAGCCCCCGGTTCCACTGGAACCGGGGGCTTCGCCGTATGCGCCGGGGCTTCGGGGTCGTTCGGGTGCTACGGGCGCAGGCCGCGCAGGAGGAGGTCCACCACCGCGTCGAACTCCGCCTGGATCGTGGGGCGTTGCCACTCCGGGGCGTAGGACGGGTCGTGGAACCGGGCCGTGGCGGCGAAGAGGGCGCGGGCCGTGGTGTCCGCGTCGGGGGCGGTGAACTCGGCGCCCCGGACGCCCTCTTCGACGATCTCGCGCACCTGGCCGACCAGGACGCCCAGGTGGTCCTCGACCACTCCGCTGTTCTCGTCGAGCAGGACCTCGTAGGTGGCGAACAGCTCCGGGTCGTCACCCGCCTTGTGGCGCTTGGCGTCGAAGAGCCCGGTGAACCAGGCGCGGAGCTTCTCCGGGGCGGGCCGGCCCGTGGAACCGGTCAGCTCGGCGAGCGCGGCTTCCGTACGGGAGAGCCAGCGCGCCGTCACCGCCTCCCGCAGCGCCGCCTTCGTGCGGAAGTGGCGGTAGACGCTGCCGTGGCTGACGCCGAGGACCCGGGCCACGTCCACCACCGTCGCTTTCGCCGGGCCGTACCGCCGCAGCACCTCCTCGGTTGCTTCGAGGATGCGCTCTGCGGTCAGGGTCTCGGTGGCGGCCATGGAATGACAGTACCTGTCAGCCCGGACCGTCAGTGCTCGCTGTCCAGGTGGGCCATCTGGGCCGCCGGGTAGCGTTGGCCCGCCGCCGCGCCCGCGGGGACGGCCCGCTCGATCGCGGCCAGGTCGGCGGCGTCCAGCGTGAGGTCCAGCGAGCCGAGGGCCTCCGTGAGCCGGTCCCGTCGGCGGGCGCCGATCAGCGGCACGATGTCGGCGCCGTGCAGGGGACCCTGCGCCAGGACCCAGGCGATGGCGGTCTGCGCGACCGTCACACCCTTGGCCTCGGCGATGGCACGCAGCCGGTCCACCAGGTCCAGGTTCCGGTCGAGGTTGTCGCCCTGGAAGCGGGGGGACATCCCGCGGAAGTCGCCCGGGGTGAGCTCGCGGTCACGGGTGAAGTGGCCGCTGATCAGACCGCGTGAGAGCACGCCGTACGCCGTGATGCCGATGCCCAGCTCGCGCGCGGCCGGCAGGATCTTCTCCTCGATGCCGCGGGAGATCAGGGAGTACTCGATCTGGAGGTCGGCGATCGGGGCGACGGCCGCCGCCCGGCGCAGGGTGTCCGCGCCGACCTCGGAGAGGCCGATGTGGCGGACGTGTCCGGCCTCGACCAGCTCGGCGATCGCGCCCACCGTCTCCTCGATCGGCACGTCCGGGTCGACGCGGGCGATCCGGTAGATGTCGATGTGGTCGGTGCCGAGGCGCTGCAGGGAGTACGCCGCGAAGTTCTTCACCGCGGCGGGGCGGCCGTCATAGCCGGTGAAGCCGCCTTCGACCGTGCGCAGGGCGCCGAACTTCACGCTGGTCAGGGCCTGCTCGCGGGCGGCCGCGGGGGCCGTGCGCAGGGCCTCGTTGATCAGCAGCTCGTTGTGCCCCATTCCGTAGAAGTCGCCGGTGTCGAGGAGCGTGATCCCGGCGTCGAGCGCGGCGTGGACGGTCGCGATCGACTCGGCGCGGTCGGTCTCGCCGTACAGCGCGGACATGCCCATGCAGCCGAGGCCGAGGGCGGAGACCTGGGGGCCGGTGGTGCCGAGGCGGCGGGTCGGGAGGGTGCGGGTGGAGGTCATGGGGGTCTCCTCGGGAGGGACGCAGAACGTCGGGGGAGCGACGCATGACAACTATGGCATGACGGCTGACAGATTTCAATGTTTGTCATTCGCACGGGTGGTGCGGCGGAAAACGGTGTGACCGAGGCTCCTGGGCGGGGTAGCGTCTACGGCATGTCTTCGTTCTTCCAGATCTACGAGTGAGAGCGCGGCGGGCCCCGACGCCCGCCCCCGCCGGACGATCCCCTCACCACTTCTCACCAATGGGAGAACCCCATGGCCAAGGGCCGTAACAACCTGCTCGGCGTCGGCGGACAGCGCAAGAAGCTGTCCCGCGGCGACCAGCAGGGCGCCGTTCAGAGCAGCAACGCCGACCGCAAGGCCGCGGTCGACCAGAAGCAGGAGCTGCTGAAGAAGATGCGCGAGCGCGCGCTGGGCGCCGAAGGCACCGAGACCGCCGGAACCGCCGCCGCGGAGACCGCGGGCGGCCAGGAGTAGGCGCAGCCGGTACGACGACGTGGGCCCGGGTCACCTTCCGTGACCCGGGCCCACGTGCGTCTGCCCCGGCGCGCGAGCAGCCTCGCGACCCGGCTCACGACGCCCGCTAGCTCACGACGCGCGGCAGGCGCAGGCTCATCAGAGCGGTGAGAAGTACCGCCGCCAGTTGGATCAGAAGCGTCACCGTCAGCGCCGTGCCCATCGAGCCGGACGCCGACAGCGACAGGAACAGGGAGCCGAGCGTCGCCACGCCCAGGGCCAGGGCGGACTGCTGGGTGGTGACCATGACGCCGCTGCCCACGCCCGCCCGGTCCGCCGGCACCTCGGAGAGGACGACCCGGAACAGGACCGGGAGCTGGAGGCCCTGGCCGAGCCCCGCGACCGCCATGCCCGGCAGAAGGCTCCAGGCCGAGAGGTCCGGCCAGGAGCCCCAGGCCGCGAGGGCGAGCAGACCGATGCCGACGGCCTGTACGAGGGCGCCCGCCGTGACGACCCGGGTGCCCCAGCGCCGTACCAGCCGAGGACCCGCCAGCGACGCTCCGAAGAAGGCCACCGCCATCGGGACCAGCGCCAGACCCGAGACCACGGCGCTCATCCGCAGACCCTGCTGGAGCGCCACCGCGATCACGAACATGAAGCCGCCGAAGCCGATCGAGAACGGCAGGACCAGGGCGAGCCCCCGGCGCAGGGAGACGAGGCCGAGCAGGCTCGGCGGGACCAGCGGCGTACGGCCCCGCCGGTCGGCCCGCAGCTCCACCCACCAGAACGCCCCCGCGGCGAACGGGAAGATCCCGAGCGCGATCCAGGTCCACAGCGGCCACCCCGCCGCCCTCCCCTCTGTAAGAGGGGCGAGGAGCGTGAGCAGCGCGAGGCCCAGGAGCAGCGTGCCCGGGACGTCGACCGGCGCCGGGCGCTCCGAGCGGGTCTCCGGGACGGTCCTTACCGCGAGCAGCAGCCCGGCGGCCGCCACCGGCACGTTGACCAGGAAGATCGCCCGCCAGCCGCTGCCCGCGAGGTCGGCCGCGACGAGCACCCCGCCCAGGATCTGGCCGGCCACCATCGCGAGCCCCGCGGTGGCCCCGTACAGGCTCAGCGCCTTCGCGCGCCGCGCCCCCGTCGTCGAGGAGTGAATGGTCGCGAGGACCTGCGGCAGCATCAGCGCCGCCGAGGCACCCTGTGCCACACGCGCCCCGACGAGCGTCCAGGCGTCCGGCGCGAGGCCGCAGGCCAGCGAGGTCACGCCGAAGGCGGCCATCCCGGCGAGGAAGAGCCGGCGGCGGCCGAAGAGGTCGCCGAGCCGCCCGCCGAGGACGAGCAGGACGGCGTACGCGAGTCCGTAGCCGGCCACGACCAGCTCCAGCATCGCCGGACCGGCCGCCAGATCGTGGTCGATGGTGGGGAGGGCGACGTTGACGATGAAGAAGTCGATCAGCGGCAGCGCGGCGCCCAGGAGCACGGTGAAGAGTCCGAGGGAGCCGAGGGCGGGCGCCGCGTGATCGACGGCGGCGCCGGACCCGCGGGCGGACCCGTGGGCGGGGGCGGGAGCGGTGGCGGAGGGGGAGGCTGGAGTACGCACGGTCTCGACGATCCCTCCTCACTCAGCCTGGTACCAGAGTGTCTTTATCCTGGTACAAGCACTACCTGGCAATGGGCTGAGCACCCCGGCACCCTGGGAGCATGACGACCATGGCGGTGGAGACCACGCGCACGCGAGCCACCGAGGCCGGAGCGCAGACCGACGTCCGGCGGCACGAACTCGCCGCGTTCCTGCGCAGCCGCCGCGAGCGGATCACCCCCGAACAGGTCGGCCTCCCCCGAGGCCGGCGCCGCCGCACGCCCGGACTGCGCCGCGAGGAGGTCGCGCACCTCTCAGCCGTGGGCGTCACCTGGTACACGTGGCTGGAGCAGGCCCGGGACATCCACGTCTCCCCGCAGGTCCTCGACGCCCTCGCCCGGGCCCTGCTGCTCGACGCGACCGAGCGCACCCACCTCTTCGCCCTCGGCGGCGAGACCGACCCGCACCCCGAGTCGCCCTGCCCGACCGTCACGCCCGCCCTGCGCGCGATGCTCGACCAGCTGGAGCCGATGCCCGCCTGCATCCAGAACAGCCGGTACGACATCCTCGCCTACAACCGCACGTACGGGAGGCTGCTCTGCGACCTCGACGCGCTGCCGCGCGAGGACCGCAACTGCATCTGGCTGGCCTTCACCAACGACGAGTGGCGGGCCGCCGTCGCCGAGCTGCCGGACGTCACGCGCGCGATGGCGGGCAAGTTCCGGGCCTCCATGGCCGAGCACCTCGCCGAGCCCGCGTGGAAGGCGCTGCTGCACCGGCTGGAGACGGCGTCGCCGGAGTTCCGGGAGATCTGGGCGCGCCATGAGGTGGTGGCCCAGGGCGGGCGTACCAAGATCATCCGTAACGCCCATGTCGGGACGCTGCACCTGGAACACACCAACACATGGCTCGGACCGACCTCCGGGCCGCGCCTGGTGACGTACGTGCCGGTGGACGCGGAGTCACGCGCGGGCGTGGAGAAGCTTCTGCGGCTCGTGCGTCAGGAGGAGGCGGAGGCCGCGCCCGCAGGGGTCTGAGTCTCCTCCGCCTCCAGCCGTCGTGCCGTCCGCTCGGCCGTCCCCCTCGCCCACGTCCCGCTGGTCAGTGCCCCCACCAGAAGGACGCAGAGACCGCAGCCGGTCATGATCCAGTAGCCGCCCCTGCTCGCTGCGACGAAGTCCTCCGTACGGGAGAGCGTGCCGACCCCGGCGGCCAGGACTGCCCCCACGACGGCGACGCCGAGCGTCTGGCCGATCTGCCGGCTGGTGGAGGCCACGGCCGACGCCACCCCGGCCTGGGAGAGGGGCATGCCCGAGACGGCGGTGTTCGTGATCGGGGCGTTCACCATGCCGAAGCCGATCCCGAAGACCACGTACCCGGCGAAGAGCACCGGATCGTGGGTCTCGGCCTCGAAGGCGGCGAAGGGCAGACAGCCGGCCGCCATCGCCGTTCCCGCGATGAGCAGGGGCAGACGCGGTCCGCGTGCCCCGACGAGCCGCCCGGAGAGCGGGGCGAAGACGAGGGTCATCGACGCCATCGGCAGCATGTACAGGCCGGCGTCCAGGGCGGAGAGACCCCGCACGTTCTGGAGGTAGAGCGTGTTGAGGAAGAGGAATCCGCCGAGGGCGGCGAACGCGCAGACGGCGATGATCGTCGCGCCGCTGAACGGGGCGCTCCGGAAGAACCGCAGGTCGATCAGAGGCTCCCGGCGCCTGGGCTCGTACAGCAGCAGCCCCGCGAGCGAGGCCAGGGCGACACCGGCGACGGGCATGCTGCTCTCGATGATCGCGTACGTGAGCGAGCCGAGGAACGCGGCGACGAGCAGCTGGCCGACCGGGTCGGGGCGGCGGGGCCTGGGCGCCTTGGACTCGGGGACGTAGCGCAAGGTCAGGAGCAGCGCGGCGAGGCCGACCGGCAGGTTGATCCAGAACACCGCGCGCCAGCCCACCGAGTCGACGAGCAGTCCGCCGACGACCGGACCCGCCGCCATGGAGACGCCGACCACCCCGCCCCACAGCCCGATGGCCCGGGCGCGCGCGGCCGGCTCGGTGAAGGTGTTGGTGATGATGGACATGGCGACCGGGTTGAGCATCGATCCACCGACCGCCTGGATCATCCGGAACACCACCAGGGTCTCCAGGCTGGGGGCGAGCGAGCAGAGCAGCGAGCCCAGGGTGAAGAGGACCAGGCCGGTCACGAAGACCTTGCGGCGGCCGATCCGGTCGGCGGTCGACCCGGCGAACATCAGCAGCGACGCCAGGACCAGCGTGTAGGCGTCGATGGTCCACTGCAGGCCCGAGACGGAGGCGTGGAGGTCGCGCTGCATGGCGGGGAGCGCGACGTTCAGCACGGTGTTGTCCAGGCTGACGATCAGGAGGCTCATGCAGCAGATTGCGAGGACGACCCGTTTCCGGTCCCGGCCGAGCGGCGCGGATGTGAGCTCGGGCATGTGCGGATCGTACGGCTGCCTATGGACTGCCGCAGTGCGCGACAATGGCTGAATGACCGCGTTCTCCCCTCTCGCCATCGGGCCGCACATCGTGCAGCCGCCGGTGGTCCTCGCGCCGATGGCCGGCATCACCAACGCCCCTTTCCGCACCCTCTGCCGTGAGTACAGCGGCGGCAAGGGCCTGTTCGTGAGCGAGATGATCACGACGCGGGCGCTGGTCGAGCGCAACGAGAAGACCATGCAGCTCATCCGCTTCGACGAGAGCGAGAAGCCGCGGTCGATCCAGCTGTACGGCGTCGATCCCGTGACGGTCGGCAAGGCCGTGCGGATGATCGCGGACGAGGATCTGGCCGACCACATCGACCTGAACTTCGGCTGCCCGGTCCCCAAGGTGACCCGCAAGGGCGGCGGCTCGGCCCTCCCGTACAAGCGGCCGCTGCTGCGCGCGATCCTGAACGAGGCCGTGTCCAACGCCGGCGCCCTGCCGGTCACGATGAAGATGCGCAAGGGCATCGACGACGACCACATCACCTACCTGGACGCGGGCCGGATCGCGGTCGAGGAGGGTGTGACGGCGATCGCCCTGCACGGGCGGACGGCGGCGCAGCACTACGGCGGTACGGCGGACTGGGACGCCATCGCACGTCTCAAGGAGCACGTGCCGGAGATCCCGGTGCTCGGCAACGGCGACATCTGGTCGGCGGGCGACGCGCTGCGGATGATGCGCGAGACCGGCTGCGACGGGGTGGTCGTGGGGCGCGGCTGTCTGGGACGGCCGTGGCTCTTCGGCGACCTGGTGGCGGGCTTCGAGGGCACGGGCGCGTACGCCCAGCCGGGGCTTCGGGAGGTCGCGGACGCGATGGTCCGGCACGCCCGGCTGCTCGGCGAGTGGCTCGGTGACGAGTCGCGCGGTGTCATCGACTTCCGCAAGCACGTGGCCTGGTACCTGAAGGGCTTCTCGGTCGGTTCCGAGATGCGCAAGAAGCTGGCGGTCACCTCGTCCCTGGACGAGCTGAGCGCTCAGTTGAGCGAGCTGGATCTGGACCAGCCGTGGCCGACGGGCGCGGACGGCCCGCGCGGCCGCACGTCGGGCAACAACCGCGTGGTGCTGCCGGACGGCTGGTTGAAGGACCCGTACGACTGCGCGGGTGTCAGCGAGGAGGCTGAGCTGGACACGTCCGGAGGGTGACCCCCGGGCGTCCGGATCGTGGAAAACCGGGCCGAACTTCGGCGTGATCCTCGCCACCCTTGATAGGGGTGCTGCTCAGATGAGCAGATTTCGAGGCGTTGTACTTATGGAGGGGTGGCACTGGGTGCCATCCCTCTTGCGTTCAAGAGTTGAACACAAGTGCTGGAGAAGCTGCTCATGTGAGCGGGTAACCTTGGGTTTGAGTCAAGGGGGCTTCGAAGTCTGAAAGCGGAAGCTACTCGTCAGTTACTTTCGATGCGCTGGCGGACGGGTGGTTAAGACCATGTGACCGGTAGGCATACCTCCACAGGAGCCTTCGATCTGGGTATGTTCCTCGCCGTCAGGGCAGCCACCGAGTCCTCGAGGAGTCGAGACACGTGTCGGAAAACAAAGATCAGAAGTTCGTGTACGACTTCACCGAGGGCAACAGGGACCTGAAGGACCTGCTCGGTGGCAAGGGTGCGAACCTCGCCGAGATGACCAACCTCGGCCTCCCGGTTCCCCCCGGCTTCACGATCACCACCGAGGCGTGCAAGGTCTACCTCGAAAGCGGCTCCGAGCCGGTCGAGCTCCGCGACGAGGTCACCGCCCACCTGGACGCCCTCGAGCAGAAGATGGGCAAGAAGCTCGGCCAGGCCGACGACCCGCTGCTCGTCTCCGTACGCTCCGGCGCCAAGTTCTCCATGCCCGGCATGATGGACACGGTCCTGAACATCGGCCTCTCCGACACCTCCGTCGAGGGCCTCACCGCCCAGGCCGGCGACGCGCGTTTCGCCTGGGACTCGTACCGCCGCCTCATCCAGATGTTCGGCAAGACCGTCCTCGGCGTCGACGGCGAGCTCTTCGAGGAGGCGCTCGACGAGGCCAAGGCCGCCAAGAAGGTCACCGTCGACACCGACCTCGACGCCTCCGACCTGAAGAAGCTCGTCAAGCACTTCAAGAAGATCGTGAAGGCCGAGGCCGGCCGCGACTTCCCGCAGGACCCGCGCGAGCAGATGGACCTCGCCATCGAGGCCGTCTTCAACTCCTGGAACACCGACCGCGCCAAGCTCTACCGTCGCCAGGAGCGCATTCCCGGCGACCTCGGCACCGCGGTCAACATCTGCTCCATGGTCTTCGGCAACCTCGGCCCGGACTCCGGCACCGGTGTCGCCTTCACCCGCGACCCCGCCTCCGGCCACCAGGGCGTCTACGGCGACTACCTGCAGAACGCGCAGGGCGAGGACGTCGTCGCCGGTATCCGCAACACCGTGCCGCTGGCCGAGCTGGAGTCGATCGACAAGGCGTCGTACGACCAGCTGATGCAGATCATGGAGACCCTGGAGACCCACTACAAGGATCTCTGCGACATCGAGTTCACCATCGAGCGCGGCCAGCTGTGGATGCTCCAGACCCGCGTCGGCAAGCGCACCGCCGGTGCCGCCTTCCGCATCGCCACCCAGCTCGTCGACCAGGGCCTGATCGACGAGGCCGAGGCGCTCCAGCGCGTCAACGGCGCCCAGCTCGCGCAGCTGATGTTCCCCAAGTTCGACGAGAACGCCAAGGTCGAGCAGATCGGCCGCGGCATCGCCGCCTCCCCGGGCGCGGCGGTCGGCAAGGCCGTCTTCGACTCGTACACGGCCGTCAAGTGGTCCCGCTCCGGCGAGAAGGTCATCCTCATCCGCCGTGAGACCAACCCGGACGACCTGGACGGCATGATCGCCTCCGAGGGCATCCTGACCTCGCGCGGCGGCAAGACCTCGCACGCCGCCGTCGTCGCCCGCGGCATGGGCAAGACCTGTGTCTGCGGCGCCGAGGAGCTCGAGGTCGACACCAAGCGCCGCCGGATGACCACCACCTCGGGCCAGGTCATCGAGGAGGGCGACGTCGTCTCCATCGACGGCTCCACCGGCAAGGTGTACCTCGGTGAGGTACCCGTCGTACCGTCCCCGGTCGTCGAGTACTTCGAGGGCCGGATGCACGCCGGCGCCGACGACGCCGACGAGTTGGTCGCCGCCGTCCACCGGATCATGGCCTACGCCGACCGCGTCCGCCGGCTGCGCGTCCGCGCCAACGCCGACAACGCCGAGGACGCCTCGCGCGCCCGCCGCTTCGGCGCCCAGGGCATCGGCCTGTGCCGCACCGAGCACATGTTCCTCGGCGAGCGCCGCGAGATGGTCGAGAAGCTGATCCTCGCCGACACCGACGAGGAGCGGACCGAGGCCCTGGACGCCCTGCTCCCGCTCCAGAAGAAGGACTTCGTCGAGCTCTTCGAGGCCATGGACGGGCTGCCCGTCACGGTCCGTCTGCTCGACCCGCCGCTGCACGAGTTCCTGCCCGACATCACCGAGCTGTCGGTGCGCGTCGCCCTCGCCGAGGCCCGCAAGGAGCCGCACGAGAACGAGCTGCGCCTGCTCCAGGCCGTGCACCGGCTGCACGAGCAGAACCCGATGCTGGGTCTGCGCGGCGTACGGCTCGGCCTGGTCATCCCCGGCCTGTTCACCATGCAGGTCCGGGCGATCGCCGAGGCCGCGGCCCAGCGCATCGAGGCCAAGGGCGACCCGCGCGCCGAGATCATGATCCCGCTCGTCGGCACCGTCCAGGAGCTGGAGATCGTCCGCGACGAGGCCGAGCAGGTCATCGCCGAGGTCCAGGCCAAGACCGGTGTGGAGCTGAAGCTCGCGCTCGGCACCATGATCGAGCTGCCGCGCGCCGCCGTGACCGCCGGTCAGATCGCCGAGGCCGCCGAGTTCTTCTCCTTCGGCACCAACGACCTCACCCAGACCGTGTGGGGCTTCTCCCGGGACGACGTGGAGGCCAGCTTCTTCACCGCGTACCTGGAGAAGGGCATCTTCGGTGTCTCGCCGTTCGAGACCATCGACAAGGACGGCGTCGGCGCGCTGGTCCGCAGCGCCGTCCAGGCCGGCCGGGCCACCCGCCCGGACATCAAGCTCGGCGTCTGCGGCGAGCACGGCGGCGACCCGGAGTCGGTGCACTTCTTCCACGAGGTCGGACTCGACTACGTCTCCTGCTCGCCGTTCCGGATCCCGGTCGCGCGCCTGGAGGCCGGCCGCGCCGCGGCGGAGTCGAAGGGCTCCGACAGCCGCTGAGCCCGCGGCTCGGCGCTGCTGGACGGCCGCTGACCGGACGTTCAGTAGCAAAGGTCACCGGAGTCGCCGCTCGTCCCCGACCCTCAACCGATGGGCGGCGGCTCCGGGTCGCAAGAGAGACGGGGCGGACACCTTGTGCGGAGGTGTCCGCCCCGTCGTATTTCGTCCACCCCGGCGCGGCCCCGGGATGTACGCCGGATGTGAGTTTATGTTCAATCGAGGCCGATTGAATTATTGGTCGTTGAACTTTCGGTATTGAACTTTCCACGATTGGTCCCGCAAAGAACGGGACGGGCGCGACCCCCGGATCCCCACCCGGTGGCCGCGCCCATTACCCATGCCGGGCAGGTGAGCCGCAACCCTCGCCGACCGCCGCCGGACGCGCAAAGCCCCCCACGGTCTTCGCCACGCCACCTCGGTCCTGAAGGTTTCCTGCCCGACCCCCACAGCTTTTCCGTTTGCCCCCGGTCGCCGCGATGCCTTTCAAGTGTGGCTGAAACACCCTGGTAACGTGCTGTGATGATGTGCATACTCATCGACGGGGGCGGTTGCGAGTGCACAGGTGGGGGTTCAATGCTGCGGATTCATTTCACCGCGAGCGATGTGGCGGGGGTGCGTATGGCGGCCCGGCCGGACGTTCTGTGGGAAACGATTCTCAGCTTTCACCGGCTTAGGGACCGGCGCGGGCCGGTCGTCTACGGAGAATGGCGTTCCGACACACGTCCCCGGCTCAACGGGGAGACCCGGCTGCTCGCCGCGCTGGTGCCGAGTCGCGGTTACTTCCCCGACTTCCTGACCCCTCCCGAGGGCCTCCACGGCCTCGACGAGGCCCTTCAGGCGATCCGCGAGACCCCTGTGGAGCGGCTCAGGTCCGAGCTGGCCCTCCTCGGCGCCGACCGGGCCGGCGGCCGTACGGTGCCGCACTCGCTGCGCGCCCTTGCCGAGGGCGGTGGAGAACCGTTCAGCCGGCTCCTCGGGACCCTGCGCAGCTACCACCGGGCCGCGATCGAGCCGTACTGGCCGCACATCCGTGCCCGGGTCGAGGCCGACCGCGCGCTGCGCGGCCGCGCCCTGCTCGACGGGGGCGCCGATGAGCTCCTCGCCTCGCTGCCGCCGATGTTCCGCTGGCGCTCGCCCGTCCTGGAGGCCGACTATCCCGTCGCGCGCGACCTCCACCTCGACGGCAGGGGCCTGTTGCTCCAGCCCTCGTACTTCTGTCGCGGCACCCCGGTCGTCCTGCGCGACCCGACGCTGCCGCCGGTGCTCGTCTACCCGACGACGCACTGCGAGGCGCCCACCGTCCACGAGCCCGGCGGCTCCTCGCTCGCCAAGCTGGTCGGCAACACGCGCTCGGCGGTCCTGCACGCGATCGGCGACGGCGGCACCACCAGCGAACTCGCCCGCAGGGCCGGGGTGTCGCTCGCCTCGGCCAGCCAGCACGCCGGCGTCCTGCGCGAGGCGGGGCTCGTCGCGACCCTGCGGCACGGCAACGCCGTCCTGCACACCCTGACGCCGCTGGGCGCCGCCCTGCTCGGCGGCGCCCGGAGAAGGGTCGCGGGGGCCGTGTCGGCGGCCCCCGCGGAGCGGCTCTACGCCCGGAACGGGCCCGTCACCTCGTAGGTGATGCCGCCCGAGGAGCTGCCGGAGGTGCCGCGCTGGCTGGAGAAGTACAGCCTCCTGCCGTCGGGGGAGAACGCCGGCCCGGTGATCTCGGAGCCGGACTGGCCGCTGATCCGCAGGAACGGGGCGACGACGTCGTCCGGGGTGATGATGCAGATCTCCATGTTGCCGCCGTCCTCGGCGATGAACAGGTCGCCTGAGGAGGAGCCGGTGACGTTGTCGACGCCCGTCAGCGGGGCGCCGCCGCCGGACACCAGCGAGTCGTCGTACGCGAGCTCGTAGGTGTTGGTGGTGAGGTTGAGCTGCCAGAGACGGTTGTCGCCCTTGGTGGTGAACCAGACGGTGTCGTTGGCGTAGTGGCAGCCCTCGCCGCCGTTGAACTTCTTCGAGCCGGAGACCTGGCTGCGCGTCGCGGTCGGCGAGCCGTCCGGGTCCGGCACGTTCTGCCAGGTGAAGGAGCCGGAGGTGGCGGTGCCTGCCACCAGTACCTGGAGCGTCCCCGAGGAGAGGTTGCCCCAGGTGGTGGGTATGAAGCGGTAGAAGCAGCCGCTGGACTCGTCCTCGGTCAGGTAGATCACCTTGCGCACGGGGTCGGCGGCGGCCGCCTCGTGCTTGAAGCGGCCCATCGCGGCGTGGCGGACGGCCGCGTTCACGCCGTACGGGTCGGTCTCGTAGACGTAGCCGAGGCTGACCTCCTCGCAGGAGAGCCATGTGTTCCACGGGGTCTTGCCGCCCGCGCAGTTGGTGCGCGTGTTGGAGAGGATGCGGTACGCGCCCGTGACGGTGCCGGTGGAGCTGAACTTCACCGCGCTCGCGCCGCCGCCGGGGTTGATCTCCGAGTTGGAGACATAGATCCAGCCGCTTCCGTCGGCGAAGCAGGCTCCGCCGTCGGGAGCGTTGTGCCAGGTGTACGAGGTGCCGGGGACGGTCTGTCCCGACCGGGCGATGACCCGGCTGCTGAATCCGCTCGGCAGCAGGATGCCGTTGGCGTCGGCGGAGCCGAGTGCCCCGTAGGGGCCGGCGCCGGGCTGGGCGGGGGCCGCGTAGGCCGCACCGCGCATCAGGGTGCCGCCGAAGGCGGCCGCCGACGTGCCGATGACCGCTCCGCGCAGGAAACTGCGTCGCTCCACGTCTCACTCCAGAAGGGTGGTGTGTGAACCCGCCGCACCGGTCGGCGGCGGGGTCGCGCGCTTTCGGAACCTAGGAGTACGGAGTTGGTACGGAGTTGACGGTGCAGCAACAACCGATGAAGGGGAAGCGTCGGTCGGAAGGTGAGTGGAGTACGGAGGCGCGCGCGCACGGCGGAACGCGTGGCGCGGGGGCAAGGGGGGCAGGGGAGGGCGCGGGGGCAAGTGGGGGCAAGTGGGGGCAAGCGGGGAGCAGGGGGCAACGGCCGGGGGCCGGGCCGAGGGCACGCGTCGGTGCCGGCCGGGCGGCGTAAGCCGAGGCTGACGGGGCGCGGCCGGGCGGCGTAAGCCGAGGCTGACGGGGCGCGGCCGGTCGGTGAAACCGAGGGCCGGCCGCGGGCGTGCGGGGCCCTGGGGGCGCCGGTTACGCCCCGGACTCCAGGAGGGTCTTGAGCTCGGCGAAGCGCTCGCGCCAGAACTCCTTGTAGGCGGCCACCGCGTCCGCGTCCGGGAGCTTGGTGTGGCCGAGGCCGATCCGGGTCTTCGTGTCGCCCATCGGCGTCAGATAGACCTCGATGCGGCTCGTCCCGCCGTCCCAGTCCGCCGTCACCGACCTGCCCGGCCGATGGGTGCGGACGTCGAGCTCGCCGTCCGGGAGCCACCGGCTGCGCAGTTCCTCGTCGGCGAAGGCGGCCGTGCAGCGGTCGGCCGGGGCGTTCACCGTCTTGCCGGCACTGACCTGCCAGTCGCCGCCGGAGGACTGGCCGACCTCGCGCAGCCCGCGCTCCTGCTCGTAACCCACGGAGATCGACTGGGCGTGCCAGCCGCTGACGCCGTGCTCCTCCACCAGATGGCGGGCGATCGCGGTGTGCCCCTGCCGCTCGGCGCCCCAGGAGTCGAGCAGGGCGAACCAGGCCGCCCAGCCCCTACCGGTGGCGGCGGTCAGGGCGTCGTCCGACAATCGCTCCGTGATCTTCCTGCCTGCGGGGCTCATACCCCGACGCTAGCCCGATCCGGAAAAAACTTCCCGTGCGCCGATGAGTTTGGACGGGGCCCGCCGTCTTAACTCTCGAAAGCGCACACGAGGCACCTGAGACACCACCAGACGCACGAGAGACACGAGAGAGCGGACACCATGAACCAGATGATCTTCGTCAACCTGCCGGTCAAGGACCTCGAGGCCTCGAAGGCCTTCTGGGGCAAGCTCGGCTACTCCTTCAACCCGCAGTTCAGTGACGACACCGCCGCGTGCATGATCATCAGCGACACGATCTTCGCCATGCTGCTGACCGAGCCCAAGTTCAAGGAGTTCACCAAGCCGGGCAAGGAGATCGCCGACGCGACCAGGACGACCGAGGTGCTCCTCGCGCTGAGCGCCGAGAGCCGCGAGAAGGTCGACGAGCTGGCGGACGGCGCTCTCGCGGCCGGCGGTTCCCCGGCGAAGGAGCCCATGGACTACGGCACGATGTACGGCCGCTCCTTCACGGACCCCGACGGCCACCACTGGGAGGTCATGTGGATGGACCCGGCCGCCACCCAGGGCTGATCACCCGGCGGGCTCCCCGCCGATCACCCCTTCAGGCCGTCGTACGTCACGCCGGTGAGCTGCTCCGAGGCAACCCAGAGCCGCTCTCCGGCGACGTCGTCGAGGGTCCACCGCGCCCGCCACGAAGCGACGGGCGCACCCCGCGCCATGAGGAACGACGGGCCGGTGAACGAGTCGGGCGCCACCCCGTCCGCCGTTGCCGCGTAGAGCGTCGGCAGCGCCCCGGCCTCGGCCGGCTGGGCGAGGATCCGGTTGCCGAGCTCGATGATCCGCTCGGCGCCCGTACGGCCCTCCATCCGCGCCCCGGCCGTCTGCAGGTTGGTCGCCGCGTACCCGGGGTGGGCGGCTGCCGCCACGATCCCCGAGTCCGCCGCCCTCAGCCGCCGCGCCAGCTCGTGGACGAAGAGCAGATTGGCCGTCTTGGAGCGGCCGTACGCGATCCAACGGCGGTACTTCCGCTCGCTGTTGAGATCGCCCGTGTCCAGCCTTGATATCGCGTGCATGCCGCTGGAGACGGTGACGATCCGGGCCGAAGGGGCGTCCATCAGCCGGGGCAGCAGCAGGCCGGTGAGCGCGAAGTGCCCCAGGTGGTTGACGCCGAACTGCGTCTCGAAGCCGTCCGCGGTGCGGCCGTACGGCAGCGCCATCACGCCCGCGTTGTTGACGAGCAGATCGAGCCGTTCGTACGGGAGCGAAGCCGCGAACTCCCGTACGGAAGCCAGGTCCGCGAGGTCCAGCGGGCGGAACTCCACCACCGCGCCCGGCACTTCGCTCCGCACCTGCTCCACAGCCGCCGTGCCCCGGGCCTCGCTGCGGCACGCGAGCACCACCCGGGCACCCCTGCGGGCGAGTTCGCGGGCGGTGACCAGGCCGATGCCGCTGTTGGAGCCGGTGACCACGGCGGTGCGGCCGCGCTGGTCCGGGATGTCGCGGGCGCTCCAGGCGCCGGCGCCTCTGCCAGGGCTGGCGCCAGGGCTGGTGCCGGTGCTGCAGCCGGTCGTGGCCATGCGGACCCCCTCGTTCTTACTCCGGAGTAGGTCACCCAGCCTACGTCCGGCCGCCTCAGGCCGAAACGCCGCCGTCGATGACCAGGTCGGTGCCGACGACGGAACCGGCGTCCTCCGAGGCGAGGTAGAGCACCGCCGCCGCGACCTCGGAGGCCGCCGAGATCCGGCCGAGCGGGGACTCATCCTTCATCCGCACCGCCAACTCGGCCTCCGTCTCGCCGGGCCGCAGCGACATCGCGGACTCCGAGGCGCCGGGGCTGACCGCGTTGATCCGGACACCCTCGGCGATGTGGTCGAGGGCGGCGGCCCGCGTCATCGCGGAGACCGCCGCCTTGGAGACCTGGTAGCCGAAGACGCCGGGGATGCGGACGTGCGGGCCGAGGTTGGAGGAGATGTTCACGATCGCGCCGCCGCCGTGAGCCCGCATATGGGCGATCTCGGCCTGGAGGGAGTGCAGGACACCGGTGACGTTGGTGTCGAGCAGGGCCTGCCAGTCCTCGAGGGGGAAGTCGGCGGCGGACGCGCCGCCCCGGAAGATTCCGGCGTTGTTGACGGCGACGTCCAGCCCGCCGAAGGTCCCGACGGTCTCCCGGACCAGGCGGCGGGTGTCCTCGGGGCGGGCGACATCGGCCGTGACGGCGGCCGCTGTGCCGCCGATGGCCTTGATCAGCAGCACCGTCTCGTCGAGGGTGGCGGCGCTGCGGCCGGAGACGACGACCTTCGCGCCCTCGGCGGCGAAGGCCAGCGCGACGGCTCGCCCGAGCCCGGTGCCGGCGCCGGTGACGAGGACGCGCTGGTCGGTGAAGCGTGTGGGCATGAGGATGCCAACTCCCTTGTTTCTTGACCGTACGTTCCAATAAATAGGCCGGGGAAAGGGGCGCCGTAGGGCGCCCCTTTCGTTCTCGTGACCGGCCTCAGTCCAGCAGGGCCAGGGCCTGTTCCGCCGCCTCGTGGACCCGGGCCGGGTCGCTCGACGCCTTGCCGACCACGCGCAGCCCCTGCGCCAGGACGAGCAGCATCCGGGCCAGTGCCCGCGGATCGCGGTCGGCGGGCAGCTCACCCTGGGCGCGGGCCCGGACCAGCGCGGCGTGGATCAGGGTCTCGATGTGATCCCAGCTCCGCTCCACGCGGCGCGCCACCGCCTCGTCGTGCGGCCCCAGTTCGGCCGCCGAATTGGTGACGAAACAGCCGTTCAGCCGGGCTTCCTCGGCCCCCGCCTCCGCTGCGAAGCGGCGGATCAGGGCCCGTACGGGCGGAAGCGCCGGCCCGGGCGCGGACAGCTCCTCCAGGAGCAGCGGGTCGCGTGACCGGAGGTAGCGGTCCAGCGCCTTCAGGTACAGGGCGTGCTTGTTGCCGAAGGTCGCGTAGATGCTGGCGCGGCCGATCCCGATGGTCTCGACGAGATCCGCCATCGTCGTCGCCTCGTAGCCGCGCGCCCAGAACAGCTCGAGGGCTGCCTGGAGCGCGGCGTCCGGGTCGAATTCCTTTGTCCTGGCCACGCGTTGACTCTAGGAGTATCTGGAACGAGCGGTCAAGTAGAAATGATCAGTCGATACGGGACCGGCGCGTCACACGGTGCGCACCGGGAAGACCGCCACCGAAACTCCTTCGTCGTCCAGGCACTTCCCGGTCTCCAGGTCGAAGCGCTGCTTCAGGAGCGGCGAGGCCACGAAGGTCCGTCCGCCCGCCGATCCGAGGAGACCGCGGGACAGCACCTGGGCGCCCGTGAACGGGTCGCGGTTCTCGATCGCGTACGCCCGCCCCGCCCGGTCCAGGAAGAGCGCGGCCTGCCGGCCGTCGGGAAGCAGCGCGGCCACGCCCCGGCCCGGGATCAGCCGGGCGGTCTCGCAGACCGTCGTCCAGGCGTCGGCCTCGACGTCGTGGGAGAGTTCGAGGTTCATCGGGCTTCAGACCCCTTCCAGAGTTCCGATGGTGAGAACGGTCAGGTCCGGCTTGATCTGGTCGCGCTCCGGGATGAACCGCACCGACGGGTCCGGCGCGTCCGGCGCGTTCACGAAGGAGACGAATCGGCGCAGCCGCTCCGGGTCGTCCAGGGTCGCGGCCCACTCGTCCTGGTAGTCCTCGACATGGGCCGCCATCAGCGCCTCCAGCTCGTCGCAGAGCCCCAGCGAGTCGCGCACGACCACGTCCCGCAGATGGTCGAGCCCGCCCTCGAGGCGTTCCAGCCACACCGACGTGCGCTCCAGGCGGTCGGCGGTGCGGATGTAGAACATCAGGAACCGGTCGATCAGCCGCACCAGTTCGGCGTCCGAGAGGTCCTGCGCCAGCAGGTCCGCGTGGCGCGGGGTCGCGCCGCCGTTGCCGCCGACGTACAGGTTCCAGCCGTTGGCCGTCGCGATGACGCCGAAGTCCTTCGACTGCGCCTCCGCGCACTCTCGCGCGCAGCCGGAGACCGCCGACTTGAGCTTGTGCGGGGAGCGCAGACCCCGGTAGCGCAGCTCCAGCTGGATCGCCATCTTCACCGAGTCCTGGACGCCATAGCGGCACCAGGTCTGCCCCACGCAGGACTTCACCGTCCGCAGCGACTTGCCGTACGCGTGCCCCGACTCGAAGCCCGCGTCCACCAGCCGGGTCCAGATCGCCGGCAGCTGGTCCACCCGGGCGCCGAACAGGTCGATCCGCTGACCACCCGTGATCTTGGTGTAGAGGCCGAAGTCGCGGGCCACCTCACCGATCACGATCAGCTTCTCCGGGGTGATCTCGCCGCCCGGGATGCGGGGCACGACCGAGTACGAGCCGTTGCGCTGCATGTTCGCGAGGAAGTGGTCGTTGGTGTCCTGGAGGGAGGCCTGCTCGCCGTCCAGGATGTAGCCGCCCGCCCCGATCGTCGGAGCGAGACTGGCCAGGATCGAGCCGACGGTCGGCTTGCAGACCTCGCACCCCTCACCGCCCCGCGCCTCCGGCCGGCCGTGCGAGTCGAGCAGCTCGGCGAAGGAGGTCAGCCGCAGCGTACGGGTGATCTCGTACAGCTCACTGCGGGTGTACGAGAAGCAGCCGCACAGCCCCTTGTCCGCCGGCTCCGGCAGCAACTGGCCGATGAGCTTCACGCAACTTCCGCAGCCCGTGCCCGCCTTGGTGCACTTCTTCACCTCCGGCAGCGTCGCGCACTGACTGATCGCGTGCTTGGTGACGTTGTGGCACGAGCAGATGACGGCGTCGTCCGGCAGCGCGGACGGACCGAGCGCGACCGGCGCGCCCGCGCCCGCCGGGAGGACCAGCTGCTCGGGGGAGACGGGCGGCACCGAGCCGGTGAGCGGCCGCAGCATGCCGTACGAGTCGGCGTCACCGACCAGGACGCCGCCGAGCAGCACCCCGTCCCCGTCGACCACGAGCTTCTTGTAGACGCCGGAACGGGAGTCGGAGTACACGACGTCGAGGCAGCCCTCGGTCGTGCCGTGCGCGTCGCCGAAGGAGGCCACGTCCACACCGAGCAGCTTCAGCTTCGTCGACATGTCGGCGCCCGTGAAGGAGCGCTCCTCGGCCTCCTCGGCGATCGTCGCCGCCACCGTCAGCGCCATCTCGTAGCCGGGCGCCACCAGGCCGTACACCCGGCCGTCGGAGGCGAGCGCGCACTCGCCGATCGCGTAGACGGACGGGTCGGACGTCCGGCACCGGTCGTCCACCGCGATGCCGCCGCGCTCGCCGACCGCCAGACCGCAGTCGCGCGCCAGCTGGTCCCGGGGCCGTACACCCGCCGAGAACACGACCATGTCCGTGGCCACCTCGGAACCGTCCGAAAGGCGCATCCCGGTGACCACGCCGTCCTCGGTCACCACCTCCTGCGTGCCCGTGCCGGTGTGGACCGTCAGCCCCATCTGCTCGATCGTGCGCAGCAGCGCCGCGCCGCCGCCCTCGTCGACCTGCACCGGCATCAGCCGGGGAGCGAACTCCACGACGTGCGTGTCGAGTCCGAGCCCCTTGAGCGCACCCGCCGCCTCCAGGCCGAGCAGGCCGCCGCCGACGACCGCGCCGGTCGTCGCCGCCTTCGCGTACTCCTCGATCGCGAGCAGGTCCTCGATCGTCCGGTACACGAAACAGCCGCGCGCGTCCTTGCCGGGGACGGGCGGCACGAAGGGGTACGAGCCGGTGGCCAGGACGAGCGTGTCGTACGCGAAGACCTGCCCGGAGCGGGCGGTGACCGTACGGGCCGCGCGGTCGATCGACTCGGCCGGGTCGCCGACGTACAGCTCGATGCCGTATTTCTCCATGAAGCCGTCCTCGACCATCGACAGATCGTCGGGGGTACGGCCGTTGAAGTACGAGGTCAACTGGACGCGGTCGTAGGCGGGACGCGGCTCCTCGCAGAGGACGACGACCCGCGCGCGCTCGGTGACGCCCCGGTCCGCGAGCGCCTCCAGGAACCGCTGGCCGACCATGCCGTGGCCGACCAGGACGAGGGTGGGGGTGTGCATCTCAGGAGCCTCCGTCATGGGTGAGCAGATGAAGCAGGGGAGCGTCGGGCAGGGTCTCGTCGCCCTCCCACGCCCGGGCGAGCGTTCCGACCGCGGCGAGATCACCGAGCAGCACGCCGCCGACGAGCCGGTCGCCGCGGACGACGACCTTGCGATAGGCGCGCCGGGTGGCGTCGGTCAGCTGGACGACGTCGTCCCCGGGCAGCGGTGTGGCCTCGCCGAAGGCGGCCAGGTCGAGGGCCTCGAGCCCGGCTTCGGGCCCGCCGAGAGTGAGCCGGGTCAGGGCGCGCGTGCCGGTGTAGGCGGGGCGGGGCGCGGCGAGTTCGGCGGGGAGGGACGCAGCGAGTTCGGCGGGGAGGGTGGCGGTGCCGGCCGCGGGGGCAGCCTCCGTCGCCTCCGTCTCCTCCGACCGGAGGATGTCCGCCAGCGCGTCCGCCTGTTCCAGCGCCGGGCCCGCCAGTCCGTAGACGCGGCCGGCGTGCTCGGCGCAGTCGCCGATGGCGTGGATGTACGGGTCGGAGGTCCGCAGCTGGTCGTCGACGACGACGCCCGTACGGACGTCGAGCCCGGCGTCCCGGGCGAGACCGATCCTCGGCCTCACCCCGCACGCGAGCACCACGACCTGGGCGTCGAGCACGAAACCGTCGGCGAGTTCCACGGCCGTGACCGCGCCGTCCCGCTGCCGCAGCCCGCTGACGCGGCACTCGGTGTGCACCTCCACGCCGAGGGACTCCACGTGCGTCCGGAGCAGCTCCGAGGCTGAGGCGTCGAGCTGGCGCTCCATGAGCCGCTCGCCCTGCTGGGTCAGCACGACCTCCGCGCCGAGCGCGGCCAGCGCGCGGGCCGCCGAGACCCCGAGCAGACCGCCGCCGATGACGACCGCGCGGACCCCGGGGCGGACGACGGCCCGTAGCTCCAGGCAGTCGTCGAGCGTGCGGAACGGGTGGACGCCCGACGGCAGCAGCGAGCCGCGCAGTCCGCGCAGCGGCGGAAGCACCGGGTTGGAGCCGGTCGCCAGGACCAGCCGGTCGTAGCCGACCTCGGTGCCGTCGTCGCACTCCACGGTCCGGGCGGCCCGGTCGATCCGCACCGCCCGCACCCCGCGCCGCACCGGCTCCAGAGGAGCGGGCAGCGCGATCACCTCCGGCGCGTACCGCCCGGCGAGGACGTCCGCGAGCAGCACCCTGTTGTAGGGCGCGTGCGGCTCTTCGCCGAGGAGGGTGACGGGCAGACGCTGGGCGAGCCGGACGCCCGCCGTTCCGCCTCCGACCACCACGATCCGTGTACTCATGTACCGAAGAGTGCGGGGCGGGTGTTACCCGTCGGCATCCCGACTGTTTCCCGCACGGAACGCTGATCTCAGCTGCCGGGGTATCGCACTGTGAGGCGCGCGGCGGTGAGGCTTAACCGGTGGTCAGGGCGTCCTCAAGGGGGCCTTAAGGATCGCGGGGGAGGGGCTGACCTGGGGTTCTCGTATACCGCCTGACCCTAGTCTGCGGTGCTGTGACCACCGAGGTTCAGGAACCGACCCATCCGGCGCTCGCCGCGTATCTGGAGCAGCGCGAGGGGCGCGTGCGGTCCGGGCCGGTGCCCCGGCGCCTCCCGCCCGTCCCGCGCGCCCCCGTGCCGCTGCGCGTCGCCCCCGGGCGGCTGCGGGACGGCATCGTCGCCGGGGCCGGGGGTGTCGCGCTCCTGTGGGGGGTCCAGGCGGAGCCCTCCGCACGGCTCGACGCGTTCTTCGCCGGTGGCGCCCACCTCACCGGCCTGCTCGCCGGCTACGGCGTGCTCGTCATGCTCTTCCTGATGGCCCGTGTCCCCGCCGTCGAGCACGGGGTCGGTGCCGACCGGCTCGCCCGGTGGCACGCCCTCGGCGGACGGTACGTCCTCGGACTCGTCGGCGCCCACGCGCTCCTCGCGCTCTGCGGGTACGCCGTGCACACCCGTACCGACCTCGTCACCGCCGCCGTCGGCCTGCTCTCGTACCCCGCGCTCGCCGCCGCCACCGCCGGCACCGCGCTCTTCGTCGCCGTCGGGGTGACCTCCGCCCGGGCCGCCCGGCGGCGGCTGCGCCACGAGACCTGGCGCGCGGTCCATCTGCTCAGCCACCTCGCCGCCGCCCTCGGCTTCGTCCACCAGCTCGCGGGCCCCGACCTCACCGGAAGCGTGCTCGCGCTCTGGGGCTGGTCGATGGCCCACGCCACCGTGGCCGTCCTCCTCGTCTGGTACCGGATCGTCGTCCCCGTCCGGCAGGCCCTCCGCCACACCCTTCGCGTGACCGAGGTCCGCGACGAGAGCGCGGACGTCGTCTCGGTGACCATCCGCGGCACCGGCCTGGAGCGGCTGTGCGCCGAACCCGGCCAGTTCTTCCGCTGGCGGTTCCTGTCCCGGCGGCTCTGGCGCACCGCGCTGCCGTTCTCCCTCTCCGCGCCCGTCCGCGACGACACCCTGCGGATCACCGTCAAGGCCCTCGGCGACCACACCCGCCGGATCCGCCGGCTGCGCCCCGGCACCCGCGTCCTGGCCACCGGACCGTTCGGCGCGCTCACCGCCCACCGCCGCACCCGCCGCAAGGTGCTGCTGCTCGCCGGGGGCGTGGGCATCACCCCGATGCGGGCGCTGTTCGAGACCCTGCCCGGCGGGCCCGGCGACGTGACGCTGCTCTACCGGGCGTCCGACGCGGAAGGGCTCGTCCTGCGCGAGGAGCTCGAACGGATCGCCCACGCACGCCAGGCCGCGCTCCACTACCTCCTCGGCCCCTCCGACGCCTCCTACGACCCGCTCGCCCCGCAGGCCCTGCTGGGCCTCGTGCCCGACCTCGCCGCCCACGACGTCTATCTGTGCGGCCCGCCCGCGATGGCCCGTGCGGCCACCGACGCACTCGTCCGGGCCGGGGTCCCCGCCCGCCGCATCCACACCGAGGACTTCAGCCATGACTAAGCACCGCGCCCCGCGCCCCCGCGTCACCGCCCGCCTCACCGGCCACTCCGCTGCCCGCGCCCAGGCCGTCCACCCCACCGACCGGGCCAGACGGCAGGTCGCGGCCGGGCTCCTCGCCGTCGGCGCCCTCGCCGCGACCTTCCTCACGGTCGCCGTCGAACCGGCCGCGCCGCCCGCGCCCGACCGGTCTCCGATCGGCACAACCTCAGACGTAGCTCAACTCTCCAGGGATTGATGGACGGCACACCCATCTCCTCCCTAGGCTCGCGATCATGCCTGACATATCCCTCACGACGATCGTCCTGCTCTGCGTCGCCGCACTCGTGGCCGGCTGGATCGACGCCGTGGTCGGCGGGGGAGGGCTCCTGCTGCTGCCCGCCCTGCTGCTCGGGCTTCCGCACGCCTCGCCGGGGCAGGTCCTCGGCACCAACAAGGCCGTGGCGATCGTCGGCACGACCGGGGCCGCCGTCGCCTACGTACGCAGGGCCCCGGTGCAGGTGAAGACGGCCGTACGGATCGGGCTGGCGGCCCTCGCGGGGTCGATGGCAGGCGCCTTCTTCGCGGCCGGGATCAGCAGCGACGTGCTGCGACCCGTGATCATGGTCGTGCTCGTGGGCGTGGCCGCGTTCGTGATGCTGCGGCCGTCCTTCGGGACGCAGACGGAGGCCAAGGGGCCCGTCGGCCGGGCCCGGGTCGTCACCGCGATCGTGCTCGTCGGCGGCGGGATCGGCTTCTACGACGGGCTGTTCGGGCCGGGGACCGGCACCTTCCTGGTCCTCGCCCTCACCGCCGTGCTCCATCTCGACATGGTGACCGCCTCCGCCACCGCCAAGATCGTCAATGTGTGCACCAACGCGGGCGCGCTCGCGATGTTCGCCTACCAGGGCACCGTGCTCTGGCAGCTGGCGGCGGTCATGGCCGTCTTCAACCTGGCCGGCGGGATGATCGGAGCGCGGATGGCGCTGAGCAAGGGCGCCGAGTTCGTCCGCCGGGTGCTGCTCGTCGTCGTCTTCTCGCTGGTCGCGAAGCTCGCCTTCGACCAGTGGTCCTGAGCGGCGTCCGCGCACGTCGAAGGCGAGCTCAGCGCACGCCGATGAGGTGGCCGAAGGCGACCACGTTGCCCTGGTAGCCGTTCTTCTTGGTGAAGCCGCCGCCGCAGGTGATCACGCGCAGCTCGGCCCGGTCTGCCTCGCCGTAGACCTTGGCGTCGGGGAACTCCTCGTTCTCGTACACCTCGACCGCGTCGATCGTGAAGACGGCGGTCCGGCCGTCCTGGCGGTCCACCTCGATCCTGTTGCCCTTCTTGAGCGCGCCGAGGGCGTAGAAGACGGCGGGGCCCCGCGCGTTGTCGACATGGCCGGCGACGATCGCGGTGCCCTTGGCGCCGGGCGCGGTGCCGCCCTCGTACCAGCCGGCCAGGTTGCCGTTCTCCGCCGGCGGTACGTCGAGAGCGCCGTCGGCGGCGAGGCCGAGCCCCATCATGGGCGTGTCCACGTCGATCTCGGGGATGCGGAGCCGGACGGGCGCGGAGGGCGGCAGCGGGTCGGCGGCGGCGGTGGTGTGCGCGTTCGGGCCGGCGGCGAAGGCCTGGGCGGCGGACGGGACCGGCGGCGTGACGTTCTCCGAGCCGTTCTGGACGAGCCAGATGCCGACGCACACGGCGACGGCTATGCCCCAGCCCTTGCTCCTGTTGCTCACGTTCTGCCCTCTCGGGGTGTGCGGGGAAGGGGTCCCGGGCGGGGGAGCGGTCCCGGTCGGTACACGGGTCCGGGCGGCACACGGGTCCCCGGGTGTGGCCCTGCCCCCGCCGGGCCTCATGCGGGCGCGCGGCGGGGGCAGGACGTGCGGTACGTCTCAGCCGTCCTGCGCGCCGCTCGCCCGGCGGCGCAGGAGCCACGTACCGCCGACGGCAGCCGCGGCCAGCACCGCCGCGCCCGCCGCGATCTGGGTGGTGTCGGGGCCGACGCTGCCCCCGACACCGGTACTCACATGGCCGCTCGGGGCCTTGTGCCTGACTTCGAGCTCGCCGCGGGCCGTCCTGCCGTTGTCGCAGGCGACGCTGATCCAGTACGTACCGGCCTTGGCGTGGTGCGGGACCTTGAACTGACCGACCACGACCTCCTTGTGCGTGCTCGGGTTCAGCTGGAAGTCGCCCGCGCCGAGGGACTGTGCGTCGCCGACGCCGTGGCCGTGCTTTCCGCAGGCGAGCGTGTTGACGGTGACGGTGGTGCCCGGGGTCGCGGAGGACGGGTAGACCTCGAGGGCCTCGGAGTCCCCGGCGTACGCGGGGGCGCCGAGGGCACCGACGGCGGCGACCGTCAACGCGGTACCGGTGAGCAGGCGGGCAGTGGTGCGCATGGGGTCCTCCGGGGCGCGCGAGCGGTCATGCCGGGGAGGCCTCCCGGGAGGGACTTCCCGGGACCTACCTCCTAGGACCGAGATAAGAGCCGCGGCGCGCCGCGCGCCTGCTGAGGGAGGGTCAGAATTACGCCGTCCGGTGCGGTGCGCCGCCTTGCCTGAGCGGTGTTTACGCAGGTCAGGGTGGGTTACGGGGAGTCAGCTGACGATCCGTGTCGAACGGGTGACACGGGCGGGCACGCGCCGGGCTGCGCGCCTGCCGAGCCGCCCCCTGCAAGCGGCCCCGAGCCGCGCGTGCAGAGCCGCGCCTCGCCCCTCCCGCCGGGGCGGCGCCAAGCCTCGCCCTCCGCCGGGCAGCGCCGCGCCTCGCCCTCCGCCGGGCAGCGCCGCGCGCCTCGCCCCTCCTCGTGACCGTCAGACGATCAGCCCTTCGATCGCCGACAGCGCCCATTCCTGCGCGCCCACCGTCGTGCCGGCCGCGACTCCGGTCGCGACGGGCGCCAGCGCTCCCCTGAGGGTGGCGAGCACCCGGCGTACCTTGCCCGGCTCGGGTTCCGGCTGGGTGATCACGTCCAGGACGTCTCCCGCGGCGGCCTCCGCGTCCTCGCGGTCCTGCTCGCCGAGGCCGGCCTCGGGCAGCTGCCGCAGCAGCTCGGTCACGCGCGCGGCGAGCTCCTCGTAGCCCGGGGCGACCGCGCTGTTGACCTGCTGGTTCTGGGTGACCGTCTCGCTGTTCCAGGCGAGCTGGTTGTTGTGGGCCGGCCCGATGAACACCGGGCCGTCGTAGCGGTTCACGTGCTGCGGATCACTCATGTGCCAGGACCGTCCTCTGTCGTGTGCCGCTGGATGACGTGGTTGACGTTGTCGTTGTTCCACAGGATGTGGCTGTTGATGACCGGCTTGTTGAAGACCGGTCCGTTGAAGATGTTGACGATCGTCGGCGGCACCTCGACCGGCTCCTCGTTCCGTACGACCGGCAGTGACGTGCTCAGTGAGACCAGGTCGACCCGGCCGTTGTGCCGCACGGCCGTATCCCCCGGCCCGCTCACGGAGCAGTCCACGAGCCGGCCGCCGCACTCGTCGTCGAAGGCCGCGCCCACGGCCGCGCAGTCCGTGAACGCGCCGCGCGTGACGTCCAGGTAGGCGGAGTCCTTGCCGTATACGCCCAGGGCTCCCGAGCCGGTGACGGCCAGGTCCGTCGCGAAGAGCCGCGCGCTGCCGAAGACGACGGCCCCGCCGCTCGTCACCGCCCGGACACCGCTGTCCGACACACGCAGCGAGGCCTCCTCGCCGACGCCGAACCCCAGCACTCCGCGTTCCGCCCTGATGCCCTTGAGGGAGACCCGGGCCTGGCCGCCGACGGCCACCGCCGCCAGGGCGAAGTCGTGGAACTCCGAGTCGGCGACCTCGGCCGTGGTGCCTCCGTTGCCCCGCACCTCCAGACCGGACGGGCAGCGGTCCACCCGGACGCGCTCGAACACGGCCGTCGAGTCGTCGTCGAAGACGCGCAGCGCCGAGCCCGTCAGATCCTCGATCCCGATGCCGGTGAAGCGGCCCCTGGCGCCTCCGGTGACGGCGATACCGACGTTGCCCCCCGACACGCGGCAGCCGTGCACCTCCGGCGCGCCGCCTTTCGTCGAGAACACCGCCACATTGCCCGCGCCGACCACCTGACAGTCCTCGAACCTGCCCCGGCCCGAGGTCTGGACGTTGATGCCGGTGTCGCGGCACGCGGTGAGCACACAGCCGCGCACCACCGGGTCCGCGCCGCTCGCCGCACCGATCCCGTGCCGTGCGTCGGTGACGCGGGTGCGGTCCACGGAGCCCCGGGACTGCTCGATGAACATGATCCCCTCCGCGTGGACGGCGGTGATCGTGCAGTCGGCCACGGTGAGTTCGGCCCGGGTGTCCGCCATCAGGGCCGCGTTACCGGTGCCGGTCAGCTCGCACCCGGTGACCACGCCGTACGCGTTGCAGACCCGCACCCCGTGGATCCGGCTGCCCTCGATCCGGCTGCCGTGGACGGAGACCCGGGCCCCCTCGATCACGGCGACGGCGTTGTCGGCGGCGTCGGTGAACCGGCACCGCTCGACCAGCCCGGAGGACCCGCTGAAGAGGGTGCGGCCGTGCCGGACCGTGCTGTCCCGCAGGGTGACGGAGGTGTGCGGCCGTGCGTGCACGGCGACGCCGCCCCGTACGCGGACCTCCGTGTGGTCGAGGGTGAGCGTTCCCCACTGGCAGGCGACGGCGTCGGCCTCCGTGTCGTTGCCGGTCAGGACGAGGCCCTCGACGTGCACCGCTCCGGAGCTCTCGAGCACGGTCCCGTGCGGCCGGCTCACCACGACGGAACCCGCCCCTTCGAGCGCGATCAGCCGGACCTCGCCCCGGACGAGCAGCATCTCGTCGTAGTGGCCGGGGGCGATCTCGATCTGCGCGGCCCGGCCCCGGGCGGCCGCGGCGCGGAGGGCGGAGGTGATGTCGGGATAGCCGCGACGGCCGCCCCGCGGCGAGACGACGTACCTCGCGACCATCTCCCGAACCCCCATGTCACCCACCTGCACCATCGATGCTACCCGGCGCCCGGCGCCGAACAACCGCTGAAGCGGGCCGTGTTCAGCACGAACGGCCCATCGCAACGGCCGTTCCGCCCGGGCCGTTCCGCCCGGGCCGTTCCGCAGGGCTCTCCCCTCAAGCCGCTACAGCCGCTCCCACGCCACCGACTCGTACGCCTCGTGCACCCGCCCCATCAGCTCCTCGTCCACCGCGAACCCGAGCGCGTCGATCCCGCCCACCGGCGAGATGCCGCGCGAGTTCGTGACGAACGCCGCCCGCATCCCGGGGAGATCGGCCATCGTCACCCGGCGCCGCACCGAGCCCAGGCGCTGTTCGAGCAGTGCCATCGTGACGCCCGTGAGGCAGGGCGCCGACGGCCAGATCACCGATGTGCCGTCCCAGAAGGCGATGTTGGTGACCGCGCCCTCCGCGATCTCGCCGTCCCGGGAGATCAGCAGCGCGTCGTCGTACCCCTCACGCCGGGCAGCCTCGCCGTAGTACGACTGGCCGAACCCGCCCAGGTGCTTGATGTGGGGAGCGGGGCGCCAGTACGTGACGGACTTCAGCCGCTGCGGGGTCCGGGGCGCGGTGGCCGGGGCGCGGACGGTGGTCACGATGCGGACACCCTCGTAGACGTACACCCGCGCGGTCGCGTCCGTCAGGCCCGCCGTCCTGAGCGCGCCGGCCAGGAGCCGCCTGACGTGCTCGCCGTCGATGCCCTGCCCGAAGAGCTCGCGGGTGGCCCGGTCGAGGCGGTCGACGTGCAGGTCGAAACCGCGCACCCGGCCGTCCCGTACCTGCATCGCGGTGAAGTGGCCGAAGCCGCTCAACAGGGTGGCGAGGAGCGCGGGATCGGCCGCCGGGGCGCCGTCGATCTCGATGTGCGGAGGGGGTGTCGTCATACCCGTCACGGTATGCCGACGAGGTCCGGAAAGTCGGCGCTTGACCTCAAGCAAACTTGAGGTATCAGGATCCTCGGCATGGACATCACCCACGCGGACTCCACGCCGCTCACGCTCGCCGTCGTCGTCGCCAGCAACCGCGAGGGCCGGTTCGCGCCCGTCGTCGCCGACTGGTTCCGCACCCGCGTCGCCGAACGCGCCGACTTCACCGTCGAGGTCGTCGACCTCGCCGACGTCGCGCTGCCCACCGCCCTCTCCCACCACCCCGACGCCACCGCGCGCGCCGAACTCGCCAAGGTCTCCCCGGTCCTCGCCGCCGCCGACGCGTTCGTCGTCCTCACCCCCGAGTACAACCACTCCTTCCCCGCCCCGCTCAAGTCCCTCATCGACTGGCACTACACCGAGTGGCAGGCCAAGCCCGTCGGCTTCGTCTCGTACGGCGGCATCTCCGGCGGCCTGCGCGCCGTCGAGCAACTGCGCCAGGTCTTCGCCGAGATGCACGCCGTGACCGTCCGCGACACGGTCTCCTTCCACAACGCCCACGGCCACTTCGACGAGGACGGACGCCACAAGGACCCCACCGGACCGGACGCCGCCGCCAAGACGATGCTCGACCAGCTCGCCTGGTGGGCGCACGCCCTGCGGGACGCCAAGTCCGTCCGCTCCTACGGCGCCTGAGGGGGAGTCCCGCCCATGCTGCTCCGACTCGTCGCCGGCCGGCTCCGGCCCTACCGGCGCACCCTGGCCCTCGTCGTCGTTCTCCAGCTCGTCCAGTCCCTCGCCTCCCTCACCCTCCCCACCCTCAACGCCGACGTCATCGACAACGGCGTGCTGCGCGGCGACACCGCCCATGTCCTCACCGGCGGCGCTCTGATGGCCGCCGTCACCCTCCTCCAGGCGGCCGCCGCGGCCGCCGCCGTCTACTACGGCGCCAAGATCGCCATGGGTGTTGCCCGTGATCTGCGCGCCACCGCCTTCCGCCGCGTCCAGGACTTCTCCGCCCGGGAGATGAGCCGCTTCGGCACCGCCTCCCTCATCACCCGCACCACCAACGACGTCCAGCAGGTGCAGACGTTCGCCGTCCTCGTCCTGACGATGCTCGTGGCGGCGCCCCTGATGTGCGTCGGCGGCATCGCCATGGCCCTGGACCAGGACGTCCCGCTCGCGCTGCTGCTCCTGCTCTTCGTCCCGCTCATGGCGGGTGCCGTCGGCACCGTCGTCCTGCGCATGCGACCGCTCTTCCGCGGGATGCAGGAACGCGTCGACGGGGTCAACCGGGTGATGCGCGAGCAGATCACCGGCATCCGGGTCGTCCGCGCCTTCGTCCGCGACCGTCACGAGCAGCGGCGGTTCGCCGCCGCCAACGGCGAACTGCGGTCGGTCGGACTGCGGGTGGGCCGGCTCCAGGCCCTGATGTTCCCGATCGTGCTGATCGTCTGGGAGCTCTCGACCGTCGCCATCATCTGGGCGGGAGCCCACCGGATCGAGTCCGGGGTCCTGCAGGCCGGTTCGCTGATCGCGTTCCTCGGCTATCTGCTCCAGATCATGATGTCGGTGATGATGGTCCTCTTCCTGCTGATGCACATGCCCCGCGCCGAGGTCAGCGCCGAACGCATCCAGGAGATCCTCACCACCGAACCCTCCGTCTCCGCCCCCGCTGCACCCGTCCACGCGCTACGAGGTCCGGGACGGCTCGACATCCACGACGCCGACTACCGCTATCCCGGCGCCGAGGAACCCGTCCTGCGCTCCGTCAGCCTCAGCGCCCGCCCCGGCACCACCACCGCCGTCATCGGCTCCACCGGCAGCGGCAAGACCACCCTCCTCGGCCTCGTCCCCCGGCTCTTCGACGCCACGGGCGGCCGGATCACCGTCGGCGGCGTCGACGTCCGCGCCATGGACCCCGCGCTGCTCGCCCGTACCGTCGGCCTCGTCCCCCAGAAGCCGTACCTCTTCTCCGGCACGGTCGCGAGCAACCTGCGGTACGGAAAACCCGGGGCGACCGACGAGGAGCTGTGGCACGCCCTGGAGGTCGCCCAGGCCGCCGACTTCGTGCGGAAGCTCCCCGAAGGCCTCGACGCGCCGGTCTCGCAGGGCGGCACCAACCTCTCCGGCGGCCAGCGCCAGCGCCTCGCCATCGCCCGGGTCCTCGTCGTCCGACCGCGGGTGTACCTCTTCGACGACTCCTTCTCCGCCCTCGACAACCGCACCGACGCGCTGCTGCGACAGGCCCTCAGGGCGGAGACCGCCGACGCGACCGTCGTCATCGTCGCCCAGCGCGTCTCCACCATCCGCGACGCCGACCGGATCGTCGTCCTCGACCAGGGCCGGGCCGTCGGCAGCGGCACCCACGAGGAGCTCATGCGGGACAACGCCACCTACCGGGAGATCGTCCTCTCCCAGCTCACCGAGGAGGAAGCAGCGTGAGTGCCCCCCAGCGCCGGGGACCTGCCGTCCAGCAGCGCGGCCCCGGCATCAGCACCCCGTCCCTCGAACGCTCCCTGAACTTCCGCTCCTCCGGCCTGCGCCTGCTGCGCACCATGGCCCCCGACCGCCCCCGGCTGCTCGGCGTGCTCGCCGCCGCCGCGGCGAGCGTCGCCCTCGCCGTCCTCAGCCCGCTGATCCTCGGCCACGCCACCGACCTCGTCGTCACCGGCGCCGCGAGCCCGGCCGGCGTCGACTTCCGCGCCGTCGGCCAGGCCCTCGCCGCCGCCTTCGCGGCCGTCGCGGGCTCCGCCGCGCTCACCTGGCTCCAGCAGCGGCTCGCCACGACCGTCGTCCAGCGCGCCGGGTACCGGCTGCGCGCCGAGGCCCAGCGCAAGCTGGCCCGGCTGCCGCTCTCGTACACCGACCGGCAGCCGCGTGGCGAGGTCCTCAGCCGCACCACCAACGACATCGACAACATCACCCAGACCCTCCAACAGGCTTTCAGCCAGATGGTCCGGGCGCTGCTCACGATCGTCGGCGTGCTGGTGATGATGTGCTGGATCTCTCCGCTGCTCGCCCTCGTCGCCCTCGCGACCGTCCCCCTCTCGCTGCTGGTCGCGGCCCGGATCGGCAAGCGGGCCCAGCCGCAGTTCGTGAAGCAGTGGGCCGTCACCGGTCGCCTCAACAGCCATGTCGAGGAGATGATCACCGGGCACGCGGAGGTCGTCGTCTTCGGGCGGCGCGACGCGGCCGTGGCCCGCTTCGACGAGCTCGGCGAGGAGCTGTACGCGGCGAGCTTCCGCGCCCAGTTCATCTCCGGCTTCATCCAGCCGGCCCTCACCTTCGTCGGCAACCTCAACTACGTCCTGATCGCGGTCGTCGGCGGGCTGCGGGTGGCGAGCGGAACGCTGAGCGTCGGCGACGTCCAGGCGTTCATCCAGTACTCGTACGAGTTCAGCGGCCCGATCAACCAGGTCGCGGCCATGGCCAACCTGCTGCAGTCCGGAGTCGCCTCCGCCGAGCGGGTCTTCGACCTGCTGGACGCCGAGGAGGAGTCTCCGGCGCCCGAGGACGCGCCGCGCCCGGAGACGGTCACCGGCCGGGTCTCGTTCGAGAAGGTCGCCTTCCGCTACGAGCCGGAGAAGCCGCTGGTCGAGGACCTGTCGCTGACGGTGGAGCCGGGGCAGACGGTCGCGATCGTCGGCCCGACAGGTGCCGGCAAGACCACGCTGGTGAATCTGCTGATGCGGTTCTACGAGGTGACGGGCGGCCGCATCACCCTCGACGGGGTGGACGTGGCGAGCATGGCACGGGAGGACCTCAGGTCGGGGATCGGGATGGTCCTCCAGGACACCTGGCTGTTCGGCGGGACGATCGCCGAGAACATCGCCTACGGAGCGAGCGGCGAGGTCACCCGGGAGCGGATCGTGGAGGCCGCCATGGCCACCCATGCCGACCGGTTCATCCGCACCCTGCCCGACGGCTACGACACGGTCCTCGACGAGGACGGCGCCGGGCTCAGCGCGGGGGAGAAGCAGCTCGTCACGATCGCCCGGGCCTTCCTGTCCGAGCCGGTGATCCTGGTCCTCGACGAGGCGACCAGCTCGGTCGACACCCGCACCGAGGTCCTCATCCAGCGGGCCATGTCCTCGCTCCGGAAGGGCCGTACGTCGTTCGTGATCGCCCACCGGCTCTCCACCATCAGGGACGCGGACGTGATCCTCGTGATGGAGAACGGCTCGATCGTCGAACAGGGCACGCACGAGGAACTCCTGGCGGCGGGCGGCGCGTACGCCCGGCTGTACGCGGCCCAGTTCGCCGCGGCGGCCTGAGTACGGTGAGGGGGTGACTCTCGCATGGACCGTCCTCACCACCACCGACAGCGCCGCCAAGGCACAGGAGCTCGCGCGCGGGGCCGTGGAGGCCCGCCTCGCCGCCTGCGCGCAGATCTCCGGGCCGGTCACCTCCGTCTACCACTGGCGGAAGGCGATCGAGACCGAGGAGGAGTGGCAGGTGCTCTTCAAGACGACGGCGGCGCGCTACGACGAGCTGGAGGCCCACCTCCTCGCCGCCCACGACTACGACACCCCGGAGATCCTCGCCACGGCGGTGGTCAGGGCCTCGGCGGCCTACCTGGCGTGGCTGGAGGCCGAGACGAGCCGGCCCGTCGCCGAATGACCGGGCTGCCCTTCTTCGTCTACGGCACGCTGCGGCCGGGCGAGTACAACCACGACCGCTTCCTCCTGGGCCGCACGGCCCGGGAGGAGCCGGCCCGGCTGCCGGGAGCGCTCCTGCACGACGGGCCCGGCTACCCCTACGTGGTGCCGGGCGAGGGCCTGGTCGCGGGCGACCTGGTGACGGCGGCGCCGGGGGAGTACGGCGAACTCCTCGCCGTACTGGACCGGGTGGAGCTCCCCGCCGGGTACGAGCGGGCGGAGCGCGAGGTGGTACGGGTCCGGGACGGGGCCGCCGTCCGGGCCTGGGTCTACTTCGCGGCCCCGGGCACCCCGTACGGACCGCTCATCAGGGGCGGGGACTGGCGGGCTCGACCCGGACCGCGCACGTCTTGAACTCGGGCATCCGGGAGACGGGGTCGAGCGCGGGATTGGTCAGGGTGTTGGCTCGGCCCTCGCCGGGCCAGTGGAACGGCATGAAGACCGTGTCCGGCCGGATGGTCGTGGTGATCCGCGCGGGCGCGACGGCCCGCCCGCGCCGCGACACGACGGCGACCCGCTCGCCCTCGACCACGCCGATCCGCTCGGCGAGCCGCGGATGCAGCTCCACGAACGCCCCGGGCGCGGCGGCGTTCAGCTCGTCGACGCGCCGCGTCTGCGCCCCTGACTGGTACTGGGCGACGACCCGCCCGGTGGTCAGCACCACAGGGTACGCGGCATCGGTCTCCTCGGCGGGCCCCCGGTGCACCACCGGCACGAACCGCGCCCGCCCGTCGGGCGTGGCGAACCGGTCGAGGAAGAGCCGCGGGCTCCCTGGGTGGGCCGCCGCCCCCTCGGCGGGCTCCGGGCAGGGCCAGAAGACGCCGTCCTCCTCCCGGATGCGGCGGTAGCTGATGCCGGAGTAGTCCGCCGGGCCGCCCGCCGACGCGCGGCGGAGCTCGTCGAAGACCTCCTCCGGGTCTGTCGGGAAGCCCTTCTCCCAGCCGAGGAGCGCGGCCAGGCCGTGCATGACCTCCAGATCCGTGCGGACCCCGTCCGGCGGGGTGATCGCCCGCTGCCGCAGCAGCACCCGGCCCTCCAGATTGGTCGTGGTCCCCGTCTCCTCCGCCCACTGGGTGACCGGCAGCACCACGTCCGCCAGCTCCGCCGTCTCCGACAGGACCACGTCCGCGACGGCCAGGAAGTCGAGCGAGCGCAGCCGCCCCTCGATGTGCGCGGCGCGCGGCGCCGAGACCACGGGGTTGGAGCCCATCAGGAGCAGCGACTTCACGTCGCCGCCCAGCGCGTCCAGGAGTTCGTAGGCGCTGCGTCCGGGCCCCGGAAGCGACGCGGGGTCCACCCCCCAGACCCCCGCCACGTGCGCCCGCGCCGCCGGGTCGTCCAGCTTCCGGTAGCCGGGCAGCTGGTCGGCCTTCTGGCCGTGCTCACGGCCGCCCTGGCCGTTGCCCTGCCCGGTGAGGCATCCGTACCCGCTCAGCGGCCGCCCGGCCCGCCCCGTCGCGAGGCAGAGGTTGATCCACGCGCCGACCGTGTCCGTGCCCTTCGACTGCTGCTCCGGGCCGCGCGCGGTGAGCACCATCCCGCTCTCCGCGTCGCAGAACATCCGCATCGCGTCCCGCAGGAGCGGCACCGGCACCCCGGTGATCCGCTCGACCAGCTCCGGCCAGTGCGCCATCGCGCCCGCGCGGGCCGCCTCCCACCCCGCCGTACGCTCCCGGACGAACTCCTCGTCCACGCGCCCTTCCGCGACCACGAGATGAAGCAGGCCGAGGGCGAGCGCGAGGTCGGTGCCGGGGCGCGGCGCGAGATGGAGGTCGGCCTGCTCGGCGGTGCGGGTGCGGCGCGGGTCGACGACGATCAGCTTCCCGCCGTTCGCCTTCAGTTCGGTGAGGTAGCGCAGCGCCGGCGGCATGGTCTCGGCCAGGTTGGAGCCGACGAGGATCACACAGCCGGTGCGCGGGACGTCCTCCAGCGGGAAGGGCAGCCCCCGGTCGAGCCCGAACGCCCGCTGGTGCGCGGCGGCCGCGGACGACATGCAGAAGCGTCCGTTGTAGTCGATCTGCGAGGTGCCGAGCACGAGCCGGGCGAACTTGCCCAGCGTGTACGCCTTCTCGTTGGTGAGGCCGCCGCCGCCGAAGACCCCCACGGCATCGGGTCCGTGGTCGGCGCGGGTCCGGCGCAGTCCGTCGGCGACGGCGGAGAGTGCCTCCTCCCAGGTGGCCGACTTCAGGGTCCCCGTGTCAGGGCATCGGACCAGGGGCCCGGTCAGCCTGACCCGGGAGGAGAGTACGGCCGGGGCGGTACGGCCCTTGCCGCACAGCGCGCCCCGGTTGACGGGGAAGTCGGGGCGGTCGACCACCTCCACGGAGCCGTCCGCGGGGCGCAGCCTCATGCCGCACTGGAGGGCGCAGTAGGGGCAGTGCGTGGGGGTGGTGACAGCCTCGGACATGCGGAAAGCGTGCGTCAGCCGTGTTACGGGAGGAGACAGCCCGCATTACGCCTCCGGTACGTCGGGCTCCGCGGTGGGCCGCGCCGGAGGTGAGGGTCAGCCCGCCGAGGCGAGCGCCTCCGTGACGCCCTCCTCGCGCTCCCCGAGGAAGTGCGGGTCCGGGCGGAGCGTCGCGTCCACGGCCGCCTTGCCCGCGGCGACGAGTTCCCGGACGCCGCCGTAGTAGAAGACGGAGTCGTGCGGTTCGACGACCTTGACGCCGTACGCGTCGATTCCGGCCGCTCCGCAGAGGGCGACGGCCCGCTTGATGTGGAAGTCCTGGGTGACGAGGACGGCCCGGTCGACCCCGAAGATCTTCTTGGCGCGGACGCAGGAGTCCCAGGTGTCGAAGCCCGCGTAGTCGCTGACGATGTGACGGTCGGGCACCCCGCGCTCGGTGAGGTACGCGCGCATCGCGTCGGGCTCGTCGTACTCGACGCGGCTGTTGTCGCCGGTGACGAGGACGACCTTGACCTTCCCCGCGCGGTAGAGCTCGGCGGCCGTGTCGAGCCGGTGCGCGAGGTACGGCGTCGGCCGCCCCTTCCAGAGCCCGGCGCCGAAGACGACGGCGACGTCCTGCGCGGGGACGTCGGCGGTGGTACGGAGCCGGCTGTCGGCGACGGCGTGCATCCAGGTGGCGGGCGCGAGGGCGAGGACGGTGCCCAGCATGACGGCCTGGACGGTACGGCGGCGGGCCCGCCGGGTGCGGGGCACCGGCGTGACCCGGCGGAGCAGCGGCAGGACCTGGCGGGGCAGCAGCGAGACCCGCTTCAGCCGGGCGGGTACGCGTACGCGTCGCATGGACGAACCTCCGTGGATCTTGCCTGCCCCGTCACCCTGTTCGACGCGGATCGGCGCTGTTCGGTTCGCCGCGGCCGTAGAGAAGGGAGGCGAGGGCGACGCCGAGCAGCGTGCCGAGAAGCTGCGCCCCGACGAAGCCGGGCAGCGAGCCCGGGGCTATCCCGGTGAAGGAGTCGGAGAGGGCGCGGCCGACGGTCGCCGCCGGGTTGGCGAAGGAGCCGGAGGAGGTGAACCAGATCGCCGCCGCGATGTACGCGGCCACGGCGAGCGGTGCGAGCGCGAGACGGCCGATGCGGCGCAGCCCGAGGACGAGCAGGACGAGCCCCGCGGTGGCGACGGTCTCGCCGAGGAGGAGGTGGTGGTCGGAGCGGACCTGGGTGGACCAGGTGCCGGGCGCCCGCCCGAACATCGTCTCGGCGAGGAGCGCGCCCGTGACCGCGCCGACGAGCTGCGCGGCGCAGTAGGCGGCGACCTCGCGTACGCCCGGGGCCTGCTCCTCGCCCCGGCGGGCCCACCACTCGCAGAGGGTGACGGCGGGGTTGAGGTGACCGCCGGAGAGGGGGCCGAGGAGTGCGATCAGGATGCCGAGGCCGATCGCGGAGGCGAGGGAGTTGGCCAGCAGGCTCACCCCCACGTCCTGGCTGAGGGTCTCGGCGCGGATACCGGAGCCGACGATGACGGTGACGAGGGCGGCGGTTCCCACGAGTTCGGCGGCGACGCGTCTGGAGAGCCCGGGGGGCGGGGCGGTCGGAGTCATTCGCATGGTGGAAAAGATATTCCGCTAGATAAAAGAATGAGAGAGGAAGGGGGAAAGCCGTACGATCCGCAGATGATCACCGAGGCGGCTCTCGACAACGCGGAGTGGTGCGACGCGATGTGCCGCGCGCACGGCCGCCCCGGAACCTTCGGACCGCGCGCCTGGACCAACGGCCGCCGCACGCCGCTCTACTACCCGGACGCCGTGACGCTGACCGCCGACGCGTCCGTACGGGACGTCCTCGACGGCGTCGACCGCAGCGCCCCCGGCGCCTCGGTCAAGGACTCCTTCGCCCGACTCGACCTGACCCCCGAGGGCTTCCGGCCGCTCTTCGAGGCGCGCTGGATCCACCGGCCCGCCGGACTCCCGGTGGCGGCGGCGACGGACGGGACACGCTGGCGTGCGGTCCGTACCCCGGCAGAGCTCGCCGACTGGGCGACGGCCTGGAGCGGCGGCGACGCCGACGAGGCCGCGCTCTTCCGCGCCGAACTGCTCGCCGACCCCGGGACGACGTTCGCCGCGGGGTACGGGGCGGACGGCCGGATCCTCGGCGGAGCGGTGCTCAGCGAGAGCGGCCGGGTGACCGGCGTCTCCAACCTCTTCACGGCCGGCGACGCGGACCCCTCGGCGACCTGGACCGGCTGCCTCGGTCTCGTACGGGACGGGCGCGCCGTCGTCGGCTACGAGTCGGGCGACGACCTGCTGCCCGCGCTCGCCACCGGCTTCGAGGAGCTCGGCCCCCTGCGGGTCTGGCTGGCCACCGACGCCTGACACCTCCGGCGGGCCGTCCGTGAGCCGGTGGAAAACACTCGTGACGCCCACGCAACGGGGAGGCAACGCGACGCCGTCAGGATCGGTGCATGACGGAGCGGGACAGTACGTTCGACAGCACGGCCGAGCTGCTCGGCACGATCACGACGCGGCTCGGGGAGCGCCTGAGCCAGGTCCGCCCGTACGACGTCCGGCGCGGCCGCCCCACCCTGGTCGCCGTGGGCCACGGCAGCCGCGACCCGCGCGCCGCCGCCACCCTCACCCAGCTGATCGACCGCGTCCGCGAACTCCGCCCCGGCCTCGACGTCCGCCTGGCCCACATCGAACTGAACCCCCCGCTTCTGCCGGACGTCCTCGCCGATATCGCGGCGCCGGCCCCGGGGGCCGTTCTCGTCCCCCTCCTCTTCGGACCCGGCCATCACGTCAAGCACGACCTGCCCGGCGCGGCCGCCGCCCTGCCCGACGGTCAGGTCCGGATCGCCGAGCCCCTCGGCGCCCACCCGCTGCTCGTCGAGGCCCTCGCCGACCGGCTCGCCGAGGCGGGCTGGACCTCCGCCGACAGCGCCTCCCGCTCCACCGGCGTCGTCCTCGCTGCGGCCGGCTCCCGTGACCCCGAGGCCCTCGCCGCCGTGCGCCGGATCGCCGCCGCGCTCTCCGAGCGGCTCGGTGGTGTGCCCGTCGCTCCCGCGTACGCCTCCGCCGCCGCTCCCACCGTCCCCGAGGCCGTGCGCCTCCTCGCCGCGCGGGGCCGCCACCGGGTCGCCGTCGCCTCCTGCTTCACCGCCCCCGGCCTCTTCGCCGGCCGCGCCGCCGCCCACGCCCCCTGGATCGCCGCGCCCCCGCTCGGCGACCACCCCGCCCTCGCCCGCCTGATCCTCCACCGCTACGACCAGTCCCTCACCACTCCTGCGGCCTCCTGGCGACAACTCGCCTCCGCCTGAAGGAACCACGCGGATCCCGCCGCGCCCGTCCGGCCCGCCCGTCCGACCCGCCCGTCCGCCCCGCCCCCGGCGGACCGGCCGTCGATGGACGTACGAGCCGGTTTCGACCGCACGTCCTCGCCCTACTGTCCGTCCCGCCCGTTACCTTCGGTGCATGGAAGGCTTCACGGACACCCCTGGCATCACGGACACCCCCGGCTACGACGACAGCGCCACCGAACGCTGGGCCGCCGAGCCCGACAAACGGCCCGGGCGGACCGCCTTCCAGCGGGACCGGGCGCGGGTCCTGCACTCCAGCGCCCTGCGCAGGCTGGCCGGCAAGACCCAGGTCGTCACCCCCGGATCGCTCAGCCACGCCTGGGACGCCAGCCCCCGCACCCGGCTCACCCACTCCCTGGAGTGCGCCCAGGTCGGGCGCGAGCTCGGCGCCGCGCTCGGCTGCGACCCCGATCTCGTCGAGGCCGCCTGCCTCGCCCACGACATGGGCCACCCGCCCTTCGGGCACAACGGAGAGGTCGCGCTCAACGACTTCGCCAAGGACTGCGGCGGTTTCGAGGGCAATGCCCAGTCCCTTCGGCTGCTCACCCGGATCGAGCCGAAGCGTTTCATCGCCGACTCCGCCACCGGCCGGCCCGTCAGCGTCGGCCTCAACCTCACCCGCGCCGCGCTCGACGCCGCCACCAAGTACCCCTGGCCGCGCGGCGGACACCCCGACGACCCCGACTCGCCGAAGTTCGGCGTGTACGAGGACGACGTGCCCGTCTTCGCCTGGGCCCGGGAGGGCGCCCCCGCGCACCGCAAGTGCTTCGAGGCGCAGGTCATGGACTGGTCCGACGACGTGGCCTACTCGGTCCACGACTTCGAGGACGGCCTGCACGCCGGCCACATCGACCCGAACATGCTCTTCGCCGAGCCCGAGCGCGCCGACATCTGGTCCGTCGCCATCGGCCGTTACGTACCGCGCGACACCGACCCGCAGGAGCTCGCCGAGGCCCTCGACCGGCTCGTCGACCAGGACTGGTGGCCGCACGGCTACGACGGATCGGCCGTCGCCCAGGCCCGTCTCAAGGACGCGACCAGCCAGCTGATCGGCCGCTTCTGCCTCGCCGCCGAGGGCGCCACGCGCCGGACCTTCGGCTCCGGCCGCCTCACCCGCTACGGAGCGGAGCTCGTCGTCCCCCGCGAGACCCGTAACGAATGCGCCGTTCTCAAGGCAGTGGCCGACCGATACGTGATGCAGCGCGCCGAGCAGGAGGCTCTCCGCGCCGACCAGCGCATCATCCTCGCCGAGCTGGCCGAGGCGCTCACCGCCCGCGCCCCCGAAGGCCTCGACCCGCAGTTCCGGGCCTTCTTCGACGCGGCGGACGACGACCGGTCACGCAAGCGGGTGATCGTCGACCAGATCGCCTCCCTCACCGACGCCTCCGCCCGCACCCTCCACGCCCGCCTCCGGCCCCACCGCCCCTGAGGCGCCCGCCCTCTTTCGTCATCACGCTCCGTGCGGGACGCTCGGCGGAGCGCCCGAGGCGGTACGGCTCGCCGAACGCCCGGAGGCGTAGCGTAGAAGCGGACGCAACGAGGAGGCATCAAGTGGTCGACGCAGATCAGACCTTCGTCATCGTCGGCGGGGGACTGGCCGGGGCCAAGGCGGCGGAGACGCTCCGCTCCGAAGGGTTCACCGGCCGCGTGATCCTCATCGGTGACGAGCGCGACCACCCCTACGAACGCCCACCCCTCTCCAAGGGCTATCTCACCGGCAAGGAGGCGCGGGAGACCGTCTTCGTCCACGAGCCCGCCTGGTACGCCCGCGCCGAGGTCGAGCTCCACCTCGGGCAGCCCGTCACCGTCGTCGACCGCGAGGCCCGCACCGTACGCCTCGGCGACGGCACCACCATCCGCTACGACCGGCTCCTGCTCGCCACCGGATCCGAGCCGCGCCGCCTCGACATCCCCGGCACCGGACTCGCCGGCGTGCACCATCTGCGCCGGCTCGCCCACGCCGACCGGCTGCGCCACGTCCTCGCCTCCCTGGGCCGGGACAACGGCCATCTGGTGATCGCGGGCGGCGGCTGGATCGGTCTGGAGGTCGCCGCCGCGGCCCGCGGCTACGGCGCCGAGGTCACCGTCGTCGAGTCCGAGCCCACCCCGCTCCACCAGGTCCTCGGCCCCGAGCTCGGCCAGCTCTTCGCCGACCTCCACACCGAGCACGGCGTCCGCTTCGTCTTCGGCGCCCGGCTCACCGAGATCGTCGGCCAGGACGGCATGGTCCTCGCCGTCCGCACCGACGACGGCGAGGAGCACCCCGCCCACGCCGTCCTCGCCGCGATCGGCGCGGCCCCGCGCACCGCCCTCGCCGAGGCCGCCGGGCTCAACCTGGTCGACCGCGCCCACGGCGGCGGTGTCGCCGTCGACGAGTCGCTGCGCACCTCCGACCCCGACATCTTCGCGGCCGGGGACGTCGCCGCCGCCGCTCACCCGCTCCTGCACACCCGGCTCCGTGTCGAGCACTGGGCCAACGCCCTCAACGGCGGCCCGGCCGCCGCCCGCGCCATGCTCGGGCAGCGGGTCTCCTACGACCGTGTCCCGTACTTCTTCTCCGACCAGTACGACCTGGGCATGGAGTACTCGGGCTGGGCCCCGCCCGGCTCGTACGACCAGGTCGTGCTGCGCGGCGACGTCGGCAAGCGGCAGTTCATCGCGTTCTGGCTCAAGGACCGCAAGGTGCTCGCCGGGATGAACGTGAATGTGTGGGACGTCACAGAGCCGATCCAGCGGCTCATCCGCGCCCAGTCCCCGGTGGACACCGACGCCCTCGGTGATCCCTCCGTCGCGCTGGAGAGCCTGATCTGACGACGTCGGCGCAGCCGGCGGCGTCCTCCTGGGGGAGGACCCGCCTGCCCGCCCGTAGAATTCATGCGTGGCAGGCAGGATCAACGATGACGACGTGAAGGCGGTACGGGACGCGGTCCCGATCGACGCCGTCGTGTCCGAGTACCTCCAGCTCCGCAACGCCGGCGGCGGCAACCTCAAGGGCCTCTGCCCCTTCCACGACGAGAAGTCGCCCTCCTTCCAGGTCAGCCCGAGCAAGGGCCTGTTCCACTGCTTCGGCTGCCAGGAGGGCGGCGACACCATCGCCTTCGTGATGAAGATCGACCATCTCTCCTTCTCGGAGACGGTCGAGCGCCTCGCCGCCAAGGCGGGCATCACCCTGCGGTACGAAGAAGGCGGCTACAATCCCGGTCACCAGCGGGGCGAGCGCATCCGCCTGGTCGAGGCGCACAAGGCCGCCGCCCAGTACTACATCGACCAACTCGACTCGCCCGAGGCCGAGATCGGCCGGAAGTTCCTCGCCGAGCGCGGCTTCGACCAGGCCGCCGCCGCGCATTTCGGCGTCGGGTACTCGCCCGCCGGCTGGGACCACCTCACCCGCTTCCTGCGCGGCAAGGGCTTCTCCGACAAGGAGCTCATCCTCTCCGGGCTCTCCCAGGACGGCCGCCGCGGCCCCATCGACCGCTTCCGCGGCCGGCTCATGTGGCCGATCCGGGACGTCGGCGGTGACGTCGTCGGCTTCGGCGCGCGCAAGCTCCGCGAGGACGACAACGGGCCCAAGTACCTCAACACGCCCGAGACCCCGATCTACAAGAAGTCCCAGGTGCTCTACGGCATCGACCTGGCGAAGAAGGACATCGCCAAGGTCAGCCGGGCCGTCGTCGTCGAGGGCTACACCGACGTCATGGCCTGCCACCTCGCCGGCGTCACCACCGCCATCGCCACCTGCGGCACCGCCTTCGGCGGCGACCACATCAAGATCCTCCGCCGGCTCCTGATGGACAACGGCTCGGCCCGAGTGATCTTCACCTTCGACGGTGACGCGGCCGGCCAGAAGGCAGCCCTGCGCGCCTTCGAGGACGACCAGAAGTTCGCCGCCGAGACCTACATCGCGATCGCGCCCGACGGCATGGACCCCTGCGAGCTGCGGCTCGCCAAGGGCGACCAGGCCGTCGCCGAGCTGGTGGAGCCGCGCACCCCGCTCTTCGAGTTCGCCCTGCGCCAGATCGTGAAGCGGTACGACCTGGAGACCCCGGCGGGCCGGGCGGCCGCCCTCGACGAGGCCGCGCCGATCGTCGCCCGGATCAAGAACATCGCCTCCCAGCACGAGGTCGCCGTCCAGCTCGCGGGCATGCTCGGCATCCTCGACACCCAGTTCGTCGTCAAGCGCGTCGGCCAGATCGCCCGCTGGCAGCGCGACCGGGGCGGCAGGGGCGCACCGGCGCCGGCGGCCCCGCAGCGTACGTACACGACCCAGGCCCCCGTCGCGACCGGCGGACCGGCGCTCAATCTCCGCAGCCCCGCGCACCGCACCGAGCGCGAACTGCTCAAGCTGGCCCTCCAGCGCCCCGAGCTGGTCTCGCCGGCCTTCGACGCGTACGGCGTCGACGAGTTCACCGCCCCGCCCTACGCGGCCGTCCGCCAGTGCGTCCAGGACGCGGGCGGTGCCACCGGCGCACCCGCCGACTATCTGTCCGCCGTCCGCGAGGCCGCCCCCGACGACACGGTCCGCGCCCTCGTCACCGAACTCGCCGTCGAGACGATCTTCGCCAAGATCGTCGACGAGGTCTACGCGGGCGCCCAGCTCGTCTCGGTCCGCCTGCGGGCCGTCGACCGCCGTATCCGCGACATCCAGGGCAGCCTCGCCCGCCTCGGCGCCCACGGCGACCCCGCCCAACTGGCCGCCGTACAGAACGAGTTGTGGGTCCTCACGCAGTACGCCCAGTCGCTGCGCACCAACGGCGCCGACGCACTCTGACGTTCGGTCACCTCGCGAACTCAAAAAGTCACCGCACGCCCCTCGTGGCGGTGATGTGTCGTACCCCACACTGGGGAGCGGTGCCTGAGCCCCCGGAGCACCGGCAGCGATCACCTGGAGGTCGCCCCCGTGCAGACCCAGACCCTGTCCCCGACGGAAGTCGTTCCCGGGCAACGCCCGGCCGTCCAGCACCCGGAGGCGTCGGCCTCCGCGGAGCCGGCCGAGGCCGCCGATCCGCCCGAGCCCGTCGAGCCCACCGAGTTCGTGGACGACACGCCCGAACCGGAGCCGGTACCGCGCCGCGTCGACCTCGGCGGGAACGGGCCCTCCTCCGACCTCTTCCGCCAGTACCTGCGCGAGATAGGCCGCATCCCGCTGCTCACCGCCGCCGAGGAGGTCGAGCTCGCCCGCCGTGTCGAGGCCGGGCTCTTCGCCGAGGCGAAGCTGGCGGGCACCCCCGATCTCGACTCGCAGCTCGCGCTCGACCTGGACCGGCTGGTCGTCCTCGGCCGGATGGCCAAGCGCCGGCTCATAGAGGCCAATCTGCGGCTCGTCGTCTCGGTCGCCAAGCGGTACGTCGGACGCGGGCTGACCATGCTCGACCTGGTCCAGGAGGGGAACCTCGGCCTGATCCGCGCCGTGGAGAAGTTCGACTACGCGCGGGGCTACAAGTTCTCGACGTACGCGACCTGGTGGATCCGCCAGGCGATGTCCCGGGCCCTCGCCGACCAGGCCCGGACCATCCGCGTCCCCGTCCATGTCGTCGAACTGATCAACCGCGTGATCCGGGTCCAGCGCCGCATGCTCCAGGAGCGCGGCTACGAACCCACCCCGGAAGAGGTCGCCGCCCAGCTCGACCTGGCCCCCGAGCGGGTCGGCGAAGTCCTGCGCCTCGCCCAGGAACCGGTCTCCCTGCACGCCCCCGTCGGCGAGGAGGACGATGTCGCCCTCGGCGACCTCATCGAGGACGGCGACGCCACGAGCCCGGTGGAATCGGCGGCGTTCCTGCTGCTGCGCGAGCACCTGGAGGCCGTCCTCTCCACCCTCGGCGAGCGCGAGCGCAAGGTGGTCCAGCTCCGCTACGGCCTGGACGACGGCCGGCCCCGCACCCTGGAGGAGATCGGCCGGCTCTTCGGCGTGACGCGCGAACGCATCCGCCAGATCGAGTCGAAGACCCTCAACAAACTGCGGGACCACGCCTTCGCGGACCAGCTCCGGGGCTACCTGGACTAGTCGGTCCGGCCGGGTGCGCCCGCGCCGCGTCCCGCGCGGCCCGGGCGCACCCGGTGATCAGTCGACCTCGGCGACCGCCTGTGCGAACTGGGCCGCGTACAGCCGCGCGTACGCGCCGCGTGCCGCCAACAGCTCCTCGTGTGTGCCCTGTTCGACGATCGAGCCGTTCTCCATCACGAGGATCACGTCCGCGTCCCTGATGGTGGAGAGCCGGTGGGCGATCACGAACGACGTACGGCCGTGGGACAGCCGGGCCATCGCCTTCTGGATGAGGACCTCGGTGCGGGTGTCGACCGAGCTGGTCGCCTCGTCGAGGACCAGGATCACCGGGTCGGACAGGAACGCCCGCGCGATGGTGATCAGTTGCTTCTCGCCCGCGCTGACGTTCCCGCCCTCGTCGTCGATGACCGTGTCGTAGCCGTCGGGCAGGGTCCGGATGAACCGGTCGGCGTGCGCGGCCCGCGCCGCCTCCTCGATCCGCTCCCGGGTGACCTCGCCGCTCGCTCCGTACGCGATGTTGTCGGCGATCGTCCCGCCGAACAGCCAGGTGTCCTGGAGGACCATGCCGATGCCCGACCTGAGGTCCTCCCGTGCCATGCTCGCCACGTCCACGCCGTCGAGGGTGATGCGGCCGCCCGTCACCTCGTAGAACCGCATCAGCAGGTTCACCAGCGTGGTCTTGCCCGCGCCCGTCGGGCCGACGATCGCGACCGTCTGCCCCGGCTCCACCGTCAGCGACAGGTCCTCGATGAGCGGCTTGTCCGGCTCGTAGCGGAACGCCACCTCCTCCAGGGCGACCTTGCCCAGCGACTCGGACGGCCTCTCGCTCTTCGGCGTGTCCGGGGCCTGCTCCTCGGAGTCGAGGAGCTCGAAGATCCGCTCGGCCGAGGCGACGCCCGACTGCACCAGGTTCGCCATCGACGCGACCTGCGTCAGCGGCATCGAGAACTGGCGGGAGTACTGGATGAACGCCTGCACGTCACCGATGGACAGCGTGCCGCTCGCAACCCGAAGCCCGCCGACCACGGCGACGAGCACATAGTTGATGTTCGAGATGAAGAACATCACCGGCTGCATGACACCGCTGTTGAACTGGGCCTTGAAGCCCGCCTCGTACAGCGCCTCGTTCTGCTCGCGGAAGTCCGCCGCCGACTCGTCCTGCCGCCCGAAGACCTTCACCAGCGCGTGGCCGGTGTACATCTCCTCCACATGGGCGTTGAGCGTGCCCGTGGACTTCCACTGCTGGACGAAGTGGGGCTGTGACCGCTTGCCGACCTTCGTCGCCACGACCACCGACACCGGCACGGTCACCAGCGCGACCAGCGCGAGGAGCGGCGAGATCCAGAACATCATCGCCAGCACACCGACGATGGTGAGCAGCGAGTTGATCAGCTGGCCCATCGACTGCTGGAGCGTCTGCGAGATGTTGTCGATGTCGTTGGTCGCCCGGCTCAGCACCTCACCGCGCTTGGCCTTGTCGAAGTACGACAGCGGCAGCCGTGCCAGCTTCGCCTGGACGTCCTCCCGCATCCGGTAGACCGTCCGGTTGATCACCTTGATCGACATCCGGGTCGACACCAGCATGAGGAGACCGGCGGCCACGTAGATCGCCAGGACCCACAGCAGCACCTCGCCGACGGCCGAGAAGTCGATGCCCTGCCCAGGGGTGAAGTCGACCCCGGACAGCATGTCGGCCATCCCGTCGTCGCCCTTGGCCCGCAGACCCTCGATCGCCTGTGCCTTCGTCGTGCCCTCGGACATCTGCCGCCCGACCACACCCGCGAAGACCAGGTCGGTCGCCTTGCCGAGGATCTTCGGCCCGACCACCGAGGCCGCCACGCTGAGCACACAGGCGATCAGCATCAGCCAGAGCGCGCCCCGCTCGGGCGCCAGCTGCTTCATCAGCCGCTTGCCGGAGCCCTTGAAGTCCATCGACCGCTGGTCGGGGCCGCCACCGGCCATCATTCGTCCGCCAGGACCGGCCATCAGGCTGCCTCCGCCTCGGTCAGCTGGGAGAGCACGATCTCCCGGTACGTCTCATTGCCCGCCATCAGCTCGTGATGGCGTCCGGTGCCCACGACCCGGCCCTCGTCGAGGACCACGATCCGGTCGGCGTCCCGGATGGTCGACACCCGCTGGGCGACGATCACGACGGTCGACTCCGCCGTCTCCGCCTTCAACGCCTCCCGCAGCTGCGCATCGGTCCGGTAGTCCAGCGCGGAGAACGAGTCGTCGAAGAGATAGATCTCCGGCCGCTGCACCAGGGTCCGCGCGATCGCGAGCCGCTGCCGCTGCCCGCCGGAGACGTTCGTGCCGCCCTGCGCGATCGGGGCGTTCAGGCCGTGCTCCAGCTTCTTCACGAAGTCGGCCGCCTGCGCGACCTCCAGCGCGTGCCACAGCTCGTCGTCGGTCGCCTCGGGATTGCCGTACCGCAGATTCGTCGCGACCGTGCCGGAGAAGAGATACGGCTTCTGCGGGACCAGCCCGACCGTGCGCGCCATCAGCCCGCGCTCCAGCTTCCGTACGTCCACCCCGTCGACGAGCACCTCGCCGCCGGTCACGTCGAACAGCCGCGGCACCAGGCCGAGCAGTGTCGACTTGCCGCTGCCCGTCGAACCGATGATCGCCGTCGTCTCGCCCGGCCGGGCCACCAGCTCCACGTCCCGCAGGACCGATTCCTCGGCGCCCGGGTACCTGAATTCCGCGCTCCGTACCTCCAGGTGACCGCGCCGCCCCAGCTCGCGCACCGGCTCGGCCGGCGGCACGACGCTGCTCTCCGTGGCGAGGACCTCCTCGATGCGCTCGGCGCACACCTCGGCCCGCGGCACCATCATGAACATGAAGGTGGCCATCATCACGGCCATCACGATCTGCATCAGATAGGCAAGGAACGCGGTCAGCGCGCCGATCTCCATCCCGCCGCTGTCGATGCGGTGTGCTCCGAACCAGACCACCGCGACGCTGGAGACGTTCACGACCGTCATCACCGTCGGGAACATCAGCGCCATCAGCCGGCCGGTCGCCATCGACACGTCGGTCAGCTCGGTGTTCGAGACCTTGAACCGCTCGCGCTCGTAGTCGTCCTTCACGAACGCGCGGATCACGCGGTTGCCGGTGATCTGCTCGCGCAGCACCCGGTTCACGGTGTCGAGCCGCTCCTGCATGGTCCGGAACAGCGGGCGCATCCGCTTCACGATCAGCGCGACCGAGACACCGAGGACCGGCACGACCGCGAGCAGCACTGCCGACAGCGGCACGTCCTGCCCGAGCGCCATGACGATGCCGCCGACGCACATGATCGGCGCGGAGACCATCAGCGTGAAAGCCATCAGGACCAGCATCTGGACCTGCTGCACGTCGTTGGTGGTACGGGTGATCAGCGACGGCGCGCCGAACTGTCCCACCTCACGGGCGGAGAAGGACTGCACCCGCTCGAAGACCGCGGCGCGGACGTCCCGGCCGAGGGCGGACGCGGTGCGCGCGCCGTAGTACACCGCGCCGATGTTGCAGACGACCTGCACCACCGAGACGGCGATCATCACGGCGCCGAACAGCAGGATGTAGCCGGTGTCACCGTTCACGACACCGTTGTCGATGATGTCCGCGTTCAGGCTCGGCAGGTAGAGGGACGCGCAGGTCTGCAGGAACTGCAGCAGGACCAGCACTCCGATGGGCTTTTTGTACGGTCGAAGGTGAGTTCGGAGAAGTCGTAGGAGCACGGGTTCTACTATCGCCCGCGCTCCCAGGACGTTACGAGCCAGTTTTGTCGAGTCTTGAACGGACTCCGCCGCCAGCCGAATCCGCCGCCGCTAGGAGCCGAACGCGCCCGGGTGCGTCTGCTCCCGCGTGGCCACGTACTGCTGCCGTACCGCCTGACCCACCGCCAGCTCCTCACCCGGCTCGAATACCTGCGCCGCGGCGCCCTGCCAGGCCGGGGGAGCGGCCGGCGAGAGCGTCCCGCGCGCCACACCGAGCGCCCACGCGGCCTGCCGGGCGGCGCCGCGCGCCGCGTAGTCCGCGGGCTGCGGGACGACGACCTGCGCGCCGAAGATCGCGGGGGCGACGGCCTGGACGGCGGGCAGCCCGGCCGCGGCGCCCAGCAGGAACACCCGGCGCACCTCGACACCGCGTCCGCGCAGGACGTCCATGGCGTCGGTGAGCGAGCAGAGCATGCCCTCGAACGCGGCCCGCGCGAGGTGCTCGGGCTTCATCGACTCGCGGCGCAGCCCGCTGAGCGTGCCGGCGGTGTGCGGCAGCTGGGGGGTGCGCTCGCCCTCCAGATACGGCAGCAGGACGAGGCCGGAGGCGCCGGGCGTCGACTTGAGCGCCAGCGCGGACAGCTCCTCCAGGTTCTCCACACCGAGCATCTCGGCGGTGCCGCGGAGCGCCCGTACCGCGTTGGAGGTGTGCACGACGGGCAGGTGCATCCCGGTCGCGTCGGCGAAGGAGGTGATCAGACCCTGGGGGTCGGCGAGCGCCTCGTGGTGCACGGCCATCACGGAGCCCGAGGCGCCGAGGGAGACGACCGCGTCGCCGGTGCCGAGGCCGAGCCCGAACGCGGCGGCCATCGTCTCGCCCGTACCGGCGGAGATCAGCAGTCCTTCGGGGGTGGTCCCGGCGGCGTCGGCCGGGCCGAGGACCTCGGGGAGCACGGCCTGGTGGCCGAGGGCCAGCTCGACCAGGTCGGGGCGGTAGGCCCCGGTGCCGGCCGACCAGTAGCCGGTGGCCGAGGCGGCGCCGCGGTCGGTGGTGCGGCGCACGGGCCGGCCGAGGAGCTGCCAGACCAGCCAGTCGTGCGGCTGGAGGAGCATCGCGACGCGCTGGGCGTTCTCCGGCTCGGAGCGGGCCAGCCAGCGGAGCTTGGCGACGGGCTGCCCGGCCTGCGGCACGGAGCCGACGGCCTCGGCCCAGGCCTGCCGCCCGCCGAACGCCTCGACCAGATCCGCGGCCGCCACCTGCGCCCGCTTGTCGTTGCCGACCATCGCGGGCCGCACGAGGGCGCCCTGCGGGTCGAGCGGTACGAGGCCGTGCTGCTGGGCGGAGACGCCGATGGCCTGCACCCCTTCGAGCAGCCCGCCGCCGGCTGCCTCGCCGAGCGAGAGCAGCCAGGCCTGCGGGTCGACATCGGTGGCCTTGGGCTCACCCGGGTGCGGGGCGTACCCCTGACGCAGTACGGCACCCGTGTCCGCGTCGCAGACGACGATGCGTGTGAACTCGGCAGAGCTGTCCAAGCCGGCGACTATCCCCATGGAGGAGATTCTGCCGCACGCGGGGGAGTACGGGGAGCGCCGACGGGGTAGGGGACGCGCTTTCGGGCCCCATGCCCGCGCCCCACCGGACGGCAGGGCGCCGGATCCGGCCACCGATCACCACCGTGCCCGGCGCCCGGGCGGGCGCCGGGCTCCGGTCAGGTGTTGCTCACACCCCAGTCGTCCTCGGTCACCTGGCCGTTGTGATGGCGCAGCGCGTGGATCCGGTCGGTGACCGAGACCGGCAGCTTGTCGCCGACCTTGTCACTCACGACGTGGAACGCCTTGCCGGCGACCTGCCGCCCGGTCTGCGCCGCGGACTCGGCGGCGTTGCGCACCGCCGGGTTCTGCGAGATCCCCCGCGCCGACTTCTTCATCTGTTCGTAGCGTTCGCGCCCGGAGCGTGTGCCGAGGACGTAACCGACGGCCAGCCCTACGACGAACGTCAGCTTGTACCGCACGGCGGCACCACCTTCCCTTGAGCTTCCCTGATGCTTCACTGGTGCCCACGAGCGCCCACGGCATACCGATTGGCGGAGCACCCCCCTGCTTGCGCTAATGTATGTGTCGCAGCGAGCGAGCGCCGCCCGGGAACGCCCGAGGTGGATCCGTTCGGTGCAACGCAGCAATCCCCTGTAGCTCAATTGGCAGAGCAGCCGGCTGTTAACCGGCAGGTTACTGGTTCGAGTCCAGTCGGGGGAGCGCGGTCCCCTGTAGCTCAATTGGCAGAGCATTCGGCTGTTAACCGGAGGGTTGCTGGTTCGAGTCCAGCCGGGGGAGCAAGCGAAAGAGGACCCTTCGGGGTCCTTTTTCTTATGTCCGGGAACCATGCGCCACGCTGCGCGGTCCTCATGGTCGAGCAGCGCGCGGCAGAGCCCGACCATCCGGAGCAGGAGATCGTATGAGCGGCTATGCTGCGGCAGACGGCGCGCACACATGTACGCGCCACACGTAAAGGGGCGGTAGCTCAGCCGGTTAGAGCAGCGGACTCATAATCCGTCGGCCGTGGGTTCGAGTCCCACCCGCCCCACCAGCTCATGGTGAAGCAGAATCGTTCTGACCAGGCACTTTCCCTGGTCGGGCGACTCTCACGGTGCTCGCGCACGGCCTTCGCTTCCGCGTTCCTCCAATGTTTGGACAGAGTGTTTGGACGTGAGTGGTCCGACACGCGCGAGTCACCCGGATGCCGCGGGGCCGCCCCCGTCCGGCCGCTTTGTGAGCCACCCCACAACATCCGGCGTCGTGCTCCGTGAGGGTACGAACCGGAGCATCGTGACGTTGTGCCGTTGATCGTCGGGGTTGGCATTGCTCAGGTTCTCGACCCGCAGGACGGTCAGTCGTTTCCCACCGCCCCGCGCCTTCCCGAGGAGCGCCAGTGTCGCGGACAGATGTCGGGTGTCGTGCAGACGGGAGGCAGGCCGGACAGCTCGACGAGCCGATTGAACCGCCGGCTGATCCAGTCGGGGTGAAGCGCCTCGCCGTTCTCGTGCGTCCAGCCCCGTCCGCTGTCGACCCACGCCTTCTCTCCGGACCACTGCTCGCGTTCCTGCTGCTGGGTCTCGCGCCAGGCGATCCACAGCGCCTTGGTCTGGGCGTCGAGCGTGACGGTGCGCACGCTGTCCTGCTTCGCCGCCTCGTTGTAGGTCCGGTAGGCAACCTCGACGGTCTGCGCGGAGATACGGAACCACGATCCGCTCAGGCTGACTTCACTCCAGGGCAGCGCGCACATCTCGCCGCGGCGGGGACCGCGGAGGATGAACCCGTGCCACATAGCGGCCAGCCTGTCGTCGGCGATGAAGTCCAGAAACTCGCCAGTCTGCTCCGGGGTCCAGAGCATCACGGGACTGGGCGCGCTCCCTTCCACGAAGACCTTCGTGCGACCGCGATGAATATCGGGGGCGAGATCCGCACCGCGGCCGATCATGCGGCGTGTGGTCGCGCGTGCGACTTCGAACGACCGCTGGCCCGCCTGCGCGGCGATCGCCTGCAAGAACGGCAGGATCGCGGCCGTCACCGTCGCCCCCGAGACCGCCGCCAGCGCGGTCATGATCTCCATGTTGCCGGTATACGTGTACACACGCAGACCGAACACTTCGTGCGCGGCGAGCTCGCGCCACGCTGGGTCCGTGTCAGTGGCCGCCAGGTGGTCCCTGAGCTCCTCCAGAAGGAGAGAGTTCCCGGTCGACCGGGGCTCGCCGCCGGTCTTCGCCCGGTCCAACCATTTGCGCACGTCAGCAGGGCTGGGCGAGCCCGTCAGCCACTCCTTGCAGATCGCAAGCACATTCCCGCGCTGAGCCCGTCTCTTCTGGCTACTCAGCGCGAGTCTCCTCCTCGCGTCCAGCATCGAGTTCCCATCCTGCCCAACGCTGATACCCAGTAGGGGGAGTTCCTCTCGCCGACGCTTTCCGGCTCCCGACACGCCTGACTGATCGTTTCAGAATGAGGTTCGAAGTCGTCTCAAGCAGATGATGCTGCATGCGAGTTGGAGGAGACCGAGGTGGAGGTCGGCGCGTATCTCGTAGCGGATGCGGAGACGTTTGAACTGGTGGAGCCAGGCGAACGTCCGCTCGACGAACCAGCGGGTCTTGCCCAGTCCTGAGCCGTGCGGAACACCTCGACGGGCGATCTTGGGTGTGATGCCGCGGGCCCGGAGGATGCGGCGGTACTTGTCGAAGTCGTAGCCGCGGTCGGCGAACACGCGTCGGGGGCGGCTACGGAGCCGGCCGACCAGCCCGCGGATGGTCGGGATCGCGTTCAGGAGTGGAATGAGCTGGGTGACGTCGTGCCGGTTTCCGCCGGTCAGCGAGACGGCGAGCGGTGTGCCGTGCCGGTCGACGATCAGATGGTGCTTGCTGCCCGGCCGTGCCCGGTCGACCGGCGAAGGTCCGGTGTGAGCCCCCTAATCCGAGCTGTAGGCGGTTCAAAGTCGTTCGTGCAAGGGCTCGAGCCGCTTCACGCCGGTGACGGATGTCTTGAATCCCCCGGGCCTGCGAGGCCTCCTCAAAGAGCGGCACCGTCACCGGCGATTTCGTGGGGTGACGCGGACCCCGGACTGATGCCTCGGTGGAGCAGGTGACGGGCCCGGGTCTGCAGGAGCGCGGCGGCGTGCGATGAGTCGCTCCTGGAGGAGGCGCCGGCGCGCTGCCGTTGGTTCGTGCGGGACGCCACGGAGGCATCGGGTAGCCGTCGGGGACCAGAGGCGGCGGGCCGTGATCGGCTACACCACGACAAGGGACGTGACCCCCACGGAGGGGCGACACGCGATGCGGATCACCTCTCCCACGGTCGGCGCTCACACCACCAGTGGGCCAGATGGGCTCGTGACACCGTTTGGACGGCGCAACAAATACGCGCAGACGTACGACGGATTCACTTCCTCACACCACGTCACCCATGCAGACGATTTATCTGATTTTCAGTCTATTGCTGTGAAACATGCGGGAATGCTCGCACGTGACGCCCCATCACTACCTCCGGCAGGGGCAGATCTGCGTCCCCTGCCCGGGGTGAGCCTGCGAGTCGACACAGGCAGCAGGCCGGCGGCCCAGACCAGCGACAAGAAAGGTTCTGCCATGGCATTGGATGTCATCCGGTGGGCTCCACACGTCTCTAGCCTGCAACGCAATCTGCTCAAACGGGGAGCCTTCGCCCTGCTCCCCGCATCGCTCCTGGCGGCCGCCCTGGTCCCGACCCCCGCCTATGCCGCAGAATCCCCCGTGTTGCTGGGGACCACCGCCAGTTACGGGGTCCTGGCCGGTTCGACGGTCACCAACACGAACCCCACCGTCATCAACGGCGACCTGGGGCTCTATCCGGGCACAGACGTGACCGGCTTCCCGCCCGGCATCATCAACGGAGTGCGACGCGTATTCCCCAACGCCGCCGCCGGTCAGGCGAAGTCCGACCTCGTCGTCGCCTACGACGACGCGGCAGGCCGGGGCCCCGGGACCATTCTCGATTCGGACGAGCTCGGCGGACGGACGCTGGCGCCCGGCGTCTACACGGCCCCGGCGGACCCGGCGTCCCTGAAACTCACCGGGACGCTCACCCTCGACGGCCAGAACGACCCCAACTCCGTCTTCATCTTCCGGACCCCCTCGACCCTGATCACGGCTTCGTCGAGTTCCGTGGAATTCATCAACGGAGCAAATGCCTGCAACGTGTTCTGGCAGGTGGGCAGCTCCGCCACCCTCGGCACGACCACCCAGTTCAAGGGCACCATCCTGGCCATGCAGTCCATCACGCTGAACAACAGCGCCGTGATCGAAGGCCGCGCCCTGGCGCGTGAGGCCGCGGTCACGATGGACAACAACACCATTACGAGGCCGACCTGCGCCGTCGGCCCGCCTGGGCCTCCCGGACCGACTGGACCTCCCGGCCCGACGGGATCGCCTGGCCCGACGGGCGCACCCGGACCCACTGGCAGCCCCGGCCCGACCGGTGCACCCGGACCTGACGGCAGCACCGGAGCGCCCGGCCCGACCGGTGCACCCGGACCTGACGGCAGCACCGGAGCGCCCGGCCCGACCGGTGCACCCGGACCTGACGGCAGCACCGGAGCACCTGGCCCGACCGGTGCACCCGGCCCCGACGGTGCACCCGGACCCACCGGCCCTGCCGGACCCGCAGGACCTGTCGGACCCACGGGGCCTGCTGGACCCGCCGGGCCCGCAAAGCCTGATCACGACCACGGCCACCACGAGGGCGACGAGGGCGAGCAGGGTCACGGTCACGACGAGGGCGAGCAGGGTCACGGTCACGACGACCACGACCAGGGCAAGCCCCCGTGGGGTGCCTACTTCCTGCCGGGCAGCCTTGAAGATGCTCTGGGCCACGCGCTTCCCCGCCATCCGGGACCGGCAGCATGGCTGCCTCCGCGGCCGCGCTGGTATTAAGTCCCCGCGTTCGCGGGTGGCGGCACATTGCACCCCAGCGTGCGTGGCGCTTCCAGATCCTCCTCATGGAATCCCGACCGAGTGGGGCGACGAGCACTCCTGGCCAATTTCAGAGATCGCCATCACCCCCGGCGGAGGGTTCATCCTCTGCACCGCGGGCCCCAAGCGACCTCGGTCGGAGAACGTGCAGCTCCTGTTGGTGCAGGAGGTCGAGCCCGATAACCTGAGGGCAGACGTAGGGCCGACGAAACGGCCATGAGGCTCCGCCCCCGGCACGGGGGCGGAGCCTCTGCGTGTTGGAATGTGAATCCGTCGCGCGCGAGTCCAAAGCCGTTTGCTGAGCTGGCGCGACGCTCGGGCGGCCCGCCGAGTAGCCCCCCGGATGGGACAGGGTTCGGACGGCGTTTGGACACAAGGACAGGAAAGGACTGACAAGGGATGGCGGGCGTCGCTCACGGTGGACATCGCTGCCGGCCAGTGTCGGAACCGGACCTCAACGCTCAGGCACGCAAAGTGGCCGAGCAGGTGCTGGCGAATCTGGAGAAGGGCGGCGCCGAGGGGGCGTGACGGCTGGTGCCCACGGTCGTCAGCGGCATGGGGTGCGACGTGTGACGGGACGGCACTCGCGACCGGTTACCGCGCACACCTGAAGCGGGCTGCCACGGTACTCGGCCATCCGGGCCGCATGCTCGGCGCGGATCATTTCCTCCGCTTCCGTAAAGCCGGCGAGGCCGAGATCTTCGCTCCGTACTGCTCGCGCGACTTCGCGGATCGTCATGAAGGCGAGCTCTGGCAGCTGCTCGTCGAGCTCATCCCGTGCGGCCCCCTTTCGCGCGGTTGGTCAGTAGCCCGTCGCGGTGCCCGTCGCGTCAAGTGGTGATGTCATGGACCGTCGCGTGCGACCGGGCCAGGAAACGGTTCGCGAAGAAGGTGATCCATGGGCTGTTTGCGGCCCGACCGCGATCGGCCGCTGTGGTTGCGGTACTTCGCTGTCGTACCGCCTCGCGCCTCGTGAAGAGCGGCCACCGGAACGACCAAGACTTGAACGCGTTCAAACACTGTGCCAGGGTACGGCGTGCGCTCGTGAGCGCACCGGTCGCGCACGCGGCTCGCGGAACCCGTTAGGGGTGGAGTGTGTTGCGTTGCTGTCGTACCGCGCTGGTCTTGCTTGCCGCGGCCCTCGCCCTGACGGCCTGCGGCAGGTTCACCGTCATGCCGCCGCCCGAGGGTGAACCGGTCGTTCTGAAACCGGCCGAACTTACGACCACGTGGACCGATGCCGACGGCGGCACCCTCACGCTGAAGCAGGACGGGACGTTCGTTGCCGACAAGGTCTGCGTCGCCGTCGGCTGGTACGACAGTCTGGCCTGGTCCGGGACAGGCACCTGGAAGCATGGCTCCAACGAGGAGTACAGCTTCGTCGGTGTGGCCTTCGACGACGATCACCCCGAAGTGCGCGGGCGAAAGCCCGACGCCTACGCCGCCTTGAGGCAAGGCGAGGTCCTGAAGCTCTGGGTCGCCGTCGGCGATCCGGACAACGATTATCCGAACTGCGTCCTGACCAGCCCGGCGAGTTGACCCCGTTGCCGCGAGCGGATGCACGAGCTGATCCCGGGAGCCGAACTCGCCGGCGAGGTCCCCTGGACGGCGACGACATCTATGCGCGCGGGCGCCGGCTCACCGAGGCCCGGCACCGTATCGGCATGGTCTTCCAGAAGTCGAACCCGTTCCCCGCGATGACGGTGTACGACAACGTCACGGCCGGTCTGAAACCCACCGGGACGCGCGTCGCCGCGAGCGAGCGGGACGCGCTGGTGGAGGAGTGCCTGACGAAGGCGGGGCTCTGGAAGGAGGTTCGCGATCGGCTGCGCCGGCCCGGCGGTGCTCTCTCCGGTGGCCGGCAGCAGCGCCTGTGCATCGCCCGCTCGCCGGCGGTCCGGCCGCGCATCCTGCAGTGCGCCTTCTTCCTCGCCGAGCAGGCCGCGCCCGGCATGATCGTCGAGCGCGGTCCCACGGAGGCCATGTTCGGCAGCCCCTGTGACCAGCGCACGGCGGACTACGTGGAGGGCCGCTTCGGCTGACGGGCGCGCCCCGCGCACATGACGAGGGCCCGTACGTGTCCCCTGACACGTACGGGCCCTCGTCGGCGTCCGGTGCGACAGGACGACAGGACTACTCGATGACGAGCTCGACCTGGATGTTGCCGCGCGTGGCCTTGGAGTACGGGCAGAACGCGTGGGTCTTCTCGAGCAGCTCGCGGCCCGGCTCGCCCTGGAGGTGGTCGGGGAACTCGGCGCGCATGACGACCGCGAGGCCGAAGCCGCCGTCCTTCTCGTCCTTGCCGATCGAGACCTCGGCGGTGATCGAGGCGTCCTTGACGTCGATCTTCTCCTGACGCGCCACGACACCCATCGCGCTGGCGAAGCAGGCCGCGTAACCGGCGGCGAAGAGCTGCTCCGGGTTGGTGCCCTGGCCGTTGCCGCCGAGGGCCTGCGGGTGGGCGAGGGGGAGGTCGATGTGGCCGTCGGAGCTGACGGCGCGGCCCTCGCGGCCGTTGGCGGTGGCGACGGCGGTGTAGATCGCGTTCATGGGTCCTCGTTTCCGTACGCGGTCGGGGTCTGCATCAGACAGTAGCGCGCAATTCAGTTGTGCACAACTGAATGGCTCGCGATGAGGTGTCCCGTACCCTGGAGCCATGGAGACGCTCGACACGAACCGGGACGAAGACTTCCTCCGGCTCGACCACCAGATCTGCTTCTCGCTGCACGCCGCGACCCGCGCCTTCAACGGCGTCTACCGCGCCGCGCTCAAGGACCTCGGGCTCACCTACCCCCAGTACCTGGTCATGCTGGTGCTCTGGGAGCACGGCGAGCTGCCGGTCAAGCGGATCGGCGAGCACCTGCGCCTGGACTCCGGGACGCTGTCGCCGCTGCTCAAGCGGCTGGAGGCGGCCGGATACGTCGAGCGGCGCCGCTCCGCGGAGGACGAGCGGTCCGTGACCGCCCGCCCCACCGAGGCCGGCACCGCCCTGCGGGAGAAGGCCCTCGCCGTGCCGAAGCGGATCGCCGCCGCGACCGGCATGGAGCTGGAGGAGATCCGCGGTATGCGGGCCCGGCTCAACGAGCTGGCCGCCCGGCTCGACAGCGTCGACCCGGACGACCTCGGCCCGTGCGAATAGGGGCCCGTCCGCCGTTGCGGCAGGACAGGCCCCGACGCGCGCCCCTCACTCCTCCGAAGTGATCCTGGGCACCTTCCGCAGGAGAGCGACCACCAGCACCGCCGTCAGCAGCGCGAACCCGGCGCTCAGCGCCGAGGCCGACTGCACGGCCGTCGTGAACGCCTCCCGGGCCGTCGCGAGCAGCCCCTCGCCGGCCACCGCGGCCGCACCGCCCAGCGACTCGCGCGCCGCCGCCGGGGCGTCGCCCGGGATGCCGCTCCGGTAGACCGCGACCGCCACACTGCCGGTCACCGCGATCCCGAGCGCCAGCCCCAGGTCGTACGCCGTCTGACCGGTCGCCGCCGCCGCGCCCGCCTTCTCCGGCGGGGCCGCGCCGACCGCGAGGGCCGTGCCGAGGACGCTGATCGGGGCCGCCCCGAACATGATCACCGTGAGGCCCACCGAGGCCACGGCCACCCCGGACGCCAGGGCCAGCGCCGCGTACCCGGTCAGCGAGACCAGCAACCCGCCCACCAGCACGTACGCCGGACGGAAGCGGCGGGCGAGCAGCGGGGTCAGCTGTGAACCGGCGATCAGACCGGCCGCGCCCGGCAGCAGCCACAGCCCGGCCTCGAGCGGCGACAGACCGGCGACCGCCTGGAGGTACTGGGGGACCAGATACTCCACCCCGTTGAGCGCGGTCATCCCGAGCAGCAGGGTGAGCAGCGCGCCCGTGAAGGACCTGTTCCGGAAGAGCCGGAGGTCGAGCAGCGGGGTCGCCAGCCGGTTCTGCCGCCGTACGAAGAGGAACGTGAAGGCGAGTCCGGCGGCGAACGCCGCGCCCGTCTGGGCCGTCGGGCCGTGGGCGGCCAGCGACTTCACTCCGTACACCAGCGGCAGGACCGCGAGCAGGAAGAGCGCGACGCTCGCGAGGTCCAGCCGGCCGGGGCGCGGATCGCGGTACTCAGGCAGCAGCACAGGGGCTGTGACCAGGGCGATCAGCATGACCGGCAGCCCGATCAGGAACACCGAGCCCCACCACCAGGACGCCAGCAGCACCCCGCCGACGATCGGTCCGATCGCGAGACCGACCGAGAGGGCCGTCACCCACATCGCGATCGCCGTGGCCCGCTGCCGGGCGTCGGTGAACATATGGCTGATCAGGGCCAGCGTGGAGGGCAGTACGGCGGCGCCCGCCACGCCGAGCAGGGCGCGCGCCGCGATGAGCGTCCCGGCGTTCGGCGCGTACGCCGCCAGGAGCGAGGCCAGCAGGAAGCCCGCCGAGCCCGCCATCAGCAGCCGCCGCCGGCCGAGCCGGTCGCCGAGCGTGCCCATGATGACCAGGGTGGAGGCGGTGAGGAAGCCGTAGATGTCGGTGATCCACAGCAACTGGGCGCCGCTCGGCCGCAGATCGGCCGCCAGGTAGGGGGTGGCGAGCCACAGCACGCCGAGGTCGGCCGTCATCAGGGTGACGGGGAGAAGGAGGACGGCGAGGCCGAGCCACTGGCGGGCGCCGGCCCCCGCCGGCGCCGGTGCGGGGGACTCGGGGGCCGCGGAGGCCGCGGAGGCCCCGGGGGTGCGGGTGGTGGTCATCGCGACAGCGCTCCGTCCACTGCCGTGCCCGCCTCGGCGAGCAGCTCCCGCACCCGCTCCGGGCGCAGATCCTTCGGTACGCCGGAGAGCTCAGTGCCGTACACGCTCCGCACCGACACGTCCCGGATCCCGCAGTACTCGGAGACGGCGACGCGCAGTTGGGTGTCCAGGACGGTGTCCAGGCCCAGCTTCTCGATCTCCTCCAGCGGGTTGCCCAGCAGGGCCAGCCACACCAGACGCTTCTCCGCCAGCCGCGGCTGGCTGCGGCCGTAGGCGAAGCCGTAGTTCCACACCCGGTCGATCCATCCCTTCAGGACGGCAGGCGGCGCCATCCACCAGACCGGGAAGACGATCACGATGTCCTCGGCGGCCAGAATGCGGTCCATATGGGCGTGGACCTCGGGGGTGTAGGTCTTCTCCCGGTCCTCCCAGTCCGGTTCGTCGGCCGGACGCAGGACCGGGTCGAACCCCTCGGCGTACAGGTCGAGTACGTCGACGGTCCCGCCCGCACCGGTCAGACGGCCGTGCACGAGGCCGGCGACCTGGGCGGTGAGCGAGTCGGAGCGGGGGTGGGCGTGGACGAGGAGGGTGTGGCGGGTCATGACGGTTTCCTTCCGGTTCCTTCGGGGGGCGAGGCGAATCAGAGACCGAGGCCGGAGCCGCCGCTCGCGTCGATGTTCTGGCCCCTCACCCAGCGGGCGTCGTCGGAGGCGAGGAAGCCGACGACGTCGGCCACGTCTCCCGGCTGCCCCACCCGGTCGAAGACGGAGAACCCGGCGGCGTGCGCCTTGGCGGCCGGGTCGGCCATCCACGGGTGGATGTCGGTCTCGATCGTTCCGGGGGAGACCGCGTTGACGGTGATGCCCCGGGAGCCCAGGGTCTGGGCGAGGGTCAGGGTCAGCACCTCGACCGCGCCCTTGGAGGCGGCGTACGAGGTCATGCCGGGGAAGGCGACCTTGGTGACACCGGAGGAGATGTTGATGATCCGGCCGCCGTCGCGGAGCCGTCCGAGACCGTGCTTGACGATGAAGAAGGGCGCCTTGGCATTGACCGCGAACACCCGGTCGTAGTCGGCCTCCTCGACCTCGTCGATCGTGCCGGGGCCGGCGATCCCGGCGTTGTTGACCAGGATGTCGACACCGTCGGCGTGTGCGTCGAAGGCCGTCCAGAGGGCCTCGGCGTCGCCGGGGACGCCCAGTTCGGTACGGAGCGCGAAGGCCGAGCCGCCGGCGTTCTCGATCGCGGCGACCGTCTCCTCCGCGGCCGCCTCGTTGCTCGCGTAGTGGACGCCGACCCGGGCGCCGTCGGCGGCCAGACGGAGGGCGATCGCGCGGCCGATCCCACGGCTGCCGCCGGTGACGAGGGCGGTCCTGCCGGTGAGCGAGGTGGTGGACATGGGCTTCTCCTCGGGTGGGGCGTTCGGCCGGTGCTGCCGTCCGCCGGTGCGTCGTTCTCTTGACGGGGACGACTCTGCGGGGCGCCTGTTCGGGTTCGGCCCGGGCCGTGTTCGGGTCCGGTTCGGACGGTGTTACGGCCCTGCTCGGACGGGGAGTTACGGTTGCCCCATGCGATTCGGGGTGCTGGGGGAGACGGCCGTACGGACCGAGGACGGGCGGCTCGTCCGGGTTCCGGAGCTCAAGGTGCGCGTCCTGCTCGCCTCCCTGCTCGTCGACCCGGGCCGGCCCGTGGCCACCCACCGGCTCGTCGACGACCTGTGGGGCGAGGAGCCGCCCGGCAACCCGGTGCGCGCCCTCCAGGCCAAGGTCTCCCAGCTCCGCCGCGTCCTGGAGGAGGCCGAGACCGGCGGCCGGGACCTCGTCCTCTCCCGCGCCCCCGGCTACCAACTGGCGCTCCCGGATGGCGCTTTGGACGCCGACCGGTTCACGGCGCTTGCCGCCCGGGCCCGGGCCGTACCCGACCCGGCCCCGCGGGCCGCGCTCTTCGCCGAGGCCCTGGAGCTGTGGCGCGGGCCCGCGTTCGCCGACGTCGCGGACGAACCCTTCGCCCGCGCCGCCGTGAACCGGTTGGAGGAGGAGCGGCTCGTCGTACGGGAGGAGGCGGCCGAGGCCCGCCTGGCCGCAGGCGAACACGCGCTGCTGGCAGGGGAGCTGGCCGCGCTCGTCGAACGGCATCCGCTGCGCGAGCGGCTGCGCGCCGTGCAGCTGCGCGCCCTGTACCGCTCGGGCCGCCAGAGCGAGGCGCTGGCGGCGTACGAGGACCTGCGTACCCGCCTCGCCGACGACCTGGGCCTCGACCCGAGCCCCGAACTGGTCGCGCTGCAACGGGCCATCCTCCGCCAGGACCCCGCCCTGGACGCGGTGGCGGTGGCAGTGGCGGCGGCGCCCGGGGCCGCGGGTTCCGTGGCGGAGGCGCCGTCCGGCACCGGGGCTCCCTCCGCGCCCGGGGGGCACGGCCCGGAGGCGGAGATCTCGGCTGCCGCACCCTTGGCGCCCGCTCCCGCGCCCACGGTCGGCGAGGTCCGGGGAAACGTTCCCGTACCGCTCTCCGGGCTCGTCGGACGGGAGGCCGCCGTCGCGGAGGTGTGCGCCCTGCTCACCACGCGACGGCTCGTCACGCTCACCGGGCCCGGCGGGGTCGGCAAGACCCGGCTCGCGGTGGAGGCGGCCCGGCGAGCCCGGGAGGACTTCCCCGACGGCGTCTGGATCGTCGAACTCGCCGGAGCGCGTGGCGATCTGGCCGAGGTCGTGGCCGCCACCCTGGAACTGCGCGACGACGGCGTCTGGGGCATCCTCCCGGACGGCCCGAGAGATGGTGCCCGGCGGATCGCCGAGGTCCTGCGCGGCAAGCGGCTGCTGCTCGTCCTCGACAACTGCGAGCACGTGATCGACGAGGCCGCCGGGCTGACCGAACTACTGCTGCGCACCGCCCCCGGAGTCGTCGTGCTGACGACGAGCCAGGAGCCCCTGTCGCTCGCCGGAGAGACCCTCTGGGCCGTTCCGCCGCTGACCCCCGACAGCGCGGCCGAGCTGTTCGCCGCCCGGGCGACGGCGACCGCACCCGGACTCGTCCTCGACGAGGCGGGCCGGGCGGCAGTGGAGGCCGTCTGCCGCCGCCTCGACGGCATCCCGCTCGCCCTCGAACTGGCCGCCACCCGCGTGCGCGCGCTCGGCGTCCACCAGCTGCTCGAACGGCTCGACGACCGGTTCCGGCTGCTCAGTGCCGGGCAGCGCGGCGCTCCCGCCCGGCAGCAGACGCTGCGGGCGGTCATCGACTGGAGCTGGGAGCTCCTGACCGAGCCCGAACGCACGGTCCTGCGCCGGCTCGCCGTGCACGCGGAGGGCTGCACGCTGGAGGCGGCGGAAGAAGTCTGCGGGGGCGAGGACATCGCGCTCGGGGACGTACTCGACCTGCTCGTACGGCTGGTGGACCGCTCGCTCGTCGTCGCTGTCGACGGCAAGGACGGGCCGCGCTACCGGCTGCTCGAATCCGTGGCGGCGTACAGCCTGGAGCGGATGGCGCAGGCCGGCGAGACCGAGGCCGTACGACATCGGCACCTCGTGTACTACACGCGCCTCGCCCGTACCGCCGAACCCGAGCTGCGCGGGACCGGGCAGCGCGCGTGGCTGGCGCGCCTGCACGCCGAGAGCGCGAACCTGCGCGCGGCTCTGGACCAGGCGGTGCGGCAGGGCGCGGCGCCGGAAGCGCTGGAGCTCGTGGACGCGCTCGGCTGGTACTGGATCCGGGGCGGGCGGCTCGGCGAGGCGATCCGCTCGGTGGACGCGGCCCTCGGGACGGACGGCGGTGACGCCCGGCTGCGCGCCAGGGTCGAGGTCTGGCGGACCGGCCTGGCGGTCATGAGCGGCGACGGGACCGACCGGCGGCAGCGGATCGAGGGGGCGCTCGCGGCGTACGACGCGGCGACGCCCGGTGAGGCGCCCGCCCCCTGGCCGCGGTGGTTCCTGGCCCACGCGCTGTGCGGCACCGGAGGGCAGAGCGAGGGCGAGGAGCTCACCGGGCAGGCACTCGAAGGGTTCCGGCAAGCCGGCGACCGGTGGGGCGAGGCCGCGGCGTTCGCGGACCGGTCCGTCCAGCGGCTCCTCCGAGGGGACCTGGCCGGCGCGGAGGCCGACGCCACCTCGGGCGCCGAGCTGTTCGCGCGGCTCGGCGACGCGTGCGGACGGCTCTGGTCCGTCTACCCGTTGGCCACGGTCGCGGAGATCCGCGGCGAGTACGAGCGGGCAGCCCGGCTCAAGCGCGCCGCCCTGGACGCGGCCCAGAGCTTCGGACTGACCACCGACGTGCCCGACCTGCTGTCGGGCCTCGGCCGGACCGCGCTGCTCAGGGGGGATCTGGCGCAGGCCCGTGCGTACCACCACGCGGGCAGGGAGAAGGCCGTCGAGGTCGGCTTCCGGGCGGGCGAGATCAACGCGGTCCTCGGCCTCGGCCTCGGCGCCCGCCGCGAGGGCCTCCTGGAGGAGGCCGAGGGGCACCTCCGGGAGGTCCTCGACTGGCACCGGCTGGTCGGGCTCGACGGAGCCAACGCGCTGATCCTCGCCGAGCTGGGCTTCGTGGCCGAGCTGCGCGGCGACGCGCAGGGGGCGCTGGCACTGCAGGAGGAGGGGTACGCCACGGCGCTGACGACGGAGGATCCGCGGGCGGTGGCGCTGGCGCTGGAGGGGTTGGCCGCCGCGCATGCCCTGGCCGGGCGTGGTGAAGGTGCGGCGGTGCTGCTGGGCGCGGCGTCGGCCCTGCGGGCCTCGACGGGTGCGCCGTTGCCTCCGGCGGAGCGGGGGGACGTGGAGCGGGTGACGTCTTCGGCCCTTGCCCTGCTGGGCGAGGCCACCTTCGGGGCGGCGCTGGCCCGGGGGGCCGGGTTGTCGGCGGAGGCGGCCGTGCGGGAGGTGCGGGTCCTGGGGGCAGCGGTCTCGTCAGGTGCCGAGGTCTCCTAGGGCGCCGAGCTTGCGGGCCGTGCCCACCGCCCTGCGGGACGACGGCTCGCAACGGGGCGGGGCGGCGGGGCGGCCGGGCGGGGCGGCGGGAAATTGTAAGGAGCCCACCCTTCCCGCGTCCCTATACTCGACGCCATGTCCTCCCTCACGCTTCGGCGCGCCACCGCCGACGACTCCCGTCGGCTCAGCCGGCTCGTGCGGAAGTCCGCCGCCTATCGCGGGGACTACGCCTCGATGGTCGACGGCTATGTCGTCGGAGGGAGCTACATCGAGCACCACCCCGTCTTCGCCGTCGTCGACGAGCACGACCGTGTCCTCGGGTTCTACGCCCTCCTCCTCGACGAGGCCGAGCTCGACCTCGCCTTCGTCGCCGACGAGGCGCAGGGGCGCGGCATAGGGCGGCTCCTGATGGAGCACATGACCGCGCAGGCCCGTGCCGCCGGGCTCACCTCCGTACGGGTCGTCGCGCATCCGCCCGCCGAGGAGTTCTATCTGCGGACGGGAGCCCGCCGCACCGGGACCGTCGAGCCCACCGGCCACATCCACTGGGCCAGGCCCGAGCTCCGGTACGACGTCGCGTGAGCGCCACCGAAAAGACCGAGCGTCCCGACCGCCGCGTCTTCGCCGACCTCACCCCGCTCCGTACCTCCGCGCACTACCGCCGCCTCTGGTTCGGCAACACCGTCTCCTGGGTCGGCCAGGGCATGACCGCACTCGCGGTCTCGCTCCAGGTCTACGAGATCACCCGCTCGCCGTTCTCCGTCGGGCTCGTCGGGCTGTTCTCCCTGGTCCCGCTGATCGTCTTCGGCCTCTACGGCGGCGCCATCGCCGACACCGTCGACCGCCGCAAGCTCGGGCTCGCCAGCGCCACCGGCTCCGCCGTGCTCTCCGTCGCCCTCGCCACGGCCGCGTTCGCCGGCTTCCACCAGGTCTGGTTCCTGTACGCGATCGTGGCACTGCAGTCCGTCTGCGCCGCGCTCAACTCGCCCGCCCGGACGTCGATGATCCCGCGCCTGCTGCCGGCCGAGCAGCTGCGCGCCGCCAACGCGCTCAACTCGATGACGATGACGTTCGGCACGCTCGTCGGCCCGAGCCTCGGCGGTCTACTCGTCGGCGTCGGAGGCTTCCAGACCGCGTACCTCATCGATGCCGTCGCCTTCTCCGCCGCCCTCTACGCGATGTGGCGCCTGCCCGCCATGCTCCCCGAACGGACCGGTGCCAAGAGGGCGTCGGTCCTCGGCGGGCTGCGCTTCCTCGCCACCCGGCCCAACCTGCGCATGACGTTCTTCTCGGACTTCTGCGCGATGATCCTCGCCCATCCCCGCGCCCTGTTCCCCGTCGTCGCCGTGCTCTGGTACGACGGCGACGCCACCACCACCGGCCTCCTCGCCGCCGCCCCGGCCGCCGGGGCACTCCTCGGCGGGGTCCTCAGCGGCTGGCAGGGGCGCATCCACCACCACGGACAGGCCATCCTGCTCGCCGTCGCCTGCTGGGGCACCGCGATCGCCGTCTTCGGCCTCACCCGCAACCTCTGGCTCGGGCTCCTCCTGCTCGCCCTCGCCGGCTACTCCGACACCGTCTCCATGATCTTCCGCAACACGATGATGCAGGTCGCGGCGCCGGACGAGATGCGGGGCCGGCTCCAGGGCGTCTTCATCGTGGTCGTCGCGGGCGGGCCCCGGCTCGGCGACTTCCTCGCCGGTTCGGTCGCCGATCTGACCTCGCCGGCCGTCGCCGTCACCGGAGGCGGAATCGCCTGTGTGCTCGCGATCGGTGTACTCGCCCTGTACGGGCGGGAATTCCGCCGTTACGACGCACGTCGTCCCACGGCCTGAGCTGGCGGTTGGCCGCCACGGCACATAGCCGCCAGGCCGTACGGTATTCAACGGCCTTCGACCGGAACAGACTCCTCGCGGCGCCCGGAACCACCCCTTCCCCCGGGTGCCGAGGAGTGCGTCGATGATCAGACCTTCCGCAGGAGGAAGGGCCGGGCTGCTCGCCGCCGGCATCTCGCTGGTGCTGCTCACGGCAGGGCAGACCGCCGCTGCCGGGGGAGCCGCCACTCCCGCCGTACCCGACACCTTCAAAGGCGCGGCCGACGCGAGCGCCACCGTCACGCTCATCACGGGAGACCGGGTCACCGTCACCGACCTGGGCGGCGGCAGGAAGACCGTCACCGTCGACCGGGCCGAGGGCGCCACCGGAGCCGTACGCAGCGAGATCGCCGACGGCCGGGTCACCGTCGTCCCCGACGAGGCCCGCCCCTACCTGGACTCGGGTGTCCTCGACCGACGGCTCTTCGACGTCAGCGGCCTCATCGAGCAGGGCGTCACCGACGAACTGCCGCTGATCGTCACCCACGGCCGGGGCGCGCGCGCCGCCGCGCCGCGCGGCACCGAGACCGTACGCGCCCTGCCGAGCATCGGCGGCGCCGCGGTGGAGGCGACCGACCCGGCCGCGTTCTGGCGGTCGTTCACCTCGCCCACCTCCCGCTCCGCGGGCGGCAAGGTCTGGCTGGACGGCAGGGTCGAGGCCGCCATGGCCGAGTCCAACGCCCAGATAGGCACCCCGAAGGCGTGGGAGGCCGGGCTCACCGGCAAGGGCGTGAAGGTCGCCGTCCTCGACACCGGGGCCGACCTCGGCCACCCCGACCTGGCCGGCCGTGTCGCCGAGTCCAAGTCCTTCATCGAGGGCCAGGAGGTCGCCGACCGCGACGGCCACGGCACCCACGTCGCCTCCACCGTCGGTGGCAGCGGCGCCGGTTCGGAGGGCGAGGAGAAGGGCGTCGCGCCGGGCGCGACCCTCGCCGTCGGCAAGGTCCTCAGCGACGAGGGCTCCGGCACCGAGTCGCAGATCATCGCAGGCATGGAGTGGGCCGCCAAGGACATCGACGCGAAGATCGTCTCGATGAGCCTCGGTTCACGCGAGGGCAGCGACGGCACCGACCCGATGGCCCAGGCCGTGAACAGCCTGAGCGCCGAGACGGGCGCCCTCTTCGTCATCGCCGCCGGAAACAGCGGCGCCCCCGGCACCATCGGCTCGCCCGGCGCCGCCGACTCCGCGCTCACCATCGGCGCCGTCGACTCCGCCGACCAGGCCGCCTACTTCACCAGCCAGGGACCGCGCTTCGGCGACCAGGCCCTCAAGCCCGACCTCTCGGCGCCCGGCGTGGACATCCTCGCCGCCCGCTCCCAGCTCGCCTCCGGCACCGGGCTCTACACGACGATGAGCGGTACGTCGATGGCGACCCCGCACGTCGCCGGTGTCGCCGCGCTGCTCGCCGAGAAGCACCCCGACTGGACCGGCGCGCAGCTCAAGAACGCCCTGATGTCCTCGTCGAAGCCGCTCACCGACTCCGCCTACGCGCTCGGCGCCGGCCGGGTCGACGTGGCCGCCGCGATCGCCGCGGACGTCAGCGCCACCGGCTCCGCCGACCTGGGCTTCTTCGCCTGGCCGTACGAGGAGAACAAGCCGGTCACGAAGACCGTCACGTACACCAACCACTCCGACTCCGCCGTGGAGCTGGACCTCGCCGTCGAGGGGATGCCCGCGGGCGTCGCGACCCTCGCCGACACCACCCTCACCGTCCCCGCCCACGGCACCGCGCAGACCACGGTCACCGGCGACGGCACGAAGGCCCCGGTCGGCAACGCCTCCGGCCGGATCGTCGCCTCGGCCGCCGGTACACCCGTCGCGCACACCGCGCTCGGCCTGGTGAAGGAGGAGGAGCGCTACAACCTCACGATCCACGTCAAGGACCGTGACGGCGCCCCCAGCCCCGCCACCGTCGTCGTCAAGCAGCTCGCCGAGGGGCGGCACGACCCGTTCCCGGTGGCCGTCGGCGACTCGGGCACCATCGAGCTCCGGCTGAAGCCCGACACGTACACCGTCGACACCTTCCTCGACGTCCGCGGCTCCAAGGGCAAGGATTCCCTCGGCCTCGGCTTCCTCACCGACCCGGAGATCGTCCTCGACCGCGACCGCGAGATCACCCTCGACGGGCGTCAGCTCCGTGAGATCCGGGCCGAGGTCGAGAAGCGGACGGAGACCCGTCAGCTGCTGATGGAGTTCGACCGGAACGCCCACGGCGCCTCCTTCGGCGGCGCGGTGCAGGTGCCGCCGAAGTACGACTCCATCTTCGCCGCGCCCACCCGCAAGCCCGCCAACGGCACCTTCGAGTACCGGACCGTGTGGCGCCTGGGCAAGCCGGTCGTCGAGGCGAGCGTCGACGGCGACCGGCTGTCCGACGCCACCGCACAGGCCGGTACCACGGTGCTCGAAGGCCGGCACAAGCTCGGTGTCGTCGACGCGGGCACCGGCACGGCCGCCGAGTACGCGGGCAAGAACGTCACGGGCAAGGCGGTCCTCGTCCGGGCCGGCGCGATCCCGAACACCGAGATCGCCCAGAACGCCCAGGACGCGGGCGCCAAGGCTCTGTTCGTCACGGACGACCAGCCCGGCCGGCTGATGTCCTGGTTCGGCACCGCCGAGTACCAGCACCGGCCGCTCGCCGTCTCCACCGTCAACTCCGCCGACGCCGCACGGCTTTCGGAGGCCGCCGAGCGCGGCAAGCGGATCGACCTGACCGGCACCCGCTTCACCCCGTACACCTACGACCTCTCCGAGGGACACCCCGGAGCGATCGGCAAGGACCTCGTCTTCCGGCCCGACCGCGACGAACTGGCCACCATCCGCTCCGTGTTCCACATGCCCACGGGCAAGAAGGAGCTGGGCGGCGAGTTCCGCTACTCGATCACCGACACCTTCCCGGTCGGCTTCGGCTTCAAGGAGTACATCGCCTTCCCGACCGAGCGCACCGAGTACGTCTCCACCGGCACCGGCCAGGGCTGGCACGAGTCGGTCGACCTCGCCGACTCCCTGGAGCAGCGCGGCGGCATCAACACCTACCGGGGCGGCAGCAGCCAGAGCCTCGACTGGTTCGAGCCCGTCTGGCACCCCTGGCTCGGCACCGGTCTCGGCTGGGGCCAGGAGCGGTCCGGCAACCAGCTGCGGTTCAACACCCCCGGCTGGGGCGACTCCGGCCCCGACCACACCGGCTTCGGCAACGTGTGGAGCGACGACTCGCAGACCCAGTTCACCGAGGTGTACGTCAACGGAACGCGGGTCGACCGGAAGATGAGCTCGGGCGCCTACGCCTGGGACGCCCCGGCGGAGGAGGCGACCTACAAGGTCGTCACCGACACCACGATGGACCCGGCTCGCTGGCGGCTCTCGACCAAGGGCCACTCCGAGTGGACCTTCCGCTCCAAGGAGCCCGCGGCCGACACCACCGTGTACCTGCCGCTGATCAACCTCGGCTTCGACGTCGACACCGACATCAAGGGCGATGTGCGCGGCGGAAGCCGGGTGCCCGTCGGGATCTTCGCCGAGTACGTGCGGGGCGCGACCGGCACCGGCAGGCTCGGTGGCGGCACGCTGGACGTCTCGTACGACGACGGCACGACCTGGCAGAAGGTCACCCTGCGTCCTTCCTCGCGCGGAGCGGCCTGGACGGCTGAGCTGCGGGTGCCGGACGACGCGCAGTACATCTCCTTCCGGGCGGGCGCGTCCGACGACCGAGGCGGCTCGGTCAAGCAGGAGATCATCCGGGCGGTCGGGGTGAAGTAGCCCCAGGAGTCCTGGAGACGGGGGAGTCCCGGGGGGGGCCGACCGCCCCCCCCGGGCCCGATAAGTCCGCCCGCCACCCCCCCCCGGGCCCCACCCCCCCCCCCAACCCCCCCGCACCCCCGCCCGGGGGCGCC
>NZ_JBIBEO010000005.1:624827-699607 GCF_042902595.1 Streptomyces sp. NPDC012508
CGAAGAAGCCCATGTGCCCCACCCCCCAGTCGAAACCCGGTCAGACGCCGCGGGGGGGGCGGGGGCGCCCGCCCCCCCCCCCGGGACTCTCTTCGTCCGGCCGTCAGTCGCCGCGTGTCACGACCCCGCGCACGATCCCCAGGTCCACCAGGTCCTGGGGCCGCAGCCGGAGCTGGTCGGCGGTGGCCGGGGCCTGGTCGTCGGGCCTCTTGAGGATGGCCGAGGCGAGTTCGGGGGCGATCACCGAGAAGTAACCGTCGGGCGTGGACCAGGTGTTGTCCCGCGCGGCAAGCGCCAGGGCACCGCCCGAACCGCCCTCGCCGACCAGGAGCGAGGTCACCGGGACCCGCGCCTCGGCGACCGCGGTGAACGCGTCCGCGATGGCCGGTCCCGCCCCGGCCCGTTCGGCCTCGGCGTCGTTGGCGGCGCCCGGTGTGTCGATCAGGGTCAGCACGGGGATCCCGAGCCGGTCCGCGAGCCGGATCAGCCGGGCGGCGGTGCGGAAGCCCGCGGGCCGCGTCGCCGACCCGTCCTGCGCGGCGTACGCGACGGTCCGCCCCTCATGGAGGCCGAAGCCGCACTCCACCCCGGGGTCCACCCCGCCCGCCCGGTCGCCGCGGAGGGCCGCTCGGGCGGTGAAGTAGGCGTCCAGATAGGCCCCGGCCCGGGGGCGGCCGGACGACCGGGCCCGTACGACGGCCTCCCAGCCGCTGCCGGGCGGCGCGGCCTCGGTGAGCGCGCGGGGCGGGGGAGCCGGGAGGGCGGGCGAGGAGCCTTCCTCCGGGACCGTCAGCAGACGCAGCCACAGGGAGAGCGCCGTCCGCAGCTCCTCCGGTGCGACGAGCGCGTCGACATGCCCGTACTCCCACTGACTCTCCGCCGTGTACGCGGCCGGGTCGGCGTCCCGCGGACGGACCCGGGAGCCGGCGAAGGCCACCTGGGCGGAGGGGAGGGCGAGGACGACGTCGGCGCCCGCGCCGACGGTCGCCCAGCCGCCGCCGGTGGACGGGTCGCGCAGCACCGTGACATGAGGGACGCCGGCGCCTCGCAGCCGTACCGTCGCCTCCGCCACGCGCTGGAGCTGGGCCAGGGCGATCATGCCCTCCTGCATCCGGCTGCCGCCCGTCGCCACCAGCGACACCAGCGGGACCCGGGCCTCCACGGCCGTGCGGTACGCGGTGACGAGCCGGTCGCCGGCCGCCTGCCCGAGCGACCCGCCGAGGAAGCCGAACTCGAAGGCGACCAGGACCACCCGGCGCCCGTCGATCGTCGCCCTGCCGTGCAGGACGGACTCCTCCTCGCCGGTCCTGGCGGCCGCACGCGCGCGTGCGGCGTCGTACCCCGTCCAGCCGATCGGACCGTCGGCCGGCGGCGGCGCCAGGGGGGCGGGGGTGGGCAGCGGGGTGAAGTCGTCGGTGACCAGCGCGATCACCTCGCGGGCCGTGAGGCGCTCAGCCATGGAGGGCCCCAGGGAGGGCCTTCTTCAGGAGCTTGCCCATGTCGTTGCGGGGCAGCGCCCGGAGGAAGCGGACCGCGCGCGGGCGCTTGTGCGGCGCGAGGAGCCCGGCGACATGGTCCGCCAGCTCGTCGGCCGTCGGCGGCTTCTCCGCGTCGGCCGGCACCACCCAGGCGACGATCCGCTCCCCGAGATCGGGGTCCGGCTCACCGGTCACCGCGGCCTCCCGCACCGCCGGATGGTCCAGGAGCGCGTTCTCTATCTCGCCGGCGCCTATCTTGTACCCGCCGCTCTTGATCAGGTCCGTGGCCTTGCGGCCCACGATCCGTACGTACCCGTCGGGTTCGCGGACCGCCATGTCGCCGGTGCGGAACCAGTCCCCGTCGAAGGCGGCCGCCGTCGCGTCCGGCCGGTTCAGATACGCGGTGAACAGGTTCGGCCCCTTGACCTGGATCTCGCCGACGCTCTCCCCGTCGTACGCCCCGAGCTCCGTGCCGTCCTCCTCCACGAGCCGCAGCTCCACGCCCCGGAGGGGGAGCCCGACGGACCCGGGGCGCGGGCGGGAGTCCACGGGGACGGAGGTGTTCATGAGCGTCTCGGTCATGCCGTACCGCTCGATCACCGTCCGGCCCGTCGCCGCCGTGATCCGCTCGTGGTCGTGGACCGGCAGCGCTGCCGAGCCCGAGACCAGCAGCCGCGCCGCGGCCAACGCCCGTACCAGCGCCGGATCGTCACCGAGCGCGTCCGCGATCCGGTGGTACATCGTCGGTACGCCGAACAGCATCGTGCCGCCCGCACCCAGTTCCCGCGCCACACCCTCGACGGAGAACGTGCCGAGGTGCCGCACCGATCCGCCACGCCGCAGCGGCCCGAGGATCCCCAGGATCAGCCCGTGGACGTGGAAGAGGGGCAGCGCGTGGACGAGCACGTCGTCCTCGGTCCACGCCCAGGCCTCCTCCAGCGCGTCGAGTGAGGCGGCGATCGCCCGGTGGGAGAGGACGACGCCCTTGGGCGGGCCGGTGGTGCCGGAGGTGTAGACGATCAGGGCGGGCGACTCGGCGTCCACCGGCCGCCCGTACGCCGTCCCCCGCTCCCGTACGTCGACGTCGATCCGGGGCAGCTCCGCGAGCCCCGCCGGCAGAACGTCCTCCGGCCCCGCCAGGACGGCCCCCGGAGTGCTGTCGCCGAGGATGTGCGCCAGTTCCCGGTCCCCGGTGCGCGGGTTGAGCGGGATCGCCGGTACGCCGGCCAGCAGCGCGGCCACCACCGCGACCGCCGTCCCGGCGGTCGGCGTGGTCCAGACGGCGACCCGCCCCGCGCCCCCGATCCGCGCGGCCAGAGCCCCGGCGGCCCCGGCCAGTTCCTTATAGGTCAGGGCGTCCGCGCCGAAACGCAGCGCGGGTTGGTCCGAGCCGGCCACCAGGGCCGGGAAGAGCGCGCTCAACGGTCGTCCTCCTCGCGTAGCGGGATGCGAGAGGCATTCTTCCCCCCACTCAGTTGGGGCGCGCTGCGACCTTGCTCACCTCCGGGGAGCCGCCGCCGTCCTCGGTCGGCCGGATCGTCCGCATCCGCCCGTACGCGTACACGCAGCCCGCGAGCGCCAGGTCGGACAGGAGCATGAAGCCGATCGAGTAGGAGTCCTTGGCGCTGTAGATGGCTCCCATCACCAGCGGCGGCACGAACCCGCCGAGTCCGCCCATCGCGCCGACGATGCCGGTGACGCTGCCGACCTGCGGCTGCGGGGTGACCTGGGAGACCAGCGCGAAGACCGATCCGCTCGCCGTGCCCAGCCCGGCGGCCATGCAGAGCAGGGCGATCGTGCCGCCCGGGTTCAGCGGCGGGTCGAAGGCCTGGACGATGGCGAAGAGCGCGGCGATGCCGAGCGCGGCGGCGGTGACGAGCGCCGGGTGGATCCGGTCCGAGAACCAGCCGCCGATCGGCCGGAAGACGACGGTGACGAGGGCGAAACCGGCGGCCTTGGTGCCGGCGTCGGTCGGGTCGAGCTCGTACCAGGTCTTCAGATACGTCGGCAGGTACACCCCGAACGCGACGATGCCGCCGAAGCCGATCGCGTACAGCGCCGACAGCTCCCAGGTCACCCGCAGCCGGCCCGCCTTGCCCAGCCGGGAGCCGAGGGAGGCCGTGGGGACCGGCCGGTCGGGGCGGTCGGTGATCAGGAACACGGCGAGGACGGCGTAGGCGGCGAGGGCGACCGCGACGACGAAGAACGGCAGATCGTCGCCGTGCTTGGCGATGCGCGGGGTGAAGTACCCCGAGAGCGCCACACCGCCCATGCCCATGCCGAAGACGCCCAGCGCCAGGCCCCTCTTGGCGGGCGGGAACCAGGAGTTGACCAGCGGGATGCCGATGGCGAAGGTCGTGCCGCCGAGACCGAGGAGGAAACCGACCGCGAGCATCGCGCCGTACGAGTTCTTCGCCGGGATCAGCAGCAGCACGGGCACGATCGTGAGCGCCGACACCAGGGGGAACATCACCTTGGCGCCGTAGCGGTCGGTGAGCGCGCCGGCCGGGATCCGGCCCAGGGAGCCCACCAGGACCGGGACGGCGACGAGAAGCGACTGCTGGAACGAGCTGAGGTTCAGCCGCTCCCCGTAGTCGCCGGCCAGCGGCGCGATCAGGTTCCACGCCCAGAAGGTGAGAGTGAATCCGATCGTGGCCATGACCAGGTTCCGGTAGGCGGTGCCGGAGGGCTTCTCGAGGGTGTCCACGTGATCAGTCAAGTTCGCGGAGGCGGGCGGGGCGCGCCGGATTGGGCCGTACGGGGGCGCGCCGGGCGGCCCCGTACGGCGTCCGCTACGGCCAGTCCACCGTCGTCGGCGGGCTGCCGTCGTCCGTCACCACCAGGCGCGGGCCCTCCGGGGTCGCCGCCACCCCGACCGTGATCGCCGTGACGCCCGGCCTGCGGTGGGCGGCCGCCAGGGCGCCGCGCAGGGCGGACAGGAGCCGGTCGGCGTCGGCGGGCTCGACGAGCGTGTCGACCGCGCCGGAGAAGTGCACCGAGGGCTGGAAGCCGAGCAGCACCGCCGCGCCGCCCGTCTCGCGCAGGACCCGCCCCCGGAACGTCGTCGGCGCGTCCGCGGGCGGCTGCTGGAGGGCGAAGATGGCCGTCCGCACCTCCTGGATCGTGGAGTCCAGCTCGTCCACGGCCCGCGCGAGCAGGGCGGCCTCCTCGGCGTCGGCCCCCGCCTCTGCCGGGCTCGCGTCGGCAGCCGCGCGACGGCGGGTCGACTCCAGCATCATCTCGGTCGCGAAGAGCCGCTGGACCACGAGATCGTGCAGGTCACGGGCGATCCGGTCGCGGTCCTCGTACACCGCCAGCTGCTCCCTGTTGTGCTGTGCGTCCGCCAGGACCAGCGCGAGCGCGGCCTGGGAGGCGAACTGCGAGGCGAGCAGCCGCTCCACCTCCGTGTACGGGCGTCCGCCGCGTCGCCGGGGGAGGGCGAGGGTGCCGATGAGCCGGCCCCCGCTCTGCAGCGGCAGCATCATCGACGGCCCGAACCGCGACCGTACGTGCGTCGTCATCCGCGGATCGGTCGCCGAGTCGTCGAGGAACACCGGCTCCCCGCCCAGCAGTTGCTCGAGAACCGGCGACCCCGGCGCGATCGTCGTGCCGACCAGGTCGCCCGGGTCGTCCACCGTCGACGCCGCCACGATCTCCATGCCGCCCTCCTCGGTGGGCTGGAGGACGACCCCGGCCGAGGCGTCGGCGAGCAGCCGCGCCCGCTCGGCGACCGCCATCAGCGCGTCCGCCGCCGGCTCTCCGGTGAGCAGCGCCGTGGTCACCGCCGCAGCGCCCTCGATCCAGCGCTCGCGCTGCCGGACGGTCTCGTACAGCCGGGCGTTGCCGATGGCGATGCCGGCCTGCGAGGCGAGGACGCGCAGCATGGCCAGGTCCTCGTCGGTGAACGGGCCACCGTGCTTCTCGGTGAGGTAGAGGTTGCCGAAGACCTCCGTGTGGACGCGGATGGGGACGCCGAGGAACGAGTGCATCTCGGGATGCCCCTCGGGCACCCCGCCGGAGCGCGGATCCGCCGTCAGATCGTCCAGCCGCAGCGGCTGGGGGTCCTGGACGAGGACGCCGAGGAGCCCGCTGTGCCCGTCCGGCAGCCGGGGGATCCGCTGCCGCTCGGCCTCCGTCATCCCGGCGGTGAACAGCTCGGTGAGCCGGCCGCGCTCGGGGTCGACGACCCCGAGCGCTCCGTAGCGCGCTCCGATCAGTTCGATCGCGGAGTCCACGAGGTGCTGGAGCGTGGCCCGCAGTTCGAGGTCGCTGCCGACACTCAGGACCGCCTGGAGGAGGAGAGGCAGACGGGGGGCCGGTTCGTCGTCCTGGGCCTTGAGTGACATAGGACCATTGTCCGCGGAGCGGGGGTTCGCGACGGTCAGTGGGCGTCGGCCAGCGGGTCGAGGACCATCGGCTGGATCTTGCCCTCCAGCATCGCGCCGAGACCGAGGATCGCGCACACGTCGGGGCGTTCCGCGATGGCCACGGGCATGCCGGTCGCCTCGCGCAGCATCTGGTCGAGGCCGGGGAGCAGCGCGCTGCCGCCCACCATCATGACGCCGCGCTCGGCGAGGTCGGCGACGAGGTCGGGCGGGCAGTCGCGCAGGATCTTGCCGATGCCGTCGAGGACGGCGGTCAGCGGGGTGTGGATCGCCTCCCGTACGGCGGCGGTGTCGACGGTCACCGAGCGGGCGAGGCCGGTGGCCACGTCGCGGCCGTGGATCTCGGTGTAGCTCGGGCCCTGGAGGGTCAGGCCGTTGCCGCTCAGGGCGAGTTGCAGGGGGCGGACGGACTGGCTCGGCAGCATCAGCTCGTGCTGGTGGCGCAGGTGCTGGATGACGGCGTGGTCGATGGCGTCGCCGCCCACGGGGATCCGCTCGGCGGTCACGATGGAGCCGAGGGAGAGCACGGCGACCTGGGTGGTCGCCGCCCCGCAGACCATGATCATGGTCGCGGTGGGCTGCTCGACGGGGAGCCCGCAGCCCACGGCGGCCGCGATCAGGGTGTCGACCAGCTCGACCCGGCGGGCGCCGAGCCCGACGAGGGTCTCCACGGCGGCGCGCTGGGCGAGCGGGTCGCTGTCGTGCGGGGTGCTGGCGGCGGCGCGCAGCCGGGGCTTGCGGCGCAGCTGGCGGCGGAGCTTCTCGCCGAGGAGATGACGGAGCATCCGCTGGGCCATCTCGATGTCGACGACGGTGCCGCCGGAGACGGGCCGCACGACGCGGATGTAGTCGGGAGTTCGGCCGGTCATCTTCTCGGCGAGGGCGCCGACGGCGATGAGGGCGCCGGTACGGGTGTTGACGGCGGCGACACTGGGCTCGTCGACGACGAGCCCGGCGCCCTTGACGAAGACCCGGGTCCTGGCGGCCCCCAGGTCGACGGCGACATGGCAACGGCGCAGCTGCTCAAGGCTGACGGTCACGGCAGATCCTCCGGAGTGCGGTGCTGGCACGGAGCGAGGCAGGAGCGCTCTGGCGCCCTTGTTCGCATCGTGCGACCCCCGCACCCCCGGCGCGCGCTGGGCTGAGCCGCCCGGGGGTGCCCCTCCGCCTGACGGCGGCTCAGCGGGTCGCGCGCACGTCGGGGTGGTGGGCTCGGGTCAGAGAAGACGCTGGAGGAGGCCCCAGGTGAACTCCGCCGCGCGGGGGGTGCCGTCCGGGAGGGTGAAGTCCAGGCGGAGGCGCGTCGGGGCGCTGCCGTCGCGGGCCCGGGCCGGAGGGAAGGCGTTGCCGACCTCGGCGAGGGTGCAGCCCCAGGGCCGGAGGTCGGACTCGCCGCGCAGCTCGGGCACCGGGGCGCCCGGCGCGCGGACCAGACCGCTGCCCCAGACCGCCGCCCGCTCTCCCACGATCACCTGCCACCGCAGCTCCGGCCAGAGCGGAAGCTCCCACTCCAGCAGCTCCGCCGCCAACTTCGGCACCGCGCGCCGCGCCACGGGATCGCCCAGGACGGACCGGTAGCGGGCCAGTTCGCCGCGGCCTGCGCGGCCGTGCGCCCACGCCTGCCAGCGGCGGTTCGCCTCACGCGACTCGGCCCTGGTCGCCCCCAGCTCCCGGAGCGCGTCCTCGACGAGATCCGGCTGGTGGTCGGCCATGCGGCGCAGCAGGACGAGCTGGAACTCGCGGGGCCCGAAAGGCTCGGACGGTGTCATGAGCCCATCCTGCCCGAAGCGGGAGATTCACGACGACACGCCGCCCACCTGGGGTTTCCTCACAGGATCCTCACGTTCCCGCCTACCTCTGGTGTCCCGTCGACACATACTCTGCGGCAGCCATGGACTACTGCCACCAGTGCCGACGGCACCTCAACGGCGCACTCGCCTGCGCCGGATGCGGGACCCCCGTCGAGGAGCTGCGGTAGGAGACCCCGCAAACGGCCGCGCCCCGCGCGGTCGCGGCCGAGCGTGTCGAGTACGTCGAGCACGGTGCGCGTGCGGAGCGCGAGGAGCGGGCCGAGCACGTCTACGAACTGGACCCGCTGGAGCCGCCGCGCGCGGCCGCCGCTCCCGGCGGTCGTGCCGCCCGTCGCGGCGCGGCGCCCGGTCGCGCCGGTGCCCGCCGCAGCCGGCGGGCCCGCAGCCGCAAGGGGCGCAACCTTCTCGTGGGCACCCTCGGGATCGTCCTCGCGGCGGGCGCGCTGAGCATGGCCAAGCTGGCGCTCGAGCCCCCGGACGAGGGCGGCGCCGCCACTGCCGTACAGGAGGAGGAGGTCGTCGAGACCTCGCTCCCGCCGGTGCCTTCGGAGACCGTCCAGCCGACGGGCGGTACGACTCCGGTCGAGGTCACCACGTCCACCGCCCCCCGGGACACCGAGACGCCTGCCCCCGGCCACACGGGCATACCCGGCGCCGGGTCCGGGGGGTCAGGTTCCGGCTCCGGCGGATCGGGCTCCGGTGGGAGCGGGAGCGGCTCCGGGAGCGGGAGCGGGAGCGGGGGCGCGGGCCCGCAGGGCTCGGACGGTGGTCAGGGCGGCCCGACGAGCGCCCCGCCGACCGTTTCGCCGTCGGCGCCGCCGCCCGGCCCCGCGCCGACCGCCACGGATGGCGGCAGCCCGACCTCGACGCCGCCCGGCGAACCGCCGGCGCCGACCACCCCGACACCCACGCCCGCCCCGAGCTGCTGGCTCTGGATCTTCTGCTAGGCGACCGGGGTCGCGCTAGAGCACGTCCTCGCCCAGCATCCGCTTCAGCAGATCCCGCAGCAGCGTCCGCTCGACGTCCGTGAGCTGTCCCAGCGGCTCGCGCGCGAAGTCCAGCGACTCCCCGAGCCGGCGAGCCGTGTCCAGCCCCTCGGGCGTCGGCGCGGCCAGCTTGACGCGGCGGTCGGCCGGGTCGGGGCGCCGCTCCACCAGGCCGCGCGATTCGAGGCGGTCGACGATCCCGGTGACGTTGGACGGCTCGCACTGGAGCTTCTGGGCGATCTTCCGCATCGGGACCGGCTCCAGGGAGAGGAGCCCGAGGACACGGGCCTGGGCGCCCGTGAGCGAGTGCTCCGAGGCCGCCTGCTCGTACTCCTGGTGGTACCGCGCCACGACCGCGCCGATCAACTCGACGACTTCGAGGGTCAGGGGGTCTGTGCGTGAGGTGGCCATGTGGTTCATCGTACCCAGATACTTGACAACATGAAATATCCAGGCGCATGGTTGTTTCAGGTAGTGAAGTAATTTTCTTTTTCCAGGAGGCAGTGCTGATGTCCGTTCTTCCCGCGACCAACCGTGAGTGGCACCTCGTCGCCCGTCCGAACGGCTGGCCGACCCCCGCGGACTTCGCGCTCCGTGAGACCCCCGTCGCCGCGCCCGCCGAGGGCCGGATCCTGGTCAAGAACCTGCACTTCTCCGTCGACCCGTACATGCGCGGCCGGATGAACGACGTGAAGTCGTACATCCCGCCGTTCAAGCTGGACCACCCCATGGACGGCGGCGCGGTCGGCGAGGTCATCGCCTCCAACGCGGAGGGCTTCGCCGTCGGCGACCACGTCCTGCACGGTCTCGGCTGGCGTGAGTACGCCGACGTGCCCGCCCAGCACGCCACCAAGGTCGACCCCGAGCTCGCACCCCTCTCCACGTACCTCGGCGTCCTCGGCATGACGGGCCTCACGGCCTACGCCGGGCTCTTCGAGGTCGCCTCCTTCAAGGAGGGCGACGCGGTCTTCGTCTCCGGCGCGGCCGGCGCCGTAGGCAGCCAGGTCGGCCAGATGGCGAAGCTCAAGGGCGCCTCCCGCGTCATCGGCTCCGCCGGCTCCGACGAGAAGGTCAAGCTGCTCGTCGAGGAGTACGGCTTCGACGCCGCGTTCAACTACAAGAACGGCCCGGTCAAGGACCAGCTGCGCGAGGCCGCCCCGGACGGCATCGACGTCTACTTCGACAACGTCGGCGGCGACCACCTCGAAGCCGCGATCTCCTCGCTCAACGTGCACGGCCGCGCCACCATCTGCGGCATGATCGCGCAGTACAACGACACCGAGCCGGTGCCCGGACCGCGCAACATGGCCATGATCATCGGCAAGCGGCTGCGTCTCCAGGGCGTCCTCGTCGGCGACCATTACGGCATGCAGCAGCAGTTCGTCCAGGAGGTCGGCGGCTGGCTGCGCTCCGGCGAGCTGAAGTACGGCGAGACCTTCGTCGAGGGCATCGAGAACGGCACGGACGCCTTCCTCGGACTGCTCCGCGGCGAGAACACCGGAAAGATGATCGTTTCGCTGACCCGTTAGTCTTCCCTCAGCCGTCGCGATCGTGGGCGCGAGTCGCGGCGAACCAGCAGAAGGAAGACCCAGATGTCGATCCAGCACTCCGACGTCCTGTACACCGCCGTCGCCACCGCCGAGAACGGCCGGGACGGCCGCGTGGCCACCGACGACGGTCAGCTCGATGTCGTCGTGAACCCGCCGAAGGCCATGGGCGGCTCCGGCACGGGCACCAACCCCGAGCAGCTCTTCGCCGCCGGGTACAGCGCGTGCTTCCAGGGCGCGCTGGGCGTCGTCGCCCGCAACGAGAACGCCGACATCTCGGGCTCGACGGTCACCGCCGAGGTCGGCATCGGCAAGAACGACGACGGCTTCGGTCTCATCGTCAAGATCTCGGCGTCCATCCCGAACGTGGACGTCGAGACCGCGAAGAGCCTGATCGAGAAGGCCCACCAGGTCTGCCCGTACTCCAAGGCGACCCGCGGGAACATCACGGTCGAGCTGGCCGTCTGATTTTGCGCGTAGGCTGAAGAGGACCGCACCCCGACCGACCGGGGTGCGGTCTTCTGCGTCCCGGCCTGCGGGGGGCGCCCGATAGGGTGATCGACATGCGCGATTTCGGGGCCGGGTTCGGTTATCTGGTACAGGGGCAGAAGTGGGTGGGCCGGCACGGCCGGTGGTTCGGCTTCGGGCTGCTGCCCGGGCTCGTGACCCTCCTGCTGTACATCGGCGCGATCATCGGCCTCGGCTACGGCGCCGACGACCTGACCGCCTGGGCGACGCCGTTCGCCGACGACTGGACCTCCCCCTGGCAGGGGATCTTCCGAGGCTTCCTCACCGGCCTCGTCTTCGCCCTCGGGCTCTTCCTCGCCGTCATCACCTTCACGGCGGTGACCCTGCTGGTCGGCCAGCCGTTCTACGAGTCGCTCTCCGAGCAGGTCGACCGCACCGAGGGCGGCGACGTCCCCGAGTCCGGCCTGCCGCTCTGGCGCGAGCTGTGGATCTCGGCCCGCGACAGCCTGCGCGTCCTGCTGCGGGTCGCGCTGTACGGCATCCTGCTCTTCGCCTGCGGCTTCATCCCGGTCGTCGGCCAGACGGTCGTCCCGGTCATGGGCTTCTGCGTCTCCGGCTTCTTCCTCACCCAGGAGCTGACGTCCGTCGCCCTCCAGCGCCGCGGCGTCGAGCTGAAGGACCGCCTCGGCATGCTCCGTGGCCGCAGGATGCTCACGCTGGGCTTCGGCGTCCCGCTGGCCCTGTCGTTCGTGGTCCCGTTCGTCGCCGTGTTCCTGATGCCGGGCGCGGTCGCGGGCGCGACGCTGATGGCCCGCGACCTGACGGGCGAGGCGCACACGGACCAGAAGCGGTCCGCTCCCGTACCGGCGGGCTCCCCGCACCCGCACCCGTACCCGTACCCCCCGAACGCGTAACCCGGGAGCCCCGGCGGCCATGTAACCCAGGAGCGCCGGCGGTCGCGTAACCCGGGAGCCCCGGCGGACCCGCGCCCGTACCACCACCCGGGCGCACAGCCCCCGGGAGCCCCGGTTCGGCGGTGCCTCAGCCCACCTCGGCGAGGGCGAAGCCCTCACGGTCGGGTCCCGCGTCGGCGATCAGCTGGCCGTCCGGGCCCCAGACACCGCTGTGGCCCTCGCACGTGCCCTCCTCGCTCTCGCCGAAGACGTTGGCCATCGCCACGTACAGCCCGAAGTCCCTGGCCCGCGCCGGATAGACCGTCTCGAACGAGTCGTTGCCGACCGAGAGCACCGAGCTCGCCAGATAGACCGTGCAGCCGTCGGCCGCCGCCCGCTCCGCGAGCTCGGGGAAGCGGTTGTCGTAGCAGGTGGCGAGCGCGAAGCGGATGCCGTCGAGCGTGAAGCGGCCGTCGGCCGTGCCCGCGGTGAAGACCTCGTTCTCGAAGCCGTGCAGATGGGTCTTGTCGTAGCGGGTGAGGAGACCGCCGTCCGGGCCGAGGACGAGCGAGGTGATGCCCGGCGGCAGGCCCTCGGCCGTGAGCACCGGGCCGTTCACGACGGCCGCCGCGCCGACGGCTCGGCAGGCCTCCCGTATCGGATCGAGCCGCCCGTCGTCCTCGGTGAGATGCGTGGCGGGGGTCTTGTGGACGAGGGTCGGCTCGTAGCCGGTGAGGGCCAGCTCGGGGAGGACGACGACCCGCGCGCCCTCCGCGCCGGCCCGGCGGATCAGGTCGGCCGTCGTACGGACGTTGGCGTCGATGTCCCCGGCGACCGGGGCGAACTGCGCTGCTGCGACGATCATGACCCCCATCATCCCGCCCGCCCGGCCCGCCGGGAAACCCCCGGGCCGGGCCGGCAGGGGCGGCGGGCCCGGGGGACAGGTGTCAGGAAGCCGCCACCGCGATGATCGCCCGCACCTGGTCGATGATGTCCACCCGATTGCGTACGAACTCGGGGTCCGTGACCGTGCCCGTGGCCGGATCCGTGTTCCCGGCGCCGAACTGCAGCACCGGCGTGTGGACGTGACCGCCCGGCAGCTGCCGCAGGCCGAGCCGGTCGCGGAGCAGGGTCGCGCGGTAGGCGATCTCGTTGGAGAGGTAGTCCCCGCCGCCGCCCGCGCGGGCCGTCGAGCCCGGCGTCGGACCGTCCGCGCGGACCACGGGCCCGGTCCCGCCCGCCGGGATCTCGGTCACCGCGGTGTTGTCCCGGACCGGGAAGCGTCCGGTGTCCGCCGCGACGATCGAGGCGTACGGCAGGGTCGTCGCCGTCCACTGCGGCTGCGCGGCCGGGTCGGCGACCGGGACGGTCTCCGTGCGCGAGAGGTTCTCGTTGTCGGGGAACCCGCCCCGCCAGGCCCCGTTGAACCGCTCGATGTCGAAGCGGCCGATCCGGCCCTGGCTGACCGTGGTGAAGAGGTCCGCCTCGGGCAACTGCCCGCGCAGCGTCCGCTCGACCGTGCCGTCGGCGAAGTCCTGCCAGCGGACGGGGAAGACGGCCGTCTCGATCCGGGCCGGACTGCCGTCCGCCGTACGGATCCAGGTACCGTCCAGGGCGAGGGCGGTGGCCCCGGAGGGGTTGGAGATCCGGGCGTCCCGGTCGAGCGTGAACGGGTCGAAGCCGGTCATCAGGATCCGCTTCACGCCCTTGCCCAGGGGGAAGCGGATCGAGTCCTGGCCGCGCGAGGAGCGCTCCAGCCGGTCGAGCAGCCGGGCGCGGCCCTCCGGGGAAAGCGTGAACTCCGGGCTCCAGGAACGCAGTTCGCGCGTCATCGACAGCCGCGCCCAGTACAGCGGCCGGTCGTCGTCCCGGCTCAGGTCGCCGCGTACGAGACGCCCCTGCGCCCGGTCGACGGCGTCCCGCCAGAGCCGCTCCCCGTGCCGTACGACCGCGCGCTCGGCCTCCCGGTACGACTCCGCGCCCGCGAGGGCACCGGCGAACTCCGGCGCCACGGAGGCGAATCCGCCCCGCCGCAGGATCTCCTGGGGTGCGGCCCGGTCGAGCCGGGCCTCCTCCACCGTGCCGGCGAGCGTGCCCACGTCGTCGGCCGATGCGGGTGGTGTCGCCGCGACCAGCGTGGCGGTGATGAGGGCGAGACCGAGCGAGGCATGGCGTATCCGGGACAGCACGGGTGAGCCCTCCGGCGGGTCGGGAACACGGGTCGTGGAACACCGGTCGGTGACCGGCCCGCGCAGTATCCCGACTCACCCGCAACTCCCGCTACGGTGCCCTCACTTGTCGCTTCCGTGCAGGAGGCGCAGAAAGTCCCGGAACGCCTCCGGCATGTCCACCGACGCCGGGTCGAGCAGCCACTGGTACTGCAACCCGTCCATCACGGCCGTCAGGAGGGGCGCCGCCCGCTCCGGGGTCAGCCCGCTCGGCAGGCGCTCGCCGAACTCCAGGCGCAGGACGTTCGCCATCTCGTCGCGGACCTGGGTGTAGCGCTCGGTGAAGAAGGCGCGCGCCGGATGGTCCTCCGTCACGCTCTCCCCGAGCAGGGCGGAGAACGTCTGCACGATCCCCGGCCGCATCGCGTTGTACTCGACGAGCGAGTCGATCAGATCGAGCCGCCAGCCCTCGCGCGTCCCCGCCCCGCTGGTGTCCCACTTGTCGCGCTCGGCGAGGACCGCGACGAGCAGGGCCTCCTTCGTGGGGAAGTAGTGCAGCAGCCCCTGCTGCGTCAGCCCGACGCGCTCGGCGACGGCGCCGAGCGACGCGCCCCGGTAGCCGCGCTCGGCGATCACTTCCAGGGCCGCGCGCACGATGTCCGAGCGCCGCTCCTCGCTCCTGGCCCGCACCATCGCCGTGGCCCCCCTCTCCCTGTGTTCCTGCCGCCGCCATCCGGCGGACGTCCGGCCCCGCGGGACCGTACGAGGACCGTACGACATCTCATGGTAACGAAACGATAACCAAACCTACCGCTCTACAGGCATCGGGTCCACCATGGGCGCCACTAGGGACGTCAACAAGGAGGTACGGCCGTGTCGGAGATCAGCGCGGAGACCGTCCGGGAGCAGGCCGTCGAGACGGCGCTCGGCAAGCTCGACCTGGACACCAAGGCACGGCTCCTCGCCGGCCAGGACATGTGGTCACTGCCGGCCGTGCCCGAGATCGGGCTGCGGTCGATCGTGATGTCGGACGGCCCGATCGGAGTTCGCGGCGTCCGCTGGACCGCCGACGACCCCTCCGTCGCCCTGCCGTCCCCGACCGCGCTCGCCGCCGCCTGGGACCCGGCCCTCGCCCGCCGCGCCGGCCGGCTGCTCGCCCAGGAGGCGCGCCGCAAGGGCGTCCACGTCCTCCTCGCACCCACCGTCAACCTGCACCGCTCCCCGCTCGGCGGCCGCCACTTCGAGGCGTACAGCGAGGACCCCTACCTCACCGGCGCCATCGGCACCGGCTACGTCCAGGGCGTCCAGGACGGCGGGGTCGGCACGACGGTCAAGCACTTCGTCGCCAACGACGCCGAGACCGACCGCTTCACCGTCGACAACAAGGTCGCCCCGCGCCCGCTGCGCGAGCTCTACCTCGCCCCCTTCGAGGCCATCGTCAAGAACGCCCGCCCGTGGGGCATCATGACCGCCTACAACCAGGTCAACGGCGTGACCATGACCGAGCACCACGAGCTCGTCAACGAGGTCCTGCGCGGCGAATGGGGCTTCGACGGCTACAACGTCTCCGACTGGATGGCCGCCCGCTCGACCAAGGGCGACATCGAGGGCGGTCTCGACGTCGCCATGCCCGGCCCGCGGACCGTCTACGGCGAGGCGCTCGCCGCCGCCGTCCGCGCGGGCGAGGTCGAGGAGTCGACCGTCGACGCGGCCGTACGGAACGTACTGCGGCTCGCCGCCCGCGTCGGCGCTCTCGAAGGCACCCCGCCGGTCGTCACCGAGACCCCCGAGACCATCGACGGCGACGCCCTCGCCCGCGAGATCGCCCACCGCGGCTTCGTCCTCGTCCGGAACGAGAACGCGGCCCTGCCGCTGGCCGCGAGCGGCACCGTCGCCCTCTCCGGCGCGGCCGCCCGCGACGCCCGCGTCCTCGGCGGCGGCTCCGCCCAGGTCTTCCCCGACCACACCGTCTCCCCGCTCGCCGGCCTCACCGCCGCCCTGCCCGAAGGCGCCCTCACCTTCACCGTCGGCGCCGACCCCAGCGACGAACTCACCCCCGCCGACCAGGGCTTCACCCTCCGCGCGGTCTGCCGCGGCGCCGACGGCGCCGTCCTCGGCGAGGGCACCCTGCCCAACGGCCAGGTCCAGTGGATCGGCGACGACCTCCCGGCGGGCGTCACCCACGAGACCCTGCACTCCATCGAGGTCACCGGCACGTTCACCCCGCGCGAGTCCGGCGAGCACTCCTTCGGCACCCGCGGCCTCGGCGCCTTCACCCTCGGCGTGGCGGGCGAGACCCTCTTCGAGGGCGTCCAGGCGATGGGCCCGGAGACCGACCCCTTCGAGGCGTTCTTCGGCGCCCCCGTCGAGCGCGCCAAGGTCGCCCTCACCGCGGGCGAGTCCGTCGAGGTGTCCCTGCTCCACACGCTGGACAAGGAGTTCGCGGCCCCCCTCGCGGCGGTCATGTTCTCCTTCGTCCACCTCGGGCCGCGCCGCGACCCCGACGAACTGATCGCCGAAGCCGTCGAGGCCGCCCGCGGCGCCGACACCGCCGTCGTGGTCGTCGCCACCACCGAGCGCGTCGAGTCCGAGGGCTTCGACCGCAAGGACCTCGCCCTGCCCGGCCGCCAGGACGAACTGGTCCGCGCCGTGGCCGCCGCCAATCCGAACACCGTGGTCGTCGTCAACGCCGGCTCCCCGGTCGAGATGCCCTGGCGCGAGGACGTCGCCGCCGTCCTGCTCAGCTGGTTCCCCGGCCAGGAGGGCGGCGCCGCGCTCGCCGACGTGCTGACCGGCGCCGCCGAGCCCGGCGGCCGGCTCCCCACCACCTGGCCCGTCGCCCTCGCCGACGTCCCCGTCACCGAGGTCACCCCGACCGACGGCGAGCTCGACTACACCGAGGGCGTGCTCATCGGCTACCGCGCCTGGGACAAGGCCGGCGCCACCCCCGCGTACCCCTTCGGGCACGGCCTCGGCTACACCACATGGAGCTACGACTCCCTGGAGGTCACCCCGACGACGGCCAAGGTCGCGCTCACCAACACCGGCACCCGCACCGGCCGCGAGGTCGTCCAGATCTACCTGGCGCCGACGGCCGACAGCGTCGAGCGTCCGGCGCGCTGGCTGGCCGGCTTCGCCTCCGTCGAGGCGGGCGCCGGCGAGTCCGTCGAGATCGGGATCCCGCTGCCACGCCGCGCCTTCGAGATCTGGGACGAGGAGCAGCACGACTGGACCTTCGTCCCCGGTTCGTACGAGGTCCGGGCCGCGCACTCGCTCGGCGACGCGCGTGTCACCGCCACGCTGGAGGTCTGACCTCCCCGTGTCCGGCCCCGGGGCGGAACCTGACAACCGCCCCGGGGCTCCGCCCCGTCCTTCAGCGCGTTCCGAAGCGGAAGACCGTGGCCGAGGCGTAGACATCCCCCGGCCGCAGCACCGTCGACGGGAACTCCGGCCGGTTCGGGGAGTCCGGGAAGTGCTGGGTCTCCAGGGCGACCCCGCCCAGCTCCCCACTCGCGTACACCTGAATCCCGGGCTCGGTGGTCTCCACCGTCACGGTCCGCCCGGTCTCCGGCGCGTACAGCTCCGCCGCCTCCGGCCCCCCGTGGTCCAGCACGAAGTTGTGGTCCAGCGGGATCGCGAGCGGCCTGCCCGTACGGAAGTCCAGCTCCGTGCCCGCGACCTCGGCAAGCTCCCCGGTCGGAACGCCCGTCGCGTCCGTCGGCGTGTACCGCTCGGCGGCGATCCGCAGCGCGTGGCCGCCACCGCCCAGGTTCCAGTACGTGTGGTTCGTCAGCGCCACCACCGTCGGCGCGTCGGTCTCCGCCCGGTAGCCGATCCGCAGCGCGCCGTCGTCGTCGAGCGTGTACGTCGCCGAGACCTCCAGCCGCCCGGGGAAGCCCTCCTCGCCGTCCGGGCTCACCCGGGACAGCCGTACCCCGCCCTCGACCTCCTCCGCGTCCCACACCCGCTTGTCGAAGCCCCGCTCCCCGCCGTGCAGCGAGTGCGGACCGCCGTTGCGGGCGAGGCGGTACTCCGTGCCGTCCAGGGCGAAGGTCCCGTCCGCGATCCGATTGGCGTAACGGCCCACCAGAGCGCCGAAGTACGGCTCCGGGCGCTTCAGGTACCCCTCCAGATCGGGGAAGCCGAGGGCCACGCCGTCCGGGACGCCGTCCCGGTCGGGGGTCTCGACCGACTGCACGATGCCGCCGTAGGTCAGCACCCGTACCCGCACCGCGCCCCGCTGGAGCGTCCAGCGCGTGACGTCCGTACCGTCGACCGAACCGAAGGGCTCACCCGTGATCCTCATGATCCGGAACCCTACGCGGGCGGTTCCGGCGCCGTCACCTGCCGGTGGGCGATCTCCGCGAGCCGCGCCTGCCCGTTCTTGCTGGGGTGGAACCAGTCCCACGGGCTGAGCTGCCTGCCGTCGAAACGGAAGCCGAACACCGCGCCGCCGTCGTACCGGCAGCGCCGGTCCTTCGCGCAGACCTCCTCCAGGACCGTGTTGTACGCCACCACCCGGTCCCGCACGAGCGTCCGGCGCCGCTCGGCCGGGGCGCTCAGATCCTGTGCGTCGGCCAGCATCGAGGCGCAGATGCCCAGCTTCCAGACCTGGCGGCCCATCGGGCTGTCCTTGCCCTGCGCCCACAGCCGCTTCAGGTCCGGCACGCTCGTGACGTACACCTGCGCCTTGGGCGCGGTCTTCCGCAGCGCGGCGAGGGCCGCCTCGAAGTCGGCGCGGAACTCCTCGACCGGGGTCATCAGTTCGACGCGGTCACGGCACGCGTCGTTGGCGCCCATCATCACCGTGACCAGCTCCGGCTTCCGGGCCCCCGCCCGCGCCATCTGCTGGGGCAGCTCCGCCATCCGGGCCCCGGTCCGCGCCAGGTTCCAGCTGCTGTCGGTGACACGCTCGGCGCCGAGGAGCCGCAGGGCCAGGCTGTTGACGCCGGCGTCCGTGCCGGTCGCCCAGGACACCTCGGGGCAGTCCGCCAGGACCGAGCAGGCGTCGAACGCGCGGGTGATGGAGTCGCCGACGGCGGCGAGGGAGGCGGGCGTACGGTCCCAGACGGGCGTGGGCCGCGGCGTCGGCGACGCCGTCACGGCCGGTCCGGCCGTCTCACACCCCGTCAGGGCGCCCGCGCACAGCAGCAGCGCGGCTCCCGCCGCGGCGACAGTGGTACGGAAACGGCGTCTGCCGCGCATCCCTCGGCTCCTCCTCCGGCGTCCGTTCGGCGTCCTGGCGAGTGAAAGCTTGGTGTCCACCCCACCCCGGACCGACCGTACGTCACCCCAAGGGCGGTGCGGCACGGTAGCTTTTCCCCCGTCGAACCAGAGGCACCTTTGCCAATCGGCTCCGGTAAATTACATCACGTCACATGCTGTCCCTTTTTCGGGGGTTTACGGAGTTTCACTCCCGATGCTGTTTACTGAGGCCGCTGGGAAGGCGAACCTCGTCCCACACTGGAGGTCCCGGTGACGACACGTGGAGTCCTGTACGTACACTCCGCACCGCGCGCGCTGTGCCCGCACGTCGAATGGGCGGTCGCGGGTGTCCTCGGTGCGAGGGTCCAGCTCGACTGGATCCGCCAGCCGGCGTCGCCCGGCACCTGGAGAGCCGAGTTCTCCTGGCAGGGCGAGACCGGCACCGCCTCCAAGCTGGCCTCCGCGCTGCGCGGCTGGCAGATGCTCCGCTTCGAAGTCACCGCGGAACCCTGCCCGACGGCCGAGGGCGAGCGCTACAGCGCCACGCCCGAGCTGGGCATCTTCCACGCCGTCACCGGCATGCACGGCGACATCCTGATCCCGGAGGACCGCCTGCGGGCCGCCCTGGCCCGCTCGGTGCGCGGCGAGACGGAGCTGGAGTCGGAGATCGCCAAGCTCCTGGGCAAGCCCTGGGACGACGAACTGGAACCCTTCCGCTACGCCGGCGAGGGCGCCCCGGTCCGCTGGCTCCACCAGGTGGTCTGACCCCCGACCCACCGAAGGCCCACCCCGGTCTCGGGGTGGGCCTCAGGCATCCGTCCGGGGCGCCCCGCACCGAAACCCGAACCCACGCACGGCTGAGGCCCACCCCGGGTGTGGGGTGGGCCTCGCAGATGGGTGCGGGTCAGACCGTGCGGAAGGCCAGCACCACGTTGTGGCCGCCGAAGCCGAAGCTGTTGTTGATCGCGGCGATCGTGCCCTGCGGGAGGTCGCGGGGCTCGTCGCGGACGATGTCCGCGTCGACCGCCGGGTCCAGGTCGTCGACGTTGATCGTCGGCGGGGCCACCCGGTGGTGCAGCGCCAGGACCGTCGCGACGGTCTCGATGCCGCCCGCGCCACCGAGCAGGTGACCCGTCATCGACTTCGTCGCCGAGATCGCGACATGGTCCAGGTCGTCGCCCAGCACCTTGCGCAGCGCCTTGATCTCCGCCACGTCACCCTGCGGCGTCGACGTCGCGTGCGCGTTGAGGTGGACGACCTCCGCCGGCTTCAGGTCCGTCGAGTCCAGCAGGTTCTGCATCGCCGCGGCGATGCCCCGGCCGGTCGGCTCGGGCTGCGCGATGTGGTGGCTGTCGGCCGACAGGCCCTGGCCGAGCACCTCGCAGTAGATCCGCGCGCCACGCGCCTTCGCGTGCTCCTCGGACTCGAGGATCACCACGCCCGCGCCCTCGCCGAGCACGAAGCCGTCACGGCCCGTGTCGTACGGACGCGAGGCCTTCGTCGGCTCGTCGTTGTTCTTGGACATCGCCATCATGTTGGCGAAGGCCGCGATCGGCAGCGGGTGGATCGCCGCCTCCGTGCCGCCGGCCACGACCACGTCGGCCCGGCCGGTACGGATCATCTCGACGGCGTAGCCGATCGCCTCGGCACCCGACGCACACGCCGAGACCGGGGTGTGGACGCCCGCCCGGGCGTTCACCTCCAGGCCGACGTTGGCGGAGGGGCTGTTCGGCATGAGCATCGGCACGGTGTGCGGGGACACGCGGCGAACGCCCTTGTCCTTGAGCACGTCGTACTGGTCGAGCAGAGTCGTGACACCGCCGATACCGGAGGCGATGACGGAGCCGAGCCGCTCGGGCGCGATGCTCTCGTCCTCACCGGCCGGGGCGGTGTAGCCCGCGTCGGCCCACGCCTCACGGGCCGCGATCAGCGCGAACTGCGCCGAGCGGTCCAGCTTGCGGGCGAGCGGGCGGGGCAGAACGTCACCCGGGTCGACCGCGGCGAGCGCCGCGATCTGTACGGGCAGTTCGGCGAATCGTTCGCCCTCGAGGGGCTTGACGCCGGAGCGTCCCGCGAGCAGACCTTCCCAGGTCGAAGCGGAGTCGCCACCCAGCGGTGTGGTTGCGCCGATACCGGTGACGACCACGGTGCGATTGGTCGAGTTCACAGGAATTCTTTCTCCACGTGTGTGATGGTCGAAATACGGCGCCACCGCCGGGTGGCTGACCGAGTCAGCAGGGGCCGAATCAGCCCTGGTGCTTCAGGATGTAGTCGGTCGCGTCGCCGACCGTCTTCAGGTTCTTGACGTCCTCGTCCGGGATCTTGACGTCGAAGCGCTCTTCGGCGGCGACAACGACCTCGACCATGGACAGGGAGTCGACGTCGAGGTCGTCCGTGAAGGACTTCTCGAGCTGGACGTCCTCGGTCGGGATGCCGGCGATCTCGTTCACGATCTCGGCGAGACCTTCGACGATCTCTTCCTGGGTGAAGGCCATGTTGGCGCTCCTTCTGTGATTGCTTCGGTAAATGGCTTCCGGAAGATCCGGAGTGCCTAGGGGAGAGTAACGACCGTCGCGGCGAAGACGAGACCCGCCCCGAAGCCGATGATGAGCGCCGTGTCGCCGCTCTTCGCCTTTCCGGTCGCCAGGAGCCGCTCCATCGCGAGCGGAATCGAGGCGGCCGAGGTGTTGCCGGTGGTCTCGACGTCACGCGCGACCGTGACGTGCTCCGGCAGCTTCAGCGTCTTCACCATCGAGTCGATGATCCGCATGTTCGCCTGGTGCGGAATGAAGACGTCAAGGTCGTCCGCCGAGATTCCGGCGGCGTCCAGCGCCTGCTGGGCGACCTTCGCCATCTCGAAGACGGCCCAGCGGAAGACCGCCTGACCCTCCTGCGTGATGGCGGGGAACTTGATCTCGCCCTGCTCGTTGAGGGGGAGCTTCGAGACGTCGCCGATGTGGAACTCGTTCCACGGGACGGTCTGCTTGATCGTCTCGGACTTGTCGCCCTCCGAACCCCACACGGTGGGGCCGATGTGCGGCACGTCGGACGGGCCGACCACGACCGCGCCGGCGCCGTCGCCGAACAGGAAGGCCGTCGCGCGGTCCTCCAGGTCGGTCAGGTCGCTCAGCCGCTCGACGCCGATGACGAGGACGTACTCGGCCGAACCCTCGACGATCATGCCCTTGGCGAGGGTCAGGCCGTAGCCGAAGCCCGCGCAGCCGGCGGAGATGTCGAACGCGGCGGGCTTGCCCGCGCCGATCTTGTCGGCGATCTCGGTGGCGACGGCCGGGGTCTGCTTGAAGTGCGAGACCGTGGAGACGACCACGGCGCCGATCTGCTCGGGGACGATCCCGGCGTCGGCGATGGCCTTCCCGGAGGCCTCGACGGACATCGCGGTCACGGTCTCCTCGGGGGAGGCCCAGTGGCGGGTGGAGATGCCGGAGCGCGAGCGGATCCACTCGTCGGAGGAGTCGATCTTCTCGAGGATCACCTCGTTCGGCACGACCCGGGTGGGGCGGTAGCCGCCGACACCCATGATCCGCGCGTACGGGGCGCCCTTGCTGGGCTTGATCTTCGACATGCTCTACGGCTCCTTACTCAGGCTGCAGTGTGCTCGGCGACGAGCGTGCGGGCCGCGTCGAGGTCGTCGGGGGTCTTCAGGGCGACGGTCGCCACGCCCGGAAGCGCGCGCTTGGCCAGACCGGTCAGGGTGCCACCCGGGCACACCTCGATCAGCGCCGTCGCGCCCAGGGCCTTGAAGGTGTCCATGCACAGGTCCCAGCGGACCGGGTTGGCCACCTGGCCGACGAGGCGCGCGATGACGTCCGCGCCCTCCGTGACGACCTGGCCGTCCTTGTTCGAGACGTAGCGCACGCGCGGAGCGGCGACCGTCAGCTCCTTCGCGGCGGCCTCCAGCTTCGTCACCGCCGGTGCCATGTGGTGCGTGTGGAACGCGCCGGCCACCTTCAGCGCCACGACACGGCGCACACCCTCGGGCTTGTCCGCCTCCAGGGCGGCCAGCTGCTCCAGGGTGCCGGCGGCCACGATCTGGCCCGCGCCGTTGACGTTGGCCGGGGTCAGGCCGAGCTTCTCCAGGTGCTGAACCGTCACATCAGGTTCGCCGCCGAGCAGCGCGGACATGCCGGTCTCGGTGACCGCGGCGGCCTCGGCCATCGCCAGACCACGCGTCCGTACGAGACGCAGGGCGGCGGTGTCGTCGAGGACGCCGGCGAACGCGGCGGCGGTGATCTCACCGACGCTGTGACCCGCGACGGCCCCGGGGGACACGTCGCCGAGCGCGGCCGCGGAGAGCAGGCCGGCGGCCACGAGCAGGGGCTGGGCCACGGCGGTGTCGCGGATCTCGTCCGCGTCCGCGTTCGTGCCGTAGTGGACGAGGTCGAGCCCGATGACCTCGGACCAGGCCGCCAAGCGGTCGGCGGCACCGGGGAGTTCGAGCCAGGGGGTCAGGAAGCCGGGCGTCTGGGCGCCTTGGCCGGGAGCGACGAGTACGAGCACCCTCACACTCTCTCGTGGGGACGGCTTCAAGCGCCCGTGGGGACTAGCACGAAGAACCGTCGGGGGAATTGTTGGTATTCGACAAAAGTCTAGGGCTGCGAATCTCCGTCGGCCAAGCGCCCGAGAATGAGCGCGATCCGCAGCGTGAACGCGGAGCGCACATCGGAGGGTGACCATCCGGTGACGTCTGTCACACGTCGAAGCCGGTAGCGCACGGTGTTGGGGTGGACGAAGAGCATCCGAGCCGCGCCTTCGAGGCTGCTCGCCTGCTCCAGATAGACACTCAGTGTTTCGAGCAGCGCCGAGCCCGCTTCCTCCAGCGGTCTGTAGATCTCCTCCACCAACTGCTCACGCGCCGAAGGGTCGGAGGCGATCGCACGCTCCGGAAGCAGATCGTCCGCCAGAACCGGCCGTGGCGCGTCCTGCCACGCCGAACAGGCCTTGAGACCGGCCGCGGCGGCCTGCGCGGAGCGGGTCGCCGCGAGCAGGTCGGGGACGACGGGGCCCGCGACGACCGGCCCGGCGGCATACGGCCCGATCAGCGCCTTCGCCACTGCGAGCGGATTGTCGTTGCCGCCGGCGATGACGACGAGCCGATTGCCGAGGACGCCGGTGAGGACCTGGAGCTTGGCGTGCCGCGCGGCGCGGCGGATGGCCTCCACGGTCAGCTCGCTGTCGCCGTCGGGGGCGGTGCCGAGGACGACGCAGACATGCTCGGGGGAGTTCCAGCCGAGGGCGGCGGCCCGGGAGACAGCGCCCTCGTCGGCCTCCCCGGAGAGGACCGCGTTGACGACGAGCGACTCCAGGCGGGCGTCCCAGGCGCCGCGTGCCTCGGCGGCCTGGGCGTAGACCTGGGCGGTCGCGAAGGCGATCTCCCGGGCGTAGACGAGGAGCGCCTCGCGGAGGATCGACTCGTCGCCGGGGGCGGCGACCTCCTCGATCGCCGTCTCCATGACCTCGATGGTCGTGCGGACCATCTCGACGGTCTGCCGCAGCGTGATGGCGCGGGTCAGCTCACGGGGAGCGGTGCCGAAGACGTCGGTGGAGATGGCCTGAGGGGTCTCCGGGTGCCGGAACCACTCGGTGAACGCGGCGATACCGGCCTGGGCGACCAGACCGATCCACGACCGGTTCTCGGGCGGCATCGCCCGGTACCACGGCAGCGTCTCGTCCATCCGGGCAATGGCGTTGGCGGCCAGCCGCCCGGAGGACTGTTCGAGGCGCTTCAGGGTCGCGGAGTGCGGATGGGAGGCGTTCATCGGTTCAGACACGGACTAAGGGTGCCTCATCGGGCCACGGATATGTGGCCGGGGGGCGGTGGGCCTTCTGTCCGCGCGGACCCCGCGACCGGCGGGGGCCGGGGATACCGTGGCTCCGTGATTCGTATCCAGCGTGCCGCCGACCGCTACCCCGGGGGTGATCCGCAGGCCGGGATCGAGACCCGCCACGCGCTCTCCTTCGGCGCGCACTACGACCCCGACAACCTCCGTTTCGGCGCGATCCTCGCCTGCAACGAGGAGCGGCTCGCGCCCGGGGCCGGGTTCGACGAGCATCCGCACAGCCACACCGAGATCGTCACCTGGGTGGTCGAGGGCGAGCTGACCCACCACGACACGGCCGCCGGACACAGCACGGTCGTCCGCCCCGGGGACGTCCAGCGGCTCAGCTCCGCGGCGGGCGTACGGCACGAGGAGCGCAACGACGCCGAGGTGCCGCTGGTCTTCGTCCAGATGTGGCTCGCGCCACTGGCGCCGGGAGGCGACCCCGCGTACGAGATCGTCCGCGGCATCGCCGACTCCACGCCGTACGCCCTCCCGGAGGCGGCCGCGATGCTCCACGTCCGCCGTCTGGAGGCGGGCGAGCGCACGGCGGTCCCGGACGCGGACTTCGTCTACGCCCACGTCGTGCGGGGCACGGTCCGCCTGGACGGCGAGGAACTCGCCCCCGGCGACGCCGCCCGTGTCACCGACGCGCGGGCCCTCGCCCTCCTGGCCACCTCCGACGCGGAAGTGCTCCTCTGGGAGATGCGGCGCGTCTGACCGCTGCCGCCACGCCTGCCGGGCTGAGGGGCCGTGGCTGCCGGGACCTCCACCGTCCGCGGGCGGCGGGGCGCGCGGGCCGCGGGACCCGGGGCGCGCACACTCACCGGGCCCGCGGGCCGGGCGCGCACACCCACCGGGCCCGCGGGCCGGGGCGCGCATGCTCACCCCCGGGCCGTGGGGTCGCGTGGGCCCCGCCGCGACGCCCGCGCTCGCGACCGAGGCAGCGTCAGCGGCCCGCCGCGCTCTTCGCCTGCCACTGCTCCCAGGTCAGGTTCCACGCCCCGTAGCCGTTGCCCTCCGCGACCGTGCCCTTCGTGTCCGCGCCGCGGATCTCGAAGGGGTCGCCCGCGCGGACCTGCCCGTAGAACCACGCCGCGTCGGCGTCGCTCATACCGATGCAGCCCGAGCTCTTGTTGGCCCGGCCGAACCAGGCCGCGTTCCACGGCGCCGCGTGCGCGTACATCCCCGACCAGGTCAGGCGCATCGAGTAGTCGACCATCTTGTCGTAGGCGTCGCCGAGCCCGACCGTCTCCGAGTTCATGTTGATCGTGCCCTCCTTCGCCATCAGCACCGCCGTCCCCCGCCACGACCGCTTGTCACCGCCGGGCGTCCCGCCCGACACGGGGATCGTGCGCACCGCGCGCCCGTCCCGCTCCAGCACGAGCTTCTTGCGGTCCAGGTCGACCTTCACCACCTGCGCCGCGCCGCCGACCGTGAACCCGGTCCGGTAGTCCCGTACGAACCAGCCCCCGCCCGAGTCCGTACCGTTCAGCGCCGCGTCGAGCGTGATCTTCGTGCCCGGCTTCCAGTACTCCTTCGGCCGCCAGTCCACCCGGTCCTTGCCCGAGTAGTCCTTCAGCCAGCCCCACGACCCGACCGTGCCGTTCGACGTGGTGACCTTGAGCTGCTTCTCCACCTCGGCCTTCCGGGTCACCGGCCGGTCGAAGACGATCGACAGCGGCTGCGCGACCCCGACCGTGGTGTCCTTCCCGGGCGCCAGCGTCAGCTTGTTGACCTCCGACGCCTCCGCCGTCGTGAACGTCGACCGGGTCGTCGCCTCCTGCCCGCCCGGCGTACGGGTCGTCGCCTCCACCCGGTACGACGTGCCCGGCACCGCCTTCCGGTCCGAGACCCACGACGTCCCGCCCGCCCCGGTACGGCCCGCCAGCGCGGCACCCTCCGCGTCGACGACCTTCACCGACGTCAGTTTCCCGCCCGTCGCCGTGACCGTGACGGTCCGTCCCGCCGCGGGGCTCACCACGGTCACCTTCGCCGGCGACTCCATCGACTCCGCGCTCCCCTCGTCACGGGGCGCGCCCACCGCCCCCGCCGAACAGGCGGTGAGGGAGCCGCAGAGGGCGAGGGCCGCCAGCGCCGGGCGTATTCGGGCGCGGGCTCGGGTGCGTACGGACATCACGGAAGCCTCCGGAAAAGGTGTGGGATGCCCGGACTGTAGGCCGCGGGAAGCACCTCCGACGCTGTGTGACAAGGGCTGGTGAGGAACGGTCATCGTCCGGTCACACACGACGCGCGGCACGGTCAAGGACGGCTGTGAGCATCCTGTGCGCCCCACGACCGAGGGGCGGAAACAAGGAGGCTCCCGTTGTGTCAGCTCTGCTCGTGACGGCCGCACCCCAGCACGCCACCCGCGTGCGGCCCCTCACCTCGGAGGAGTACCGCGCCCACCTCGCCCGCACCGGTGCGGCTGCCGGGTTTCTCCAGCTCCCCTCCTGGGCCGGGGTGAAGGACGGCTGGAGCCATCAGCTCCTCGGCTGGGGGCCGGAGAACGGCCACTTCACCGGCGTCGCCCTCGTCCTGCTGCGGGCGTTCCCCGGCACCCGCAAGTACTTCGCCTACCTCCCCGAAGGGCCCGTCGCCGACTGGGCCGACCCCGACATCGACGGCTGGCTCACCCCGCTGCTCCGGCACCTGCGCGCCGCCGGCGCCTTCGCCGTACGCATCGGACCCTCGCCCGCCTTCCGCCGCTGGAACGCCGCCACCCTCAAGGCGAACACCGGGCCGGGCCGGCGCCTCGCCGACGTCCTCGCCGACGAGGTCGACCCGCTCGGCACCGCCGTCGCCGAGCGGCTCCGCTCCCGCGGCTGGCGCCGCTGCGGAGGCGACTCCACCAGCGCCTCCGACGGCGCCGACGCCCAGCCCCGCCACGTCTACCAGGTCCCCCTCGCCGGCCGCGGCGCCGACGACCTGTGGAAGGGCCTCAACCAGGAGTGGCGGCGCAACGTACGCAAGGCACGCGCGTCGGGTGTCGAGATCGTCGTCGGCTCGGCGGCCGATCTGCCCGAGTTCTTCCGGCTCCTGCGGATCACCGAGGAGCGCGACGGCTTCCGGCTCGGCCGCTCCCTCGCGTACTACGAGCGCCAGTACGCGGTCCTCAACGCCGAGGAACCGGGCCGGATGAAGCTCTACCTCGCCCGCCACGAGGGCGAGACGCTCGCCGCCCACACCATGATCACGGCGGGGAAGCGGGTCTGGTACCAGACCGGCGCCTCCGCCGACCACCGCCGCGAGGTCCGCCCCTCCAACGCCCTGCAGTGGCGGATGCTGCTCGACGCCCAGGCGCTCGGCGCCGACGTCTACGACATGCGCGGGATACCCTCCACCCTTGATCCGGACGACCGCGCCCACGGTCTGCTGCGCTGGAAGCTCGGCACGGGCGGACAGGCCGTCGAGACGCTGGGGGAGTGGGAGACACCGTTGGACGGCACGACGAACCACACGCTGTACCGGGCCTTCCAGGCCTACCTGGCCCGTCGATGACGGCGACCGTGCTGGAGGCGCCGAAGCAGCGCGCGTCCTCCGTGCTCCGCAGCGGCGCGCTGATGGCCGCCGGGTCGCTGGTCTCGCGCGCCAGCGGATTCGTACGGTCCGCGATCGTCGCCGCCGCGCTGGGCGTCGGGGCTGTCGCCGACGGCTACGCGGTCGCCAACTCCATCCCCACCATCGTCTACATGCTGCTCCTCGGCGGGGCCCTCAACGCGGTCTTCGTGCCCGAGCTGGTCAAGGCGGCCAAGGAGCACGACGACGGCGGTGTCGCGTACACCGACCGGCTCCTCACGGTCTGCGTCGGCGCGCTCCTGGTCCTGACGGCCGGCGCGGTGCTCGCGGCGCCCGCGATCGTCGACGCGTACACCGACTACAGCGGCGCGCGGCAGTCCATGACGGTCGCCTTCGCCCGCTACTGCCTGCCGCAGATCTTCTTCCTGGGGCTCTTCACCCTCCTCGGCCAGGTCCTCAACGCCCGGGGCCGGTTCGGCGCGATGATGTGGACGCCGGTTCTCAACAACGTCGTCGTCATCGGGGTGTTCGCGCTCTACCTGGCGACCGCGTCCGGCGGCGGACTGACGGCGGGCGAGACCGCGCTGCTCGGCTGGGGCACGACGGCGGGCATCGCGCTGCAGGCGCTGGCGCTGGTGCCGTCGCTGCGGGCGGCCGGCTTCCGCTTCCGCCCGCGCCTCGACCTGCGGGGCAGCGGGCTGACGGCGCCGCTGCGGTCGGCGGGATGGCTGGTGCTTCTGGTCCTCACCAACCAGGCCGCGTACTGGGTGACGACGAAGCTGGCGACGGCGGCGGGCACGCGGGCGGAGGAGCTCGGCGCGGGCGGGGGCTTCGGCTTCGCCGCGTACAACAACGCCTATCTGCTGTGGGCGGTCCCGCACGGCATCGTCACCGTCTCGCTCGTGACGGCGCTGCTCCCGCGGATGAGCGGGGCGGCGGCGGACGGCGACCTGACGGGGGTGCGGCGGGACGTCTCGTACGGCCTCCGCACGAGCACGGCGGCCGTCGTCCCCGCGGCCTGCGCCCTGTTCGCGCTGGCGGTGCCGCTGATGGGCCTGGTCTTCCAGTACGGCAGGACCGGCGCGGACGACATCCGGGCGATGGCCTGGATCCTGATGGCGTTCGCGCCGGGGCTGATCGCCTTCTCCGGCCAGTACGTCTGCACCCGCGCCTTCTACGCGCTGCGGGACACCAGGACGCCCTTCCTCCTCAACCTGGTGATCGCGGCCGTCAACGCGGGCCTGTCCGTGACCGCGTACACGTTCCTCCCGCCGACCTGGGCGGTGGCGGGCATGGCGGCCGGCTACTCGCTCGCCCTGTGGTCGGGCTGGGCGCTGACGGCGTACGCACTCCGCCGCCGCCTGAGCCGCACCCGGCGGGGCGGGGAGGGCACGTCGGGCGCGGTGGTCCCGGGCGCGCCCGGTTCCGGCTCTCGGGGCGCGGCGACGTCGGGCGTGTCCGGTGCGGCGTCCACACTCGGCGCGGGCGTGTCCGGTTCCGGCTCTCCGGGCGCGGCGGGCGTGTCCGGTTCCGGCTCTCCCGGTTCGGCCTCCGCGCTCGTGCGGCTGCTCGTGGCCGCCGTGCCCGCGGCGGGGTTCGGGCTGCTCGCCGCCGACACGACCGCCCCGGCCGGCGCGCTCGCCGCCGGCGCGGCGGGGGGCCTCGTCATCCTCGCCGTCTTCGCGCTCCTCGCCCGGCCGCTCCGGCTCACGGAGGTCCAGGCCCTGATGGCGGGCGCGGGCGGGCGCCTGCGCGGTCTCGCCCGCCGCGCCTGATCCGTCCCCGACGCCCCACCCGACCGGACCGACGCCCGACCCGACCGACGCCCGACCCGACCCGACCGGACCGACGCCCGACCCGACCCGACCGGACCGACGCCCGACCCGACCGGACCGGGGCCCCGAACCGACCGGGGCCCCGAACCGACCGACGCCTCGACCGGCCCACCTGCCCCTCTCCTCACCCTGGGATACTGCCGATATGCCTCGCGTTCTTCTCATCGAAGACGACCCCTCCGTCCGCGAAGGGGTCGAACTCGGGCTGCGCCGACGTGGGCACGACGTCCGCGGCGCCGCGACCGGCGAGGCGGGGCTCGCGCTGCTCGCCGAGTTCCGGCCCGATCTCGTGCTGCTCGACCTGATGCTCCCCGGCGTGAACGGGGTCCAGGTCTGCCGCCGGATCCGGGAGACCAGCCAGCTGCCGATCATCATGCTCACCGCGCGCGGTGACGACTTCGACATCGTCGTCGGCCTGGAGGCCGGCGCCGACGACTACATCGTCAAACCCGCCCGTACGGAGGTGATCGAGGCCCGCATACGCGCCGTCCTGCGGCGCATCGAGGAGCCCGGCGCCGGCCGCCCCGCCGTCGAGTTCCACGGCGACATAGCCATCGACCGCGCCGGACTCACGGTCGCCAAGTCCGGTGAGCGCATCGCCCTCGCCCCCTCCGAGCTCAAGCTCCTGCTGCATCTGACCGCCCACCCCGAGCAGGTCTTCAGCCGCCAGCAACTCCTCGAACACGTCTGGGAGCACAGCTACCACGGCGACGCCCGCCTCGTGGACGCCTGCGTCCGCCGGCTGCGCACCAAGATCGAGGACCCGGCCGGTGCGCCCCGCTACATCCAGACCCTCCGCGGTTTCGGCTACCGCTTCGGGCCGCTGTGAGCCGCCGCGCCCCGCGACGCCGCCACCGCCCCTTCGGTCTCCGCACCCGGCTCGTCCTCGCCTTCCTCCTCGTCGCCGCCGTCGGCTGCGGCACCACCGCCGCCCTGACCTACCGCGCCGCCCGCAACGCCATCCTGGAACAGGCCCAGGACACCGCCGTCTCCGCCTTCCGCGAGCAGGTCCAGACTCTCGGTGTCTCGCTGCCCATCGAGGCGGACTCGCTGCGCGACGTACTCCTGCACATCGCCCGGCAGGGCAAGCCCCGGCAGTGGCGCGTCTACGCCGAGTACGGCTCCGTCCGCGTCTCGTCCGCCGAACGCCCCACCTCCACCGTCATCACCGCCGAGCTCCGCTCCCGGGCCAAGGCCTCCGCCCACGGCAGCTTCCAGCGGGTGGTCAAGAACGGCCGGCCCTACCTCACCATCGCCGTCCCCGCCGTCTTCAGGGCGCACACCCCGGCCACCGCCATCCACCGCACCGGCCTCGTGCTGTACGCCGTCATGGAACTCGACGAGGAGGAGGCCAACGTCGAGGCGATGGTCCTCGCCGCCCGCGACGGCGCCCTGCCCGCCCTGGCGATCGCCCTGATCCCGGCTCTGCTCGCCGCCCGCAGCGTGCTGCGGCCGGTGCGGGAACTGCGGCGCGCCGCCGACTCCATGGGACGCGGCCGGCTCGACACCCGGATCCTCGCCAAGGGCAGCGATGAACTCGCCGACCTCGCCCGTACGTTCAACGAGTCCGCCGCCGCGCTCGAACGCTCCGTCGTCGAGCTCCAGCACGCCGAGGCGCGCGCCCGCCGGTTCGCCTCCGACGTCTCCCACGAGCTGCGCACTCCGCTCGCCGGGATGCTCGCGGTCACCGAGGTCCTCGACGAGGACGCGGCCGGCCTCGACAGCGACACGGCCCGGGCGGTACGGCTCATCAGCGCCGAGACCGGCAAGCTGGCGGTGCTCGTGGAGGACCTCATGGAGATCTCCCGCTTCGACGCGCGCGCCGCCGAGCTCCACGTGGACGAGGTCGACGTGGCCGACAGCGTCCGCAAGACACTTCAGCACCGCCACTGGACCGACCCCGAGCTGGTCCGCACCGAGCTGCCCGTCGGGGTGCGCGCCCGGCTCGACCCGCGCCGCTTCGACGTCGTCGTCGCCAACCTCGTCGGCAACGCGCTGCGGCACGGCCGGCCGCCGGTGACCGTACGGCTGCGGGCCGAGGGCGACTGGCTCGTGACCGAGGTCGCCGACCGGGGGCCCGGCATCGCCGAGGAGGTCCTGCCGCATGTCTTCGACCGCTTCTACAAGGCGGACCTGGCCCGCACCCGCTCCGCGGGAAGCGGACTCGGCCTCGCCATCACCCTGGAGAACGTCCGGCTGCACGGTGGCACCGTCACGGCCGCGAACCGCCCCGACGGCGGAGCCGTCTTCACGGTGAGGATCCCGCGATGAGGCGCCGGACCGGGCTCGCGGCCCTCTTCGCGGGCGTCCTCGCGCTCACCGGCTGCGGTATCCAGCAGAGCGATGTCGTCGAGGCCGGCGGGCCCGCGACGATCGCCGTCCTCCCGGTCGACGACAGCCGGTTCCTCCTCTTCTACGTCGACGCCGACGACAGGCTGGTCCCGGCCGCCCGCGCGCTGGCGGGGCCGTTCGGGGAGGAGTACCAGTTGCCCGACCAGGGCGTGGCCACCCATCCGCTCGGCAGCGGGTCCGTCGCCCCGAAGGCGCTCACCTTGCTGCTCGCGGGCCCGTCGGAGGCGGAGCGCGCGGCGGGCCTCCGGACCCGGCTGCCGCAGCCGAGCGCGTGGAAGAACGCCGAGGCGGGTCTGCACGTGTCCCTCGAGCACGACACGGCCGACGGCGTTGGCGAGTTCACGCTGCGGATCAGACTCCCCTTCCCGCTCGACGAGCTGGACGGCGCGGCGATCCGCCAGCTGGTGTGCACGGCGGCCTACGCGGAGGAGTCGGACGGCCGGGCGTCGGTCATCCTGTCGGGACCGGGCGGCTCGCTCCCGGCCGAGCGCTGCGACGACTTCATCGTCGACAAGCCCGCCACGACGACATCGGACGCCCCGAGCGTCACCGGCCGGGCGACGGGGACCACGGACTCGCCGGACACCCGGCGCGACCCGAACGCCACAGGCACCGGGCGCCCGGGGGCATCCCTGACACCCCCGGAGACCCCGCGCACGACGCCTACGCCGACAGCTCCCTGAAGGCCCGGGCACGAGCCCATGCGGGGCCTCCGCCCGCAGCCCCCTGAACGGCCGGGAACCAGCCGTCCGGCGGGGCTTACGCCGGCAGCTCTCTCAGGGGCCGGGGCGCCGACCGCCCGGCGGGGCCTACGCCGCCCGCAGCTCCCTGATGCTGCCGCCGCCCTGGGATCCCCGGGGTAGGACGCCTACGCCCGCAGCTCCCTGAGCACCGCGTCCGTGAACGGCGGCCACGCCTCCACGGCCCACGGTCCGAAGGGCCGGTCGGTCAGCGCCACGCACGCGGCGCGCGCGTCCGGGTCGATCCACAGGAACGTGCCCGACTGCCCGAAGTGCCCGAACGTCCGCGGCGAGGACGAGGCCCCCGTCCAGTGCGGCGCCTTGCCGTCCCGGATCTCGAAGCCGAGCCCCCAGTCGTTCGGCCGCTGATGGCCGTACCCGGGCAGAATGCCGGTCAGTCCGGGGTACGACACCGTCATCGCGTCGAGCACCGTGCGCGCGTCGAGCAGCCGGGGCGCCTGCACTTCGGCCGCGAACCGCACCAGGTCGTCGACCGTCGAGACGCCGTCCTTGGCGGGCGAGCCCTCCAGCGATGTCGAGGTCATGCCCAGCGGCTCCAGGACGGCCTGGTGGAGGTAGTCGCCGAACGGGATGTCCGTCGCCTTGGCGACATGGTCGCCGAGCGCCTCGAACCCGGTGTTGGAGTAGATACGCCGCGTGCCCGGCGCGGCCATGACCCGCGGTTCGTCGAAGGCGAGCCCCGAGGTGTGCGCCAGCAGATGCCGGACCGTCGCGCCCTCGGGCCCGGCCGGCTCGTCGAGCTCGATCGCCCCCTCCTCGTACGCGACGAGGACGGCGTACGCCGCCAGCGGCTTGGTGACGGAGGCGAGCGGGAACCGCTGTCCGGTGGGGCCGTGCGCCCCGGCCAGGGTGCCGTCCGCGCGGACGACGGCGGCGGCCGCGGTCGGGACGGGCCAGTTCTCGATCAACGCCAGGCTCTGCAAGGACATGGAGCCGAGCCTACTTGCTTAGAGTGCACTCAAGGGTTCTAGCGTGGAGGCCATGAGCGTGATCGAGAGCAGCGCCGCCCACTTCACCATCAGCGAGGTGGCCGCCCTGACCGGCCTGTCGGCGCACACCCTGCGCTGGTACGAGCGGATCGGGCTGATGCCGCACGTCGACCGTTCGCACACCGGCCAGCGGCGCTTCTCACAGCGCGATCTGGACTGGTTGGCGTTCGTCGGCAAGCTCCGGCTGACCGGGATGCCGGTCGCCGGGATGGTGCGGTACGCGGAACTGGTGCGGGAGGGCGACCACACCAGGGACGAGCGGCGCGAGCTTCTGGAGAGCACCCGCCGGGACGTCCTTTCCCGGATCGGCGAACTCCAGGACGCGCTCGCCGTGCTCGACATCAAGATCGGGCACTACGGAACCATCTGCGGAGGCACGACCTCATGACCACCAGGATCGACACGGTACGGCTCGGCGGCCAGGACGGACCGGAGATCGGCGTCCAGGGCTTCGGCGCCATGGGCATCAGCGAGTTCTACGGCGACACGGACGAGGCCGCGGCCCGCGACACCCTCGACGCCGCACTCGAGGCCGGCGTCACCCTGATCGACACCGCGGACGTCTACGGCAGCGGCGCCAACGAGGAGTTCCTGGCGCCGTTCCTCGCCCAGCACCGCGACGAGGTCACGCTCGCCACCAAGTTCGCCATCGAGCGGCGCGCCGACGACCCGCACTACCGGGCCATCCGCAACGACCGGGCGTACATCCGCCAGGCCGTGGAGGGGAGCCTGCGCCGTCTCGGCATCGAGACGATCGACCTCTACTACATGCACCGGCACGACCCGGAGGTCCCCTTCGCGGAGTCGGTCGGGGCGATGGCGGAGCTCGTACAGGAGGGCAAGATCCGGTACGTGGGCCTGAGCGAGGTGACGGGCGCGGAGCTGCGCGAGGCGTACGCGGTGCACCCGATCACGGCCCTGCAGTCGGAGTGGTCGCTCTTCTCGCGCGACGTGGAACGCAGCGCGGTGGGGGCGGCGGCGGAGCTCGGGGTGACGTTCGTGCCGTACTCGCCGCTGGGCCGGGGCTTTCTCACGGGCGCGTTCGCGGACGCCTCGAAGGAGCTGTCGAGCGGCGACTTCCGTGCGTACCAGCCCCGCTTCTCGGGCGAGAACGCGGTGCGGAACGCCGCGCTGCTGGCACCGGTCCACAAGATCGCGGCCGATCACGGTGCGACGGCGGCGCAGGTGGCCCTGGCCTGGGTCCAGCAGCGTGCCACGGTCCACGGCCTGACGGTGGTCCCGATCCCGGGCACCCGCAAGCGCACGCGCCTGGAGGAGAACGCGGCGGCGACGCGCCTGAAGCTGACGGAGTCGGAACTGGCGGAACTGGAGCCGATCGCGTCCCAGGTGGCGGGCGACCGCTACCCGGACATGCGCTCGACGGCGACGGCGAGGGAGTAGGCGCCCGAGGACGCGAGCTCCTGCCGGCCGGCCGGGAGGGAGGGGCCCCGGGGCCCACCCGCCGGGCCGGCCGATCCGCCGGGGTGGACCGATCCACCGGTTTTCCCGGCTCCCGCCCCGGGCTGCTCGCGCAGCCCTGGCTGCTCATGCCAGCCCCAGGGCGAAGGCGGCGAAGCCCGCGGCGAGGAGGCCTGCCACTGTGCGGCGGGCGGGGCCGGTGCGGGTCCAGGGGGACTCGAAGTGGCGGGTGAACCGCCCGATCAGGACCAGCAGCCCGGCGAAGAGCGGCATCCAGGCGAACCTGGCCAGGATCCAGCCGACCGCATCCGGCGCGCCGACGAGGCCCGGGACCTCACCCCCGTACGACGCGGGGATCGCGGCGGCGAGCATCGCCGTCTGGTGCCAGCACAGGATCGTCATCGCGGACAGGTTGACGACCACGACCGGCGCCCACAGCGCGGGCCGCCGCAGCAGCTTCCCGAACCGTTCGCGGAGCAGGATCGCGGCGCCGCTCTGTGCGGCGGCCAAGGCGAGGACGAGCAGCGACGGCGGGTGGGAGTTGGTACGGGCCTCGCCAGGCACACCGACCATCGAGGCGGGGTAGCCGAAGGCGAGGAGCAGGGCCGCGAAGAGCGCGGCGCCGCCGAGCAGCAGACCCCAGGCGTGGCGCCGGGTGACCCGCCCCTCGCCCCAGGAGACACCGAGCTGGTAGGCGAAGAGCCAGCCGGGGAGGATGTTCAGGACGCTCAGCCAGGACGGCATGGCGTCCGCGTACGGGCCGTAGCGCAGGAAGTCGACGACGGCGACGGAGCCGAGCAGGGGCGCTGCGGCCCAGACGCCGGCGCGGCGGGCGGCGCGGACGCACAGGGGGGTGAGGGCGGTGACGACCGTGTACACCCCGACGAACCAGAGCGGCTGGATGACCAGCGTGGAGGCCGTCCGCAGGGTGTCGCCGGGGACGTCGAACCCGTAGTGGAGGAGCGGGAGGAGCAGGGCCCAGACGGCGGTGACGCCGAGGACGGGCCGGCCGAGGCGGGCGACGCGGCCCTTGAGCCAGGCGGCGGTGGACCCCTCGTGGCGGCGGTAGGACAGGACGGAGGCGTAGCCACCGACGAGGAAGAAGATCCCGAGCATCTGGAGGATCCAGCTGGCGGGGGCGAGGGCGCCGAAGGCGGAGAGCGGGCTGGCGTTGTGGATCGCGCCGTCGGAGGAGAGCGTGAACCCGCCGAGCAGCCAGTGGCCGGTCGGCACGGCGAGGAGGGCGAGGGCACGCAGGCCGTCGATCGCGCGGTCGCGATGGGCGGGGGTACGGGCCTCGATGCGTTCGGCGAGCGCGTTCATCGGGCATCCCCCTGGGCGATGGCGGCGAAGGTACGGAGGGACTGCGTGCCGGTCGCGAAGTAGCCGTTGTGGCCCTGGGCGTCGTCGGCGGGGACGCGACGGGCGCCGAACGCGGGCTCGGCGGGGTCGGCGCCGTGGCCGAGCCCGGCGAACGAGACGTTGGGGACGCGGTCGATCCAGTCGGACGGGTCCTTGGCGGCCCAGACGCGGGCGGAGGTGCGCAGCTCGCCCACGTTGGCGGCGCGCATGCCGGGGGAACCGAAGACGACGAGGTCCTTGGCCTTGAGGTCGTGGGCGGCGAGGCCGCAGACGACGGAGCCGTAGCTGTGGCAGAACAGGGAGGGGGCGGGCGCCCCGACGGCGGCCAGGCCGTCGGTGAGCCGGGCCAGCCGCTCGGCCCCGGCCTCGGCGAGGTCGCCCGTGGCGGCGTCGACGCCGACGCCGACGGGGGTGGTGTAGCCGGCCCAGGCGATGACGGCGGTACGGCTGTCGGTGGCGCGGCGCAGGGCGTCGGCCATGTCGGTGAGGGGCCGGATGTTGCCGGCGTCGATGTCGGAGCCGGGGACGACGACGGCGACGTGCTCGGCGGTGGTGAGGTCGCCGGAGACGAGGGCGATCTGGCCGCGTCCGCGCGGGTCGGAGGCGAGGACCTGCTGACCGGCGTACTGGCCGCCGAGGGTAAGGGCGTTGGCCTCGTACCGAAGCGTGGGCGGCACGCCGTCGAGGTTGCCGACGACGGAGGGGTGGGCGCGGAGCAGTTCCTGCTGCCGGGCGGGGCTCAAGCCGTGGAAGAACGCGGCGACTTCGGAGGGGCTGGTGCGCTCGGGGTCGGGAAGCCCGGCGGCCGTCCAGGCCTCCGCCCCGACGGGCGGCCCGGTCACGGCCCGCTGCGCGCTCCCGGACGCCCACCCGGCGGTCCCGGCGACGACAGTGACGGCGAGCGCGGCGGCGACCAGAGTCCTCGTGTAACGGCGCATGCGGCGCCCTCCCTCTTCATGTCTCGTTGCGATGGCGAGAGGAAGGTAGGAAGACGACGCCTGACACGACGTCACACCGGAGGGCCAACTCGGGTCTCATACCGGGGTAGGGGCGGGAGGAGGCGCCAACCCCCGCGAGGGGGTGGGGTTCTCCCCCGTGGCGGTGGGGGGCGGGGACGGGGGTTCTCCCCCAGGGGAGGTACGGGGCGGGCACGGGGCGACGGGTCCGGCGGGGGCCACCGTTCCGAGGCGGGTACGGCCGCGGACGCCCGCGACGGTTCGGGTGGGGCCACCTCTCCGAGGGGGCGTGGGGACGGGGGTTCCCCGGGGGAGGTCCGGTGGGCGCGCGGCGGGGCGGGCCCAGCTCTCCGAGGCGGGGTGGCCGGGGACGGGGGTTCCCCGGGGGAGGACCCGTGGGCTCGCAGCGGGCCCGGCGGGGACGGGGGCTTCGGTGAGCCCGCGACGGTTCGGGTGGGGCCCCGTACGCCCCACCCCCGCGGCTGGCGGACATCGCCCGAGGCGCCGCGGTCAAGGCGCCCTGGGAACCCGGCCCCCACGCCCGCCCCCGTGGCGGCCCGTGGCTAGCGGGCGTCGCCGGGGGTCACCAGGCCTGATTCGTACGCGAAGATCACCGCCTGTGCCCTGTCCCGCAGGTCCAGCTTCGCCAGCACCCGGCCGATGTGGGTCTTCACCGTCTGCTCCGCGAGGACGAGCCGCTCCGCGATCTCCTGGTTCGACAGGCCCCGCGCGATCAGTTCGAGGACCTCCGTCTCACGCGGCGTCAGACCGTTCAGCCGCAGCGCCGCCCGGTCCGCCCGCGGCGCCGGCCTCGACGCCGCGAAGTCGGCGATCAGACGCCGCGTCACCGACGGCGCCAGCAACGCCTCGCCCGCCGCCACCACCCGTACCGCCGCGATCAGATCCGCCGGCGGCGCGTCCTTCAGCAGGAAACCGGACGCGCCCGCGCGCAGCGCCTCGTACACGTAGTCGTCCACGTCGAACGTCGTCAGCATCAGCACCTTCGGACGGTGCACCACCCCCGCCGGCGGGTCCAGGATCTCCCGCGCCGCCGCCAGCCCGTCCATCTCCGGCATCCGTACGTCCATCAGCACCACGTCCGGGTGCGTCGCGCGCGCGACATCCACCCCCTGCCGCCCGTCCGGCGCCTCGCCCACCACGTCGATGTCGGCCTGCGCCGACAACAGCGCGGCGAACCCCGCCCGCACCATGGCCTGGTCGTCGACGATGATCACGCGGATGGGGGTCACGGAAGTCCGTCCTTCGTGCGCAGCGGGAGCCTGGCCGCGACCCGGAAGCCGCCGTCCGGCAGCGGCCCGGTGTCCAGCGTGCCGCCCGTCAACCGTACGCGTTCCCGCATGCCGACCAGCCCGTGACCCGTCCCCGTCCCGCCCTCCAGCGGCGAAGTCGGCCCAGGTGCGGGCCCGTTGACGACCACCACGGTCAGCGCGCCGTCCTCGGACCGTACCGACACCCGGGTCTCCGCGCCCGGCGCGTGCCGGACCACGTTCGCGAGCGCCTCCTGCACGATCCGGTACGCCGACAGATCCACCGCCTGCGGTACGTCGCCGCGGTCCTTGAGGTCTGCCGCCATCGACAGCTCCGCCGGCACCCCCGCCCGTACCGTCGCCTCGATCAGCTGCTGCACCCGGTCCAGGCCCGGCTGCGGGGCCCGTTCGCCCTCCGTACCCTCGCTGCGCAGCACCACGAGCAGCCTCCGCATCTCCGCGAGCGACTCGCGCGCGCTCGCGGCGATCGAGGTGAACTCCTCGCGCGCCGCCTCCGGCAGATCCGGAATCCGGTACGGCGCCGAGTCCGCCTGCACGGTGATCACGGACATGTGGTGGGCGACGACGTCGTGCAGCTCGCGCGCGATCCGGGCGCGTTCCTCCAGGAGCGTCGTACGGGCCCGCTCCTCCTGTGTGCGGCGCTCGGCGTCCCCGCGCTCCCGCAGCGTCGCCGTGATGAGCAGGACGACGCCGCTCAGGACGAAGAGCAGGATGTGGACGCTGTCGTCCCGCTCCGGCCAGAGCGCGACGAGGACGAACCCGGCGGCCCCCGTCACCAGCCACACCCCGAGCAGGGCCTTGCGGGACTCGCGGAGCCCGAGGGCGAGCATCAGAGCGAGGTACCCGACGACGACCATCGGCGTCCACGGCCAGGACCGTCCGTCCAGACCGTCCGCGCCGAGCAGCACGACCGCGCCGAGGACGTCGGCGATACCGATGATCCACCAGGCCTGAAGGGGACGGGTGACGGCGAGCAGCAACGGCGCGGTCTGCGCGGTGGCGAGCGCACCCGCGACGGCACCGTTCACTTCGTAGTCCTGCACGAGGACGGTGACGGTGACGGGGAGCAGCGAACAGACGAAGCCGAGCGCGACGGCGTACGGGAGCATCCTCAGCCACCGGTTGCGCACATCGGCGAACAGGGGTGCGCCCGGCTCGGTCGGGGTCGCGAGAGCGACCCCGAAGGACCGCAGCGCCAGGCGCGCGGGCGCGAGTCGCGCGGCGAGGCCGGGGGAGGTGGGTGTCTTCTTCATGGCCCGCCCAGGTTAGGCAGCCGGGCCCGCGCGGGACGTCATACCGAGGGGCCGGTCCAGGGGTGATACCTGGGTATCACCCGAGCCCGCCACGGGCTCGTCCCCGAGGCCGCCCCCGGACTCGTCCCCGAGTTCGCCCCCTGGCCCGTCCCCGAGGCCGCCCGTCCCCAAAGCCCCCAACTCGCCCCCGAGGCCCCCCAACTCGCCCCCGAGGCCCCCCTCACAGCTCCGCCAGCAGCTCCGCCTTCTTCACCGTGAACTCCTCGTCCGTCACCAGCCCCGCCCGGTGCAGCTCCCCCAGGTGCCGGATCCTCTCCGCGATGCCCGCCGGGTCGCGGGGCTCCGGCGCCGGCAGCGCGTCCGCGGGCTCCGGCGCCGCAGTGCGTCCCGCGCCTCGGATCGCCGCCAGGACCGCCGCGGCGAACGGCAGGGACTCGTGGACCGGGCCGTAGCCGAGGCCGAAGACCACGGCCGCCGGGTCGCGGTCCGCCTGCGCCGAGCGGGGCTCCCCAGCGCGGGGCAGCAGCCGCAGGTACCCGTCGAAGATGTCCGGCGAGCGCCACTCGACCCCGCTGAGCTCCCGTACCGAGAACGTCTGGTCGCCGGCCTTCCACTTCTCGGAGGACGCGCCCGTCCAGAACCAGCGGAACGCGACCTTCGACGTGCCGTCGAAACTCGCCTTGCCGTCGTACGCCTTGAAGGACTGCGGCCCCTGGGGCGCCGCCACCAGAAAGCCGTCGGTCGGCTCGTCGCCGAGGAGGTCCGACGCGACGTCGGACGAGCCGTCGGACAGGGCACTCGGCGAGCCACTCGCCGAGACGTGCGCCCCGTCGCCCCGCCCGAGCCGTTCCCGCAGCTCGTCCCGGTAGTACTCGGCCAGCGTCTCCCGCTCCGCCGGCAGCACCAGCCGGTACGGGTCGTACCCCTCCTTCAACTGCCCCGCGGCCGCCTCCATCAGCGGATCGGCGCCCCGTCTCGGCACCGCGTGCAGCACGACCGTGCCCCGCTTGCCCGGGACGAGCGTCACCGACGCCAACGCCTCGTGCGGGATACGTCGTTCGCCCAGCGCCTGGAAGAGTTTCGGTGTGCGGATCCCCCGTTCGAAGCGGATGACGAGGGCGTCACTCTCGAACTCCCAGGTGGCATGAATTCCGGCCAGCACATCACCCATGTGCCTCATCGTAGGCGGCGTGCGCCCGCGCGTCGCCCCTGCGCGGGCAGCCGAAACGCCTCGCTCTACGCGCGTCAGACCCCTTCCGCGCCGGAAATTCCCCTGCGGCAAGCGCTGTCGGCGCTCGCACATGTCAGGCTCTCGTACGAACCGACGCCTATGGCCGCGAAGTTGTCCAGGCTGCCGGTGCCCGGCTCGAAATAGCCGGTGTGGCCCTTCGCGCCCTCCGACGAGAGCAGCCGCGCCCCGAACTCCGGCTCCACCGGGTCCGCTCCGTGCCCGACCCCGCCGACCGCGAGGTGAGGTACGTCCGCGATCCAGTCGTCCGCGTCCCGCATCGCCCACACCCGGGCCCGGGTCGACAGTTCGGCCGCGCTCCCCACCCGCATGCCGGGGCTGCCGGCCACGACGACGTCCGTCACCCGGGAGGGCAGCTCGTCCGCGGCGACCCCGCAGAGCACGGAGCCGTAACTGTGGCAGAACAGGCTGACGCGCGAGTCTCCGGGCAGGGCGTTCGTCATGCCGAGGAGCCGTACCGCACCCGCCGAGGCGAGGCGCCCCATCGCGGCGTCGATGCCGACCCCGACGGGCGCGGTGTAGTCGGCCCAGGCGATCACGGCCGTACGGCTCCGGGGCGCGGCCCGGCGCTCGGCGGCGTACAGCGACTGCGCCATCCCGACGGGCGCCGAGTACTTGCGGCTCGTCTTCTGGAAGGTCAGCAGATTGGTGTCGACGCCCGGCACGATCACCGAGACCCGGTCCGCCCGGTCGAGATCGCCGAGCACCTCGGCCATCCGGCCGCCGCCGCTCGGGTCGAAGGCGAGGATCTGCCGGTCGGACCGCATCAGCGAGGTGAAGCGGTGCGCCCGGCGCACGGCCTCGCGCCGGCCGTCGGCGGTCAGCTTGGCGGTCTCGATCCTGTGGCGCTCGGCGTCGAGTGCGCGGCCGAGGGAGATCCGGTTGGCGCGGTAGCGGAGGGCGACCGGGGCGCCGTCGAGATTGCCGACGACGAGGGGGTGCGCGTCGGCGAGGAAGGCGCCCTGCGACGGTCCGACGGAGGCGAAGTACGCGGAGATCGTCCGGGCGGGGGCGGAGGGGGCGGGCAGTGCCCGATGGCCGATCCTGCTGTGCACCCAGGAGGCGAGCGCGGCCTCGCGGGACTCGCCTGGCCCGCGCTGATGGCTGATCGTCGTCCAGCCGGTGGTCGCGAGGAGCACGAACACGACGGCCAGCGCGAGCAGCAGGCGCCAGAAGGAGAGCGTGGGGGAGGAGTCGAAGGAAGTCACTGCGGCTCACCCTAGGAGACGTGGGAGGTGGGCTGGGGCGGCAGGTGACACGGATCACGGGGGGTGTCGGCGCGGGATGACGATCCGTACGCGCGGGCGTACGCCACGGGTTGTGGGGTGACGCGGGCGAGTCCGTAAGGGACAGGCGGTGACGGCAGGCGCGAGCCCTCCTTCGTCCTTACGGGAGGGGCGGGTTCGCGCCACCGGACGGGGCGCGGCCGTGCCCGCACGAGAGTCGCCCGTACGAGACCTCCGGCACGGGCTGGTTCCCGGGTCTCCGGTCCGCCACGGGCCTGGTTCTCGGGACTTCCGGTCCGCCACAAGCCTGGCTCCCGTACCGAGCCGCCTCACCGGCCCGCGGACTCCTACGCGCCCTCAGGCACGCCAGTCACGGGCCAGCGCCGGCGCCAGTTGGTCCAGGTAGTCCGCCGTCAGGGCGCGGATGCCCTCCAGGCTCAGGTCGGTGCCCCGGCCCCAGAGCTGGCCCGTCACCCGCATCACGCCGCTGAACGCCGCGACCACGATCCTCGGGCGGGGGTCCTCGTCCACGTCGACGCCCTCGCGCTCGGCGACGACCCGGGCGATGGTGTCCTCCATCTCGGTCGTGCGGCGCAGATGCGCGGCGAGCAGCGCCGGCGTCGACTCGATCATCTGGAAGGTCCGGAGGTACATGTCGACGGGCACGACCTCCATGATCGCCTCGCCGATCGTGTCCCACGAGGCGAGCACGGCGTTGCGCATCGCGTCGAGCGGACCCTCCTGCGCGGGGCGTTCCACCAGCGCCTGGACGAAGCGCTCCTCGACCATCTGCTGCACGGCGAAGGCCACTTCCTCCTTGGAGGTGAAGTAGCGGAAGAACGTGCGCTGGGAGACCTCGACCGCGTCGGCGATCTCGTCCACGGTGGTCTGCTCGTACCCCTGTGTCGTGAACAGCTCCAGGGCCACCCGGAGGAGCGCGTTCCGTGTGCGCTGCTTCTTCCGTTCCCGCAGACCGGAAACCGTCACCTCATGGCCCTCATTCCGCCACTTTCCAACGTTTCGTGCGGCTCAGCGTACCTGTGAGCCAAGTGACAGTTACCGGCGTGTGAATTGCTTTGTCAATTGTCAGTCACTGACATTAGCCTCCCTCGTATGACTAGTCAGACCACCGTGGAAAAGGCCCCGCAGGGCCAGGGGGGCGACCGGAGCCCCGTTCCGGCACTGTCGAAGGGCCTGCGAGGCCACCCCTGGCTGACCCTGTTCGCAGTCGCTGCCGGCGTGATGATGGTCGCGCTCGACGGCACGATCGTCGCCATAGCCAACCCCGCCATCCAGGCGGACCTCGGCGCCACCCTCGACCAGCTCCAGTGGATCACCAACGGTTATCTGCTCGCGCTGGCCGTCGCGCTGATCACGGCCGGCAAGCTCGGTGACCGTTTCGGCCACCGCCAGACGTTCCTCATCGGCATCGCGGGCTTCGCCGCCGCCTCCGGGGCGATCGGCCTCTCGGACTCGATCGGGCTCGTGATCGCCTTCCGCGTCCTCCAGGGCCTCTTCGGCGCCCTGCTGATGCCGGCCGCGCTCGGCCTGCTGCGCGCCACCTTCCCCGCCGAGAAGCTGAACATGGCCATCGGCATCTGGGGCATGGTCATCGGTGCCTCCACGGCCGGCGGCCCGATCCTCGGCGGCTTCCTCGTCGAGCACGTCAGCTGGCAGTCCGTCTTCTTCATCAACGTGCCGGTCGGCGTCCTCGCGCTCGTCCTCGGCCTGGTGATCCTGAAGGACCACCGAGCCGAGAACGCCCCGCGCTCCTTCGACATCCTCGGCATCCTGCTGCTCTCCGGCGCGATGGGATCCCTCGTCTGGGGCCTCATCAACGCCGGTGCCAAGTGGGGCTGGGCGAGCGGCAACACCGTGGGCTGCCTGGCCGCCGCGGTCCTGCTCTTCGCCCTCTTCGCCTTCTGGCAGACGAAGGTCAAGGAGCCGCTCATCCCGCTGGCCATGTTCCGCTCCGTCCCGCTCACGGCGGGCGTGGTGCTGATGGTCCTGATGGCCTTCGCCTTCATGGGCGGCCTGTTCTTCGTGACCTTCTACCTGCAGGGCGTCAAGGGCCTGAGCCCGATCGACAGCGGTCTGCACCTGCTGCCGCTGACGGCGATGATGATCGTCTCCTCGCCGCTGGCCGGTGCGCTCATCACCAAGTTCGGCCCGCGCATCCCGCTGGTGGGCGGCATGATCTGCACCGCCGTCGCGATGTTCGGCATGATGTCCCTCTCCGCCGAGACCGGCACGTTCACGATGTCGCTCTGGTTCGCGCTGCTCGGCCTGGGCCTCGCCCCGGTCATGGTCGGCGCCACCGAAGTCATCGTCGGCAACGCCCCGCTGGAGCTCTCCGGTGTCGCGGGCGGCCTGCAGCAGGCGGCTATGCAGGTCGGCGGCGCGCTCGGCACGGCCGTGCTCGGCGCGGTCATGTCCTCCAAGGTCTCCGGCGTGTTCGCCGAGAACTGGACGGCCGCCGGGATCCCGGGCGCGCCCGCGCCGGGTCTCGAGGAGGCCGCCGAGTTCGGCATGGTCCCGCAGGAGCTGGCCAAGGCGCCCAACATGACCCCGGACATGTTCGACAAGATCGGGGGCGTCATCCACGACACGTTCTTGGACGGCATGGGCCTGGCCTTCACCGTCGCCGGTGTCGTCGCGGTCGTCGCGGCCCTGGTCGCCACGCTGACCAAGCGCGGCGAGAACGCGGAGGCGGGTGCGGGCGCCGCCCACATCTGACCTGCCGTATCTGCCTGGTGAAACGACAGCCCCGCCGGACTTGGTCCGGCGGGGCTGTCACCTGTCCGGGTGAATCGAGCCTTGGCCTCTTCCCAACGGGCTGTGACCTCCGTCAGAGTTCTGATTACAGAGAGTTACGGACACGGGGGGTTCACCGACATGTATACGAAGCACGCAGGGACGAGGCACGCACGGGCGACGGAGCCGGCGCCGACGGAGGCGGCGCGCACGGAGGCGGCGCGAACGGAGGCGGCGCGAACGGAGGCGGCACGCACGGAACCGGCCCGTCCGAAGCCGGCACGCACTGAGTCAACGCGCACGGAACCCGCATGCACGGAGCCGGTACGCACAGAGCCGGCACGCACGAAGCCCGTACGGACGAAGTACGTACTCCGCGCCGCACTGGCGGCCGCTCTGCTCACCGCCGCGCCGCCGGCGGCCTGGCCGGCCACCGCCGCCCCGGCTGCCCCGGCCACCAAGCTCGGGGCCTGTGGGCCCGGGCAGCTGTGTCTGTGGCCGAAGGCGGATTTCAAGGGCCCGGCCTGGAAGCACGAGCTGGCCGACACCGACATCGAGAGCTGCGTCGCCCTGCCACCGGGCGCGAGCGCCCACGCTCTGGCCAACAGGACGGGGCGGCCGGTGACGACGTACCAGTCCGCGGAGTGCGGGGAGACGGGCGAGTTCGAGACCTACCCGGGGCGCGGGACCTGGGTGCCCCAGAGTCCTTACGCGGTCAGAGCCTTCAAGCTCTGGGAGCGGTAGGCACCGCGCCCTGGCGCGGCACGGGGTCGGCCGGCGTGGCAGGGACTGGAGCCGAGAGCCGGGACACCTCGGCGCGCAGTTCCTGGACCTCCCGGGTCAGGGCCTCCAGCAGCTCGGTCTGCCGGCGCTCCTGGGCGTCGTCCCGCTCGAAGCGGGAGATGAACCAGGCGGCGATGTTGGCGGTCACCACACCGAGCAGGGCGATCCCCGAGAGCATCAGCCCCACCGCGAGGACGCGGCCGAGTCCCGTGGTGGGTGCGTGATCGCCGTACCCCACGGTCGTCATCGTCGTGAACGACCACCAGACCGCGTCGCCGAGCGTCTTGATGTTCCCGTCCGGGGCGTTCCGCTCCACATGGAGCACGGCGAGCGAGCCGAACATCATCAGCCCGACCACCGCGCCCGCCACATAGGTGGTGAGCGTTATCTGCGGGGCCATCCGGGCCCGCCGGCCCACGAGGAGGAGTGTCGAGACGAGACGCAGCAGCCGCAGCGGCTGCACGAGCGGGAGCAGGACCGCGAGAAGATCGAGCGGGTGGCCACGCACGAACTGCCACTTGGCCGGGGCCAGCACGAGCCGCACGGCGTAGTCGACCGCGAACGCGCCCCACACCACCCACTCCACGGCCAGACACAGCTCATGGATCCAGCGGTCGGCATCCGGCGCCACGATCGGTACGGCATAGGCGACGCCGAACGCCACTGCCAGGATCAGCAGTGGCGTCTGGGTGCGCTTCTCCCAGCGTTCCATCATGCCGGGAATCGTATGGGGGGTGCGGGGGCGCAGCAGCCCCCGCACCCGCACCACACACATGCGCCGTTACGCGTCTCCGCCGGCCGGGCCGGGGTCGGCGGCGGCCACGTCGAGCAGCTGGTAGCGGTCCACGGCCTGCTTCAGCGCCGACCGGTCGACCTTGCCCTCGCGGGCCAGCTCGGTGAGGACCGCGAGCACGATCGACTCGGCGTCGATGTGGAAGAAGCGGCGGGCGGCGCCCCGTGTGTCGGCGAAGCCGAAGCCGTCCGCGCCGAGCGAGGTGTAGGTGCCCGGCACCCAGCGGGAGATCTGGTCCGGCACCGAACGCATCCAGTCGGAGACGGCGACGAACGGGCCCTGCGCGGAGGACAGCTTGCGCGTCACGTACGGGACGCGCTGCTCCTCCTCCGGGTGGAGCAGGTTGTGCCGGTCGACGTCGACGGCCTCGCGGCGCAGCTCGTTCCAGGACGTCGCCGACCAGACGTCGGCGCGCACGTTCCACTCCTCGGCGAGGATCCGCTGCGCCTCCACCGCCCACGGCACGGCGACACCGGAGGCCATGATCTGCGCGGGGATCGCTCCCGCCTCGCCCGCCTTGTAGCGGTAGATGCCCTTGAGGATGCCCTCGGCGTCCACGTTCTCGGGCTCGGCCGGGTGCTGGATCGGCTCGTTGTAGACGGTCAGGTAGTAGAAGACGTCCTCGGCGTCGGGGCCGTACATCCTCTTCAGGCCGTCCTGGACGATGTGCGCGATCTCGAAGCCGAAGGCCGGGTCGTAGGCGACACAGCCGGGGTTCGTCGAGGCGAGCAGGTGCGAGTGGCCGTCCGCGTGCTGGAGGCCCTCACCGGTCAGCGTCGTACGGCCCGCGGTGGCGCCGAGCACGAAGCCGCGCGCGAGCTGGTCGGCCATCTGCCAGAACTGGTCGCCGGTCCGCTGGAAACCGAACATCGAGTAGAAGACGTAGACCGGGATCAGCGGCTCGCCGTGCGTGGCGTACGCCGAACCGGCCGCGATCAGCGAGGCCGTGCAGCCGGCCTCGGAGATGCCGTCGTGCAGCATCTGGCCGGTCGGGGACTCCTTGTACGCGAGCAGCAGTTCGCGGTCCACGGCCTCGTACTGCTGGCCGAGCGGGTTGTAGATCTTGGCGCTCGGGAAGAACGAGTCCATGCCGAAGGTGCGGTACTCGTCGGGGGCGATCAGCACGAACCGCTTGCCGATCTCCTTGTCCCGCATCAGGTCCTTGAGCAGCCGGACGAAGGCCATCGTGGTGGCGATCGACTGCTGGCCGGAGCCCTTCTTCACCGGGGCGTAGGTCTTCTCCTCGGGGAGGACCAGCGGCTTCGCCCGCACGACACGGGTCGGGACGTACCCGCCGAGCGCCTTGCGGCGGTCGTGCATGTACTGGATCTCCTCGGAGTCCCGGCCCGGGTGGTAGTACGGCGGCAGGCCGTTCTCCAGCTGCGTGTCCGTGATCGGGATGTGCAGACGGTCGCGGAAGCGCTTGAGGTCGTCGGTCGTCAGCTTCTTCATCTGGTGGGTCGCGTTGCGGCCCTCGAAGTTCGGGCCGAGCGTCCAGCCCTTGACCGTCTGCGCGAGGACGACGGTCGGCTGGCCCTTGTGGGCCTTGGCCGCCGCGAAGGCCGCGAAGATCTTCTTGTGGTCGTGACCGCCACGGCCCAGGTGCAGGATCTGGTGGTCCGACATGCCCTCGACCATCGAGCGCAGCCGCTGGTCGTCGCCGAAGAAGTGGTCGCGGATGTACGCGCCGGTCTCCGTGGCGTACGTCTGGAACTGGCCGTCGGGCGTGGTGTTCAGCTTGTTGACCAGGATGCCGTCGCGGTCCTGGGCGAGCAGCGGGTCCCAGGACCGGTCCCAGATGAGCTTGATCACGTTCCAGCCGGCGCCCCGGAACTGCGACTCCAGCTCCTGGATGATCTTGCCGTTGCCGCGCACCGGGCCGTCGAGGCGCTGGAGGTTGCAGTTGACGACGAAGGTCAGGTTGTCCAGGCCCTCACGGGCGGCGATGGACAGCTGGCCGAGCGACTCCGGCTCGTCCATCTCGCCGTCGCCGAGGAACGCCCAGACGTGCGACTTGGAGGTGTCGGCGATGCCGCGCGCCTCCATGTAGCGGTTCATCCGGGCCTGGTAGATCGCGCCGAGCGGGCCGAGGCCCATCGACACGGTCGGGAACTCCCAGAAGTCCGGCATCAGCCGCGGGTGCGGGTACGAGGAGAGCCCGTTCGGGAACTTGGACTTCTCCTGGCGGAACGCGTCGAGCTGCGTCTCGGACAGCCGGTCGAGCAGATAGGCGCGCGCGTAGATGCCGGGCGAGGCGTGGCCCTGGAAGAAGATCTGGTCGCCGCCGTCGCCCTCGTCCTTGCCGCGGAAGAAGTGGTTGAAGCCGACGTCGTACAGCGAGGCGGAGGAGGCGAAGGTGGCGATGTGGCCGCCGACCCCGATGCCCGGGCGCTGGGCGCGCGAGACCATCACGGCCGCGTTCCAGCGGGTCGCGTTGAGGACCTTGCGCTCGATCTCCTCGTTGCCGGGGAAGAACGGCTCGTCCCTGGTCGCGATCGTGTTCACGTAGTCCGTGCTGCGCATCTCGGGCACGGCGACGCGCTTCTCGCGGGCGCGCTCGATCAGGCGGAGCATCAGGTAGCGGGCCCGCTCGCGACCGCGCTCGTCGACCGCCGCGTCGAGGGAGTCGAGCCATTCCTGGGTCTCTTCGGGATCAAAGTCCGGGACCTGGCTGGGAAGGCCGCCAATGATGATCGGGTTGCGATCGGATCCGGAAGCCACGCTGTTCCTTCTGTTCGGTGGAGCCCACGGAGGCCGGGACGCCGGCCGGGATGTCCATCGTGTACCCCGTCGGTGTCAAACGTCATCTCTACCGAGGGGTAACCCCCGCTGGGCGCCTGGTTGGGTCAAATCGCAACCTTACGCCCAACCCGCGCATGCGTTTCGTCAGCACGTTCGGCAGACTGAAGCCGCGGAACACCGTAAAACAGGACCAAGCGTGTGCCGTACGTCACGGAGCGGAGTGGAAGCGGCTCGGAAGATGCGGCGAGACGGCCCCAAACGTCACCGTTTCGGCGGTCTCGGCGGCCGGGTACTTGCGCGATCCGCCCAGCCCGTGTGGACTACGGCCAGCGCCGCGCGTACGCGCGTGGCCGAAGCATTTTCCGATACATGATCAGGAGGCAAGCCGTGAGCGCGACCGCGGACCACGCGGAGGAGCGGACCAACCCGGCAGCGAGGCTGGGGTTCGAGCCCGGACAGGTGGTCCAGGAGATCGGTTACGACGACGACGTCGATTTCGATCTCCGCGAAGGCATCGAGTCCATCATCGGGTCGGACCTTGTGGACGAGGACTACGACGACGTCGCTGACGCCGTCGTGCTCTGGTTCCGCGACGAGGACGGAGATCTGACGGACTCCCTGGTCGATGCCATTGGCCTGCTGGAGGACGGCGGGGTCGTTTGGCTGCTGACGCCCAAGACGGGCCGAGACGGCTACGTCGAGCCGAGCGACATCAGTGACGCCGCGCAGACCGCCGGCCTCTCCCAGACCAAGAGCATCAGCGTGGCAAAGGACTGGGCGGGCAGCCGCCTGGTCGCACCCAAGCGCTGATCCCCCCAAGCAGCAGGAGCCCCCACCGGACGTGTCCGGTGGGGGCTCTGTGCGTGGTGGGGGCGGCGTGGCGAGGCGGGCCGTCGCGCCGCTGTGAGTGGTGGGGGCCGTGGGTCTTCGGCGGGGTTCTAAGCTGGGCCTTCACCTGTTCGGTCCAGTGAAGGGACACGTACGCCATGGCGATCGAGGTCGGCACGAAGGCGCCGGAGTTCGAGCTCAAGGACAACCACGGCCGCACCGTGAGGCTCGCCGACTACCGGGGCGTGAAGAACGTGGTCCTGCTCTTCTACCCCTTCGCCTTCACCGGGGTCTGCACCGGCGAGCTGTGCGAGCTGCGCGACAACCTGCCGAAGTTCGTCAACGACGACACCCAGCTGCTCGCCGTCTCCAACGACTCGATCCACACCCTGCGCGTCTTCGCCGACCAGGAGGGCCTGGAGTACCCGCTCCTCTCCGACTTCTGGAAGCACGGCGAGGCCTCCCGCGCGTACGGAGTATTCGACGAGGACAAGGGCTGCGCGGTGCGCGGCACGTTCATCATCGACAAGGAGGGCGTCGTCCGCTGGACCGTCGTCAACGCCCTTCCGGACGCCCGCGACCTCAACGACTACCTCAAGGCGCTCGACACTCTCTGAGCATCGGGGCTAATCGTCTGTCCAGGCCGGGAACCCCTCACTAGGATCCACTCGTTGATCCGATGCCAACGCACGACGGGGGCGCTGCCCCTGGAAACCACATGGAGGGACTCGTGGGAGTCAGCCTCAGCAAGGGCGGCAACGTCTCGCTGACCAAGGAGGCCCCTGGCCTGACCGCCGTCACCGTCGGTCTGGGCTGGGATGTCCGCACCACCACCGGGACGGACTTCGACCTCGACGCCAGCGCCATTCTGGTCAGTCCGGAGGGCAAGGTCCGCAACGACCAGGACTTCGTGTTCTTCAACAACCTGAAGAGCGCCGACGGCTCGGTCGAGCACACCGGTGACAACCTCACCGGCGAGGGCGAGGGTGACGACGAGCAGGTCAAGGTCAGCCTGGCCACGGTGCCCGCCGATGTCGCCAAGATCGTCTTCCCGGTGTCGATCTACGACGCCGAGAACCGCCAGCAGTCCTTTGGCCAGGTGCGCAACGCGTTCATCCGCGTCGTGAACCAGGCCGGCGGTGCCGAGATCGCCCGGTACGACCTCTCCGAGGACGCCTCGACCGAGACGGCCATGGTCTTCGGCGAGCTGTACCGCAACGGCGACGAGTGGAAGTTCCGCGCGGTCGGCCAGGGGTACGCCTCGGGCCTGCGCGGCATCGCTCAGGACTTCGGCGTCAACGTCTGATCCGACAGTCCGATCCGTCCGGCGTCGCACGCTCCGTGCGGCGCCGGACGTGCCTCATCAGCACGACCATCGCAGTTTCACCGGGGAGGAAACACACATGGGCGTCACGCTCGCCAAGGGAGGCAACGTCTCCCTCTCCAAGGCCGCACCCAACCTCACCCAGGTGCTGGTCGGCCTCGGCTGGGACGCGCGCTCCACCACCGGAGCGCCCTTCGACCTCGACGCCAGCGCCCTGCTGTGCCAGTCGGGACGAGTGCTCGGCGACGAGTACTTCGTCTTCTACAACAACCTCACGAGCCCCGAAGGCTCCGTCGAGCACACCGGCGACAACCTCACCGGCGAGGGTGACGGCGACGACGAGTCGCTGATCGTGGACCTCATCAAGGTCCCCGCCCACTGCGACAAGATCGTCTTCCCGGTCTCGATCCACGAGGCCGACAATCGCGGCCAGACCTTCGGCCAGGTCAGCAACGCCTTCATCCGCGTCGTGAACCAGGCGGACGGCCAGGAGTTGGCCCGTTACGACCTCTCCGAGGACGCTTCCACCGAGACCGCGATGATCTTCGGTGAGCTGTACCGGTACGGGGGTGAATGGAAGTTCCGGGCGGTGGGGCAGGGGTACGCGTCCGGACTCCGGGGCATCGCTCTAGACTTCGGGGTCAACGTTTCGTAAAGCCGCGTAATTACACGATGGGGTAGACAGTGGTACTGAAAACCTTCGGCTGGTCGTTCGCCATCACGGCGCTCGGACTGGTCGCAGCGGTGCTCTACGGGGGGTGGGAAGCGTTCGGGATCGTCGCGATCCTGTGCATCCTCGAGATCTCGCTGTCCTTCGACAATGCGGTGGTCAACGCCGGAATCCTGAAGAAGATGAACGCCTTCTGGCAGAAGATCTTCCTCACCATCGGCATCCTGATCGCCGTCTTCGGCATGCGCCTGGTCTTCCCCGTCGTCATCGTCGCGATCAGCGCCAAGATCGGTCCGATCGAGGCGGTCGACCTCGCACTGAACGACGCCGAGCGCTACGAGCAGCTCGTGACCGACGCTCACCCGTCGATCGCCGCGTTCGGCGGTATGTTCCTGCTGATGATCTTCCTCGACTTCATCTTCGAGGACCGCGACATCAAGTGGCTCGGCTGGGTGGAGCGGCCGCTCGCCAAGCTCGGCAAGGTCGACATGCTGTCGGTCTGCATCGCCCTGATCGTCCTGGCGATCAGCGCCATGACCTTCGCGACCCAGGCCCACCAGCACGGTGGAACCCACGTCGACAAGGCGTCGACCGTCCTGCTCTCGGGCGTCTTCGGTCTCATCACGTACCTCGTCGTCGGCGGCCTCTCCGGCTACTTCGAGAACAAGCTGGAGGAGGACGAGGAGCGCGAGCACGAGGCCGAGGAAGAGGCCAAGCGCGCCGGCAAGCCGGTCTCGGCGGTGAAGCTCGCCGGCAAGGCCGCGTTCTTCATGTTCCTGTACCTCGAGGTCCTCGACGCGTCGTTCTCCTTCGACGGTGTCATCGGCGCCTTCGCCATCACCAACGACATCGTTCTGATGGCGCTCGGCCTCGGCGTCGGCGCGATGTACGTCCGTTCGCTGACGGTCTACCTGGTCCGCCAGGGCACCCTCGACGACTACGTCTACCTGGAGCACGGCGCCCACTACGCCATCGGCGCGCTCGCCGTGATCCTCATGATCTCCATCCGCTACCAGATCCCCGAGGTCGTCACCGGCCTCATCGGTGTCGCCCTGATCGGCTGGTCCTTCTGGTCCTCCGTCCGGCGCAACAGGGCCCTGGCGGCGGCCGAGGGAAAAGCTGACTCCTCGGGCAAGACCGAGGTGTCGTCCGGGGTGTGACACCCCCGGCAACGAGGAACGCTTCACTGCGGGGCGGCCGGTGCACCCGGCCGCCCCGCGGCGTCTGACCGGGTTTCGACTGGGGGGTGGGGCACATGGGCTTCTTCGACGGCCTGTTTCCGGGGAGGGCCGCGCAGTTCGATTCGGGCAGCGCCTCCAGCAACACCATCGACCTCACCAAACGGCGCCCGGCGGTCTCCCTGACCAAACAGGGCGCCGCCACCGGCAATCTGCGCGTCAACCTCTCCTGGCGGATGCGCACCTCCGACATCGAGGGCCGCTCACGCCAGAGCGGCCAACTGCTCCGCCATCCCTCGAAGCTCTTCAAGCCCGAGGTCGTCCAGGCGCATACCCAGAGCATGGTCAACGTCGACCTGGACCTCGGCTGCATGTACGAGCTCGCGGACGGCAGCAAGGGCGTGGTGCAGCCGCTCGGCGGCTTCTTCGGGTCCCTGAACGCGGCGCCGTACGTCAACCTGAGCGGCGACGACCGGTTCGGCGGTTCGTCCGGCGAGACGATCTTCGTCAACCTCGACCACCGGGACGAGATCAAGCGCCTGCTGTTCTTCGTCTACATCTACGACCAGACCCCGGCCTTCGACCGGACGCACGCCAAGGTGACGCTCTACCCCAGCAACGGACCGCGGATCGAGATCGAACTGGACGAGCGCGCCCCGCAGGCCCGCTCCTGCGCGGTCTTCACCGTCGAGAAGGTCAAGGACGAGCTGATCGTCCGCCGCGAGGTGAAGTTCGTGTACGGCTTCCAGGCGGAGCTGGACCGGCTGTACGGATGGGGCCTGCAGTGGGGGCGCGGCTACAAGACCAAGGCGTAGCCGATGCGCTTACTGGCGGACGAACTGCGGGCCCATCGGGGGCATCCGGAAGTTCGGGTCCGGGGCGGCCGCGGCGGCCGCGGCGGGCTGGGGATAGCCGTACGCCGGCCGGTCGGACGCGACCGGCTGCGGGTAGCCGTAGGCCGGTACGGGCGCGGGCGGACTGGTCGGCTGGGGCGGCACGGCCACGGGCGGATGGACGACGGTCGCGTCGAGATCCGTGCCGGGCGCGCCGGGCGGAGCCGTCCGCGTGGCCGGATCGTGTTCCTGGACGGGGGCCCCGGCCGGGGCCGAGCCGGCGTCCCGCGTGCCGGAGCCGGGACCGCCGGAGCTCCCCGGGCCACCGGCGGCCTCGGAGCCGTCGGCACCCTCGGAGGCCTCGTCGACCGAGATCCCGAAGTCGGTGGCGAGCCCGACGAGGCCGGTCGGGTAGCCCTGCCCCACCGCGCGGAACTTCCAGCCGTCCCCGCGCCGGTACAGCTCGCCGCAGATGATCGCCGTCTCCTCGCCCGTCTCCGCCTTCACGTCGAAGAGGGCCAGCGGCTCCCGGTCCGGCGAACCCGCGTCGTACAGCAGGATCCGCAGGTCGGAGACGGAACGGAAGGTGTCGCCGTCCGAGGAGGCCGCGATCACGACCTGGTCGACCGTCGGGTCGAGCCCGCCGAGATCGGCCTCGACCGTGTCGGTCAGCCCCTCGGCCACCCGCTTCTTGGGCAGGCGGCGCACCAGGCCGGAGGGGTGGCGCGGCTGGTTGTAGAACACGAAGTCCTCGTCGGAACGCACACGCCCGTCGGCGCCCAGCAGCAGCGCGGAGGCGTCGACGTCGGGGACCCCGGGGCCCGGGGTCCAGCGGAGCACGGCCCGTACGGCCGCGGTGTCGAGAGGGACGTTGGAGCCCTTCAGCATCGCGTGCGTCATGACCGTCATCCTGCCTTCCCGGCCGACCGCCGGACAACGCGGGGGCCGTACCGATCCGCGCGTCCCGGCATTCGGCGAAGTGCGCGGCATGCGCCGGATGCGGACGAGTTACCTGGATTTCATACTCGAAGGGAACTGAGTACACCCGTACCTACGTACTATTACCGGCCACATGTCGTCACGGCCACAGAGGCAGTCGGGGGAGTTACATTGCGTCATTTCGGGCACATCCCGTCCGCCACGCGGGCCGGGCTGTTCCACCAGGAGCCGGCCGAGTTCACGGCCGACTCCCCTGCGAGCACGCTCGCCGTGGCCCTGGGGGCCACCCTCTACAGCCCCGCCACCCGGCCGCGGCTCGCCGACGACGTGCGCAAACAGGCCGCACGCGGGGTCGTCTCCATGGTGCTCTGCCTGGAGGACTCCATCGCCGACGCCGACGTGGAGGCCGCCGAGACCAACCTCGTGAACCAGTTCGCCGACCTCGCGCGGGGCCTCGCGTCGGACCCCGCCACGGGCCTCGCGACGGACCCCGCGACGGGCTCCGACGCCGCCGGCTCCCAGGCCGACGGCGCCGCCGCGACGGACGGACCAGCCCTCCAGGACGTGCCCCTGCTCTTCATCCGGGTCCGTGAACCCCACCAGATCACCGATCTGGTCGCACGCCTCGGCGACGACGTCCGCCTGCTGTCCGGATTCGTCCTGCCGAAGTTCACCGAGACCCGCGGACGCGCCTTCCTGGAGGCCCTCACCGCCGCCGAGAAGGCGTGCGGACGGCGACTCTTCGCCATGCCCGTCCTGGAGTCTCCCGAGCTGCTGCACCTGGAGACCCGCGCCGAGACCCTCGCCGGGATCGCCGCGACCGTGGACAAGTACCGGGAGCGGGTCCTCGCGCTGCGCCTGGGCGTCACCGACTTCTGCTCCGCGTACGGACTGCGCCGCTCGCCCGACATGACGGCGTACGACGTCCAGCTCGTCGCCCACGTGATCGCCGACGTCGTCAACGTCCTCGGCCGCTCCGACGGCACCGGCTTCACCATCACCGGACCCGTCTGGGAGTACTTCCGGCTCGGTGAGCGCATGTTCAAGCCCCAGCTGCGCCGCAGCCCCTTCCTGGAGGGCAGCGCCGAGGACCTGCGCACCGCCCTCATCGAGCGCGACCTCGACGGGCTGCTGCGCGAGATCGAACTCGACCGGGCCAACGGCCTGCTCGGCAAGACCTGTATCCACCCCACACACGTGGTGCCCGTGCACGCGCTCTCCGTGGTCAGCCACGAGGAGTTCAGCGACGCGCAGGACATCCTGCAACCCGAGCGCGGCGGGGGCGGAGTGATGCGTTCCGCGTACACGAACAAGATGAACGAGGTGAAGCCGCATCGCGCGTGGGCCGAACGGACCCTCCTGCGCGCCGAGGTCTTCGGCGTCGCCAAGGAGGACGTCGGCTTCGTGGATCTGCTCACCGCCGGACTGGCCGGCTGACGGAAGGTGATGGACGACGTGGTGTGGTCGGGAACGTGGGTCGCGGAGCGACTGGGCGTCGAACTGATCGGCGGCGAGGAGCTCCCGGGCCTGTTGGGCCTCGCACTGCGCCGCAACCCGAAGCGCGCGCATCTGCTGGTCTCCAACGTGCTCGGCAAGCACGTCCCGCAGCGGCCTGGCGTCGTCTACGGCTCCGGGTTCTCGCTCGGCCTGCGGGTGCGTGACCTGCTCGGCCCGGACGAGGCCGCCCGCAGCGTGGTCGTCGGCTACGCGGAGACGGCCACCGGCCTCGGCCACTCGGTGGCCGACGGCCTGGGCTTCGCGCCCTACCTGCACTCCACCCGCCGGCCCGTCGACGGGGTGGTGAGCGCCGGCGGCTTCGAGGAGTCCCACTCCCACGCCACCTCGCACCTCCTGCTCCCCGAGGATCCGAAGCTGCTGGCGGGCGACGGACCGCTCGTCCTCGTCGACGACGAGTTCTCCACCGGCAACACCGTCCTCAACACCATCCGCGACCTGCACGAACGCTTCCCGCGCGAGCGGTACGTGGTCGTGGCCCTGGTCGACATGCGCTCGGCCGAGGACCTCGGCCGGCTGGAGGCCTTCGCCCGGGAGATCGGCGCCCGCGTCGACCTGGTGACCGGCGCGGCCGGCACCGTACGACTGCCGGACGGGGTCCTGGAGAAGGGCCAGGCGCTGGTCGCCGCCCACGAGACCGCGCCGGATGCCCCGGACGGGTCCGTTCCGCCGCCCAGGACGCCCCTGACGGCCCCTGTACGCGTCGAACTCGGCTGGCCGACCTCGATACCGGACGGCGGCCGCCACGGCTTCGCAGCGCCCCACGCGGCCGCCCTGAACGACGCCCTCCCGGCCATGACCCAGCGTCTCGGCGCCGCTCTGGGCGGGGCGCGCCGCATACTCGTCCTCGGCTTCGAGGAGCTGATGTACGCGCCGCTGCGCCTCGCCGTCGCCCTGGAGCGCGCCGGCCGGGACGTCTCGTACTCCACGACCACCCGCTCCCCGGTCCTCGCGGTCGACGACCCCGGATACGCCATACGCACCCGGCTCGTCTTCCCCGCCCACGACGAGCCCGCCGACGGCCCCGGCGAGCGGTACGCCTACAACGTCGCCGGCGCCGGCTTCGACGCGGTCGTGGCCGTCGTCGACTCCGTCGCCGACACACCGGAGCTGCACGCCCCGGACGGCCTGCTGGCCCAGCTCGCGGCCCACATCCCGCACGTGGTGCTCGCGGTGGTCCCGTCGTACGTGCCGGAGTGCGGGGCGAAGCGGACCGTCGCGGCCTCCCAGGCCCTGGAGGCCGCCGCGGAAGCCGAAGCCCCCCTAGGCGCCGAGGCCGCGCGCGACACCCAGGCGCGCGAGGCCACGCGCGGCACCCAGGCGCGCGAGGCCACGCGCGCTGTCCACGCTCGCGATGTCACCCGGGCCACCTCCGCTCCCGAAGCCACCCACAGCACCCAGGCGCGCGAGGCCACGCGCGCTGTCCACGCTCGCGATGTCACCCGGGCCACCTCCGCTCCCGAGGCGAGCCACGAGCTCCGAGCCACTTCCGCTCCCTCAAGCACTCGCGCCATCCACGCTCCTGAAGCCACCCAAGCTCCCGAAAGGAGCTCCATGCTGCCCGAGCCCCTCCGCGGCCCCGCCTTCTCCTCGTACGCCCCCGAGGAGGTCGGCTGGCTGCTCCAGGACCTCTCGGACGTCGAACTGGAGGCGCCGACCGAGGAGCGCGAGGAGGCGATCCAGAGCGGCGGCGCCCACTACGCGGAGTCGCTGCCGGTCGAGTACCAGCCGAGCACCCAGTACCAGGAGCTCTTCCACGCCGCCCTGGAGACCTCGGCCGCCCGGATCGCCCGCGCCGTCGGCACCGTCACCGAGACCGTCCTCGCCGAGAAGGCCGGCACGCCCGTGCTCGTCTCCCTCGCCCGGGCAGGCACCCCCGTCGGCGTTCTCATGCGCCGCTGGGCCCAGGCCCGCCACGGCCTCGAACTGTCCCACTACGCCGTCTCGATCGTCCGTGGCCGCGGCATCGACGCCAACGCGCTGCGCTGGCTCGCCGCCCACCACGACCCGGCCGACATCGTCTTCGTCGACGGCTGGACCGGCAAGGGCGCCATCACCCGCGAACTGGCCGATGCCATCATGGAGTTCGAGCGAGCCGAGGGGATCACCGGTTTCGACCCGGAGATCGCGGTCCTCGCCGACCCCGGCTCCTGCGTGCGTACGTACGGCACCCGCGAGGACTTCCTCATCCCCTCCGCCTGCCTCAACTCGACCGTCTCCGGCCTGATATCGCGTACGGTCCTGCGCGCCGACCTCGTCGGCCCGGACGACTTCCACGGCGGCAAGTTCTACCGCGAGCTGGCCGGCGCCGACGTCTCGAACGCCTTCCTCGACGCCGTCGCCGCCCGCTTCGACGAAGTGGCCGAGGACGTCGCGACGGGAGTGAAGGAGCTGCTCGCCGCCGACCGCACGCCCACCTGGGAGGGCTGGGCGGCCGTCGAGCGGATCAGCGAGGAGTACGGCATCCATGACGTCAACCTGGTCAAGCCCGGTGTCGGCGAGACCACCCGGGTCCTGCTGCGCCGCGTCCCCTGGAAGATCCTCGCCCAGCGAGACGCGGGCGCCGACCTCGCCCACGTACGCCTCCTCGCCGAGCAGCGCGGGGTTCCCGTCGAGGAGGTCGACGGACTCCCGTACACCTGTGTGGGGTTGATCCACCCTCAGTTCACGAGAGGCGCCACGGGCGCCGACGGAAAGGCGGTGGTCTCCCAGTGACTTCGGTGACTCCGGTGAATTCGGTGAGCACGACGGCTTCGGCCACTTCGCCTGCTGCGGCGCTTTCGGCCACTTCGGTGACGTCGATCGCTTCGGCACCCTCGGGCAGCGGCTCCGTGATGGTCGCCAGCGACCTCGACCGTACGCTGATCTACTCCTCCGCGGCCCTCGCGCTCGGCATGCCCGACGCCCAGGCGCCCCGGCTGCTCAGCGTGGAGGTGCACGAGTCCAAGCCGCTGTCCTACATGACCGAGGACGCGGCCGCGCTGCTCGAACGGCTGGGCTCCGAAGCGGTCTTCGTACCCACCACGACACGTACGCGCAAGCAGTACCAGCGCATCCAACTCCCCGGCACCGCACCGAAGTACGCGATCTGCGCCAACGGCGGGCACATCCTCGTCGACGGCGCCGCCGACCGCGACTGGCACGAGTCCGTGCTGCGCAGGCTCGCCGATGAGTGCGCGCCGCTCGCCGAGATCCGCGCGTACTTCACCGCCACCACCGACCTGTCCTGGGTGCGTAAGCACCGGGTCGCCGAGGATCTGTTCGCGTATCTCGTCGTGGAGCGGGAGCGGATGCCGGAGGACTGGCTGAAGCGGTTCGGCGAGTGGGCGGCGGACCGCGGCTGGACGGTCTCGCTCCAGGGCCGCAAGGTGTACGCCGTACCGAAGCCGCTCACCAAGAGCGCGGCGATGCGGGAGGTGGCCCGCCGCTGCGGCGCGGACCTCGTCCTGGCCGCGGGGGACTCGCTGCTCGACGCGGACCTCCTGCTGGCCGCCGACCGCGCCTGGCGCCCCGGCCACGGCGAACTGGCGGACACCGCCTGGACCGCCGCACACCTCGACGTCCTCGCGGAGCGGGGCGTGGCGGCCGGGGAGGAGATCCTCCGCCGCTTCCGGGCGGCCGTGGCCGACCACCGGTCGTCCGCCGCCATCCCGGCGCAGCTCCTCAACGGGTCCCCCGCCGCGCTCCCCGACCCGGCCTGAGCAACCGCGTCCCGACGAAGCCCAGGACGGCCGCTGCGGCGACCGCGAGCACCGCCTTCGAGTAGACCGACACATAGCCGGTGACCGCCTCCCAGTTGTCACCGAGCGCGTAACCGGCGAGCACGAAGGCGGTGTTCCAGATCGCGCTGCCGAGCGTCGTCAGGAGGAGGAAGACGGGCAGCGGCATGCGTTCGACGCCCGCAGGGACGGAGATGAGGCTGCGGAAGATCGGCACCATCCGGCCGAAGAAGACCGCCGTCGTACCGTGCCGGGCGAACCACGCCTCCGTCCGCTCGATGTCGGAGACCTTCAGCAGGGGCAGCCGGGCGGCGACGGCGACGGTACGTTCCCGGCCGAGCAGCGCGCCGACCCGACGCCGTAGAGGGCCCACGCGCCGGCCACCGAGCCGGCGGTGGTCCAGAGGAGGGCGGCGAACAGATCCATCCGCCCGGTCGCGGAGGCGAATCCGGCCAGCGGCAGGATGACCTCGCTGGGGATGGGCGGGAAGAGGTTCTCCAGGGCGACGGCGAGCCCGGCACCGGGGGCGCCGAGGGTGTCCATGAGGCTGTTGATCCAGGCTTCCATGACGTCCACGCTAGGAAGCGGGCGCGGGGCGGGGACTGATGGAGCCCGCAGAGGAGGGGTGCGGTTTTCCGCAGTGCGGGTGGGGGCGCGGTCCGGCTAGCGTGACGGATCATGACGAACTCAGCCCGGGACGACGACAGTCGGCAGGCCGGCCGCGCGGAACGGCCGACTTCGGGGCCGACTTCGGGCCCGAGTACGGGGCCGACTGCGGGGCCGCCTCCGGGCCTGACCCCGACCTCGCCTCCGGGCCCGTCTGCGGGGCCGACTGAGGGGCCGCCTTCGGGCCCTACCCCGAGCTCGCCTCCGGCCCCGACCTCGCCCCCGGTCCTGATGCCGGCGGGCTCGTCTTCGGCGGGACGCCGGTCCGAGTGGTCGGAGGGGCGGCCGGCGGCGCGGGGGTCGGGGTGGTCGGTCGTACGTTCGTCCGATCCGGGGGTCGGCCGGTCCGGGCGGCCGCTCCTCCGGTACCTCGCGCGTTGGACGCGCCTGGCCCTCGGCCTCGCGCTCGGGGCCGGGACGGCGGTCCCGGAGCTCCTCGGCACCGTCGTCGGCGGACTCGCGCTGCTGCCCGTACTCGCCTCGCCCCGCGGCCGCGGAGCCGTCCTGCGCCCCCTGAACGCGGCCGCACACGCCCTCACCCGCCTGGAGCGGGCCCGCCTCGACCGCTTCCTGGGCGTCCGCCTCCCCGGGGTCCACGACGGCGCCGCCCTGCGCTACCTCGCAGCCCGCTGGCCGCTCGGGGTGCTCGGCGGGGTCCTCCTCGGCTGCGCCGCGTACGGCCTCGCTCTCGCGGCCTTCGTCTTCGTCGGCTGGCTGATCACCGACATCGACCATCCCTGGCTCGTCAGCCTGAGCAGTCTCGGCGGCTTCTTCCTGGTCTTCCTCTCCGCCCAGGGGGCCCTCGGCGTCGTCGCCCTGGAGGACGGACTCGCCCGACGCTCCGGGCCCAGCCACGCCGACGCCCTGGAGGCCAGGATCGCCGAGCTGGCGACCAGCCGCGCCGAGGTGATGGACGTCGTCCACGACGAGCGGCGCCGGATCGAGCGCGACCTCCACGACGGTGTCCAGCAGCGGCTCGTCGGCCTCGGCATGCTGCTCGGCCGGGCGCGCCGGATCCGTGCCCGCGACCCGGAGGGCGCCGACGCCCTGCTGCTCCAGGCCCACGAGGAGAGCCGGCGCGCGCTGGCCGAACTGCGGGAGGTGGCCTGGCGGGTGTACCCGGCCGTCCTCGACGAGGGCGGTCTCCGCGCGGCCCTGGAGACGGTCGCGGAACGGAGCACGCTGCCCGTGGGGCTCGGGTACGCCGTGGAGGGGCCGCTTCCGAGGGCGGTGGAGACGGTGGCGTACTTCCTCGTATCGGAAGCGGTCACCAATGTGGTCAAGCACGCGGGCGCGACCCGTATCGACATACAAGTAACCCTGGATGGTGAGCAGTTGAGCGTGCGGGTGACGGACGACGGGGCGGGTGGCGCGGACGCGTCCGGCAGCGGTCTGAGCGGACTCGCGAGCCGGGCGGCAGCGCTGGACGGGCGGTTCGCGGTGGACAGCCCGGCGGGCGGGCCGACGGTCGTACGGGCGGTCCTGCCGTGCGCGTGATCCTGGCGGAGGACTCGACGCTGCTACGGGAAGGGCTCGTACGGCTGCTGGCCGAGGAGGGCCACGAGGTGACGGCGGCGGTCGGCAACGCGGTCGAACTGCTCGCGGCGGTACGGGCGGACCCGCCGGACGTGGTCGTGGCCGACGTACGGATGCCGCCGACGCACACGGACGAAGGGCTGCGGGCGGCACTCGAGATCCGCCGGGAGTGGCCGGACGTCGGGGTGCTGGTGCTCTCGCAGTACGTGGAGGGGCGGTACGCCACCGAGTTGCTGACCGGTGAGTCGGGAGCCGTGGGCTATCTGCTGAAGGACCGGGTGGCGCAGGTCGACGAGTTCCTGGACGCGCTGGAACGGGTGGGGGACGGGCGGACGGCGTTCGACCCGGAGGTCGTCCGCCGTCTGCTCGTCCGTACCACCCACACCGATCCGCTGGCGCGGCTGACGCCCCGGGAGAGCGAGGTGCTCGCGGCGATGGCGCAGGGGCACACGAACGCGGCGATCGCCAGGCAGCTGCACGTGTCGCAGAGCGCGGTGGAGAAACACATCAACGCGCTCTTCGACAAGCTCGAGCTGACGGGGCGGGGCGAGGGCTACAGCCGAAGGGTCCTCGCGGTGCTCCGCTACCTGGGCAGCTGACGGACGGGCTCGAGGCTCCCGGGAGCGGGCTCCAGGAACGGCCTCCAGGAACGGGCCTGAGGAACGGGCCTGAGGGGCGGCCGGTCAGCCGCAGCAGCCACCACCGCAGCAGCCGCCGCCACCACCGCCACCACCGGATGGAGCAGGTGCCGCCGATCCGCCCACGGCAACGGCCGACAGCAGCTTCACGGTGTCGTCGTGCCCGGCGGGGCAGGCGGCGGGGGCGGAGGACTCGGCCATGGGACGGCTGAGTTCGAAGGTGTCGCCACACGTGCGGCAGCGGTACTCGTATCGAGGCATACGGACAGGCTAGCCGGAGTGGTGCCCGGCGCCCCGCTCCTCCCGGATCTGCTCGACGACTCGGGAAGCAGTCGCGCGTACGCCTTCCAGTTCGGTCAGGAAGTGCCAGTAGTCGGGGTGGCGGCCCTCCAGCGTGCCGATCGCCCGGTCGAGCCGCCCCACGGCGTCGTCGAGGGGGCGGGCGTGGCGCGGGTCGGGGGTGTTGCGCCCGGCCATGGCGAGGCGCTGGGCGTCCCGGATGGTGAAGCGGGCGCGGTCGATCTCGTGCTGCGGGTCCTTGGCGACGGCGTCGAGGCGGCGGAGCCGGTCGCCGGCGGCGGAGACGGCCTCGTCGGTGGCGTTGAGCAGGGCCCGTGCGGTGGCGAGGAGGCTGGTGGCGTCGGGCCAGCGCTGTTCGTCGCGGGCCTTGGCAGCCTCCGTCAGCTTCTCCTCGGCCTTGCGAACGTTGTCGGCGGCCTGGGAGGGGACGTGCTGGAGGTCCTGCCAGCAGGCGGCGGTGAAGCGGCGGCGGAGTTCGGACAGGACCGGCTCGACGGTGCCGGTGCGGGTGGTGAGCGCCTCGGCGCGGGTACGGAGGGAGACGAGGCGCTTGTCGGTCTCGGCGGCCCGCTCGGGGAGGCGCTCGGCCTCGGTGCGGACGGCCTCGGCGTCGCGCAGGACCTTGTCGGCGCGCTGGAGGGTGTCGGCGACGCCGTGGCGGCCGGCGCCTTCGTTGAGCCGGGTGAGGTCGGGGCCGAGGGCGGCGAGCCGGGCGGCGAGATCGTCGGCGCGAAGTCCGGCGCCGCGGGCCGTGTCGAGAGCGGTGCTCGCGTTCCGGAGCGCCTGTCGCGCCCGCTCGATGGCGGGGGCGAGCCGGGCGAGCTGGGTCTCGGCCGTGTCGAGGAGCGGCCCCAGCCCCTGCGCGAAGCGGTCCAGCTCCGCCTTGACCCGTACGAGCTCGTCCTTGGCCCTGGTCAGCTCGGTGCGGGCCCGCTGCGCGGTGGCCGCGTCCAGCTCGTCCCGGTCGAGGTCGTGCGCGTCGACGGCGGTGATGTAGGCGTGGCTGACCTCGTCGATCCGCTGCCCGAGGGCGGCGAAGCCGTCGATGGCGCGGCGGGCGCCGGGGGAGTCGTCCACCGCGGTGATCGTCTCGATGGAGATCCGCAGATCGCGTTGGGCGGTGTCCAGCTCGTAGAACGCGGCGGCCGCGTCGTCCTTGGCGGCCTGCGCCTCGGCCCGCTGACTCTCGCCGCGGCCGCCGAACCAGCGCCGGTTCCCGCCGCCGGCGAAGGCGGCGGGAAGGAGGGCGACGGCGAGCAGCGGAATCAGGACGCCGAGCCGGAGCGAGCCCCCGCGCGCGCCTTCTTCCGGGGTCCCTGTTCCCGTTTCCGCCCCCGTCACGGCGCTCGTAGACGTACCCCTCGCGTGAGTCGCCGCCACGTCCCTCTCCCGTGCTGTGTCCGCCCTGCCCGGTCCGGTTCATTGTCCCACCAGGTAAGGACGAACACACGGGCCCGTCAGTTCGCGCTGCGGACGACGACTTCCCCGTTGTCGCTGTGGGCGGTCACGACATGGGCGCTGCCCTTCCGGGTGGGCACGTCGATCCGGACCTCGCCGTTGTCGCTGCGCCCGTCGACGTCGTACGTGGCGTCGGGCAGCGCGATGTCGACCTCCCCGTTGTTGCTGACGGCCTCCACATGCCCGGGGACGGCGCTCAGCGCGATCCGTACGGCCCCGTTGTCGGACCGCGCGACGACCCGCTCGGAGCGGGTGTCTCCCTCGACGACGACCTCCCCGTTGTTGCTGGTCAGATCGAGGGCCCCGGAGGAGCCCCGGACGACGACGGCGCCGTTGTCGGACCGGATCTTCAGGTCGGTGTCGAACCCCTCGGCGGTCACCTTCCCGTTGTCGTCCTCCACGGTGACGGCGACGCCACGGGGCACCTGGATCCGGTGGACGGAGTCACAGTTGCTGGCGACGGCCTCGCACTTCACGCGCAGGGTGAGCCGCCCGTCCTCGAGCCCCCAGACAGGCTCGGGCCCGCTCCCCATGAACACCCACCCGTCGACCTGCCGCTGGACCCGCACGTCCTTGATGTCGGCGGGCACGATCTCCAGCTCGGAGTTGTCGGCATCGACGACGAGCGAGTCCCCGGAGAAGGCGAAGGCCTTCTTCTCCACGGGCGCCCCCTCCACCTCCGTACTCCCACACCCGACAAGCCCGAGGCCCCCGACGAGGACGCCACCGGCGACGAGGAACGTACGAATGCGAAGACGACCGACCATGACGACCAAACCCCCAGGTGACACGCTGACTGACCCCCAACGCTACGGACCCCCACCACCCGGGACGATCCGGCGACCCACCCACGGGAAGGTGGGGCTAACCCCCGGATCAACCGGTTTGCGGGACCCACCCATGAGCCATGTACGCTGTTGCCTCACTCCACGGGTGCGTAGCTCAGGGGTAGAGCGCTGCTCTTACAAAGCAGATGTCGGCGGTTCGAAACCGTCCGCGCCCACCAGCAGGAAGCACGACGAAGGCCCAGGTCACCGGTACTGAACCGGGAACCTGGGCCTCGTTCGTTCCTCAGCCGAGAGGGCGGGGGAGAGGCGTCGTGCCAGTTACGTGCCAGATGCGTCTTTCGGGCGCCGCCGGCCGAACCTTCCTGATCTGCTCGTCGACGTGGGCGGCGATCGCGTGGTCACGACCGTTCACCAGGTGCTGATAGATCAACGCGGCCGGCGCTGACGCACCTCGAGGCATGGAGGACTGCAGGTGCGGTATGAGTTTCTCTACTTCATCAAGGCACCCGCCGCGCACAGCGCGGCGCGCGCGGCCCTGGGCCGCCGCTCCTGTCTTCGCCCCGCTCCGGCCCGGCCGCCGGCCGCACGCCTGACGGCTGGGGTTGATGGGTGGCGAACTCGCGCCGTGGCCGAGGGCGTACGAGAGTAGAGCTCAGGACGATCCCTCCGGCGGGGGCGCTCAGGCTCCGGGATGGAGGGGCCCGTTCGCGAGTGTCGGCCGGTGGGATGTGTCGGTTGGGGACTCCCATCCCGTCTGCCGTCGACCCAGGCAGAGCCGAGCAGGCACAGCACCGGGCGTCCAGGTCGTTCGTACAGTGGCGCGCTCCACCCGGACGCCCGGCACCGCGCCTGCTCCACGGTGTGTGGGTCGACGGCAGACGGGATGGGAGTGAGGTGCTTCAGGCTGCAGCCGCGGCCCTACATTGGCTGACCAGAAGCGCGCGTGGCCGTCATCCTCCGCTCACGATGCAGCGCCGGCATCGATCCGCCTGCTCGCCACGGTGAAGGATCTGTTTGGCACCGGAATGTCACTAGCCACAATCTGCGTGTACTCACGATTCAGGTCCTCTACACACTGACGCACCTCAGCGTAGTCCGCATCGGCCGACAGTAGCTGCAATTCGAGCTTCACCCTGTGCCGCAGGATTGTGTAAGCGCGGGCGGAAATCAAGAAATCGGCGGCTTTTTTCGTTCCCCCAAGGAACGAAGCCGTGGCCGCTACAGCCCCCGAGACGGCAGCCATACCCCCCCAGAAGGCCTTGTCGCCAAAAGCAGCCATAAAGCCAGATACCGCAGACAGGCAGGCGGGGATGAAGATCATCAGTCGCCCCCACAGCTCGGCGCGCTTCGAAGCCTCAAAATATGCTTGAGCACTGTAAAGGCAATTTCCGTGAATCAACTCAAGCTGACTTTTGACAGCCTCAATCTGCGAGTCCGTTAGTGTCACCATTAATCCCCGTCTATGAGACTGGTATCCGAGGGCCCGTACTCAAAAATCTGCATACCCACTTCAATTGAGGGAGGTACTCTTCAACATCGCGCAAGTAGCGCTGCGAAAGATGCTTCGACTCATAAAGGGACATCAAAAGCGCCCTGCGCATTGTAACGCTGGGCTCCTCCTCGAACTTATGCCGAAGAAGTTGCGCCTCAGAAACAGATGCCGCCCGACCCAAGTAGCGACTAGCGAACTCTCGCGGGAAATCTTCTCGGTTTCGATCCTCCAAAATCTGCCAAGCCGACTCCTTTAGGCGATCATCCTGCAGCCCCATCGTTAGAAAGTAGCGCAGAATTCGCTGTTCGAGATAAGGGTAGCTTTCACTAGCCCCAGACCTCATGAAATTGACAAGTTTTCGCTGGATCTCATCGACTCGATCAGTGAAGATGCGGAGATAGGAAAATACCTCCTTGGCCACATGTGCCATGAAAGGGAGATTATCAAGGCACCAGCTTACAGCGTAGTCGTCTTCGAGTTTGGCTAAGCGGTTAATTACGAAACGGAGAGACCGGGTATCCAGCATTTCGCCCTTGATGATTTCGTCGAAATACTGCCGAACTTCCACAAATGTTCCGGGTATGCCGATATCGCATGCCGCAGAGAGTGAGGCCTTCCTTGCGTCATGTATACGCTTAAAGGCATCCTCGGGCTCTAGGATCCCCGTCTTCTGGGCGGACATCGAGAGCCTGCGAGCCCGGAATATCTTATTGATCTCACTCAGGACGTCTCGAAGCTCCGTCCAGTCCCGATGAAAGATCATGATGTCATCCGAGTACCTGAGGAACTGGAATTTGTTCTTGGATAGGTGCTCGTCTACGGGGGCCAAGTACAGGTTAGCCAAAACCCCGGATGCATCTGACCCTTGCGGAAGGCCCCAGGCGTGATTAATTCGCTGAAAGCTTGTCAGAAATCTGTTGAGATTCTTCGAGGCGCCCCCTCTCCGCGACACACACGCGAGGTCATCCGCAAGGATTTCGACATCTATATGCTCATAGAAGGAGGAGACATCAAGCGTGGCCATGCGCAGCCGCTTGTCAGATCCGAGTGTCCTTCGAGCCTCAGTCTGCATGCGCTTCCATGGCCCGAACCAAAATCTCGGTTTACCCGCCTTATGGTTCCAGCGGTAGCTATAAACAGGACGCTGAATCTGCGCGTCAATACTTGCACCAACCGAATAGACTAGAGCGTCATAGATCAGTCGATCCCGCGCAGAGAAGCGAGCCAGAGGGCGGAAGGTTATGGCATTTTTGGGATAGTCGACTATCTCCGTATGCCTAGGCGTGCAATCACCATCAAGGATGGCCACCTGAAGCATTTCTCGATAGCCTTTATTCCATTGATCCTCAATGTCGGCATACCCGGCCACGTCAGGAATTTCTGAGTACTCAGGGTTGCTGATGAGCAAGTCCTTGGCTGTCGTCAGCGCCGACTCTAGCTGGCTGCCTACGCTTGAAGCGCTCACCCGCTGCCCCCCACTGCCTAACGGAGTCCTGATAGTACGGCGTGTCGCAAGATCTCGCGTAGTTGGCAGATCATCAGAGAGCTGCGCAATTTACGCCTTCTGGGGCATATGTACTATATTGCGCAACTAACGGGGATCGATAACGTGAACGCTAGGCGCGCCTTATGGTGGACTGCATGCCTCAAGGAAGACCTGCGATCCCAATGGCGCTTCAGCGCCAAGTGCTGGTGGAGGCCGGCCACCGGTGTGCGATCCCGACGTGCCGCTCAACGCCGGTGGAGTTCGCCCACATCAAGCCGTACGCAAACGTTCGGGAACATGTGTTCGATAATTTGATTACACCATGTCCGACCTGCCATACGCGCTTCGATCGCGGCGAAATCGATCCCAAGTCGATGAAGCAGTACAAGACGAACCTTGGCCTACTGTCCGGACGCTATGGCCCGCTTGAGCTGCAAGCATTGCAGTGGTTGGCGAGTGATACAGCCCGCCAAGAGATTGACATCCCGCGGGGGATGGACTGGGCTTTCGACAACCTGACGCGGGATGGCCTAGCGGAGCTAGTAGACCGCCCCCAACATGGGGCGCCGTGGCCGACGGATCATTGGGGACGTCGGACTGCGTTTGACCGAGCGTGGTCGTGAGGCCATCAACAGGCTCGTCAAGGCCGAACCCTTGCCGTAAGAGGCCCACATGACGGTGAACGGTTTGCGATAGAGCCGTCAGCGCCGCGGCCTATGCGTGGACAAGCCTCGGCATCAGAGACAAGGACGGCCTCCTGACCTGCAGAAACGTGTGAGATGCACAGGGCCTCCGGGGCCGTGTGCAGGTAGAAGCCCCGGACTCAGTCCGGGGCTTCTCGTTGTTCTGGAGGGGATTTGGCCCGTCATCCGAAGGCCGCCGCCGACAGGGTCGGGCCCTCTTTGGCAGTGGCGCCTGGACTTGGCAGCAGGCGATGGCCGCGGCTTTCCGCCACTCGGAGCGTGTCCCGCAGGGCCCCTGTCAGGTCCGTCGCCAGGAGCCGCAGCTCATCCGGGGCTGCCATTTCGTCGGCCAGTACCGCGGTTGCGTGTTCCAGGAGTTTGGCCGACAGGCCGAGTTGGATCGCCTCGGTGTTGTCGGCCAGGCGGGACAAGTGCCCGCCGCTGTCATCGGTGCTCAGGAAGCAGGGTTTGCCGTCCGCGCCGGACCAGGGGAGAAGCCGCAGCGACGAGGGCCGGCCTGTGGAGACGGCTGACATCGTCGTGCCCGCAGCCCTGTGCGAGATCGTCTATGAGGTGCCCGTCAACCGCTAGCGGCCTCGGTCCTTCAGGTGCGGCCAGCCGTCCCTGTTCGAGTAGCTCTCGAAGCAGTATCGGGTCGAGCGGTCCCACTCCTCGCCGGTGGCGAGCTCGTACGCCTTGTCCGGCACGTACAGGAACCACTCGCCGTCGCACTCGCTTGCGGTGTACGGGGAGAACTTGTCGACATCGAAGAAGACGCTCTCCCAGACGGCCTGTCCAGCAGCCACCACTGCGCAGCGCGTGTACAGGAACACGTCAGACGACTGCGGGAAGGGGCTGCCGTATCGGGCCGTCAGGTCGACCACGGGCAGGGTGCCGAACTTCTCTTGGTCCAAGCGGTACAGAGCCTCCGCATGACGTTCCGCGAAGCCGATGATCTCGGGCACGGGGTGGCGGCTCAGCTCCTCCGCGAGGCGTTCGCAGCTCGCCTGTGTGGCGGCGCCGTCCAAGGTCGCTATCAGAGCCCAGAAGTCCGCCCAAGTCATTCTCATGGGCGGAGGATGTCACGGCGGTCTGACATCCAAATCTGACATCAACGGCGGTGGATGAGGGCAGTCCAGTGCGGCACCCCTCGGCATCCGCGAGCTGCGCCCTGGCTGGGGCAGCGGCAGTCCGCGCGAGCGCACAGGCCAGCGTGCCCCTCACCTACTGGTTCGCTCCCAGGGGTGGCGGTCAGGCAAGATGGGGTATTTCTCGTCTCTGGCCGCTCCTGCAGCTCCTGCCGTGGTCCAGACGGCGGATCATGCTGAGCGCATGCGCTTGGTGGAACGGCATGCTCGGCTCATAGGGCGTGAGGACCGCTCCAGCTGAGCGAGGCGATGGAATGGGCATGACTGCCGCGACAAGCACGGGTAGCGACATCGTTGGATCGGTACTCACGGCGGTCGTTGCCTCCCTCCTCGGGGCTGCTGGCTTGTGGTTTCAGGAGTGGCGCACGCGGCGCCGCTCCGAGGCCAGGCGCCGACACGAACTGGAAGAAGCCCAGGCCTACCTGGCATTCATGTCTCAGTGGTTCAGCACCCATGCGGCGGTTGCTCCAGGTGTGGATATCGCCCGTACGAGGCTCTGGGCATCCAACCTCTTAGTCAGCCAGCTGCGTACAGTCCATACATCGCTCAATGAGATCCCGCAGCCCCGGCGCACACCCTTCTGGGCTCGGATCAGAAGGCTGTTGCTGCTGTACCCGTTGCGCGCGACCCCTGGGTCACTCGTTCGACTTTTGTTCTACAGCGTCCTGATCATTGTGTGCAGTGTCACCCCAGGGCTCCTACTTGACGAGCGCGTCGCTTGGGGCGACCGAATTGGTGCGGCGTTGCTGCTGATCCTGCTGGGGTTCGGTCTGCTCTTTGGCTTGGGGCGTCTAGTTGCACGACTATCACCGGAGGCTGATGGACTGCGTACGGGACAAGAGCAGACGGGACCGGAGCATGAGGAGGGCATCACGGGGTGATGTCCTCCTCGGCCTATGTTGGTCTCGGGCGGCGGAGCCCAGGCGCAGGCGGCAAACCCTTGATCGACTCTCGCGGCCCATTTGTGGACTGATGACTCCCGTCAGGACACCATCACGGCTCTGACCAGCGGAGACATGTGGGCGGGCCTCCGGAGCCGTGTGCCATGGGCGGCATCATGGTCTCCATGGGTTCCGAACAACACCATGCTTCGATCGAGAGCACCCACGTCACGGTGATGGATAGTTCCGCACTCGTCTTTACGTGGGACGCGGACGCACGGATCGAGGTGCGCAACCTTGGGGGCGAGGTTGTCATCGAGGCGAATGCCGCGGGACTCAGGACTCTGGCGGGCCACCTGCTCGTGCTCGCCGGCGACGGCGTATCCGACAGAGCGCACCTGCACCTCGAAGACAGCAACGGGCTAGAGGACGGTTCGGTCGGCTTGGTCCTGGAGCGGAGCGACGAGGAGTAACACCTTCAGGTCGCCCCATCGCCGGAGGTGGCGTTCCAAGTAGGGTGCCGAGCATGACCACTTCACCTGAACACGTCGACAGCAGAGAGGACCTTGCATCCTTCGTCCGTTCCCTGCACCGGGGCACCGTCGACGGCGGTGATCTGTGGGGCAACGTAGACCTTCCTGGGTTCCTGGAGGCCTTGGCAGCCTGGATTGACGACGCAGACGGTTGGTACCGCAACGCCGGTCGCGAGCTGCCAGCCGAAGGTGACTGGCGCTTCTTCGCCCAAGCGCTTCAAGCGGCAACGATGTACGAGTAGCCACCGTTCTTTGCCGCGCCAGGGCACTATTCAAGCAAGAGCAGCTCCGGATGTGATCCGGAGCTGCTCTCGTCGAGCAGCCTGAACCGCGCCAGGCAACTGCCGAGGGAGCTTCGCTTCTCGGGATCCAGAAGGCTGCGCTCCTCACGCACATCCGGCGGACGTACTACAGCGACCAGGGGCGGCCCGTCGAGACGGCAGACATTGTCGTGCCCGCCGCCCTGTGCGAGATCATCTACGAGATCCCTATCAACCGATGACGGGGCGGCGATCAACTCGGGAGGGCTGAGGGTGGCGGGTGATCTCCAGTTCACCTGGGAACTGGTCGGCGTCGGGGGTGTCACATACCGGATCGCCGACGGCGCTTCGGAGCATGAGACCCATATCGGCTATTGCACGGACGCCCTGGCCGACCTGCTGCACGCCATCACTGGGCTCTACGGGGACCTGCACTCGCCGCGCACAGCGCGGCGCGCGCGGCCCTGGGCCGCCGCTCCTGTCTTCGCCCCGCTCCGGCCCGGCCGCCGGCCGCACGCCTGACAGCTCGGGTTGAGGGGTAGCGTTGCCCAGCTTCGCATACCTGGGAGTCGTTCCAGGGCCAGGCGAGGAGCGCTGGCGACTGCGGCCGGGAGGGGGTGCCACGAATGGCCAGCAGCGGGGGAGGGATGGCCTCTTGGGCACGACAGCCCTCCGCTGGGACCCAGTTGGGCGGGGCCCCCGTACCCCGCTGTCACTGGTGACGGGTACATGAGGCGACCGCACCATCGGGGAATGGGCATTCGGGGAGCAGCTGCTGCCGCGAGGTCACGGCGGCCGGGTGCGGTCGCTCCGCGTCGGTACCGGTCTCGTTGTGGCTGATGAGCGCTTCGTTGAGGCATCTACCAGCGCCTCGTCTCCGCCCCTGATCGCGATCGACACCAACCCAGAGGACGCCGGGAAGGGCTACGACGCTGACCCGCCGACTTCAGGTCATTTTCGGGAGATCACTCATATCGAGGACCCAACACGATCAAAGCTCTACGGTTGACCGTGAGTAGTCGATCGAGTCCGGATGGGAGCGAAGACGCAGGGTGTCTACCAAGCGAGATCAAGAGTCCCTCTTCGACGAAGACGAGCAAGACGTGACAGCCGAGCAGGCTGAGCCGCTCGAGGTTCCGATCGAGGAACGCCGGCTCGTCACGCAGCCGTACGACCTGTCGCTTGCAACGTTGGTGGACGACATCCACCGCGAGCGCCTTCTGCTCAGCATCGAATACCAGCGAAAGTATGTTTGGGACAGGGCGAAGGCTAGTCGACTAATCGAAAGCTTCCTTCTGAATATTCCCGTCCCGGTCTGCTATTTCGCCGAGAACGAAGATGGGTCCTATGAAGTCATCGACGGTCTGCAGCGAATCCAAACGATCAAAGATTTCCTCACGGGAGAGTTTGCCCTCAGAGGGGTGTCGGTCGTTAGTGAATTCGAGGGAATGTTCTATACAGATCTTCCGCTCAAGGAGCAAAGGCGTCTCGGAAACCGAACCGTTCGATGCATCGTCATCACTGATGATTCTCACCCTGACATCAAGTTCGACGTCTTCGAGCGCCTGAACACGGGTTCCGCCATGCTCGCCGCCCAAGAGCTGCGGAACTGCATCTATCGAGGGCCTCTAAATTCCTTTCTCAAGGACCTGGCAGAGGAGCCGCGATTTGCCCGCATCCTTGGCGGACTCCGAAATAATCGAATGGCTTACGAAGAATTGGCACTCCGATTCTTTTCTCTATATGAAGACCTAGTGACCTGAGTCAGAGATTCGTTGGCAGTAGGCGGCGACTTTGTCGAGGATCTCGTCGGCTGTCTTCGTCCAGACGAACGGTCTGGGGTGC